>JAODAQ010000076.1 GCA_025463515.1 Rhodoglobus sp.
GACCGGGGCTGCGGCCTGCGGGGGCGCCGGCGGCGGGACCACGAGCGCGGGCGCTGCGTCGACCGGGGCCGCCGGGGGCGCGGCATCCGGAGTCTCGTCGTCTGTGTCGCTGTCGTCGTCGGCGACCGGTGCCGCACTCGCCGCCGCAACCGTCACTGCCGGCGCGGCCTCGACCTCGACAGCAACCGGGGCGGGGGCCGTCTCGACCGGCACTGCTTCCGAAACGACGGAGATCGGCGCTGCGGGCGCGGCCGGAACCGCAGTGTCACCGGGCGCGACGAGCAGCGGATCCGTCGTTTCGGTAGGGGCGGGGGTTGGGGCGGCGGCCGCGGGGAGGGCCGCGGGGGCCGGGGATTCCGCGGCAGGGGCGGTCGGGGCCGCAGTCGCTACCGCGTCGGGGTCGACGGGCACCGCCGTGACGGGCACGGCGAGGGAGGTGAGCGCGGTCTCGAACTCGGCGGCGAAGGCCGCGGGGTCGGCGGTCTCCCCCTTGGCACCGGACGCCGATGCGTCGACGGCGGCGGGCGCCGGGGCGCTCGGGGCTACGGTGCTCATGAGATGCTCCTGCTGAGTATTGCTGCTTGGGCGTTGATCAGGGCCTGGAGGGCGTCTGAGGCTGAGAAGTTCGTGAGGGTGCTCCCCGAGTAGGCGACCGGGGCGGGCGCAGCATCCGGAGCGAGGCGGCGGATGGTCACGATGTCCGAGTCGTCGAACCAGGCCTTCTGCTCGGTCACGGTGCGGCCCTCGTAGGGCGCGTGGATGACGTTGCCGTTGCCCGCGTAGATCACGATGTGGGCGCCGCCGTCGAGCACGATGAGGTCGCCCGGCTTGGCGTCGGCGAGCTTGCCGACCTCCGTGCCGGCGGTGATCTGGTCGTCCATGCTGCGGCCGACGGTGATCCCCGCGTCCGCGAGGGCCTTCTGCACGAGGCCGGTGCAGTCGATGCCGTCGCGGCTCGTGCCGCCGAACACGTAGGGCACGCCCTCGTAGCTCTCGGCGGCGGAGACGATCCCCTCGCCGGTGACCGCGGTCGACTTCGCCTTCGCCGCGTCGTCCTGGGCGCGGAGGGCGTCGATGAGCTTGGCGAACAGCTCGTTCGAGTTCGCCGTTCCGCTCGAGGGCGCGATCCCGCCGGGCGTCGCCAGCTGGTCGAAGGTGGTCTGGATGCGCTGCAGCGCGACCATGGAATCGGTGCTCACGGCGCCTCCTCCCGGTTCGCGACGTGCCACGCGCGAGACGACAGGTCGTCGAGCAGCAGCTGCTCCTCGCGCAGCTCCTCGGCGAGCTTCTTCTCCTCGAAGCGGGTCTCGAGCTTCTCGAGCCCGAGGGTCTTGCGGTGCGCGTCGGCGTGCGCGGAGGCGGCGGTCTCGACCTCGGCGGCGTTCTCCCGGTCGATCTCGCTCAGCTCGGAGAGCAGGGTCGCCGACGACGCGCGCGCCGCGGCGATCGAGGCGAGCGAGGCGTGCGCCGTGGGGTCCTCGTGGCCCTCCGCGAGCGACCGGCGGATGCGGCGGGTGCGGGCGAGGCCGACCGACTCGCGGTCGCGCGCCGAGTTGAGCTCGACCGCGCGCTGGTCCTCCTGCAGCTTGCGCAGGCGCAGCAGGCCCGCGAGCGAGAACTGGGCGCTCATGCTGCGGCCCCCTTCTCGAACGACTGCGTGATGTGCGAGAGCCGCGCCCACGCCTCGTCCTGCGGGGTGAGGTCGTGCATGTCCTGCTGGAGGAAGTGCTCGATCTCGGCCTGGTGCCCGACCGCGGCATCCACGAGCGGGTTGGAGCCGGGCTGGTACGCACCGACGTCGAGCAGGTCCTGTGCGCTCATCCGGGCGGCGAGCACCTTCTTCAGGGATGCCGCGACCGCGCGGTTCTCCGCCGACGAGACGCGCGAGGCCACCCGGGAGACCGAGGCGAGCACGTCGATGGCCGGGTAATGGCCTGCGAGCGCGAGTTTGCGGTCGAGCACGACGTGGCCGTCGAGGATGGAGCGCACCGCGTCGGCGATCGGCTCGTTGTGGTCGTCGCCCTCCACGAGCACCGTGTACATGCCCGTGATCGAGCCGTGCTCCGCGGTCCCCGCGCGCTCGAGCAGCCGCCCGAGGAGGCCGAACACCGACGGCGGGTAGCCGCGGGTGGCCGGGGGCTCCCCCACCGAGAGGCCGATCTCGCGCTGCGCGAAGGCGACGCGGGTGAGCGAGTCCATCATGAGCATGACGTGCGAGCCCTGGTCGCGGAACGACTCTGCGATCCGGGTTGCCGTGAAGGCCGCCCGCACGCGCAGGAGGGCCGGGGCATCCGCGGTGGAGACGACCACGACGGAGCGGGCGAGGCCCTCGTCGCCGAGGTCGTCCTCGAGGAACTCGCGGACCTCGCGGCCGCGCTCGCCGACCAGGGCGATGACGGAGAGTTCCGCGTCCGAGCCGCGCGCGATCATCGACATGAGCGACGACTTGCCGACGCCCGAGCCCGCGAACAGGCCCATGCGCTGGCCGCGGCCGACGGTGGCCAGAGTGTCGAGGGCGCGCACTCCGAGGGAGAGCGGGGTGTCGATGCGCGCGCGGTCGAGGGCGGGCGGCACGTCGTTGTCCACCGGGACCCAGCCGCTCGTCACGAGCGGGCCCTTGCCGTCGATCGGGCGGCCCATTCCGTCGAGCACGCGGCCGAGCAGTCCGTGGCCGGTCGGGACGAGCATCCGGGTGCGGCGCGTGCGCACCGGAGTACCCGACGCGAGGTTCTCCACCGGGTCGAGGAGCATCGCGGTGAGCACGCCGGTCGCGACCGCGACCACCTCCGCGCGGGCGGTCTCGCCGATCACCACGACGTCGCCGATGCTGGCCTCGAGACCGCGGATGTCGATGCGCAGGCCCGCGACCGAGGTCACCGAGCCGATGCGCTCGGGGCGCGCCGCCTCGAGCATCGCGTCGAGGCGCGCGGGGCGGAAGATCGTGGCCGCGGTCATGCCGCGCCCTCCGTGAGGGCTGCCCTGGCGCGCTGCAGCGAGGCGGAGACGCGCGCGTCGAGCGTGCCGTGCGCAAGGTCGACGACCGCGTCGCCGCGGTCGAGGGAGTAGTCGGCGACGAGCTCGAGACCGGGGTGGGCGCCGCCCTCGGCGACGATCACCGCCACATCCTGCGGGTTCAGCCGCACGACGCTGCCGGCGGGAACAGCCTCGACGGATGCCCGGTCGAGCGCCGCGCGCGCCGAGCCGTCAGCCGTGGAGAGCTCGTGGCCCACGATCGCCTCGGCGAGCTCGATCGCGGCTGCCGCGATCGACGCGTCGACGGAGAGCAGCGCCGGCGCCTGCCGCGCACGGAAGTCTGATGCCGCCCGGGCAAGCGCCTCGAGCGCAGTGCCCACCCGCTCGCGGGCGGCCTCCGTGGCCTCCGCGGCCTCCGCCTCCAGCGCGCGGCGCAGCACGGCCACCTCGGCCTCCGCCTCCTTGCGCCCCGCGGCGTAGCCCGCCGTGTGGCCGCGGATCGCGTCTCGCTCGTCGGCCTTCGACTGCCCCGGCAGCGCGGGGAAGCTCAGGGGCGAGAACGCTGACTCAGTCGACATCCTCACCGGCCTCGCCATCGGTCTCTTCCTTGACCGCGATGGTCCCGGACGACTCGAGCTCGCGCATCGCCTTGACGATCTCGGAGCGCGCCTCGACCACGGCCGTCTTGCGCACCTTGGTCAGGAGGCTGATCTCGTCGTCGAGCAGCTCGCGGTTGCGCTCGGACATGTTCGCCCGGATGAGCTCGGCGATCGCGTCGTCCGCGCCGTGCAGCGCGACGGCGAGGGCCGAGGCGTCCAGCCCGCGGATCACCTGCTGCACGTCGCGGTCCTCGAACTTGACGATGTCGCCGAAGCCCAGCATCCGCGCGCGCATCTCCTCGGCGAGAGCCGGGTCGCGGCGCTCGATCTCCTCGAGCAGCTCGTACTCGGCAGCAACATCCGAGCGCTTGACGATGTCGACGAGGGGCTGCACGCCGCCCGTCACCTCCGTCGAGTCCGCGGGTGCGACTGCCGACCGGATGCGCTGGCGCAGGGTCTCGGCGACGATCTCGACGATCTCGGGGCTCGGGGTGCCCATCGTGGCGAGCGCCTGCGCGATATCAGCCCGGATGCTCGTGGCGAAGGTCCCGAGCACGTGGGACGCGACTTCGGGCCGCAGGTGCGCGAGCACGAGTGCCACGGTGCCGGGCGCCTCGCCGTCGAGCACACGGGACACGTGCGAGGGGTCGACGTTGTCCATGAACTCGAACGAGTGGCCGCCCGCGGCGGAGGCCGCGCGGTCGATGAGCCCGGCGGCGCGCTCCTCGCCGAACGCCGCGTCGAGCAGGGTCGCCGCCGCGTCACGGCCGCCGCGCGTGTCGGCGCGACCGCTGCGGGTGCGGGCGTGGAACTCCGTGATGGCGGCCTCGGCGTGGCCCTCCTCCACCTTGCGGAGGCGGATGATCTCGGTCGCGATCTCCTCGGCCTCCGCCTCGGTGAACTGCCGCATGACCTGCGCCGCGTGCTCCTGCGACATCTGCATGATGACGAGCGCCGCCGTCTCCATGCCGGTCATCGTGCTCACGCACGGCTCCTGTCATCCATGAGCGTGCGGAGGTGCTCCGCCATGCGCTCGGGGCTCGCGGCGGCGAGGCTGTCGATGTCCTGCCGCATGCGCTCGACTCCGAGGTCGTCGAGGTCGGAGCCGAACTCGGCGAAGGCGGACGGCCCGGCCACGAGCGGCTGGGTCGGGGGCAGGAGCCCGGCCGCCGTGGCGGCGTCGAGCGCCTGCGCCTGGCCTGCCTCGAGGGGGTCGCGCACCTGGGTCATCTCGCCGAGGTCCATCGCGGCCTGCTTGTCCTTGCGCTTGCGGTAGCCGCGGATGCCGCTCAGCAGGATCACGAGCAGGATGATCGCGCCCGCGACCGGAACCGCCGTCGTGATGATCTGCGTGACGTTCGCCTGCAGCTCCGACGCGCGGGCCTCCTCGAGGGCGGTGGCGGCGGTGCCGCTGTCAACCTTCGCGAAGGTCACGAGCTCCACCTTGACGTCGTCGCCGCGGTCGGCGTCGATGCCCGCTGCTGCTGCCACGAGGCCCTCGAGCGTCGAGGCGGACATTCCGGCCGCTGCATCCTTGTCGACAGCCACCGAGACGGTCTGGCGCTCGATCTCGCCCGCGGGGATCTGCGTGGTCTCCGTGACCTTGTTGATCGCGTTGGTCTTGGTCGTGGACTCGGAGGTGTAGTTGCCGTCGCCCGTGCCGCCGGTCGGCACCGCGATGCTGTCGGCGCCGAGCACGCCCGTGGCGTTCGTGCCGGTGCCGGTGTAGTCCTGCTTCGACGAGTCCTCGGTCAGCACCGGGGCGTCCTCGGGGGTCGTGAAGGTCTCCTCGACGCGCTGGCCGGACTGCAGGCTCATGCTCGCCGCGACCACGACTGTCGCGTTGCCGACGCCGACGACGCGGTCGAGCATCGCCTGGACCGCGGAGCGCACCCGGTCCTCGTAGGTGGAGGCCTGCTGGTCGGAGTTGCCGGTCGTGCCCGTGCCGACGGCGGAGAGCACGGTGCCGTCGGCGTCGACCACGGAGACGTTCTCGGGGGTGAGGCCGTCCACCGAGGCCGCCGTCAGGTGGGTGATCGCCTGCACCTGGTCGGTGGAGAGGGTGACGCCCGACTCGGTGTCGACGAAGACGGATGCCGTCGGATCCTGCTTCTCGGAGACGAACACCGTCTGCTCCGGGATCGCGAGCTTGACCGACGCGGTGCGCACGCCCTTGATCGACTCGATCGTCGAGGCGAGCTCGCCCTCGATCGCGCGCTTGTAGGTCACCGACTGCTGGAACTCCGAGGCCGTGACGCCCATCGCGTCGAGCAGCGCGTAGCCGCCGTTGTCGAGGCTGGGCAGCCCGGCCGCCGCCGCCTTGAGGCGGGCCGAGTTCACGTCGGAGTCGGGGACGAGGATCGTCTGTCCGCCGTCGGTGAGCTGGTAGGCGATGCCGTCGGAGTCGAGCTGGTCGACGATCGCGCTGGCATCGGAGCCGCTCAGGCCCGAGAACAGCGGCGAGTAGGTGGACCGGGTGAACCACGCGCCGAGGGCGATCGCGCCCACGACGAGCACCGCGACGCCGATGATGGCGATGGTGCGCTGGCCGACCGTGAACTCGCGCAGCGCGTGCGTGAGGCGGCCGAACGCAGCAGTTACTTCCTTGGGCATTAGGCCTGCATCCTCATGATGTCGTTGAAGGCCTCAATGCCCTTGTTCCGTACCGCCGCGACGACCTCCATGGTCACCTGCGCGCGCGTGGCGGCGATGGTGGCCTGGTGGATGTCGTTGAGGTCGCCGGTAACCGCCTTGACGGCGAGCGAGTCGGAGGTCGACTGGAGCTGCTGCAGGTTGTCCACGGCGCCGGCGAGCGTCGAGCCGAAGTCGGATCCGCTCGTGCCGGAGACGGCCTGGGTGTTGGAGAGGTACCCGGTGGGTGCGACGGACGATACCGCGGCGACGGGGAGGACCATCAGTTCCTGCCGATCTGGATTGCTGCTTCGTAGGTGGTCTTCGCGCGGTCGACGACGGCGGCGTTCGCCTCGTAGCCGCGCTGGGCCATGATGAGGCTGCTCATCTGCTGCCCGAGGTCGATGTCCGGGTAGCGCACGTAGCCGTTCTCGTCCGCCAGGGGGTGCTGGGGCTCGTAGACCATGCGGCCCTCCGCGCTGCCGTAGGCACCGGCCTTGACGTAGACGCCCGTCGTGCCCTCGCCGGCCTCGGCGATGACGTAGTGGGCCCGGAACGCCTCATCCGAGCTCGCCCGTACCGTGTTGACGTTGGCGATGTTGTCGGAGATGGCGTCGAGCCACTTGCGGTGCACCGTGAGCGCGGTGCCGGCGATCGCGATCGCGTCAGTTGCCATCAGTTGCCTCCGAGGGATGCGCGGACGAGGCTGAACTGCGCGCTCGTCGCGTTGGACGCGAACTGGAAGCGCAGCACGGTGTCGATGTTCGAGAGCGTCTCGGTGTCGAGGTTGACGTTGTTGCCGTCGAGGCGCGTCGGGTCGAGCGAGACCTTGGTCGTGGGGGCTACGGAGCCGCTGCCGTCCTTCACCGAAGCCGCGAGCGCCTCCTCGAAGGAGACCCGCTGGGCCTGGTAGCCGGGGGTGTTCACGTTCGCGATGTTGTTCGCGATCGCCCGCTGTCGCGCGGAGAGGCCGTCCAGAGCACTGGACAGTGCGTTGAAGGTGACCGAATCGAACACGGCATCCGTCCCATAGTGATAGGAAAAGACGGCCGATCCGTGGCCAAGAAATGGTGAGCTATCCGTGCTCTGTTGTACCTATCGGCGTTTTGGTCAGTGCCGTTAGCAAAATTCTAAAGTTGAGCTTTAACCTTCGACGTCGAGGTAGGCCGGCTGCTGGCCGCGCGCGGGCTCGGCCGCCTTGACCGCGGCCAAGTGCTCGCCGGTCTTGCGGCGCGCCTCGTCGAGCACCTCGATCGCCTCCCGCTGCTGCTCGATGAGCGCACGGACGGCGTGGGCGTACTCGTCGGGGAGGGGCCCGACGATCGTGGGGGGTGACCAGTCGGCTGACGCGATCCGGCCGCCATCGTCGAGCACCTCCCCCGACTTCAGTCGGGCGAGATCGGTCTCGAGCTCGCCCAGGATCAGGCGCCAGGATGCGTTGATCTCCTCGCGATCAGGCAAAGCCCAGATCTCCGGAGGAGCGGACGTGCGACGCCACCGCCTGGTCGGCGACCATGGCTGCAGCCTCGTGCCAGGTCTGGCGCAGCGGCTCCATGATCGTGATGACCTCGCGCGTGCGCTCGATCGAGTGCTCGACGTTGGCGCTCACGAGCTTCGTCGACGAGAACAGGTAGATCGCGAGCAGGTTCTGCCCGCCGTCCCAGCGCTCGACGTCGAGGGTGCCCGCGAGCTCCGCGACGATGTCCTGCGCGTGGATGAGGTAGCCGGATGCCCGGCTCCAGTCCTGCTCGGACTGCGCGGCCTCGGCGCGCTGCAGGTCGAGCAGGAGCCTGTCGAACAGCATCGTGAGCAACCGGTTGGGCGATGCCGAGAGGATCGCGTCCTGGTTGTACTGGGCCCGCGCGAGCCGCGGGTCGTGGGTCATCGTCATGAGGTGCTTCCCGTGCTCGAGCTGAGGCCCGCGAGTTGCGAGGTGAGCCAGCTGGACTGCGCTTGGAGGTTGCTGAGGGAGACTTCGAGGGCCGAGTAGGTGCGCTCGAGCCCCGCGCGCTGCGAGGCGAGGCGCACGTCCCAGCTGTCGATCTGGTCGCCGAGCGACTTGAGGGACGACTGCTGGCCCGTGATCACCTGCGTGATCGAGCCGGTGTACTGGTTCGACGCGGAGTCGGCGGCGGTGGCGACGCGGTCGGCGATGGTCTGGAGCATCGCCTGCGTGCCGGCCGGGTCGGTGGCGAGCGCCGCGGTGAACTTGGCGGAGTCGTACGTGATGCCGCCGTCCTTGGTGATCGAGATGCCGATCTCGGAGGGCGACTTGCCGTTGACGGGGGCGGTGGCCGCCGACATGATGCGCTCGTTGACGTCGCGGACGGTCGAGTTGCCCGTGAAGACCCCGGCCGACGTGGTCGGCGAGCCCGAGGCATCCGTGCCCTGGGTGACAGTCGACTTGCTGCCGATGAAGTTGAAGACCGACGTGAGGTTCGCGACGAGGTTCTCGGCGAGCTTGCTGACCCCCGCGGTGTCTTTCGCGATGGTCACCGAGACCGGGGATGCCTCGACCTTGGAGACGGTGACGTTCACGCCCGGGAGGATGTCGGTGAAGGTGTTCGTGGCGGAGGTGATGACCTGCTCGGCGCCGGTTCCCGCCCACAGGGTCACGGAGGCGTCGCTCGCCGACTGCACGGTCGCGGCCCCCGTCGCGGTGAGGAGGTTGGTGGCGGTTCCGCCGGTGACGTCGGCGGCAGTGCCGCGGAACACCTGGAACGCCCCGGCCGCGCCCGTGGCGGCGGAGCTGAGCTGGAGGCGGTAGAGCGGGTCTGTGCCGCTCGTGCCCGCCGCGACGCGAGAGGCCTTGACGCCCGCGGAGGACGAGTTGATGGCATCCGCGATGTCGGACATCGACGTGGATGCGGCGGTGAGCTCGACCTTGGTGCCGTCGGCCTTGACGATCGTGAAGGTGGCGGGGCTGTCGGGCCACTGGGACATGGCGGCGGTGACCGAGACCTGGGTCTTGGCGACGGATGTCACGCTCAGGTCGAGCTGGCCGGGTGCCGCGCTCGTGCCGGCGGTGACGCTGACCGTCGAGGCGCTCGAGGTGGCCGTGAAGAGGTTGGTGGCGGTCGGCAGGGCCGTGGCCTTCGCGTACGAGGCGAGCGAGGCGACCGAGGTGTTGAGGCTCTGGAATGCACTGACGAGAGTCTGGGTAGTGCTGACCTTGTTCTTGAGCAGGGTCTGAGGCTGTGCCTCGACGCTCATGAGCTGGTTGATGAGGTCGGTGGTGTTGAGGCCGCTGATGAGCCCGTCAATTGCTAGCGATCCCATGGTGTCCTCTCCTGCTCGGGTAGCCACCCACCGGGGTGACGGTGCAAGGCCCGAGGGCCTTCCACCGCCACCACCGGAGGATGTGCGTTAGTTCAGTTCAGTTGTTGCGACTGG
This sequence comes from Rhodoglobus sp., assembly GCA_025463515.1. Classification (GTDB taxonomy): domain Bacteria; phylum Actinomycetota; class Actinomycetes; order Actinomycetales; family Microbacteriaceae; genus Rhodoglobus. The sequence goes on from JAODAQ010000076.1 coordinate 9,597, forward strand.
GACTAGCGCAGGAGCTGCAGGATGCCAGAGGTGCTCTGGTTGGCCTGGGCCAGCATCGCGGTGCCAGCCTGCTGCAGGATGTTGGCACGCGTGTACTTGACCATCTCCTCAGCCATGTCCGTGTCGCGGATGCGCGATCCGGCCGCCGACAGGTTCTCCTTCGAGACTGCCAGGTTGCGGATGACGCTCTCGAAGCGGTTCTGCTGAGCACCCAGGTCGGCGCGAGCGGTCGACACCGAGGTGATGCGGGCGTCGAGAGCCGTGATCGCCGCGGCCGAGGTGGTCGCGTTGGTGAAGTTGAGCACGCCACCGGCGACTGCCGTGCTGGCGCTGAAGCCGGTACCCGACGTGGCGTCGGTTCCTGCCGTTGCGCCACCGACGACCGCGCCGCCCGTCAGCGAGCTGACGACGAGCTGGTTGTTCTGGTTCACCGTTGCGCTGAGCTTCGACTTGAACCCGGTGTCAGCGTTGAGCGCCGTTGCCACGTCCTGCACGGTCTTGTACGCGCCAGCAGCGCCGAGCGTGACGTTGACCGTCGTGTCGGTGGTGCCGTCGGTAACCGTGAACGCCTGCGCGCCCGTGACATCGGTCGGGGTCAGCACGTCGAACTTCGCGCCGGCGCCGCCGGTGGTCAGGCCAGCGGCCAGACCGGCGATGTTGGTGAGGTTGACGGAGATGCGGCTGGCCGCGTCGCCGTTCGCGCCCACCTGGAAGCTCAGCGCCGACGAGGTGCCGTCGAGGAGCTTGGTGCCGTTGAAGTCCGTGCCGGCGGCGATACGGCCGAGCTCGGTCGTGAGCGCGGACACCTCAGTGGTGATCGCGGCGCGCGAGGTCGAGTTGTTCGAGTCGTTGCCAGCCTGGACCGCGAGGTCGCGCATGCGCTGCAGGATCGTGTGGACCTCGGAGAGCGAGCCTTCAGCGGTCTGGATGACCGAGATGCCGTCCTGCGCGTTGCGGGACGCGACCGTGAGGCCGCCGACCTGCGACTTGAGGCCCTCAGAGATCGCGAGGCCTGCCGCGTCATCCGCTGCGCGGTTGATGCGAAGACCGCTGGAGAGCTTCTCCAGCGACTTGGACAGGTCGTTCTGCGTGTTCGTGAGGTTGCGGTACGAGTTGTTCGCCGCGATGTTGGTGTTGATTGACATACCCATGGTGATTTCCTCCGTGATGTGGGCTTTGTAGAACCGGTCCATCCGTGGTCCGGCACTGTTGACATTCGGTTGTTGGTTGGCGGTGGTTAGTGTTCGACCCGAAAGGGGGGTCAGGACACCGCGGACTCCGCCCAGCCCGTGTCCATGAGGCCGTCGACCATGCCGGCCTTGGCGTACTCCGCGACGCGGGCCAGGTAGGCCGCGCGGCGGACGGGTGCGATCCGGGACTCGGCGGCGGCCTGGGCGGCGCGCTCGTCCTCGGAGTAGTGCGTGGTGAGCCCGTCGCGGATGAGGCGCACGGCCTCCGACCGCTTCTGCGAGACCGCGGAGTGGGTGAATCCCAGTTCCTCGGCGATCTCCTTGACGGTGCGCTCCTCGAAGTAGATCTGCTCGATGATGTAGCGCATGTCCTCGGGCAGGGCCGCGACGCTCGAGCGGACGAAGACTGTGCGCTCCTGCGTGATCACCGTCTCCTCCGGAGTGGAGTTGTCGGCGATGAGGAGGTCGGTGTTGATCTCGTCGAGGGTGCTGATGGTGCGCGAGGCGTCGGTGAGGGCATCCGTCGCCTCTTGGCGGTCGACGCCGAGGGTCGAGGCGATCTCGTCAACGGTGGGCACCCGGCCGAGTGAGGCGGTGAGCGTCTCCTGGACGGCGAGGGTCTCCCGGATGCGGCGGCGCGCGCTGCGCGTCGCCCAGTCGTCGGTCCGCATGGTGTCGGCGAAGGAGCCGATGATGCGGCGGCGGGCGAAGGCGCCGAAGGGCACGCCGAGGGACGGGTCGAACGCGTCGGCCGAGGTCACGAGCGCGAGGGCGCCGGCCGCGGCGAGGTCATCACGGGAGAGGTGCGTGGCACGCGCGCAGAGGTCGCGGACGAGGTAGCCGACCAATGGCAGATTCTCAACGACAAGCGCGTTGCGTTGGTCTCGATTCACCGAGTGCTCCCCAGAAGTCACCGATATGCAGGCACGGTCCACAAAGGGTCCGTTTGGTAATTTCGTCGGGTTCGCAAGTGAGGAAAGCGGGTGCCTGGGTAAGCCCTCACCGGTGACAGTTCACAATCTTGGGGGGTGGGATACCCCCGCCGCACCCCCCACAACGGGTCCGCGTGTCGTCTCGGACAGTCACCTATGTGAGGTGATATGTCAATTCCCACTAACGGGACGCGAAACGCTGCCGACAGTTCTCTGTATGCCCAATCGAACGCTCTATGCGAAGATCGAGCCGGAGAGGGTCAGCCCCGAGCAACCGGAAGGAGACCGCTCACGCATGGGAGCCCATGAACTGTCAGCGCTCCTGTGGCGCGAACGCGAGATGCTCGAACTCCTGATGTTCAAACTCGAGGAGGAGCAGCTCCTCTTGAGCGCGGGCCGCACCCGCTGGCTCCCCTTCGCCACGCGCGAGGTCGAGCAGGTCCTCGGACGCCTGCGCCAGTCCGCCCTCGAGCGCTCCCTCGAAGTCGCCGGCGTCGCCGCCGAGTGGGGCTCGAGCGAGGATGCCACGCTCAAGGAGATCATCAGCCACGCTCCCTCTGCCGCCTGGAAGGAGACGTTCACGTCGCACCTCCAGGCGCTCAACGAGCTCGCCGGCGGAATCGCCGCGCTCCGCGACAGCAACCTCCAGTTCCTCCGGGCCGCCTCCCGCTCCACGCAGGAGACGCTCGCTCACATCGTCACGGACAGCGGCACCTACGACGCGACCGGCGCCGCCGACATCCCCAGCCCGCGGGCCCGTCTCCTGGACAACGACGCATGAGCACCTTCGGCGGGCTCAGCACCGCCTACACCGGCCTCGCCGCGGCGCGGGCCGGCATCGACACCGTCGGCCAGAACATCGCCAACGTCAACACCGAGGGCTACACGCGCCAGCGGGTCTCCCAGTCGGCTAACGGCTCCCTCGCGGGCATCGGCCCGCTCGACACCCTCTTCCGCGGCGGCACCGGCGTCACCGTGGATCAGATCCAGCGCCTCGGCAACGCGCTCCTCGAGAGCCGGATGCGCACCTCCTCGTCGAGCAGCGGCTACGCCGAGATGACGGCGACGGTGATGGACTCCATCGAGGGCGCCCTGCACGAGCCCGGCGACAGCGGCCTGGCCGCGACCCTCCACACGTTCTGGGCCTCGTGGCAGAACGTCGCCAACCACGCGGGCGAGACGTCGGCCTCCGGAGTCCTGCTCGAGGCCGCCAACGACCTCGCCTCGCGCGTCGCGCAGGGCTACTCCGACGCGGTCGACACCTTCAACACCACCCACAGCCAGGCGCAGGGCATGGTCACCCAGGTCAATGCGATCGCGACCCAGGTGGCCGCGCTCAACGACCAGATCCGCCAGGCGACCGCCGCCGGGCAGTCCCCCAACGAGATGCTCGACCAGCGCGCCCGGCTCACCACGACTCTCGCGAACCTCACCGGCGCGACTGTGGTCGACCGGGCCGACGGCTCCGCCGACGTGCTCGTGGGCGGCAACCCGCTCGTGACCGGCAGCAAGACCCACACCCTCATGCTCACCGGCGCCGAGCAGCTCGGCGACGCCAACAGCAGCCCGGTCCAGCTCGAGTGGGCGAACCGGCCCGGCGAGTCGGCGGCGATCTCCGGCGGCGCGCTCGCGGCAGCCGTCGCTGCCCTCGGCCCCGGCACGGCGACCTCGGGCGGCAGCATCGTCTCGGCCGCCGAGTCGTACAACGCCCTTGCGACGCAGATCGCGGCGCAGGTCAACGCGATCCACTCCGCCGGCTCCACGACCGCCGGCACCACCGGCCTCGACTTCTTCTCCTTCGCGGCGGGCCGCCCCGCCGCGCTCGGCCTCACGGTCATCCCGACCGACGCCTCCGGCATCGCCGCGGGCACCCCCGGCACGGGCGCGCTCGACGGCAGCATGGCCGACAAGATCGCCGCACTCGGCACCTCAGCGACGGGGCCGGATGCCGCGTGGTCTGACTTCGTCGTACGAGTCGGCATCGAGAGCCGCCGGGCGTCTGACCAGGCGACTACGGCGACGCGCGCCGCGGCATCCGCCACCTCGAAGCTCATGTCGGAGACTGGGGTCGACATGGACGAGGAGACCACCAACCTCATCACCTACCAGCACGCCTACCAGGGCGCCGCGAGGGTGATGACGGCGATCGACGAGATGCTCGACACCCTGATCAACCGCACCGGACTCGTGGGGAGATAACCGATGGTCGCGAGAATCACCAGCCAGATGCTCATGCACACGGCGCAGGCGAACCTCCAGCTGTCGATGTCGACGCTGGCGAAGCTGCAGAACCAGGCGGGAACGCAGAAGGCCATCTCGAAGCCCTCCGACGACCCGGCGGGCGCCGGCGAGTCGATGCGGATCCGTGCAGACCAGCGCGCCCTCACCCAGTACGGCACCAACATCGGCGACGGGCTCGCCTGGCTCTCCACGGCGGACGACGCCCTCTCCGCGGCCACCGACGTCATGCACACCGTGCGCGACCTCGTGGTCCAGGGCGCGAACTCGGGCTCGCTCAACCCCGCCTCGCGCGAGGCGATCGCGACGCAGCTCGACTCCCTCAAGGCGTCACTGCTCGCCACCGCGAACACCAAGTACGCCGGCCGTTCGATCTTCGCCGGCAACTCCGACGCCGGCGAGGCCTTCACCGCCGCCTACGCGAGCACCGCCGTCCCTGGCAGCTCGGTCGAGCGCAGGATCAGCCCGACCGCAACGGTGCGCATCGACGTGGACGGCACCGCCGCCTTCGGGGACGGGGCTACCTCGGTCTTCGCACTCATCGACCAGATCTCGACCGACCTCCGGGCCGGCACCGACATCAACACGCATCTGACTGCCGTCGACGGTGCCATCTCGTCCATACTGGGAGAGCAGTCCCGTGTGGGTTCGCGATACGGGCAGCTCGAGACGACCAAGGAGCTCAACATGGCGCAGTCCGGCTCACTGGAAAGCCAGCGGGCGGACGTGGAGGACGTCGACCTGAGCAAGGTCATCCTCGAGCTGAAGACGCAGGAAGTCGCCTACCAGACCGCCCTCGCGGTCACGTCGCGCGCTCTGCAGCCCACGCTCATGTCGTTCCTGTCATGACCGGGCTCGTCACCTTCATCGCGCCGCCCCCCGGGCTGTCGCCCCTCGTCGACTTCGACCTCGAGCCGGTCGCCGAGGCGGACGGGCTCTACACGCTGCGGTCGCTCGAAGCGCCGGAGATCCGGCTGTTCGTCATCGACGCCCCGGTGTACCTGCCCGACTACAACCCCGAGATGAGCGTCCAGCAGCTCGAGTCCATCGGCGCCACCGAGACCTCAGAGGTGCGCGTGCTCGTCGTGACGACGCTCAGCGACGGCGGGCCCTCGGCCAACCTCATGGCGCCCATCCTCATGCACGCGACGAGCGGCGAGGCCACCCAGGTGATCCTCGACGGCGACGACTGGCCGCTCAGGATGCAGCTGGGCGCCTGAGCTCCCACTCACCCAGTTCGACCTGGCCGGTCACGTAGGCCTGAAGCCGGTCGGTGAGGCACTTGTCGAGCACGTCCTGGATGTCGGCGGCATAGCGCGCGAGCGTGTCGGCGACGGCGCGGCGGGCCACCTCGGGCGCGGATGCCGCGTCCCACTCGCACTCCTCGCGGTAGGAGTCCTGCACATCGGCGATCGCGGAGCGCAGGGAGGCGACGAGCGAGTGGATGACGTCGTGCGGCCAGGCCGTGATGTCGACCGAGCAGGCGAGTGCGGAGTCCGCGCACTCGGCGCACACGCCCTCGAAGCCCTCGCCCGGCGGCTCCCACTCGGACACGATGGTGTACCACGCGTACAGCTTGGTGGTCACGTGGTCGTCGATGGCGAGCGCTTGCATCGGGGCTCCAAGGTCTGCGGTGGCACGTCGGGTTAGTCGAATACTCGCAGTGCCGGACCACGGCGGGCAGTAGTCACTTTCCATGACACCCATTGGGGGGACAGGACGGTCTGTTTGCCAAAGACCTCCGGATGGTGGCAGTCTCGGGGTTACCCGCAGCGTTCGTCGATGGAGGCCCGTGCCCATGGTTACCGGTCTTCCGAGCGCGCGGCCCATCCGTCTCGCGCATGTGGACGACCACGAGACGGTGCGCCTGGGCTTCGCCTCGCTCGTCGCGAGCGAGGCCGATCTGGAGATCGTCTCGGGGGGCGAGACCGTCGACGACATCCTGGCCGACCTCGGGCAGACCGATCTCGTGGTGCTCGACATCCGGCTCTCCGACGGCTCGACGATCGCGCACAACCTCGGCGTGCTGCACGAGCGCGGTGCGCGCGTGCTGGCCTTCACCGCCGCCGACGACCCCGCCGACCTGCGGGCCGCATCGCGCGCGGGCGTGCTCGGGATCGTGCGCAAGTCGGACTCGCGGGACGCCATCCTGGACGCGGTGCGCCGCACGGCGGGCGGCGAGGCGATCGCGACTACCGAGTGGGCGGCGGCCCTCGACTCCGATCCCGACCTCGCCTCGGCGCGCCTGAGCCCGAAGGAGCAGGAGGTGCTCGCGCTGTACGCCTCCGGCGAGAAGTCGCTCACGGTCGCCAGCCGTGCCGGCCTGTCGGCGAGCACGGTGTCCGAGTACATCCGCCGGATCAGGTCGAAGTACGCGATGGCCGGCCGGCCTGCGCACACCAAGATCGACCTCTACAAGCGGGCGGTCGAGGACCGCCTGCTCCCCAGGCCGGAGAAGTGAGCACCGAGGCACTCGCCGAGGCCCGCGTCGTCCGCACGATCGTCATCCTGCTCGGGATCGCGGTCGCCATCTACGCGGCGCTGAGCCTCGCAACGATCGTCGACCAGTCCCGCTACGTCAACCCGGTGTGGACGACCTCCGTCGCGCTCGTCCTGTTCGGTGTGCCCACGACCCTCGCCGTGGTCTCCAGCAGCGTGTCCCTGCGCGCGATGCGGGCTGTTCTGGGGGCCTACGCGGTGCTCTTCCTCCTCGCGGTCGCGCTGTGGATCCCCGCGATGCGCGGCGAGCCGATGCCGCTGCACATCTCGCCCTGGCCGCTCGGAATCACGAGCATCGGCACCGTGCCGGCGGCGCTCGCGTGGCGCCCGCAGCTCGCCTGGCTCGCCGTCGCCGCCAACGGCGTCCTGCTCGCCGTGGTGCGCTACGTCGCGGCGGGCGACGTCGACCTGACCGAGGCCCTCCTGGACGGCGTGTTCAGCATCGCGTTCAGCTCGATCTTCACCGTCGTCGCGATCGTCGCGATCCGCAACGCGCGCGACCTGGACTCCGCGGCCGCCACGGCCCGGGCGAGTGCCGCCGGCGCCGCGTCCGTCGCCGCTCGACTGCACGAACAGGCTCGGCTCGACGCGCTCGTGCACGACGAGCTCATGACCGCCCTCTACTACGCGACGACGGACCGCGGCGAGCTCACGGGCTCGGTCCGCAAGCAGGCGGCGAAGGCCCTCGACGAGCTCGCGCGGCTCGACGCGGCCAAGGGCGAGGAGCCCCCGGTCGAGCCGGGCGAGTTCGCGAGCCGCCTGCGCGCGGTGCTCCTCGACCTCTCGAGCGGGCTGAAGATCAGCTCCGACCTGCGGCGGGAGGCACCGATCCCTGGCGAGGTGGCGGACGCCTTCGCCGAGGGGGCGACCGAGGCGCTGCGCAACAGCCTGCGCCACGCGGGCGGCCCCGGCGTGGCTCGCGCGGCGACGATCCGGGTCACCGCGCAGGGCGCGACCGTGGTCGTCCACGACAACGGATCGGGATTCGACCCTGCCGCTGTCGACCCGTACCGGCTGGGGCTGCTCGTCAGCATCCGCGGCCGGCTCAACGCGGTCGACGGCGGGTCGGCCGACGTCTCGTCGTCGCCCGGCCGCGGCACGACCGTCACCCTCGGCTGGAGGGACTCGTGACCGCCCGCACACCGCACCTCGTGAGCCTCACCGGCACCGGGGCCCAGCTGTTCACGTGGGTCTACTTCGGAGCGACGGCCGCGCTGGCGCTCTGGAGCCTCCCCGACTCGACCAGGCCCGCCGTGGTCTTCGTCGTGCTCGGCCTGTACGCCGCGGTCTGCGTGGCCATGGGCCTCGACAAGGGCGAGCAGCTGCGCCTCCCGGGCGCCGTCGTCGTCGTGGTCGTCGCGCCGGCGTCTGTGCTGCTCGTCGCGTGGCAGCTCGTGCCCGGCGGGTACACGGCCTGGTACGTCGGGGCGGCAACGGCCATGCTGTTCTTCCTCAACCTGCGGGGCCGGATCATCCTCGCCTGGGTCGGCTGCGCCCTCTTCGTCGGCATGCTCCTCTGGTGGGGGGCGACGACGCCCGTCGGGATCGCGGACGCGGCGTTCACCGCCACGCGCCAGTCGGGCATCGTGGCCGTCGGCACGCTCACCGCCCTGGCGCTGCAGCGCACGAGCGGGAGGATCCGCGAGCTCGTGGCCGAGGCATCCGTGCGCGGTGCCGCCGAGGCCGCGGGGCTCGCCGTCGCCGACGAGCGCACCCGCCGCCTCGCGGAGCTGCGCAACTCCGTGGTGCCGCTCCTGCAGCGGATCGCGAGCGGGGCCCCGATCTCCGCCGAGGACCGCAGCACCTTCGCCGTGGCCGAGGCCGATCTGCGCGACAGCCTGCGGGCCCGCGGCCTCCGAGTGCCCGCGATCATGGATGCCGCGCGCGCGGCCAGGCTGCGCGGCGTCGACGTCGTCCTGCTCGACGACAGCGCGGGCGAGCTCGGCCACGAGGACATCCACGAGTTCGCGACGATGGTCGCCGAGGCCCTCACCGGCGCGACCGACGGCAGGGTGACCGCGCGGCTGCTCCCGCCCGGTCGGCCGGTCCTCGGCACGCTCGTCGCCGACGGCTCGACCTACCGCCAGGAGGAGCTGCTGCGCCGGGGCTAGGGCGCCTCGAACGTCGGCGGCACCCACGCGAGCTGCGCGGCGAAGTACCCGAGGTCGCGGCTGACCACCTGCGCGCGGCCCGGCACGGCGGGCTGCGGCTTGACCTTGCCGATGAGCGCGCCCTCGTCCGGGTTCCCGCTCAGCAGGATGCCCGTGGTGCCGAGGTCCGTGAACCGCTGGATCACGGGGTCGCTGTACGTCGTGCGCGAGGCGCCGCCGCTTCGGCGGGTGAGGATCAGGTGCAGGCCGAGGTCGCTCGCCTGCGCGAGCAGCGGTGCGAGCGGTGCGAGGGGGTTGCCCTGCGAGGTCGCCACGAGGTCGTAGTCGTCGACGAGGATGAACCCCTCCGCGCCCTTCCACCACGAGCGCGTGCGCAGCTGCTCGGCCGTGACATCCGGCCCGGCGATGCGGGACTTGAACAGCCCGACCAGGTCGTTGACCGCCCCGGTCGCCTGCTCGTGCGCGGTCGCGTAGTAGCCGAGGTACTCCGCCGGGATCTCGTCGAGCAGTGCGCGGCGGTAGTCGATGACGAAGATCTTGGCCTCGGCCGGCGTGTAGACGCGCATGATCTCGCGCGCGTAGGCGCGCAGCATCGAGGACTTGCCGGAGTCCGCGTCGCCGTACAGGAACAGGTGGGGGTCGCTCGCGGGGTCGAGGCCGACCGGCGCGAGGTTGGCCTCGTCGATGCCGAGCATGATCCGGGGCGTGCCCGGCGTCGTCATGGCGAGGATCTCGCCGAGCGTGATGAGCTCCGGCAGCAGGCGCAGCTTGGGGCCGGGCTGGCCCGTCCACGCCTCGGACACCCGGGCCACGAGGTCCTCGATCCCGGAGCCGAGCGTGCCCGCCTCCCCCGACCCGTCGATGCGGGGCAGGGCGGTGAGCATGTGCAGCTTTCGCGGGCTGAGTCCACGGCCGGGGGCGGTGGCCGGCACGTTCGCGGCGGCCTTGCGGTCGACCTCGGAGTCTGACGGGTCGCCCAGCCGCAGCTCGATGCGCGTGCCGATGAGGTCCTTGATGTTGGCGCGCACCTCCATCCAGCGGGCGGCCGAGATGATGACGTGCACGCCGTAGGTGAGGCCGCGCGCGGCGATGGCCTGGATCGCGGCCTCGAGCGGCTCGAACTCCGACCGGACCGTCGCCCAGCCGTCGACCACGAGGAAGATGTCGCCGTAGCCGTCGTCGAAGCGCCCCTCGGCGCGGCGCTGGCGGTAGGTCTCGATCGAGTCGATGCCGTTGGTGCGGAAGAACACCTCGCGGTTGTCGATGATCCCCGAGACCTCGGCGATCGTGCGGCGCACGACGTCGGGCTCCGACCGTGTCGCGAGTCCGCTCACGTGCGGGAAGCTCGCGAGCCCGGTGAAGCTGCCGCCGCCGAAGTCGATGACGTAGAACTGCACCTCCTGCGGGGTGTACGCGAGGGAGAGCGCGACGACGGCGGTGCGCAGCAGCGTGCTCTTGCCGCTCAGCGGCGCACCGATGACCACCATGTGGCCGGATGCCCCGCCGAGCGACACCGTGAAGCTCTCGCGGCGCTGCTCCAGCGGGATGTCGACGATCCCGAGCGGGATCGTGAAGTTGCCGGCGCTGCGCCAGCGCTGGGAGACGAGGCCGAGCACGGGGTCGGGCGCGAGGTCCGGCATGAGCTGGTCGAGCGACGCGGGGGTCTCGAGCGGCGGCAGCCACACCCGGTGCGCGCGCGGCCCGTAGCCGCTCATCCGCTCGACCGCGATCTCGAAGGTGCTGCGCTTCTCCTCGGGCTCCTGCACGGCGGGGGCCTCGGGCTGGGCCTCGACGACGGCCTCCCGCCAGACCGGGGCGGCGGTGAAGACCTCGACGGCTGCCGAGACATCCGTGCCGCTCTCGGCGCTCGCGACCGCGCGCTTTCGGCGCTTGGGCGGGCCCGAGACGTACGCGGCGCGGAACTGGCTCATCGTCTCCTGGTCGGACTTGAGGATGCCCGCGCCGGGGTTCTGCGGGAGCGTGTAGGCGTCGGGCACCCCGAGCACCGTGCGCGACTCCGCCGCCGAGAACGTGCGCAGGCCGATGCGGTACGACAGGAACGTGTCGAGGCCGCGCAGCTTGCCCTCCTCGAGCCGCTGCGAGGAGAGCAGCAGGTGCACCTGCAGGGAGCGGCCGACCCGGCCGATCTGCAGGAAGGTGTCGATGAACTCCGGCTTGGCGGTGAGCATCTCGGAGAACTCGTCGGCGACGATGAGCAGTGCGGGCAGCGGCGCGAGGTCGGTGCGGCCGCCGCGGCGGGCCTTCTCGTAGTCGAAGACGTTGGCGAAGTTGCCCGCCGAGCGCAGGAGCTCCTGGCGGCGGGTCATCTCGCCCACCAGGGCGTCCTGCATGCGGTCGACGAGCGAGAGCTCCTCGCCGAGGTTGGTGATCACCGCCGACACGTGCGGCATGTCCGCCATGCCCGCGAAGGTCGCGCCGCCCTTGAAGTCGACGAGCACGAAGTTCAGCTGCTCCGGCGAGTGCGTGAGGGCGAGCGAGAGCACGAGGGTGCGCAGCACCTCGGACTTTCCGGATCCGGTCGCGCCGATGATGAGGCCGTGGGGGCCCATGCCCTGCTGGGCGGCCTCCTTGATGTCGAGCACGATCGGGGAGCCGTCGAGCTCCTGCCCGATCGGTACGCGCAGCCGGTCCCGTTCGAGGCGGCCCTGCCACGCGACCGCGAACTCGATATCGCGCACGTCGGGCAGCCCGAGGAGGTCGACGAGCTCGGCCTGCGCGGTGCTCCCGCCGCCGGTGGTGACCGTGGACTGGGTCGAGTACAGCGGCATGAGCCGTCGGGCCGTCGCCTCCGACTCGGCGATCGACACCTGGTCGGGCAGGAATGGGCGGGCGGCGCCGGAGAGCGTCACGAGCTCGGCGGTGCGGTCATCCCCGGCTCGCGTCTGGCCGATCGCCACGCGCAGGACGGACGCGGTCTCGAGTGCGCCCCAGCGCGCGGGGAGGTCGATGACGGTCACACCGCCGACGCCCTCCTCGGTGATGATCGCGTCGGCCGCGGAGATGCGCGCGCCGTCGGTCACGATGACGACGTGCGGCAGGCGCGCGTTCGACTCGCGGCCGAATCGCGGGCGCTCGGTGAGGTCGGCGGGCAGGAGCGACTCGATCTCGGCGGCGTCGGAGCCGATCATGCGCGCTGCGCCGATGCCGTCGTTGACGCGGCGGGAGTGGGTGTGGGGCAGCCACTTCGCCCACTCCCACTGGGCGAGCACCGCGTCGTCGGCGATGATCGCGACCTGGACGGCCTCCGGGTCGTGCAGTGTCGTGATGTTCAGCAGCAGGGCGCGCACGAGCGACCGGACCTCGTCCTCGTCGCCCGTGACCTCGACGCGCGAGAAGTCGCGCAGCTCGACCGCGAGCGGGAGGTTCTTCTGCACCTCGTGGCTGACCATGAAGCGGTGTGCGGCCGAGGCGGCAACCGGGTCGAGCTGGGCGAGCGGCGGAAGCTCCGGCGCCTCGAGCTCGACGCACAGCGGCTGGTCGCTCGTGCCCACGCGCACGCTCAGGAAGTCGGGGTCCTCGGTCGCGCGCTCCCACACCCGCGTGCGCTCCTCGGCGATGAAGGTCAGGGCTGCGGGCGCGGGGTTGAGCCAGTTCGCGGCGCGGCGCTGCTGCTTGCCCGCGACGCGCACGGTCTGGCGCAGCTCGGTCAGGTAGGCGAGGTAGTCCCGGCGGGCCGCGAGCACGCCGGCCTGGCGCTGGGCGCGCTGCCGCCAGCCGTTGACCGCGACGAAGCCGAGCGACGACACGAGGAACATGCCGCCCGTGAGCAGGCCGGTCGGGTTGGCGTTGGTGACCGTGACCATCACGATCGCGCCGACGCTGCCGAGCATGGGCAGCATCGAGCTGAGGAGGTTGCCGCCGCCGTCGCTCGGCGCGAGCTCCGGCGGGGCCTGCACTGCGATCTTGCCCGACGGCACGCGCGGGGGCGCCATCCTCGTGCCCGCCACGGCTACTGCCCGCCCAATAGGACGCTCACGGTGAACACCCGGTTGCCGACGCGCACGCGGGTGCCCTCCTCGAGCGGGGTACGGACGTTGGGCGTGAGCGGGATGACGTCTCCTTCATCGGTGAGCAGGTCGGTGCCGTTCGTCGAGCCGAAGTCGGTGACCCAGGTGCTGCCGCGCGAGTGCTCGAGGCGCGCGTGCGTCTTCGAGACCGTGGACTCGTGCTCGCGGACCGCGATGAGGCGGTCACCGGGCTCGGACGCGACCGGGCTGCGGCCGATGTTGATCGCGACGGGCGTCGCGAGCTCCTCGCGCTGGCCGCTGTCGAACACGATCAGGAGGGTCGCGGTGGCGCCCTCCTTGCGGACTGTCGCCTGCACCTCGGGGGCGAGTGCGACGGGCTCGGGCATGGGTGCGACCACCACGGCCTCCGCGCTGCGGGCCTGGGCGCCGGTCTGGGAGGCGCTCGCGGAGACCTCGTCCACGGTGGCCTGGCGGGCGGACATGCTCACGACCTGCGGCGCCGCAAGCACGATGGGCGCGTCGGAGACGCCGTAGTCGAGCTGCACACCGGGCGCGGCCTGGGCGTAGGCGGCGACGCGCACGGGGACGCTGCGGCTGCGGCGCGGGACGGCGACGACCTGCGTGCGGGCGGCGCGGTCCGCCCAGCTGCGGACCCGGGCATCCCGCCCGCCCGACGCGGTGACCACCCATGCGCCGACTCCCGCGACCAGGAAGCCGGCAGCGGTCACGAGCCCGCGCAGGAGGGCGCGGCCGGTGCCGGCGGAGTACGGGGCGTCCTCGCGGGAGAGCCGGAGGCGCAGGAGGGCGTTGCCGGGGCTCGCGCCGGTGCGGGCCTGCAGCACCCAGAGGATGACGACGGCCTCGAGGAGCGCGAGCACGGCGAAGACCGCGCTGCCCGTGAGCAGGGCGACGGCTACGACGACGAGAGCGACGGCCAGCACGTCGATGGTGAAGGCGGCGACCTGCGCGCCTACGCCAGCGGCACTGCCGGAGAAGTGCGGGTCGAGCGCGATGCGGGTGCGGCCGACCTGGGGGCCGGCGGTCGCGACCGGGCCGGGCACGGGCGCGGTGCTGACCTGCTGCGGCGCCGCCACGGGCGCACCGGGCGGGACGACGAACTGGGCGGGGGCCGCCTGGAGCGGCACGCCGCACCACAGGCAGCGCTCAGCGCCCTGCTGGAGGGGCTGGCGGCAGTTCCAGCAGGTGGCGGCTCCCCCCCGCGCTCCGGGGGCCACGGGGGGCACAGAGCTCATGAGGCCATCACCCCGCGGAGGAAGGAGAGGATGTCGGACGCGAGCAGGGCGGCGGGGAACGCGAGAGCCACCGCGAACGACTCCAGGATGTCCGCCATCCGCGACCACACGAGCGAGCTCGAGCCGCGGCCGATGGGCACGATGAGCGCCGCCGACACCACACCGACGAGCAGCAAGCCGGATGCCGCGAGCAGGAGCACGATGACGCCGAACGCGCCGCTGACGACCACCGTCACCTCGAGCAGCACCACAGCGGCCGCCGCCCGCGGCACCCAGCGCAGTACGGGCGAGGCGTTGTGGCGCGGCGCGAGCACGAGGGCCACGACGAGGGCCACCAGGAACGCGATCGTGCCGCCGAGCGCGAACGGGTTGCCCGCGAGCGGCGCGGTGAGGGCCAGGGGCACGGTCACGACGGGCAGGACGCTCAGGAGCACGGTGCCGGCGAGGAGCCGGGCGGACGACTCGTTCACGATCTCGCGGACGGCGGCCATCGAGACGGTGTCCGGGGTCTCCGGGATCGCACCGCGCACAGTCCACCGGTTGCTCATGAAGTGCCGGTAGTCGATGTGGTAGCCCTCCTGCACGTTCACGAGGGTAGTCGGCAGGAACCGCAGCGCGGGAGCCACGGCGCCCGCCGAGACCGCGGCGGCGGCGGGCATGCCCCAGCCCGCGAGCAGCGTGAGGCCCCACACCGCCGCGAGGACGAGCAGGATGATCGTCGCGGTGCCCGCGGCGCTGCGGAGCCGCCCGCCGTTCACCGTCGCGGTGAGGAGTGCGGCGACGACGCCGGCCGCGAGCAGTCCGGTCACGACGGCGAGGTGGTCCCCGGCCACGAGCTGCTTCGGGATGACGAGCACCCCCGCGGCGAAGGCCAGGGCGAGCGGCGCGAGCATCGCGAGGCCCTCGGCCGTGGCATCCCGGCGCCGGCGAACCGCCCAGGCGAGAGCGGATGCCGCAGCGCCGAGCCCCACGAAGAGGCCGGCCAGCACCTCGCCGAGGCCGCTGCCGAACACCGTTCCCGCGGGCGCGAGCAGCGCCCCGCCCGAGAGCAGCACCGCGACGGTGCCGAGGAGCCACCACAGCGCGCCGCGCGCGTGCTCGACGCCCGCTGCCGCGGCACGGGCATCCGGCGCACGGCCGACCTGGTGCAGGTCGACGATGGCGAACAGGGCGCCGTCCTGCAGGTCTGCCCCGCTCGCGCCCAGCCGCGCCTCGTTGCCGGTGCGGTCGAGCACCACCTGGTGGCCGTGCTGGATCGTGTAGCCGAGACCGCTCAGCGCATCGCCCAGGGTCTCATCGAGCGGGATCGCGACGTCGATGCGCCGGTCGGCGCTCATCAGGGCGATCTTGCGGCGCTCGGTGGTTGCTGCCACGAAGGTCAGCTGTCACGGCCGCCCGCGTCGGCTGCTGCCGACCGGGGGCCGAGCTCTTCGTCGTCCTCGAGCTTGGGGGCGATCAGGCCGCCGAGGCCCGAGCGCTTCTCCTTCTCGGGAGCACCGCCACCGGCACCGCCGCCGCCCATCACACTCGAGGCGCCGCCGCGCCCACCAGCGCCCGCTGCGCCGCTGCCGGATGCCGCACCGGCGCCCGCGCTGCCCACACCGCTGCCCGCGCTGCCCGAGAGCCCGGAGCCCAGGCGGGCTCCCGCTGCTCCCGCACCCGCTGCTCCTCCGC
>JAODAQ010000077.1 GCA_025463515.1 Rhodoglobus sp.
CGGGGGGCGGCGCGGCGGCGGCGGGGCGCGTCAGCGGGCGAGCGCGGGCACCGTCCACGGGCGCACGACGGTCCAGAGCACGATGATCGACAGCACCGCCGTGCATCCCATGATCGCGCCCATCGGCACGGCGTTCGTGATGCCGAAGAGGCCGACGATCGGCGAGATGGCGCCGGCCAGGCCGAAGTTGAGGGCGCCGAGTAGGGAGGCCGCCGTGCCCGCCTCACTGCCGTGGTTGGCGAGTGCGAGCACCTGGGTGCACGGGAAGCTGAATCCGCACGCGGCGATGAAGAACCACAGGGGCACGAGGATGCCGACGAGCCCGAACCCGAGCGAGTCGAACACCACGATCGCGCTAGCCGCGAGCACGAGGACTGTCAGGGCGCCGGCCAGGATCCACTGCGGCCCGATGAACCTGGCGAGGAACGAGCTGGTCTGCACTCCGCCGACCACTCCGAGCGAGTTGATCGCGAACAGGAACCCGAACTGTTGCGCGTCGAGGCCGTAGACCTGCTGGAACAGGAACGACGACGACGAGAGGTACGCGAACAGGCCGGAGAACGTGAAGCCGGCGATGATCGCGATGCCCACGAAGATGCGGTCGGAGAACAGCGCCCCGTACCGCTGGCGAGCCGTGCTGTGGCCGAGGTCGACTCGGCGGGCCTTCGGCAGGGTCTCCACGAGGAAGAACACCGAGGCCGTGAGCGCGAGCGCGCCGTACACGGCGAGGAACACGAAGATGCCGCGCCACGGCACCAGGAGCAGCAGCTGCGACCCGATCACGGGGGCGAGGATGGGCGCGAGGCCGTTGACGAGCGACAGGCGGGAGAGCATCCGGACCAGGGGCAGCCCGCCGAACAGGTCGCGCACGATCGCCATCGCGACGACGCCGCCGGCCGCAGCGCCGATGCCCTGCAGCACCCGGAACACGAACAGCCACTCGATCGCCGGCGCGAGTGCGACCCCGATACTGGCGGCGACATGGATGCTCGTGGCGGCGATGAGCGGGATCCGCCGCCCGACGCGGTCGGTCCACGGGCCGACGAGCAGTTGGCCCACGGCGAACCCGACCGTGGTCGCCGTGAGCGTGAGCTGGATGAGCGCCGTCGACACGTCGAACTCGCCCTCGATGACCGGGAAGGCCGGCAGGTAGAGGTCGATCGTGAACGCGCCGAGTGCGGTCAGCGCCCCCAGGACGAGTACGTAGACGAGGCGCTGGCGGGGAGAGAGGGAGTCACCGGGGTGAACGACGGTAGTCAAAGCGACTAAAGGCTAGCGGACACCGCATCCTTGTCAGAAACCGCGGACGACGCGGGGTCGGCGATGAGGGGGGCGAACGCGATCTCGGCCGCTCCGACCGTCAGGATGGCATTGCCGAGGGTCGCCCGCACGAGCTGCACCTCGGAGCGCGGGCCCGCCATCGCGAGGGAGCTGACCGCCTCGGAGAGCGCATCCGGGGCCGCAGCATAGAGCGAGCCGAGGAACCCGCCGAGCACGATCAGCCGCGGGTTGAAGACGTTCACGGTGTTCGCGAGCGCGCGCGCGAGGTAGCCCGTCTGCCGGTCGACGAGGGCGACCACCTCGGCGTCTCCCGCGGCGTAGCGCTCGAGGAGCGCCTCCTCCAGGAGCTCCGGCTGGTCGAGGCCCAGCACGTCGAGCAGGGGCCCGCGGGAGACCTCGGTCTCGAGGCATCCGACCGCACCGCAGTGGCACGCGGCCCCGGTGCTGTTGACGAGGGTGTGGCCGATCTCGCCCGCGTAGCCGGATGTTCCGCCGAGGAGCACCCCGCCCGCGATGATGCCGCCGCCGATGCCGCTCGCGCCGCCGTTGAGGTACACGAGGTCGTCGATGCCGCGGCCCGCGCCGCGCATGCTCTCCGCGATGGCGCCGAGGCTCGCGTCGTTGCCGGCCACGACCTCGTAGCCGGTGGCCGCGCGGAGCATGTCGCCGACCGGCTCGTTGTGCCACTCCAGGTGCGGCGCGAGGGTGACGAGCTGGTCGTCGGCGCGCACGAGGCCGGGGATGGCGAGGCCGATGCCGACCGTGCGGTACGTGGTCTCGAGCTCGCCGCGCATCGCGTCGATGGCCGCGGCCGTGATGTCCACCACCTCGCGCGCGGTGGGGATGTGCCGGGTGTCATACCGGACCTGCCGGATGACGCGGCCGCCGAGCGCCACGAGGCCGATGCTCACCGCGTCGATCTCGGGGTTGACCGTGATCGCGACCGTGCGGTCGCTCGGCACGATCACGGGGCTCGGCCTGCCCACGAGGTTGGTCTGGTCGGGCTCGGTCTCGAGCACGAGGCCGAGCTGCACGAGCTCGGCGACGAGCGCGGCGATCGTCGAGCGGTTGAGGCCGGTCTCGCGGGTCAGCTGCGCGCGCGAGACCGCGCCGAGGGCGTGCACCCGCCCGAGGATGAGCGAGAGGTTGCGACGACGGACGAGGTCGAGGTTGTTGCCCCTGAGTTCTGCCCGCACCTCGGTCACGGACCTCAGCGTAGCTACTCGGGGCCCTACTTCGAGCTGAAGGCGGCGTCGAAGGCCGCGGCGGGCGGGTCGAACGCGAGCCTGCGCACGAACTCGAGCGCCTCGGGGGCGCCGATGAGCCGGTCCATCCCGGCGTCCTCCCACTCGACGGAGAGCGGGCCCTCGTAGCCGATCTGGTTGAGCATCCGGAAGCTCGACTCCCACGGGACATCCCCGTGCCCGGTCGAGATGAAGTCCCACCCGCGGT
>JAODAQ010000043.1 GCA_025463515.1 Rhodoglobus sp.
GTCGCGGGTCTGGACAGGGACGTAGCCGGGCTCATTCGAGTCCCAGCCGCCGTCGCTGTGGGCCTTGGCCCCGTGCTGTTCGGGTGAAATTACCGACATTCCTAGCCGACGCTGCCTTCCATGCTCATCTCGATGAGCTTGTTGAGCTCGAGGGCGTACTCCATCGGCAGTTCGCGCGCGATGGGCTCGATGAACCCGCGCACGATCATGGCCATGGCCTCGTCCTCGGGCATTCCGCGCGACTGCAGGTAGAACAGCTGCTCCGCGCTCACGCGCGAGACCGTCGCCTCATGGCCGAGCTGAACGTCATCGACACGGATGTCGATGGCCGGGTAAGTATCAGACCGGGAGATGGTGTCGACGAGCAGCGCATCGCAGCGCACGGTGTTTGCGGAGTGGTGGGCCTTCTCGTCCACGCGAACCTCGCCGCGGTAGCCGGCTCGGCCGCCGCCACGGGCGATCGACTTGGAGACGATCGAGGACGTCGTGTACGGCGCCATGTGGATCATCTTCGCGCCCGCGTCCTGGTGCTGGCCGGGGCCTGCGAACGCGACGGAGAGTGTCTCGCCCTTGGCGTGCTCCCCCACCAGGTAGATCGACGGGTACTTCATCGTCACCTTGGAGCCGATGTTTCCGTCGATCCACTCCATGGTCGCGCCCTCGTGCGCGATCGCGCGCTTGGTGACCAGGTTGTAGACGTTGTTCGACCAGTTCTGGATGGTCGTGTAGCGAACGCGGGCGTTCTTCTTCACGATGATCTCGACGACTGCCGAGTGCAGCGAGTCGCTCTTGTAGATCGGCGCGGTGCAGCCCTCGATGTAGTGCACGTACGAGCCCTCGTCCGCGATGATCAGCGTGCGCTCGAACTGGCCCATGTTCTCGGTGTTGATGCGGAAGTAGGCCTGCAGCGGGATCTCCACGTGCACGCCGGGCGGCACGTACACGAACGACCCGCCAGACCACACGGCCGTGTTGAGCGCGGCGAACTTGTTGTCTCCGGCGGGGATGACCGTGCCGAAGTACTCGTCGAAGAACTCGGGGTGCTCGCGCAGTGCCGTGTCGGTGTCCATGAAGATGACGCCCTGGGCCTCGAGCTCGGCGTTGATGGAGTGGAACACCACCTCCGACTCGTACTGCGCGGCGACGCCCGAGACGAGGCGCTTGCGCTCCGCCTCCGGAATGCCGAGCTTCTCGTACGTCAGGCGGATGTCTTCGGGGAGGTCCTCCCACGACTGCGCCTGCTTCTCGGTGGAGCGCACGAAGTACTTGATGTTGTCGAAGTCGATGCCGGAGAGGTCTGCGCCCCAGGTCGGCATCGGCTTGCGGAAGAAGTTCTTGAGGCCGGCGAGACGGGTCTTGAGCATGCTCTCGGGCTCGCTCTTGAGCTCCGAGATGTTGCGCACAACGTCCTCATTGATGCCGCGGCGTGCGGAAGCACCGGCGACATCGGAATCGGACCACCCGAATTCGTACTGCCCGAGGCCGTTGAGCTCCGGGCGGTCGATCAGCACGTCTGACATAAGTACCTCTTCTGTAGCGGGCAATACTGCCTACCGTGGGCAACCGAGGTGGTTGCGACGGCATTCCCTCCCACAGCCCACGCTCTCGCGAGCAGCCGGATGTTTCATGAGGTGGCCAGTCGGCAATCAAATGCCGAAAACTGGAAGAAACAGGACACGGGAGCGAGCTCCGGCGTCAACGTTGACTCCCCGGCATTGGGCTGTGTTCCTGAACCGCTTAACTCTACAGTCCGTAGAGCTTTCTGTCAGGAGTAGACAGGGGTTTCCCGGTCTTCGTGCTCGCGCTGCCTGCCGACGCTCGCGAAGAGGGCCGGATGCACGTCGAGCAGCACCCTCAGCGCGCCGACCCAGACGAGAGCGGCGCCGAGCAGGTGGAACGATACGAGAGTGGCCGGAAGGCCGGTCAGCGCCTGGAGGGTGCCGACGAGCCCTTGGGCCAGGACGACCACCACGAAGACGATGAGCCTCCGACGGATCAGCCCGGCTCGGGCATCCGTGCCGCGGTTGGTCGCGAACAGGGCAACGGCAAGGCCGAAGACCAGCGCGCCGAGGGCGCCGTGGATGATCGTGAACGTGGTCCAGTCGAGCTGCATGCGCGGCACGTCCGCCGAGTCGCCCGAGTGCGGGCCCGCGCCCGAGACCATCGTGCCGAACACGATGAGGGCGACGGTGACGCCCACGAGGAGCCACGCGAGGATGCCCGTACTGCGGGAGACCGTGCCATCCGGGCCAGGACGCTTCTCGTGCACCCGGTGCCAGGTGAGGGTCGTGGTCGCGAGGAGCGCGATCGCCAGCACGAAGTGCAGCGCGACCACCCACGGGTTGAGCTTCACGAGCACGGTGATGCCGCCGGCCACGGCGTTCGCGACGACCAGCCAGAACTGCGACCACGCCAGGCGAGTGACCGAGCGCACTCGCGGGCTCTGCAGACGGGCCGCGATGATGACCCAGCCGACCGCGATGACGATGACCGTCGTCAGCATGCGGTTGGTGAACTCGATGATGCCGTGGATGCCCAGCTCCGCGCTCGGGGCGATCGAGGTGCCGTCGCACGTGGGCCAGGTCGGGCAGCCGAGGCCCGAGCCGGTCACGCGGACCAGTCCCCCAGTGAACACGATGATGATGCTCACGATGAGCGCCGCCGTGGTCGCCCAGCGCAGCGCGCGCGGCGACAGGGTCCAGCGGCTGGCGGCCCAGCCCAACGGGGTGCGCACTAGAACGGCAGCAGCGGGTCGATGCCGACGGCGAGGAACACGAGCGTGAGATAGGTGATCGAGCTGTGGAACACGCGCATCGGCCGCACGTCGCCGTGGCGGATCGCCGAGCTGTACAGAAGGTGCGACTCCACGATGAACCAGCCGCCCGCGAGCAGCGCGATCACGGTGTAGAGGATCCCCATGTGCGCCACGGGGATCAGCAGCAGCGAGCACGCCACGGTCGCCCACGCGTAGAGGATGACCTGCAGCCCGACGACAGTGCGCCCGCGCACGACGGCCAGCATCGGCACGTTCACCGACTGGTAGTCGGCGCGGTACTTCATCGAGAGCGGCCAGTAGTGCGGGGGCGTCCAGAGGAAGACGATGCCGAACAGGATGACCGGCGCCCAGGTGAGCGAGTTCGTGACGGCGGCCCAGCCGATGAGCACCGGCATGCAGCCCGCGGCGCCGCCCCACACGATGTTCTGCGGGGTGCGGCGCTTGAGCACGAGCGTGTAGACGAGCACGTAGAAGAGGATCGCGGCCAGCGAGAGCGCGGCCGAGAGCCAGTTGATGAGCAGCCCGAGCCACAGCACCGAGGCGACGCCGGTCACCCAGGCGAAGACGAGCGCCTCGCGGTCGCTCAGCTCCCCCGTCACGAGCGGGCGCTTCTTGGTGCGGTTCATCACGCGGTCGATGTCGCGGTCGATGTAGCAGTTGAAGGCGTTCGCCGAGCCGGCGCTGAGCGAGCCGCCCACGAGCGTGCCCAGGACGAGCCAGAGGTTCGGAATGCCGTTCGCGGCGAGCACCATGACGGGCGCCGTGGTGACCAGCAGCAGCTCGATCACGCGGGGCTTGGTGAGGGCGATGTAGGCGAGCGCCTTGCGCCGGAAGCCGATACGGGGGCGCTCGGTGCGGGCCTCGATCGCGACATCCATGGTCTCGATTGTATGTCGACCACGTTGGCGGGAAGGTACACCGTCGGGAGTAAGAGGGCCGGGTTCTCTATACTTGAATCGCCTGCTGGCCGATGATTCGCTCTCCCCTTTGAAACCCTGCGTAGTGTTTCGCGTGCTGTGGTGTGAGCTATCCGTACCGGCGGACTTCCACCAAGTGAACGAAGGGTCAGACCCCGTGGCAACTCTCCAATGGGATCCCATTGACGACAAGGCAGTAGACACCGCTCGGATCCTCGCGGCGGATGCCGTCGAGAAGGTCGGCAACGGCCACCCGGGCACGGCGATGAGCTTGGCTCCCGCCGCGTACCTGCTCTTCCAGAAGGTCATGCGCCGTGACCCCTCGGACAACGAGTGGATCGGGCGCGACCGCTTCATCCTCTCGGTGGGCCACAGCTCGCTCACCCAGTACATCCAGCTCTACTACGGCGGCTACGGCCTCGAGCTCGACGACCTGAAGGCGCTGCGCACGTGGGGCTCGAAGACCCCCGGCCACCCCGAGTACGGCCACACCGACGGCGTCGAGATCACCACCGGCCCGCTCGGCCAGGGCCTCGCCTCGGCGGTGGGCTTCGCCTACGCCGCGCGCTACGAGCGCGAGCTGTTCGACCCGGCCGCCGAGCCGGGCACAAGTCCGTTCGACCACTTCATCTACGTCATCGCCGGCGACGGCGACCTGCAGGAGGGCGTGACCAGCGAGGCCTCGTCGCTCGCCGGCCACCAGGAGCTCGGCAACCTCATCGCCATCTACGACTCGAACCAGATCTCGATCGAGGACGACACCAACATCGCCTTCACCGAGGACGTGCACGCGCGCTACCTCGCCTACGGCTGGGACGTTCAGGTAGTCGACTGGAAGAAGACCGGCGTCTACCAGGAGGACGTGCAGGAGCTCAACGCCGCGATCGAGGCAGCCAAGGGCGTGACCGACAAGCCGTCGCTCATCATCCTGCGCACGATCATCGGCTGGCCCGCGCCGCACAAGCAGAACTCGGGCAAGATCCACGGCTCCGCCCTCGGCGCCGACGAGCTCGCCGCCACCAAGCGCACGCTCGGCTTCGACCCGGAGCAGACCTTCGAGGTCGCCCCCGAGGTCATCGAGCACACCCGCAAGGCCCTCGAGCGCGGCAAGGCGGCCCACGAGGAGTGGAACGCGCAGTTCGACGCGTGGGCCGCTGCCAACCCCGAGCGCAAGACGCTGCTCGACCGGGTTCTCTCCGGTGCGCTGCCCGAGGGAGTCGAGGCCGCTCTTCCCGTCTTCGAGGCGGGCAAGGATGTCTCCACCCGCGCCGCGTCCGGCAAGGTCATCAACGCCATCGCCGGTGTCATGCCCGAGCTGTGGGGCGGCTCCGCCGACCTCGCCGAGTCGAACCTCACCACCATCGAGGGCGGCGGCTCGTTCGTCCCGCAGAAGTGGTCGACCCACGAGTGGACCTCGAGCCCGACCGGTCGCGTGCTGCACTTCGGCATCCGCGAGCACGCGATGGGCTCGATCCTCAACGGCATCGTGCTCCACGGCAACACGCGCCCGTTCGGCGGCACGTTCCTGATCTTCAGCGACTACATGCGCCCCGCGGTCCGTCTCGCCGCGCTCATGAAGGCGCCCGCGATCTACGTCTGGACCCACGACTCCGTGGCCCTCGGCGAGGACGGCCCCACCCACCAGCCGATCGAGCAGCTCGCGTCGCTGCGGCTCATCCCGGGCATGGACGTCGTCCGCCCCGCGGACGCGAACGAGACCGCGTGGGCATGGAAGACGATCCTCGAGCGCCGCAACGGCCCCGCGGGCATCGCGCTGAGCCGGCAGAACCTTCCCGTGTTCGAGCGCGGCGAGGGCGAGGCATCCGGCGACACGCTGGCCTCGGCCAAGAACGTCGCGAAGGGCGCGTACGTGCTCGCAGAGGCTCCCGGCGGCACCCCCGACGTGATCTTCATCGCGACCGGCTCCGAGGTGCAGATCGCCGTTGAGGCGCGAGAGGTGCTGAAGGGCGAGGGCATCAACGCGCGCGTCGTGTCTGCCCCGAGCCTCGAGTGGTTCGAGGAGCAGGATGCCGCGTACCGCGAGGCTGTGCTCCCCGCCGCCGTCAAGGCGCGCGTCTCCATCGAGGCGGGTGTCGCGGCGTCCTGGCGCGGCTACGTCGGCGATGCCGGCCGCAGCGTCTCGATCGAGCACTTCGGTGCCTCGGCCGACTACAAGACCCTGTTCCGCGAGTTCGGAATCACCACCGAGGCCGCCGTGGCCGCCGCAAGAGAATCGATCGCGGCCCTCTAAGGCCTCGGCAAGGAAAGAAGAGAACAATGAGCACCCCCACCGAAGACCTCTCCGCCCTCGGCGTCAGCATCTGGCTTGACGACCTGTCGCGCGAGCGCATCAACTCCGGCAGCCTCCAGAAGCTCATCGACGACCGCAACGTCGTCGGTGTGACCACCAACCCGACGATCTTCGCCACCGCCCTCGCCAAGGGCGAGGCGTACGACGCGCAGGTGGCCGAACTCGCCGCCGCCGGCAAGACGGTGACCGAGGCGGTCTTCGAGATCACCACGGACGACGTGGCGGCCGCGAGCGACATCTTCCGCCCGGTGTACGACGCCACGAACGGCCAGGACGGCCGCGTCTCGATCGAGGTGGAGCCCGGCTTCGCCCACGACGCCGCCGCGACGATCAACCAGGCCAAGGAGCTGTGGGCCAAGGTCGACCGCCCCAACGCCATGATCAAGATCCCCGCGACGGTCGAGGGCCTCGAGGCGATCACCGAGACCATCGCCGCGGGTATCAGCGTCAACGTCACGCTCATCTTCAGCCTCGAGCGCCACCGCGCCGTGATCAACGCCTACCTCTCGGGCCTCGAGAAGGCGAGGGCCGCGGGCCACGACCTCTCGGGCATCCACTCGGTCGCGTCGTTCTTCGTGTCGCGCGTCGACACC
The DNA here is from genome assembly GCA_025463515.1 of Rhodoglobus sp. Lineage (GTDB taxonomy): Bacteria > Actinomycetota > Actinomycetes > Actinomycetales > Microbacteriaceae > Rhodoglobus. Next base: position 6,598 of record JAODAQ010000043.1, read on the forward strand.
GAGATCGACAAGCGCCTCGAGGCCATCGGCACGGATGACGCGCTGTCGCTGAAGAGCAAGGCCGGCGTGGCGAACGCCCGCCTCGCCTACCAGGTGTACGAGCAGGAGTTCTCCTCCGAGCGCGCCACGGTGCTGCTCGAGGCCGGCGCCAACAAGCAGCGACCGCTGTGGGCGTCGACCGGTGTGAAGGACCCGTCGCTCCCCGACACGCTGTACGTGACCGAGCTCGCTGTCGGCGAGACCGTCAACACCATGCCGGAGAAGACGCTCGAGGGCACCTTCGACCACGGCGTGATCGAGGGCGACCAGGTCACCGGCAACTACAAGGCTGCGAACATCACCCTCGACGCGCTCGACGCGCTCGGCATCTCCTACGACGAGGTGACCGCGCTGCTCGAGAAGGAGGGCGTGGAGAAGTTCATCGTCTCCTGGAACGAACTGCTCGACACCGTCGCCGCGGCTCTCGAGGCCGCCAAGTGAGCGTCAAGATCGCGGTCAGCGGCGCGGCCGCCGAGGCCGTCGACCGCATCGTCCCCCAGCTCGTGAGCGACCTCGTCGCGAGCGGCATCACCTCGGGCGACGGGTCCCTCTGGGGCCCGGACGCCGAGGAGGAGTCGAACAAGCGCCTCGGCTGGGTCGAGGCAGTCGCCGTCGGCCGCCCCATGGTCGACGACATCTACGCGCTGCGCGACAAGTTGCGCGCCGAGGGCATCAACCACATCGTCCTCGGTGGAATGGGCGGCTCCTCGCTCGCCCCCGAGGTGATCACGCGCACCTACGGCGTCGAGCTCACCGTGCTCGACTCCACCGACCCCGGCCAGGTGCTCTCGGCCGTCAACGACCGGCTCGCCACCACGGCTGTGGTCATCTCCTCGAAGTCGGGCTCGACCCTCGAGACCGACAGCCAGAAGCGCATCTACGAGCAGTACTTCACCGAGGCCGGCATCGACCCGCTCGAGCGCATCGTGATCGTGACCGACCCGGGCTCGCCGCTCGACGTCGCCGCCCGCACCGCGGGCTACCGCGTCTTCAACGCCGACCCGAACGTGGGCGGCCGCTACTCCGCGCTCACCGCCTTCGGCCTCGTGCCGTCCGGCCTCGCGGGCGTCGACCTCAACGAGCTGCTCGATGAGGCCGAGGCCGTCATCGTCGAGCTCGCGGTGGACAACACCTCGAACCCCGGGCTCATCCTGGGCGCGGCGATGAGCAGCAAGAGCAAGCTCGGCATCGTGCCCGACGGCACCCACATCCTCGGCTTCGGGGACTGGGCGGAACAGCTCATCGCCGAGTCGACGGGCAAGCTCGGCAAGGGCATCCTGCCGGTCGTGCTCGATGTGGACTCCCCGGAGCTCAGCGAGGCCCTCTCCGACCTCCAGATCGTGCGCCTCGTCGGCGACTGGGACGACACCCGCGAGGTGGCGGAGGGCGAGATCGAGATCGCCGGCAGCCTCGGCGGCCAGATCCTGGTGTGGGAGTACGCGACGGCGGTTGCCGGTCGAATCCTCGGCATCAACCCGTTCGACCAGCCCGACGTCGAGTCGGCGAAGATCGCGACGCGCGCGCTCATCGACAACCCGTCGAAGCCCGCTGAGCCGGCCTTCGTCGTGGGCGACATCGAGGTCCGCGGCACCGCGGACGTGGTCTCCGGCCAGTCCGACCTCGAGGGCGCAGTCTTCGCCCTGCTGTCGAAGCTGCCGGACGACGGCTACGTCTCGATCCAGGCCTACGTCGACCGCGTTGCGCACCCGGGACTGGTCGCCCTGCGCGACGAGCTCGCCGCGCGCGCCAAGCGCCCCGTGACCTTCGGCTGGGGGCCGCGCTTCCTGCACTCCACCGGGCAGTTCCACAAGGGCGGCCCCGCGGTGGGCGTGTTCCTCCAGATCCTCACGGACGAGGACGCCGACCTGCAGATCCCCGATCGCCCGTTCACGTTCGGCCAGCTCATCAGGGCGCAGGCCGAGGGTGACGCGAGCGTGCTCGCCGACCACGGCCGCCCGGTGCTCAGCCTCACGCTGAGGAATCCTGCGGCCTCACTGCCGGTTGTCATCAGCGCCCTCAAGTAACTTCGGGCACGAACCACTAGGAGCACCATGTCGCCCGTCGACATCTCGGCAGATTTCAATCCCCTCCGGATCCCTTCGGACCGCCGCCTCAACCGCATCGCCGGGCCGAGCGCGCTCGTCATCTTCGGCGTCACGGGCGACCTGTCGCGCAAGAAGCTGATGCCCGCGGTCTACGACCTCGCCAACCGCGGGCTGCTGCCGCCGGGCTTCGCGCTCGTCGGCTTCGCGCGGCGCGAGTGGGCGGACCAGGACTTCGCCCAGGTCGTGCACGACGCGGTCAAGCAGTACGCGCGCACCCCGTTCGACGAGGACGTCTGGGCGCAGCTCGCGCAGGGCATCCGGTTCGTGCAGGGCGAGTTCGACGACGCGGCGGCGTTCACGCGCCTCAAGGCGACCCTCGAGGAGCTCGACCGCGACCGCGGGACCATGGGCAACCACGCGTTCTACCTGTCGATCCCGCCGAAGTCGTTCCCCGAGGTCACCGAGCGCCTGCGCGACTCCGGACTCGCGGAGCAGCGGGACGGCCAGTGGAGCCGCGTCGTCATCGAGAAGCCGTTCGGCAGCGACCTCACCACGGCTCGCGAGCTCAACGCCGTGGTCGAGTCGGTGTTCCCGCCCGACAGCGTGTTCCGCATCGACCACTACCTCGGCAAGGAGACGGTCCAGAACATCCTGGCGCTGCGCTTCGCCAACCAGCTCTACGAGCCCATCTGGAACGCCAACTACGTCGACCACGTGCAGATCACGATGGCCGAGGATGTCGGGGTCGGCGGCCGGGCGGGCTACTACGACGGTATCGGCGCAGCTCGCGACGTCATCCAGAACCACCTCCTGCAGCTCCTCGCCCTCACCGCGATGGAGGAGCCGGTCTCGTTCGACGCCGCAGACCTTCGTGCCGAGAAGGAGAAGGTGCTTTCCGCAGTGCGCCTGCCGAAGGACCTCGGCAAGCACACCGCGCGCGGGCAGTACTCCGGCGGCTGGTCGGGCGGCGAGAAGGTTCTCGGCTTCCTCGAGGAGGACGGCATGAACCCGAAGTCGACGACCGAGACGTTCGCGGCCATCCGACTCGACATCGGCACGCGCCGCTGGGCGGGCGTGCCCTTCTACCTCCGCACGGGCAAGCGCCTGGGCCGCCGCGTCACCGAGATCGCTGTCGTGTTCAAGCGGGCCCCGCAGTACCTCTTCGCGGAGAGCCAGACCTCCGCGCTCGGCCAGAACGCGCTCGTGATCCGCGTGCAGCCCGACGAGGGCGTGACCATCCGCTTCGGCTCCAAGGTGCCCGGCGCCGGGATGCAGGTCCGCGACGTCACGATGGACTTCGGCTACGGGCACGCGTTCACCGAGGCGAGCCCCGAGGCGTACGAGCGACTGATCCTCGACGTGCTCCTCGGCGACCCGCCGCTGTTCCCGCGCCACGAGGAGGTCGAGCTCAGCTGGAAGATCCTCGACCCGATCGAGGAGTACTGGGCGACCCAGGGTCAGCCCGAGCAGTACCGTCCGGGAACCTGGGGGCCGGCATCCGCCGACGACCTCATGGCCCGCGACGGCAGAACCTGGAGACGACCGTGATCGTAGATCTTCCCAACACCACGACGAGCGCGATCTCGAAGACGCTCGTCAAGATCCGCGAAGAGGGCGGCGCCGTCGCCCTCGGCCGGGTGCTCACCCTCATCATCACCACGAACCTGGGTGAGGAGGAGGAGGCCATCGAGGCCGCCAACGAGGCCTCGCGCGAGCACCCGATGCGCATCATCGTGGTCTCCACCGGCCCTGACGACAAGAAGGCCGAGGCTCGAGTCGACGCCCAGATCCGGGTGGGCGGCGACGCCGGCGCCGGTGAGGTCGTCGTGGTCAAGGCCTACGGCGACGCCGCTTCCGACCAGGAGAGCCTCGTCACGGGCCTCCTCCTGCCGGACGCGCCCGTCGTCGCGTGGTGGCCCGGCGTGGCGCCCGCCAACGTCTCGCAGTCGCCGGTCGGCCGCATCGCCCAGCGGCGGATCACGGATGCCGCGGCGAGCACGAACCCCGTCAAGGCACTGGCCACGATCACCGAGACCTACCGCCCGGGCGACACCGACTTCGCGTGGACCCGCCTCACGCTCTGGCGCGCCCAGCTCGCGGCCGTCCTCGACCAGCCGCCCTTCGAGCCGGTCACGGCGGTCGAGGTGCACGGCACTGCCGACTCCCCCTCGACAGTCCTCCTCGCCGCCTGGCTGCAGCAGGCGCTCGAGGTGCCCGTCACGCTCGGCGTCTCGGGCAAGTCGCACGGCAGCAGCGGCATCCAGGGCGTCAAGCTCGTGCGCGCCTCCGGTGCCATCGAGCTCGAGCGCACGATGTCGAACATCGCCACGCTCGTTCAGCCGAACCAGCCGACCCACGACATCTCGCTCCCGCGGCGCAGTCTTCGCGACTGCCTGGCGGAGGAGCTGCGGCGCCTCGATCCCGATGACCTGTTCGGCGAGGTCATCGTGCACGGCGTCGGTAAGCTGGGAAAGCCGGGCAGGGTCAAGCGCCCGGCCCGAACGAAGGCGTAGCTGCACCATGAGCAACGAACGCAGGGTTATCGTCCACCCCGACAAGGCGGCCCTCGCGGCAGCCGTGGCGGCTCGCTTCATCACGAAGGTGGTCGACCTGGTCGACGAGTTCGACGAGGCCTCGATAGTGCTCACCGGCGGCACCATGGGCAGCGCGGTCCTCGAGGCCGTGAACGAGAACCCTGCTCGCGACTCGATCGACTGGTCGCGGGTCAACGTGTGGTGGGGCGACGAGCGCTGGCTGCCCGCCGGAGATCCCGAGCGCAACGAGACGCAGGCCCGTGCCGCACTGCTCGACCACGTGGCACTCGATGCCGCGCGGGTGCACCCGTTCCCGGCATCCGACTCGGGCATCGAGCTGGATGCCGCGGCGGAGCTCTACGCGAAGGAGCTGGCCGACCACACCCCGGCCAACGCGAGCATGCCGCACTTCGACATCACGTTCCTCGGCGTCGGGCCTGACGGGCACATCGCCTCGCTCTTCCCCGAGCGCGGCGGGATCCGCGAGAAGAACCTGACGGTCATCCCGGTCCGCAACTCCCCCAAGCCCCCGCCAGAGCGGCTGAGCCTCACCCTGCCGGTGATCAACTCGTCCGCGCGGGTCTGGCTCGTGGTCGCCGGCGCCGACAAGGCGTCAGCCCTCGGGCTCATCCTCGCCGGCGCGAGTATCAACGAGGTGCCGGCCGCGGGAGTCGAGGGTCGCCGCAAGACCCTGTTCTTCGTGGACTCGGATGCCGCCCAGGAAGTACCGGAGAACCTCATCGCCCCCGGCCAGTTCTGGACCGGCGCGGACGACAACTAGCACCGAACCGAGCTAGCTCAGCCTAGACGGCAGTCCCGCGGCGGGCGCGCAGTTGAACGAGCGCCTCCTCGAGAAGCGCGGCAGCCTCTTCCTCGCTGCGACGCTCCTTCACGTACGCGAGGTGGGTCTTGTACGGCTCGAGCTTGGCGACCGACGGCGGGTTGTTCTTGTCGCGGCCCGCGGGCAGGCCGGTCGACGGAGAGTCGATGGTCTCGGGAATCTCCTCGTCGGGCAGGTTCGCCGCGAAGTTCCGGACGGTCTCGTTGCCCATCTCGTCCCAGTAGGAGACCTGGATCCGGTCCGCGTGGAAACCGCGATCCTGCTCGCCCATGGGTCCCGCACCGACGCGAGAACCGCGAATTGCACTACCGCCTGATGCCACTGCTGCCCCTAAGTGAGTGAAATGTGAGTGTTGGCTACGCGCCGTCGAACTTGGTGATGAGGCCGAGGACCACGATGCAGCTGATCCAGACCACGCCGAGGATGACGGTGATGCGGTTGAGGTTTCGCTCAGCGACGCCGGAGGCGCCGAGGTTGGACGTGACGCCGCCGCCGAACATGTCGGAGAGACCGCCACCACGACCGCGGTGCAGGAGGATCAGCAGGGTCAGCAGGAGGCTCGTGATACCGAGGATGACCTGCAGCACGACCTGGAGAATTTGAATCACGAAGAGAACCTTTCGAAAGCCTCAGTAAGTGTAACTGACGGGGTCACGTTCCCACGTGCTTCTGGAAACGGGCAATGCTCGCGAATTCGGCCACATCGAGGCTCGCGCCGCCAACGAGGGCGCCGTCCACGTTCGGCTCGCGCATGAAGGCGGCGATGTTGCCCGACTTCACGGAGCCGCCGTAGAGGATGCGCGTGGCATCCGCGACCTCGGCACCCAGCAGCTCCGCGAGGGTCTCGCGCAGCTTCGCGGCCACCTGCTCCGCCTGCTCGGGAGTGGCAGCCTGACCGGAGCCGATCGCCCAGACCGGCTCGTAGGCGACCACCAGGTCGGGCGCGCCCGAGATGCCCTCGAGTGCCGCCTTCAGCTGCGCAACGGGAACCGCGCTGGGGCCGTGCTGCTCGAGGTCCTCCGCCGTCTCCCCCACGCACAGCACCGGGACGAGCCCGTGCTTGAGCGCAGCAGCGACCTTGCGGCCGAGGAGCTCGTCGGTCTCGCCGTGGTACTGGCGGCGCTCGGAGTGGCCGATGATCACATAGCTGCAATCGAGAGACTTGAGGAAGGCGCCGGAGATCTCACCCGTGTAGGCGCCGGAGTCGTGCTCCGAGACATCCTGCCCGCCGAAGACGATCTCGAGCTTGTCTGCCGAGATGAGGGTCTGCACCGAGCGCAGGTCGGTGAAGGGCGGGAACACCGCGACCTCGGCACCACCCAGGCCGTACTCGTGCTTGGCGTCCTTGAGCGTCCACGCGAGCTTCTGCACCGTGGCGATCGCCTGCAGGTGGTCGAGGTTCATCTTCCAGTTGCCCGCGATGAGCGGGACGCGCTTTACTGCCATCCGAGGACCTCCAGGCCCGGCAGTCGCTTGCCCTCGAGGAATTCGAGGCTCGCGCCGCCACCGGTAGAAATGTGGCCGAACTGGTCGTCCTTGAAGCCGAGCTCGCGGACCGCGGCTGCGGAGTCGCCACCGCCCACCACCCCGAACCCGTCGAAGGTCGAGAGGGCGGATGCCACGGCGCGCGTGCCCGCAGCGAAGGGGGCGAGCTCGAACACGCCCATCGGGCCGTTCCAGAACACCGTCTTCGAGTCCGCGATGACCGCGGCGAACGCTGCAGAGGTCTCCGGGCCGATGTCGAGCCCGAGGCCGGAGGCGCCGAACGGGCTCTCCTCGATCGCGTCGGCGGGAGTCACCACGTGCTCGGCGTCTCCCCCGAACTTCGAGGCCACGACGATGTCGGTGGGCAGCACGATCTGCACGCCCAGCTCCTTCGCCTTCGCGAGGTAGCCCTTCACGATGTCGACCTGATCGGCCTCGAGCAGGCTCGCGCCCACCTTGTGGCCGAGGGCGTAGAGGAACGTGAACAGCATCCCGCCGCCGATGAGCAGCGAGTCGACCTTGGGGAGGAGCGCATCGATGACGCTCAGCTTGTCAGAGACCTTCGAGCCGCCCAGGACTACCGTGTACGGCTTCTCCGGGCTCACCGTGAGACGCTCGAGCACATCGAGCTCCTGCTGGATCAGCAGGCCCGCGGCACTCGGCAGCTCCTCGGCCAGCTCGTAGACGCTCGCCTGCTTGCGGTGCACAACGCCGAAGCCGTCGGAGACGAAGGCATCGCCGAACTTGGCGAGCTTCTTCGCGAAGTCCTTGCGGTCGCTGTCGTCCTTCGTGGTCTCGTGCGCGTTGAAGCGCAGGTTCTCCAGGAGCGCGACATCACTGTCCTCGAGGCCCTCAACGGCCTCCTTCGCCGCCGAGCCCACGGTGTCCTTCGCGAACACGACGGGCTTGCCCAGCAGCTCGGACAGCCGCTGCGCGACCGGCTCGAGGCTGTACTTGGCGTCCGGCTCGCCGTCAGGACGGCCGAGGTGCGACACCACGATGACGCGCGCGCCGGCATGGATCAGGGCGTTGAGGGTCGGCAGCGAGGCGCGGACGCGCCCATCATCCGTGATCTGGCCGTTCTTGAGCGGAACGTTCAGGTCGCAGCGGACGATGACTGCCTTCCCCTTGAGGTCGCCGAGCGACTCGAGGGTACGGAGAGCCACGGCTACAGCTTGTCGCCGACGTACTCGGTGATGTCGACGAGGCGGTTGGAGTAGCCCCACTCGTTGTCGTACCACGAGGCGACCTTGACCTGGTCGCCGATCACCTTGGTGAGGCCGGCGTCGAAGATCGAGGAGTGCGGGTCGCCCACGATGTCGCTCGAGACGATCTCGTCCTCGGTGTACTTGAGGATGCCCTTGAGGGGGCCCTCGGCGGCAGCCTTGTATGCCGCGTTGACCTCTTCGACGGTGACCGGGCGCGATGCCGTGACCGTGAGATCGGTGATCGAGCCGGTGATCACGGGGACGCGGAGGGCGTAGCCGTCGAGCTTGCCGACGAGCTCGGGGATGACCAGGCCGAGCGCCTTGGCCGCACCGGTGGAGGTGGGGATGATGTTCGCTGCGGCAGCGCGGGCACGGCGGAGGTCGCTGTGCGGGCCGTCCTGCAGGTTCTGGTCGGCGGTGTACGCGTGGACCGTGGTCATGAGGCCGCGCTCGATGCCGAAGTTCTCCATGAAGACCTTGGCCAGCGGGGCGAGGCAGTTCGTGGTGCACGAGGCGTTCGAGATGATGTCGTGGACCGCGGCGTCGTAGGTGCCCTCGTTGACGCCGAGCACGAGGGTGGCGACGTCGGAACCGGTGGCCGGCGCCGAGACGATGACCTTCTTCGCGCCGGCGGTGATGTGCTTGCGGGCATCCTCGGACTTGGTGAAGCGGCCGGTCGATTCGATGACGATGTCGACGCCGAGCTCGCCCCAGGGCAGGAGCGCGGGGTCGCGCTCTGCCAGGACCTTGATGGGCTTGCCGTTGACGATGATCGTGTCGCCGTTGACCTCGATGGTCGCGTCGAGACGCCCGCCCACGGTGTCGTACTGGAGGAGGTGCGCGAGTGCCGCGGGGTTGTCGAGGTCGTTGACGGCGACGATCTCGAGGTCGCTTCCCTTGGCGAGGGCCGCCCTGAAGAAGTTACGGCCGATGCGGCCGAATCCGTTGATACCGATCTTGACGGTCACTAGTGCTCCAGTTGCTCGTGCGTCCCGAGACGCGCTCTTAGGGTGTGTGGTGGATTGTGGAGTGGTGGAATGGAAGGGCCGGGACCCTGAAGGCCCCGGCCACAATGCCGCTATGACAGTAGCAGCAGGCCGTTCGTCTTTTCGCGCGCTGCGTCGAAGCGGGCCTGGACGTTCGCCCAGTTCGCGATGTTCCAGAACGCCTTGACGTAGTCGGCGCGCACGTTCTTGTAGTCGAGGTAGTACGCGTGCTCCCAGACGTCGAGCATGAGCAGCGGCACGATGCCCGCCGGCAGGTTGCCCTGCTGGTCGAAGAACTGCACGATGATCAGGTTCTGGCCGATCGAGTCCCAGGCCAGAACTGCCCAGCCGGAGCCCTGCACGCCCATGGCGACCGCGGTGAAGTGGGCCGTGAACTTGTCGAACGAGCCGAAGTGGTCGTCGATCGCGCTGGCGAGGTCGCCGGTGGGCTTGTCGCCGCCGTCCGGTGAGAGGTTGGTCCAGAAGATCGAGTGGTTGACGTGGCCGCCCAGGTTGAACGACAGGTCCTTCTCGAGCTTGTTGACGTTGGCGAGGTCGCCCTTGTCGCGTGCCTCGGCGAGACCGGCGAGGGCCGCGTTGGCTCCCGTCACGTACGCCTGGTGGTGCTTGCTGTGGTGAAGCTCCATGATCTGCGCGCTGATGCTCGGCGCGAGTGCCGAGTAGTCGTAGGCGAGTTCGGGGAGGGTGTATTCAGCCATCGTTTCTCCTAGCAAATAGGCCCCGAGACACGACTCTCAGGCCGAGCCGGGGTGACTTTTCCAGTCTACTCACGACAACCAGAGGGCTTCCCCGATGCTTCCCGCTACTCGTCCAGATCGGGCGGGAGGTTGGCGTCCGTGCCGGGAATGCCCAGGTCGGATGCCCGCTTGTCCGCCATGGCCAGGAGGCGGCGGATGCGGCCGGCGACCGCGTCCTTCGTCATGGGCGGGTCGGCGTGGTGGCCGAGCTCGTCGAGGCTCGAGTCGCGGAAGCGCAGGCGCAGCTCCCCCGCGTACTGCAGGTGCTTGGGAACGTCGCCGTCGAGGATCTCGAGCGCGCGCTCCACGCGCGCGCACGCGGCGACAGCAGCCTGGGCGGAGCGGCGCAGGTTCGCGTCGTCGAAGTTGACGAGCCGGTTGGCGGTGGCGCGCACCTCGCGGCGCTGGCGCATCTCGTTCCACGCCTCGACGCTGCGCTCGGCGCCCATGAGCACGAGCATCGCGCCGATGGCCTCGCCGTCGCGGACGACGACCCGGTGCACTCCGCGCACCTCGCGGGCCTTGGCAGCGATCTTGAGCCGACCGGCGGCACCCACGAGCGCCATGGCCGCCTCGTTGCCGGGGCAGGTGACCTCCAGGGCGGCGGAGCGGCCCGGGTCGGTGAGGGTGCCAGCGGCGAGGAACGCTCCGCGCCAGACGGCGGCGAGCTCTTCGCGGCTGCCGGTGGTGAGACGGTTGGGGAGCCCGCGGATCGGGCGGCGGCGGGCATCCAGCAGGCCGGTCTGGCGGGCGAGGGTCTCCCCGCCGTCAAGGACGCGGACGAGGTGGTGGCTCGTGCGGCGGGTGCCCGAGGCTGAGATCACCGAGACGTCGGCGCGCACGCCGTAGAGCTCTGCGATGTCCTTGCGGACCCGGCGCGCGAGGGCCTCGGTGTCGACCTCCGACTCCACAGCGATGCGGCCGGAGATGACGTGCAGCCCGCCCGAGAAGCGCAGGATGGTCGCGAGCTCCGCCGCGCGGATGGTCGTCTTGCCTGACAGGATGCCCGTCAGCTCGTCTTTGACCTCGGCGGTAAGTGCCACGCGCGGTCCTCCTTCTGTGTTGTTATTCGCGCCCGAGGTCGCGGTGCATGACGCTCACGACCACTCCGGGCAGGCCGCTGAGCCTGGTCGCGAGCTCTTCCGCAATCGCGACAGACCGGTGCTTTCCCCCAGTGCAGCCAATGGCGATCGTAGCGTGTCGTTTGTTCTCCCGCTGGAAGCCGGCGAAGACCGGCTCCATCGTACGGGCGTAGTCGGTGACGAACTCGGCGGCGCCCTCGCGGGACAGCACGAACTCGCGCACCTCCTCGTCGAGGCCGCTGAGGGCCTTGAGCTCGGGGATCCAGAACGGGTTGGGCAGGAACCGGCAGTCGGCCACGAGGTCGGCGTCTGCGGGTAGGCCGTACTTGTAGCCGAAGCTCTCGATCGTGACCCGCAGCCCGGCGTCGTCGTCGGTGGAGAACTCCTCGCGGATGTCCGTCGCGAGCTGGTGGATGTTGAGGTCGGAGGTGTCGATCACGATGTCGGCGGCGGCGCGGATCTCGGCAAGGCGCTCGCGCTCCGCCACGATGCCGTCGAGAGTCGTGCCGTTGCCCTGCAGCGGATGCGGGCGCCGCACATTCTCGAACCTGCGCACGAGCGTGGCATCCGTCGCCTCGAGGAAGAGCAGTCGCAGCACGATGGAGTCACGCAGCGCCTCGATGCTGCTGCTCACGTCCTGGAACATGGCACCGCCGCGCACGTCCACGACGGCGGCGATGCGCGGGAGCGAGTTGCCCGCGTGCTGCGCGAGCTCCACGAGGGGCTTGAGCATCTGCGGCGGGAGGTTGTCGACGACGTACCAGCCGAGGTCCTCGAGGGCATTGCCCACGGTAGAGCGACCGGCGCCGGACATCCCGGTGACGATGAGCATTTCCTGCTGCGGACTCTCAGGGGGCATTGTGAGTCCAGACTACCGGGAGCAGGCCTACTGCTGGAGTCGTTCGACGACGACCTGCGCCAGCTGGGGGCCGATGCCGCGCACCTCGGAGATGGCTGCGGCATCCGCGCCCCTGAGCCTCGTCACCGAGCCGAAGTGCTTGAGCAGCTCGCGCACGCGCGACGGCCCCAGCCCGGGGATCTCCCCCAGGACGGACTGGATGTCGTTCTTGCGCTTCTGCCGCTGGTAGCTGATCGCGAAGCGGTGGGCCTCGTCGCGGATGCGCTGGATCAGGAACAGCGCGTCGCTGTTGCGCGGGAGGATCACCGGGTAGTCGGAGTCGGGCAGCCAGATCTCCTCGAGCCGCTTGGCAATGCCGGCGAGCTGGATTCCCGTGATGCCGGCCTCGTCGAGCGCGCGCTTCGCGGCCGCGACCTGCGGCTGCCCGCCGTCCACGATGAGCAGCTGCGGGGGGTACGCGAACTTCTTGCGGCGGCTCTCCACGGCCTCGCCCTCCGACGTCTCCAGGAGCTCGACCTGCGGCTCCTTGAGGTACGCGAGTCGGCGCGTGAGCACCTGGTGGATCGACTCGGTGTCGTCGGTGGACTCGGGGATGCTGAACCGGCGGTACTGGTCTTTGCGCGGCAGGCCGTCTTCGAAGACGACCATCGACGCGACAATGTTGGTGCCGCTCAGGTGCGAGACGTCGTAGCACTCCATGCGCAGCGGCGCCTCGTCCATGCCGAGCGCCTCCTGGATGTCCGAGAGCGCCTGTGAGCGTGCGACGAAGTCGCCGCTGCGGCGGGTCTTGTAGAGGATGAGGGCGTTCTGCGCGTTCTGCGCGACCGTGAGGGCGAGCGCTGCCTTGTCCCCCCGCTTCGCGACTCCGAGCTTCACGCGCGAGCCCGGGCCGCGCAGCTCGCCGAGCCAGCGCTCGAGGGCGGGGGCATCCTCGGGCAGGGCAGGCACGAAGACGTCCCGCGGCGGCGTGCCGTCCTCGTAGGCGTTCTGGAGCACCGACTCGACGAGCTCGGCGAGATCGAGGTCGAGCTCCTTGTCGACAACCCAGCTGCGCACACCGCGGATTCGGCCGCCGCGGACGATGAACTGCTGCACCGCGGCGGCGAGCTCGTCGTGGGCGATGCCGAACAGGTCGGCATCGACCTCCTCGTCGAGCACCACCGCGTTCTTCGCGAGGGCGGTCTCCATCGCCGCGACCTGGTCTCGGTACCGGGCGGCCGACTCGAAGTCGAGTGCTGCGGAGGCGTCCTTCATCCGGCGGGTGATGGTCGTGACGTAGCGCGAGTCGTTGCCGCCCATGAAGCTCGCGAAGTCGAGGGCTATCGACTTGTGCTCCTCGAGGGTGACCCGGCCGACGCAGGGGGCCGCGCACTTGCCGATATCGCCGAGCAGGCAGGGGCGGCCGGTCTGCTGGGCGCGCTTGTAGGTCGAGTCCGAGCAGCTGCGCATCGGGAACGCCTTGAGCATGATGTCGACGGTCTCGCGGATCGCCCACGCCCGGCTGTACGGCCCGAAGTACCGTGCGTTCGGGATCTTCCGATTGCGCGTCACCAGCACGCGCGGCACGGGGTCGCCGAGCGTGATCGCGAGGTACGGGTACGACTTGTCGTCCTTGTACTGCACGTTGAAAGGCGGGTCGAACTCCTTGATCCAGGTGTACTCGAGCTGCAGCGCCTCGAAGTCGTTGCCGACGACTGTCCATTCGACGGATGCCGCGGTCATCACCATCTTGCGGGTGCGGTCGTGGAGCGTGCTCAACGGGGCGAAGTAGTTGCTCAGCCGCTGGCGGAGGTTCTTCGCCTTGCCGACGTAGAGCACGCGGGACGAGGCATCCCGGAACCGATACACGCCCGGCTGCTGCGGGATCTCACCCGCCTTCGGGCGCCAGGCAACCGTGGCTGCCATCAGACCCGCGTGCCCTCCAGCACCTCTTTGAGGAAGACGCCGGTGTGGCTGCCCTCGACCTTGGCGAGTTGCTCGGGGGTGCCGATCGACAGCACTTCGCCGCCGCCCGCGCCGCCCTCGGGGCCCAGGTCGATGAGCCAGTCCGCCGACTTGATCACGTCGAGGTTGTGCTCGATCACGATCACGGTGTTCCCCTTGTCGACGAGGCCGTTGAGCACCAGGAGGAGCTTGCGCACGTCCTCGAAGTGCAGGCCCGTGGTCGGCTCGTCGAGCACGTAGATGCTGCGGCCCATCGAGCGGCGCTGGAGCTCGGTCGCGAGCTTGACGCGCTGCGCCTCGCCGCCGGAGAGCGTGGTCGCGCTCTGGCCCAGGCGCACGTAGCCGAGCCCGACCTCCTCGAGGGTCTTGAGGTAGCGGTGGATCGACGAGATCGCCTCGAAGAACTCGGCCGCCTCGCTGATCGGCATGTCGAGCACCTCGGCGATGTTCTTCGACTTGTACTTCACAGCCAGAGTCTCGCGGTTGTACCGCGCTCCCCCGCAGACCTCGCACGCGACGAAGACGTCGGGCAGGAATTTCATCTCGATCTTGATCGTGCCGTCGCCCGAGCAGTTCTCGCAGCGGCCGCCCTTGACGTTGAAGCTGAAGCGGCCGGGCAGGTAGCCGCGGGCCTTGGCATCGGCGGTCTCGGAGAACAGCGTGCGGATCTTGTCGAACACGCCCGTGTAGGTCGCGGGGTTCGACCGCGGTGTGCGGCCGATCGGCGCCTGGTCGACGTGCACGACTTTGTCGAGGTCGTCGAGGCCCGTGACGCGGGTGTGCTTCCCCGGGATCTGGCGTGCGCCGTTGAGCTGGTTCGCGAGCACCTTGTAGAGGATGTCGTTGACGAGGCTCGACTTGCCGGAGCCGCTCACACCGGTGACCGCCGTGAGCACGCCGAGCGGGAATCCGACGGTCACGCTCTTCAGGTTGTTCGCCCGCGCGCCCTCGACGACGACCTGGCGCTTCTTGTCGATCGGGCGGCGCTTCTTGGGCGTCGCGATCGACTTGCGGCCGGAGAGGTAGTCGCCGGTGATCGACTCGGTGTTCGCGATCAGGTCCTCGTAGGAGCCCGAGTGCACGACCACGCCGCCGTGCTCACCAGCGCCAGGGCCGATGTCGACGATCCAGTCGGCGGTGCGGATGGTGTCCTCGTCGTGCTCGACGACGATGAGCGTGTTGCCGAGGTTCTTGAGCTTCACCAGGGTCTCGATGAGCCGGCGGTTGTCGCGCTGGTGCAGGCCGATACTCGGCTCGTCGAGGACGTACAGCACGCCCGTGAGGCCGGAGCCGATCTGGGTCGCGAGCCGGATGCGCTGCGCCTCGCCGCCCGACAGTGTCGCCGCCGCGCGCATGAGGTCGAGGTAGCTCAGGCCGACCTCGATGAGGAACTCGAGCCGGAGCCTGATCTCGCGCAGAACCTGCGCCGCGATCTTCGCGTCGCGGGCGGAGAGCTGGAGCTGCTGCATGAACTCGTGAGCCTTCACGAGGCTCAACTCGCAGACGTCGGCGATGCTCGCGCCGTGGACCGTGACCGCGAGCACCTCAGGCTTGAGCCGCTTGCCGTCGCATACCGGGCACGGGATCTCGCGGAGGTACTCGGCGACGCGCTGGCGCTGCACGTCGGTCTCGGCCTCCATGTACTTGCGCTCCATGTACGGGATGACGCCCTCGAACCCGGTGGAGTACTTCATCTCGCGACCGTAGCGGTTCTTCCACTTGACCGTCACCTGGAAGTTGTTGCCGCGCAGCACAGCTTCCTTCACGTCTTCCCGCAGCTCGCCCCACGGGGTGTCGAGGGAGAAGTTGAGGTCGCGCGAGAGGCCGTCGAGCAGCTTCTCGAAGTAGTTGAAGAGCCCCTTGCCCTGGCTGGTCCACGGCAGGATCGCGCCGTCGGCGATGCTCACGGACTCGTCCGCGATGAGGAGGTCGGCATCCACCGACATGCGCGTGCCGAGGCCGGAGCACTCGGGGCAGGCACCGAACGGGGCGTTGAACGAGAAGGTGCGGGGCTCGATCTCGGTGAGCTGCAGCGGGTGGCCGTTGGGGCACGACAGCTTCTCGCTGAAGTTGCGCCACGCGGCATCCCCCGTCTCATCGACGTAGTTGATCGACACCAGGCCGTCGGTGAGCCGCAGCGCCGTCTCGAGGGAGTCGGTGAGCCGCGTGAGGATGTCGTCGCCCGCGACCAGGCGGTCGATGACCACGGAGATGTCGTGCTTGAACTGCTTCTTGAGCTTGGGCGGGTCGCTCAGCTGGATCTGCTCGCCGTCGACGATCGCGCGCGAGTACCCGCTCGTCGCGAGCTCTTTGAAAAGGTCGACGAACTCGCCCTTCTTCTGCGAGATGACGGGGCTGACGATCTGGTACCGCGTGCCGGTCTCGAGCTCCATGAGCTGATCGGCGATCTGCTGCACCGTCTGCTTCTCGATGCGCTCACCGCACACCGGGCAGTGCGGCACGCCGATGCGCGCCCAGAGCAGACGCATGTAGTCGTAGATCTCCGTGATCGTGCCGACTGTCGAGCGCGGGTTGCGGTTGGTCGACTTCTGGTCGATGGATACCGCGGGGCTCAGCCCCTCGATGAAGTCGACATCGGGCCGGTCGACCTGCCCGAGGAACTGCCGCGCGTACGCGGACAGGGACTCGACGTAGCGCCGCTGCCCCTCGGCGAAGATCGTGTCGAAGGCCAGGCTCGACTTGCCCGAGCCGGAGAGGCCGGTGAAGACGACGAGCGAGTCGCGCGGGATCTCGAGGTCGACATTGCGCAGGTTGTGAACCCGCGCGCCGCGCACGGTGAGCTTGCCGTTGGGCGCCGACTTTCCTTCGATCGCAGCCAACATGGACTCCTCGTCCAGCTCTTCAATCTCGGTTATCGACACTCTGTCCATTCTATGGAAGCCACTGACATTGCCCGGACCCGTTCGCCCCGGGCGGATCGCACCGCTACTTCAGGTGCCCCGCCTGCTCCATCTGCCGCAGCTCCTTCTTGAGGTCCTGGACTTCGTCGCGCAGGCGGCCGGCCAGCTCGAACTTGAGCTCGGCAGCAGCCGCGAGCATCTGCTCCGTGAGGTCGGCGACGATCTTCTCGAGGTCGTTGCCGCCCTGCGCTGCGAGGCCCTCGCGACTGCGCACGCCCTCGCGCTTGAGGTTGGGCGTGGGAGCGCGCTTGCGGCTCGAGTCGTTCTTGCCGCTCAGCAGCTCGGCGGTGTCGCCGGCCTCCCGCATGATCTGGTCGGTGATGTCCGCGATCTTCTTGCGCAGGGGCTGGGGGTCGATGCCGTGCAGGGTGTTGTAGGCGACCTGCTTCTCGCGGCGCCGGTCGGTCTCGTCGATCGCCTTCGCCATCGAGTCGGTCATGACGTCCGCGTACATGTGCACCTCGCCCGACACGTTGCGCGCCGCGCGGCCGATGGTCTGGATGAGCGAGGTTCCCGATCGCAGGAACCCCTCCTTGTCCGCATCGAGGATCGCCACGAGCGAGACCTCCGGGAGGTCGAGGCCCTCGCGCAGGAGGTTGATGCCGACGAGGACGTCGTACACGCCCTGCCGCAGCTCCGTCAGGAGCTCGACGCGGCGGAGGGTGTCGACGTCCGAGTGCAGGTAGCGCACCCGCACGCCGTGCTCCCCCAGGAACTCGGTGAGCTCCTCGGCCATCTTCTTCGTGAGGGTGGTCACGAGCACGCGCTCGTTCTTCTCCACCCGGATGCGGATCTGCTCGAGCAGGTCGTCGATCTGGCCCTTCGAGGGCTTGACGATGATCGCGGGGTCGACGAGCCCGGTGGGCCGGATGACCTGCTCGACGATCGAGTCGGTGATGCCGAGCTCGTACTTGCCAGGGGTGGCGGAGAGGTAGACCTTCTGCCCGACGCGGGCGAGGAACTCCTCCCACCGGAGCGGACGGTTGTCGAGCGCACTCGGCAGCCGGAACCCGTGCTCCACGAGGGTGCGCTTGCGCGAGGCATCCCCCTCGTACATCGCACCGATCTGCGGGACCGTGACGTGCGACTCGTCGATCACGACGAGGAAGTCCTCCGGGAAGTAGTCGAGCAGGCAGCTGGGCGCCTCGCCCGGGGCACGGCCGTCCATGTGCCGGGAGTAGTTCTCGATGCCGTTGCAGAAGCCGATCTGCTCCATCATCTCGATGTCGAAAGTGGTGCGCATCCGGAGCCGCTGCGCCTCCAGCAGCTTGCCCTGGCGCTCGAGCTCCTGCAGGCGCTCGGCGAGCTCCTCCTGGATGGACACGATGGCCCGTTGGATCGTCTGCGGGCTCGCGGCGTAGTGGGTGCCGGGGAACACGGAGACCGCGTCCATGGTCTTGACCACGTCGCCCGTGAGCGGGTGGAGCGCGTAGATGTGCTCGATCTCGTCGCCGAACATCTCGATGCGGATCGCCAGCTCCTCGTACACGGGGATGATCTCGATCGTGTCGCCGCGCACCCGGAAGGTGCCTCGGGAGAAGTCGTAGTCGTTGCGCTGGTACTGCATGGAGACGAACTTGCGGATGAGCGTCTCGCGGTCGATGCGCATGCCGACCTGGAGGGCGATCATCGCGTCGAGGTAGGACTCGGCAGCACCGAGGCCGTAGATGCAGGACACTGTCGAGACGACGATCGTGTCACGGCGGCTCAGCAGCGAGTTGGTCGTCGAATGGCGCAGTCGCTCTACCTCGGCGTTGATCGAGGAGTCTTTCTCGATGAACGTATCGGTCTGCGGGATGTACGCCTCGGGCTGGTAGTAGTCGTAGTAGCTCACGAAGTACTCGACGGCGTTGTCGGGCATGAGGTCGCGGAACTCGTTGGCGAGCTGCGCGGCAAGGGTCTTGTTGTGCGACAGCACGAGGGTGGGGCGCTGCACCTGCTCGATCAGCCAGGCAGTCGTGGCCGACTTTCCGGTACCGGTCGCACCGAGCAGCACGACATCCGTCTCCCCCGCGTTGATGCGCTGGGCGAGCTCGGCGATCGCCGCGGGCTGGTCGCCGCTCGGCATGTACTCGCTGACGACCTTGAACGGCCGGACGGATCGGGTGGGCTCCATGCTTTCAGCATAGGCAGCGCCACCGACGCTAGAGCGACTGTGCGCTGTGAGCGGACGCGGCAGCCATCTCCCACAGCTCGTCCGCCTGCTCGAGAGTGTGCTCGAGGGTACCGTTGCTGTCGATCACGATGTCCGCGATCGCGAGCCGCTCGGTGTCCGAGGCCTGCGAGTTGAGCCTGTGGGTCGCCTCTTCGCGAGTCATCCCGCGCAGCTCCATCATGCGGTTCAGCCTGATGGCGGTGTCGGCGTGGACCACGACCACGAGGTCGTACTTGCGCGGCCGGTCGTGCACGGCCTCGACGAGAAGCGGCACGTCGTACACGCCGACGGCGTAGGGGTCGGCGGCATTCGCCTCGGCGAACAGCTGGTTGCCGAGGCGCTGGATCTCCGGGTGCGTGATCGCATTGAGCGCCTCGCGCCGCTCGGGATCGCTGAAGATGATCGCACCGAGGGCTGCCCGGTCGAGCGTCCCGTCATCCTTGATCACGCCGGGGAACTCCTCGGCGATCCTACTGAGACCGGGAGTGCCCGGTTCGACCACGCGGCGCGCGAGCACGTCGGCATCCACGACCACCGCGCCGTGGCTCGCAAGGCGCTCGGAGACCACCGACTTGCCCGAGGCGATACCTCCGGTGAGGGCGATCAGGTACATGCCGTAATGCTAGCCTCGGCGTGAACGAGGGCGTGAACGAGAGGATGCCGCATGTTCGAGGTTCTCACCGGCGCCGGGCTCGCGGTCGCGGCCGGCCTCAACGCCTACATCCCCCTCCTGGTCCTCGGACTCGCCGGCCGGTTCCTCGACTTCGTCGACCTGCCGGCCCAGTGGCAGTGGCTCTCGAACCCGTGGGTGCTCGTCATCCTGGGTGTTCTGCTCGTCATCGAGATCGTGGCGGACAAGATCCCGGTAGTGGATTCGATCAACGACTGGATCCAGCTCTTCGTGCGGCCGGTCGCGGGAGGTATCGCCTTCGGTACCGGGTCGAGCTCCGGCACGGCGGTCGTGACCGACCCCGCCCAGTTCTTCACCTCGAACGCGTGGGTGCCGATCGCCATCGGCATCCTGCTCGCCCTCGCGACCCACATCGGCAAGGCCGTCTCCCGGCCCGCCCTCAACGTCGCGACGGTGGGCGCGGCCGCGCCCGTGGTCAGCACCGCCGAGGACTTCGGCAGCGTCCTGCTGAGCGTGCTCGCCCTGCTCCTGCCCGTGCTCGTGATCGTCGCGATCGGCGGGGTGATCGTGGGCTTCGTGCTGCTGTTCCGGCGCTTCCGGCGGGGGCTGCGCGGCGACGAGGTCGAGCTCAGCACCTAGCCGCGCTCTGGGTGGCCCGTCGCGCTCTGCCGCGCGAAAACGCAGGAGATTCGGCATCCGGCGGCCAAAGACCCGGATGCTCGGGCTCACGCCAGCGGATCTCCTGCGTTTTCGTGCCGCGGGCCGGCGCCGTGCCGCGAATCGGCATCGAGCGGGGAGTTCTGGCGCCAGGCGACTGGCAGCCCGTCCAAACTCCCCTCTCGGCGGGCTCTGGGCGCGGCGGGCTCTGGGTGCGGCGAGAGGCGGCGCGTCGGTTCACGAACGAAAATGCAGGAGATTCGCGCATCCGGGCACAAATCGGCGGATGCTCGGCCTCACGCCAGCGGATCTCCTGCGTTTTCGTGCCGCGGGGCGCTTAACGACGAACGGCCGGCCCCCGAGGGGACCGGCCGTTCGTGCGGTGCTACTAGGAGTTGTTCGAGAGCTTCTCGCGAAGCGCTGCGAGCGACTCGTCGTCAGCGAGGGTGCCGCCACCGCTGGCGGGGGCCTCATCGCTCGAGAACGAGGAAGCGCCGGACGGGACGGAGCTGCTGGAGGAGATGACGTCCTCCTGCAGTGCTGCGGCCGCGACCTGCTTCTTGTGCTGCTCCCAACGAGCCTGGGCGGCAGCGTAGTCCTGCTCCCACTTCTCGCGCTGGGTCTCGAAGCCTTCCTTCCACTCGTTGGTCTCCGGGTCGAAGCCGTCAGGGTACTTGTAGTTGCCCTGGTCGTCGTACTCGGTGAGCATTCCGTAGAGTGCCGGGTCGAACTCGGTGCCCTCGGGGTCGACGCCCTCGTTCGCCTGCTTCAGCGAGAGGCTGATGCGGCGACGCT
>JAODAQ010000015.1 GCA_025463515.1 Rhodoglobus sp.
ACGTGCTCGACCACCAGTCGGCGAGCCAGTGCTCGCCGCTCTACGACTCGGTGGCGCAGCAGTGGTACGAGCCGTGGGCAGCGCCGATCGTCGGGGAGATCGAGCTCCCGCGGCTGGTGTGGGCTGACACGGTGGTGGGAGTGGTCTCGGCCGCCGCCGCTGCCGAGACGGGCCTGCCCGTCGGCATCCCGGTCGTCTCCGGCACCATCGATGCCTGGACCGAGGCCGTCAGCGTCGGCGCCCAGACCCCCGGCGACCTCATGCTCATGTACGGCACGACCATGTTCCTCGTGAACACGATCGCCGACCGCATCACGATCCCCGAGCTGTGGGGCACCGTGGGCGCCTTCGAGGGCACGCGCAACCTCGCTGGCGGGATGGCGACCTCCGGCGCGATCACGGGCTGGCTGCGCGAGCTGTTCGGCTCGCCCGACTACCCGACCCTGCTCGCCGAAGCCGCCGCCAGCGCCCCCGGTGCGCACGGCCTGCTCATGCTCCCGTACCTGGCCGGCGAGCGCACCCCGATCGCCGACCCCGACGCCCGCGGCATCATCGCGGGCCTCACGATCGAGCACACCCGCGGCGACCTCTACCGGGCGGCGCTCGAGGCCACGGCCCTGGGCGTGCGGCACAACGTCGAAGCGATCCGGGCGGCCGGCGGCACCATCCAGCGGGTGGTCGCCGTGGGCGGCGGCACGCAGGGCGAGCTTTGGCTGCAGATCGTCTCGGATGTCACGGGGCTCACCCAGGTGGTCCCCTCCGTCACCATCGGCGCGAGCTACGGCGCCGCGTTCCTGGCCGCGGGGGCTGTGGCATCCGTGGACATCGCCGCGTGGAATCCGGTCGAGCGCCTGGTCGCCCCGCGGCCCGAGCTCGCCGCGAACTACCACGAGCTGTACACGCTCTACCGCGAGCTCTACCCGGCGACCGCCTCCATCGCGCACACCCTCGCCGCGCGCCAGAGGGAGAGCGCGCCCGGCCACCGCCTGGGGCTGTAGGGCTCGCCTCCGTTCGGATCCCGCGGCCGCGCCGCGCTCGCCATCGCCCTCCAGCCGAGAGGGCAATCGGCGAGAATTGACTCACCGGTTGTCCATGCACCGCCGCGGATTCCCCGGCAAGCGGGAGGTCCTCACCCCTTCACGTCGTCGGATTGTCCATGCACCTTCGCAATACGGTCATGTTGCGCCCCTTGCGGTCGCGGGTAGCGTCGCTGGAGACGAGAGGGTGCTGCCCTTTCCGACACCCGATATGGCCAATGGAGTTCCCCTGTGATCGATGAGGATGACGCAGCAATCGTGTGCGCTGAGCGCCGCGGTTCCCTTGCTGCATTCGTCCATGTAGCGGGGAACGGCGTCACGCTGACCGTCACCTCGGAGGGCCGCACGGTCCTCGGCGAGGTCCCGGTCGGCCCGGTCGTGAACGGCGCCGCGTACGGTGCCTCCTCTGCTCTTGCGGGCGTCACACGGCGCACGGTCGTGGAGTCGTTCGTCGCGGCATCCGGGAAGGCCCGCGGGCCGCACAGTGCCGAGCACACCGAGAGTGTCGTCACCCTTCGCGAGTCCGACGGCACCCCCTGGGAGCTCGTCCTCCGCGTGGCCGCCGACGGAGTTGCGGTCCGCTACCGCCTACCCCTCCTCGACGGCGTCGCGAGCGTCGAGGGCGACCGCATCGAGCTCCCCCTCGACGGCACCGAGCGCCTCTGGATGCTCGACTACCAGACCTGGTACGAGACCACGCGCTTCGGCACGGATGCCCCGGCGCTCGCCGAGGGCGCCTACGGCCTGCCCGCGCTCATCCGCACCGCCGCCGGCGACCACGTGCTCGTCACGGAGTCCGGCATCGACGGCCGGTTCAGCGGCTCGCACCTCGACCGCACGCCCGCGGGCCTGCGCCTCGTGCCCGCCGACGCCGCCATCGAAGTGACCCGGGGCGAGGTCAGCCCGTGGCGCGTCTTCATCGTGGGCGGCCTCGCGGCGATCGTCGAGTCGCAGTTCGTGGACGAGCTCGCACCGCCCGTCGTGCCGGAGCTGGCCGACGCGGCCTGGGTGAGGCCGGGCCGCGCCGCCTGGTCGTGGTGGAGCGACTTCTACTCCGGCGCGCAGATCGAGCACCAGATGCGCCTCGTCGACGAGGCCGCCGAGCTCGGCTGGGAGCACCTGCTCATCGACTGCGGCTGGGACGACAGCTGGGTGCCGGAGATCGTCGCGTACGCGAGCATCCGTGGCATCCAGGTGCACATCTGGACGGTGTGGCGCGACCTGAACGGCCCCGAGAACCTGCGCCGTCTCGGCCTGTGGCGCTCGTGGGGCGTCGCCGGCATCAAGGTCGACTTCATGGAGTCCGAGTCGAAGGACCGCTACCGCTGGTACGACGCGCTCCTCGCCGAAGCCGCCCGCGTGGGTCTCATGGTCAACGTCCATGGCTCCGTGATCCCGCGCGGGTGGGCCCGCACCTGGCCCAACCTGATCGGCTACGAGGCCGCCCGCGGCGCCGAGTACTACGTCTTCTACGACGAGCCGCTCGAGCCCGCGCACAACGTGATCCTGCCCTTCACCCGCAACGTGCTCGGCGCCATGGACTACACGCCCGTCGCCCTCTCGGCCCCCGGCCGTCGCACGAGCGACGCGCACGAGCTCGCGCTCTCCGTCGCGTTCGAGTGCGGCATCACCCACTTCGCCGACGACACCGCGGTGTACCTCGGCCGCCCCCTCATCGCCCGCTTCCTCGCGGAGCTCGCGCCCTGGTGGGACGAGACGCTCCTGCTCGCGGGCGACCCCGACACCGAGGCGGTGCTCGCGCGCCGCCACGGCGACCGCTGGTTCATCGGCGGCATCGCGACAGGGGCCGGGCGCACGCTCACCGTCCCGCTCGAGCGACTGGGGCTCGGCCCCGCCGACGCGTGGGTCGTGACGGATGCCGCGGCAGACCTCGCCGAGACCACGCTGTCCGGCGTGACCGAGCTCACCGTGCAGCTCGCGGCCGACGGCGGGTTCGCCGCTATCGTGGCCGCCCCCGGAACGCCCCTCCACCGCGCCGCCCCGCGCGCGACAGTCGAGCCGCCGACCGTCACTCCTGCCGTCGCCGAGCTCGTGGGCGACGAGGCGACCCTGACCGTGAGCGCCGGGGCATCCCTTCGGCTTCCCGCGGGCTGGACGAGCCGCGCGGAGGGGACCACCCACACCGTCCGCGCCCTCGCGGGAGCGGACTTCGGCGTCATCACCGTCGAGGGCCCCGGGGATGACGGCGTGCCGGCCGTCGTCCATGCGCGCATCTTCCGGCCCCTCGCGGCCGGTGAGCACCGGCTCTCCGCGCTCCCCTTCCTCGCCTTCCGCAATGCGAGCGGCCCCGTGGAGCGCGACCAGTCGAACGGCGGCGGCAACCCGCGGGACGGGCAGCAGCAGTCCATCGGCGGGCAGGCGTTCGATACCGGCATCGGCATGGCGGCACCGGGCTGGGTGCAGTTCCACCTCGGCGGTCGCGCCGACAGCTTCTCGGCCCTCGTGGGGATCGACGACGAGCCCCCCTTCGTCGGGATGGGGCAGCAGCCGCATCCGGCGCCCGACCACGCCCTGACCGCCCGCGCGGCGGTCCTCGTCGACGGGGTGGAGCGCGCGGCGTTCGACCTCGTGCAGGGCGGCGCGGCAACGCCCGTCGCCGTGGACGTCTCGGGCGGCCAGGTGCTCGAACTCCGCGTGAGCTCCCCCGACCGGGAGCCGCACATCGACTGGGCGGACGCCCTCCTCCACGTGACGGCCGTCGACGACGGTCCGCACCCTACTGCCGGTCACCGTTGACCGGCGCGATGAAAGGAAACCCAATGCACAAGAAATGGCTAGCCGCAGCAGCAGCCGTGGCGACGGTGGGCATGCTCGCAGCGTGCTCGACCCCCGCCGCGGAGACCGGGTCCGACGAGCCCGTCACCATCACCTACGGCATCTGGGCCGGGACCCAGACCCCCGCGATGCAGGCCATCGCGGACGCCTTCGAGAAGGAGAACCCGAACATCACGGTCGAGGTGCAGGAACTGCCCTGGCCGCAGTACTGGTCGACCCTCCAGACCGGAGCCGCCGGGGGCACGGCGCCCGACGCGTTCTGGATGCTCGCGCAGCAGATCCAGCCGTACGCGGCCGGCAACCAGCTGCTCGACATCACCGACGCCGTCAAGAACGCCGGCGTCGACCTCGCGGACTACCCGCAGGCGGTCATCGACCTGTACGACCAGGGCGACGGCAAGCTCTACGGCCTCCCGAAGGACTTCGACACCAACGCGGTCTGGTTCAACAAGGCGCTGTTCGACGCCGCGGGCGTCGACTACCCGGCAGCCGACTGGACCTGGGAGGACTTCCGCGAGACGGCCAAGAAGCTCACCAACCCCGAGGCCGGCGTCTGGGGCGTTGCCGCTCCGATCGACTACCAGGGCGGCTACTACAACACGATCTTCCAGGCCGGCGGCCAGGTGATCTCCGATGACGGCAAGACCGCCGCCATCGACAGCCCCGAGGCGATCGAGGGCATCAAGTTCTGGACCGACCTGCAGGCCGACGGCTCCTCGCCGACGCTCCAGCAGCTCTCCGACACCGAGGCCGAGACCATGTTCGAGCAGGGCAAGGTCGCGATGTACTGGTCTGGTGCATACTGGGCGCTCCAGCTCTACAACAACACGGAGCTCCGCCCGAACGTGGATGTTGCTCCCCTCCCCACCGGGAAGAAGCAGGCCACTGTGAGCAGCGGTATCGAGAACGTCGGCTACGTCGGGACGAAGCACCCGGACGAGACCGCCAAGTTCCTGATGTTCGCGAGCGGCCCCGAGGCCGCGAAGATCCAGGCCGAGTCCGGTGCAGTGCTCCCCGCGTACAAGGGAACCGCGCAGACCTGGATGGACGCGATGCCGGAGTTCAAGAACCTGCAGGTGTTCATCGACGCCCAGGCGTACTCGGTGCCCCTGCCGGTCAACGGCAACGCGGCGGCGTGGCAGGGCGTCCAGGGCGACTACCTGACGGACGCCTGGAACGGAACGACCTCCGCTGCGGACGCCGCCAAGGCCTACGCCGACGCGATCAATAAGGTCCTGGCCGAGGGCTGATGACAAGCAACGTTTCGAGCCCGGTGGGGCGGCCCCGTCGCCGCACCGGGCTCGGGGCGCGCACCGACTGGTGGGCGCTGGCGATGATCGCGCCGGCGCTCATCGGCCTTGCCGCCCTCTACCTCTGGCCCTTCATCTCCACCTTCATCAAGAGCTTCATGAACGTCCCGGTCTTCGGGCCGGGCAAGTTCAACGGCGTCGACAACTACGCGAAGCTGCTGGGCGACCCCGGCTTCTGGCAGGCCCTCGGCAACACGGCCCTGTACACCGTGCTCGTGCTGCTGGGCATCCCGCTCGCCATCGTCTTCGCCGCCCTCATCCAGCAGGTGTCGCGGGGCAAGGCGATCTACCGGGTGCTGTTCTTCCTCCCGGTCGTGACCCTCCCGGTCGCGGTCGGCATGGTGTGGCGCTTCATCCTCAACGGCGACTTCGGACTGCTCAACTACGTGCTCTCGCTCGTGGGCATCCCCGGCGAGTACTGGGTGGCCGACGCGCGCTTCACGATCTACGCCTTCGCGGTCGTGGGCATCTGGATGGGCCTCGGCGTCAACCTCATCATCCTGGGCGCCGGGCTGCAGTCGATCCCGACCGAGCTGTACGAGGCATCCTCCCTCGACGGCGCCAACCGGGTGCAGCAGTTCTTCTCCATCACGCTGCCGCTACTGAGCCCGAGC
The DNA here is from genome assembly GCA_025463515.1 of Rhodoglobus sp. Taxonomy (GTDB): domain Bacteria; phylum Actinomycetota; class Actinomycetes; order Actinomycetales; family Microbacteriaceae; genus Rhodoglobus. The sequence continues at coordinate 5,758 of JAODAQ010000015.1, forward strand.
ATCTTCTTCGTGACCATCCTCACGACGATCTCCGCGTTCCAGATGTTCGACCTCGTCTTCGTCATGCTCGGCAGCGTCAACAACACGGCGCTCGGCGACTCGAAGACGATCGTGTACCTGTTCTACGACGCCGCGTTCGTCCAGTTCAAGCAGGGGTTCGCGGCCACCATCGCGATCGTGCTGCTCATCATCATCATGGCCGTGACTGCGCTGCAGTTCCGGCTCCAGAAGAAGTGGGTTGTCTATGACTAGCCGGCGCTCGGCGGCGAGCCGGGGGGAGTGGCGCATCCACGTCATCCTCATCATCGCCGTCGCCCTCATGGTGGTGCCGTTCGTGTGGGAGATCCTCACGGCGTTCAAGACCAACAACGAGGTCTCGACGCTCCCGCCCACGATCATCCCCGCGCACCCGACCACGGCGGCCTTCGAGACCTTCTTCGCCTCGGTGCCGTTCTGGGCGCAGTTCGGGGTGTCGGCGATCTCCCTCGTGCTGCGGGTCGTGGGGCAGGTGCTGGTCGCGGCCCTCGCGGGCTACGCGTTCGCCCGCCTGCGCTTCCCCGGGCGCAACGTGCTGTTCGTGCTCTTCCTCCTGATGCTCATGGTGCCGAGCCAGCTGTTCCTGCTCGGACAGTTCGACCTCATGAAGGGGCTGGGGCTGCTCAACACCCTGCCCGCGCTCGCGATCCCGGGCATCTTCTCCGCCTTCGGCACCTTCCTCATGCGCCAGGCGTTCATGACGATGCCCAAGGAGTACGAGGAGGCCGCCCGCCTCGACGGCGCCGGAACGCTGCGCACCTTCTGGAGCGTCATGCTGCCCATGGCGCGCTCCATGATCGCGGCGCTCGCCGTTCTCACGTCGCTCTACTCGTGGAACGACCTGCTCTGGCCGCTCATCGTCTCCCCGGCGGGCGGCAACCGCCCGCTCACCGTCGGCCTCGCGAGCATGCAGGGCCAGTTCGGCACCAACTACCCGACCCTCATGGCGGGCGCGCTCGTCTGCACGATCCCGCTCGTCGTGGTCTTCATCGCACTGCAGCGCCAGTTCTTCGCCGGCATCGCCTCGAGCGGGCTGAAAGGATGAGCGGCGTGATCCACCTCCGCGCCGGCGGCACGAGCGTCGTCGTCGCTACCGACAGCGGCAGGCTGCCGCGCATCCTGCACTGGGGCGCAGACCTGGGCGAGCTGACGGATGCCGCACTCGACGACCTCGCGCGTGCAGCCCTGCCCGCCGTCGGCGACAGCGCGGTGACCTACCCCCAGCCCGTCCCGGTCGTCGCCCAGCTGCCGGAGGGGTGGCTCGGCCGCCCCGGCGTCGTGGGCTCGAGCGGCGGTGCCCGGTGGGCGCCGCAGTTCCGCGATGCGACGTACGCCCTCGACGGCACCCTCCTCACCTGCGAAGCCGACGACCCCGAGTATCAGCTCGCACTGCGCATCGAGCTCGAGCTGCTGCCGAGCGGGCTGCTGCGCCAGCGGGCGGCCATCACGAACGCGGGGGAGCCCTGGCGCGTCGAGACCCTCGAGCTCGCCGTGCCGGTTCCGTCCGAGGCGACCGAGCTGCTGGACTTCACCGGGCGCTGGGCGCTCGAGCGCGTTCCGCAGCGGCACCCGTTCGGCGTCGGAGCGTGGGTGCGCGAGTCCCGCGGCGGCAAGCCCGGGCTCGAGAACACCATGCTCCTGCTCGCGGGCGAGGAGGGCTTCGGCTTCCGCTCCGGTCGCGTGTGGGGCATCCATGTCGCGTGGAGCGGCAACCAGGTGGCCGCCGCCGAGCGCGTCCCCGCGGACTCGCGCCGGATCTCCGGCGCCGAGCTGCTCCTGCCCGACGAGGTCGTGCTGGCTGCCGGCGAGACCTACGAGACGCCGTGGCTCTACGCCTCCTGGGGCGACGGGCTCGACGAGCTCGCCGCGCGCTTCCACGGCTACCTGCGGTCGCGGCCCGAGCACCCCTCGACGGCGCGGCCCGTCATCGTCAACACCTGGGAGGCCGTCTACTTCAAGCACGACCCCGAGACGCTGATGCGGCTGGCGGAGCGCAGCGCCGAGCTGGGCGCCGAGCGGTTCGTCGTCGACGACGGCTGGTTCCTCGGGCGGCGGGACGACACCTCGTCCCTCGGCGACTGGACGGTGGACGCGGCGGTCTGGCCGTCGGGACTCGAGCCCCTCGCCCAGCGCGTGCGCGAGCTCGGCATGGACTTCGGCCTGTGGTTCGAGCCGGAGATGGTCAATCTCGACTCGGAGCTTGCGCGCGAGCATCCGGACTGGGTGTTCGACGCCGGCCACGGGCCCGGCCTGCCGAGCCGCCACCAGCACGTGCTCGACCTCGGCCACGAGGAGGCGTACGACCACGTCTTCGGACAGGTCTCGGCACTCGTCGCCTCCCTCGGCATCGCGTACATCAAGTGGGACCACAACCGGTACCTGCTCGATGCTGGCCACACTCCCACCGGCCGCCCGGGCGTGCGCCGGCAGGTCGAGCAGGTGTACCGCATGATGCGCGAGCTCAAGGCCGCGCATCCGGGCCTCGAGATCGAGTCGTGCGCGAGCGGCGGCGGCCGCATCGACCTCGGCGTCATGCAGTTCGCCGACCGGGTCTGGCCGAGTGACTGCAACGACCCGCACGAGCGGCTCGAGATCCAGCGCTGGACGGGACTGCTCCTGCCGCCGGAGCTGCAGGGCACCCACATCGGCGCCGAGGACTCGCACACCACGCACCGCTCGCACCCGCTCGACTACCGCGCCGAGAAGGCGCTGTGGGGGCACCTGGGCGTGGAGGTCAACCTGCTCGAGGCGTCTGAGGATGAGTTCGCCCAGCTCAAGGGCTGGGTCGCCTTCCACAAGGAGCACCGCGCGCTGCTGCACACCGGCTCTGTCGTGCACGGCGACCTCTCGTCGGCGCTGCGCCTCGAGGGCGTTGTCGCGCCGGATGCCTCGGCAGCCCTCTACGCGTTCAGCGTCGTCGAGCGTGCCGCGACCTGGCCCCCTGGCCGCATCCGCCTGCCCGGACTCGACGACGCCACCGTCTACCGCGTGCAGCCCGTCTTCCCCGGCGCCGCGCCGGGCGGCGTACTGCCCCCGTGGTTCGCGGAGGGCGTCGTGCTCCCGGGCCGGGTGCTCGGCACGCTCGGCGTCGAGGCGCCGTCGCTCGACCCCGACCGGTCCGTGCTGCTGCGCGCGACCGCCGTCCCGGGCGCGTGACCGGCACCGAGGTCGCGGCGCTCCACGAGCTCCGCGGCAGCACGGGCGCGACCGCGGTGGTCTCCGAGCACGCCGCGAGCCTGCGCCGCCTCACCGTCGACGGGGTAGAGCTCGTGCGCGGCACTCTCGACGAGCAGCCGCCGCTCGGCGCGGGCATGGTGCTCGTGCCGTGGCCGAACCGGGTGGAGGAGGGCCGCTGGCCCCTCGACGGCCGGATGCAGCAGCTCGAGCTCACGGAGCCGGAGCTGGGCAACGCCAACCACGGGCTCCTCACCGACACGCGGTACGCCCCGGTCGCCGCTTCGCCGGACGGGGTGACGCTCGCGGCGGCGGTCGACGGCGGCGACGGCTACCCGTTCGAGCTCGACACGAGCGTGGAGTACCGCCTGGTCGGCCCGGGCATCCGCGTCACCCACCGGATCACGAACCGCAGCGACCGGCCCGCACCCGTCGCGATCGGCGCCCACCCGTACCTGCGCCTCGGCGACTCCCCGGTGGGCGAGCTCGTCCTGACCATCGAGGCCGATCGCGCGCTCGACCTCGACGAGCGGCACATCCCGCGCGGGTCGTTCGACGTCGCGGGCACGCAGTTCGACCTGCGGCGCGGCCGCAGCGTCGCGGACGCCGTGCCGCACGCCTGCTACACGGCTCTGCGCACCTACGACGGGCTGGTCATGCACCGCCTCCGCGCGCCGGACTCACGCGAGGTGCAGCTCTGGGCCGACGAGGTCTTCGCCTACGCGCAGGTGTACGTGACGCCCGAGTTCCCGGGCGCGGAGGGCGGCGCGATCGCGGTCGAGCCGATGACCGCCCCGCCGAATGCGCTGCGCAGCGGCGAGGGGCTGCGGTGGCTCGAGCCCGGCGAGACGTGGACGGCGAGCTGGGGCATCCGGCTGGTCTGACGAGTTACTCACACGGCCACCAGGCTCGGTGCCGGCTTGCTATCTTCCTCATACAAGTGTGCTCATACGAGCGCACATGACGAGATAGGAGTGCACGATGTCAGCAACGCTTGAGATGCCCGTCCGGTACGCGGAGATCGGCGAGGAGGAATTCGATGAGGTGGACGGCGGCGCGGCGATCGGCGCAGTGCTGGCGATCATCAGCGGAGTGATCGGTGCGATCGGCGCCTCGTACGCGACGGGGCAGATCGCGGGCGAGCGGGCGTACTACGCGGGGTTGCGCAACCCCGAGTACCAGGCGCAGAAGTGGGGGATCCGCGGCTACATCCTCAACTACGGCGGCCCGGTCTTCGGCGGCGCATTCGCGCTGGGCTTCGAGAACAAGTTCTACTCGATGATCTGATCGTGGCCTCCCTGCACCTGCGCGTCATCGTCGTGATCGACGCGATAGTCATTGCGATCTTCACTGCCGGCTCCGTGCTGGGCAACTACCTGCCCCTCGGGTTCGCAGTGCTGATCGTCATCGGGATGGGCTTCCAGATCTGGAGTGCCGCGAGCCTGCCCCGCTCTGCCTCGCCCGTGCGCGAGGCGCCGCACCCCGAGCAGCAAAGCTAGAGGAAGGACACCCAGCGCCGGTCGCGGCCCGCCGCCGCGACCGGCGCCCGGCTTTCGTTGATGAACAAGCCCATTGAAATCCAGTACCCCCGGACGCTCCTTCTGGAGAACACGGTCCGAGTTCGAGCAGAGATCGACGACCCCGCCCACATCCACGAAGCGGCGACCAGCCTCAATCGGTTCATCCGTGCGCAAGGGGCGGTGCCGCGCGGCCCCCTCGTGCAGGTCCTGCAGGTCGACCACGAGAACGGGCGGAACCCGCCGAGCACCGAGCTGATGCGGCAGGCAAGCGCGCCCATCGATGGCGACGGAGAGAGGTTCCGCTTCAGCCCGGCTGTCGAAGTATCGGGATGCGTGCTCGCGACGTTTCGCGGCGATGCAGCCCACATGCAGGTCGCCTACGGCAAGCTCGCCGTGTTCTCCTACGAGAACGGCGTTCCTCTCGCCGGCACCTACTACATCGTGCTCGTCGAGCAGGAGGGCACGGCCCTCTCTGCCGACATCTTCGCCGTGACCCGGGAGGAGCTCTAGCGTGCGCACGCTGAGGCTCGACGAGCTCACCGACAGCAGGATCCTCTACGAGAAGCGCCCACCGGTGTTCGGGTTCTTCGTCATCTCCCTGGCGCTGGTTGCGCTGGCGACCGCAGGGGTCTGGGCAGCGGTCACCACCAAGCCGAGCATCGTGCAGGCCGCCGGCGACGTCGAGAGCGAGAACCGCACCTACGTCATGAGCACCGTCTCCGGGCGGATCCTCGAGGTGGCTGCGCCCAACGGGTCCACGGTCAAGAAGGACGATCCCATGATCGTCGTCGAGAGCGGCGACCTCGCCATCGAGAAGAAGGCCGTGGACGACCAGCTTGCCGCGCTCAACAAGCAGCTCGCGCTGCACGCTCGCTACAGCGCCGACCTGGAGAACGACCTCAACGACTTCGACCCCGCCAACCCGGAGGAGTCCTACTTCTACTACCAGCTCGAGTCGCTGGCGAACCAGCAGGCGCAACTACGGGTCGACCCACCGAGCCTCGCAGCCCTCGGCTACACCGCGGTCGAGATCGACAACGCGATAGCCGGAAACCGGGTGAAGGCGGCCGGGGTGCTGAACGCCGCCCAGAGCGCGGCGGCCGAGCAGGCGGCAACCCTGCGCCGCCAGATCGACGAACTCACGATCCACGGGTCCGCCCTTGAATCGCAAGTGCTCGGCTATACGGTCTCGGCTGCAGCGTCGGGCGAGGTCTACCTTGACCCGCACCTCAAGCCCGGCACGGTCGTCACCGTCGGCCAGACCCTGGGCACGATCGCGGCTGCCGACGCCGGCCTCGCCGTTCGGGTCTACCTGGCCGTGCCCGACCGGGAGTTCGTCGGCGTAGGAGACCCGGTTCGGGTCACCGTGTCGGGGCTGCCCGCGGCGGTGTACGACAAGATCGACGGCACCATCGCGTCGATCGACAGCGACGTGACGGTGCTCGACTCCGGAGGCTCGACCGGCACCCAATCGGTGTTCGGCATCTCTGTCGATCTCGACAGGTACTACCTCGTCGACCGGGACGGCAAGCACCACGACCTCGGCAACGGCACCGCCGTGCGAGTCGACCTGGTGTACGACGAGGAGACCTACCTCCAGTACCTCCTCGGCCTGCTCGGCTTCTCGGCGGGAGGCGCGGATGCGTAGGGTCCACGTCCAGCAGCACGACAGCTCCGACTGCGCGGCGGCGTGCCTGGCCATGGTGGCCGGCGCGCACGGCAGGCAGGTGAGCATCACCGGCCTGCGGGATGCGATGGGCACCGACATCCGGGGCACCAGCCTGAGGGGCCTCCTGCGCGCGGCCGAGGAGCTCGGCCTCGATGCGAAAGCGGTGCGCGTCGACCGCGACGGCCTCCTCTCCCGGTACGCACTCCCGTGCATCGCGCAGGTGTGGAACGCGGCCGGCGATCCGCACTTCGTCGTCATCCACCGCGTCGGGCGGCGTTCGCTCGTCATCGGAGATCCCGCCGCGCGCGCGTCGACGACCGTGCGGCTGGAAGTCTTTCTGCAGAAGTTCACCGGGGTGCTCGTGGTGCTGGGGCCCACCTCGGACTTCGTTCGGCAGCGGGGCCGCACCCGCGCGACGGCGGACAGGTTCATCGGCCTGCTGACGCCGCAGAAGGGGCTGTTCGCCTGGGCGGTCGTGAGCTCGGTGATCCTCACCGTGCTCGGCATCGCCTCCTCGCTCGTGACCAAGATCCTGTTCGACGAGGTCGTGCCGTTCCAGCTCGAGAACCTGCTCGTGCCCGTCTTCGTCCTGTTCCTCGCGGTCGCGGTCGTGCAGCACCTGGTTCAGTTCGTCCGGCAGTGGATAGTCCTGCACCTCTCGCAGCGCATCGACATCCCGCTGATCCTCGGCTACTTCCGGCACGTCTACAGCCTGCCCATGTCGTTCTTCGCCTCGCGGTCGGTCGGCGACGTCCTCACCCGCTTCGGCGACGCCCTCACGATCAAGAACGTGCTCACCGGTGCTGCACTGACCGTGGTCATGGACGTCGTCATGGCCGCCGTGACCGGCACTGTCCTCTTCGTGATGAACCGAGGCCTCTTCCTCGTCATCGGGGTGTTCGTGGTGCTCTCCGTGGCCCTCGTGCTCGCGTTCCGGCGGCCGTACCGCAGGGTGAACCAGGAGCAGATGGAGCAGGCCTCGATTCTCAACTCCCGCATCATCGAGGGGCTGCGCGGGGTGGAGGGCATCAAGCTCGAGGCGAACGAGGAGCGGGAGATGGAGGGCGTCGAGCGCGAGTACGTCCGGAGTCTGCGCATCTCCTTCCACGAGGGGATGCTCGGCAACGTGCAGTCCACTCTGTCGTCGTTCATCCAGGCGGCGGTCGGGCTCGCACTTCTCGCCCTGGGCGTCTCGCGGATCCTCTCCGGCGAGCTCACCCTCGGCGGGCTCATGGCGTTCGTCGCGCTGTCTGGGTTCTTCATCGATCCCGTGACGCGCCTGGTGGGGCTGCAGCTCAGCTGGCAGGAGGCGAGCCTCTCGTTGCGGCGGATCGGCGAGATCCTCGACCACGACAGCGAGGCGGTGCAAGCGCCAGGCGGTGCCGCGCGCCGCGCTGGCGAAGGATCGGTGTCGTTCGACCACGTCTCCTTCCGGTACAACCTCCGGGAGCTCGCGCTCGACGACGTGTCGTTCACCGTGACGGCCGGCTCGAAGGTCGCGTTCGTCGGGCCGAGCGGCAGCGGCAAGTCGACCGTCGCGAAGCTGATCCTGAAGGTGTACGCCGCCGAGCGCGGCCGGATCGCCCTGGGCGGCATCGACACCCGCGAGCTCGGCGCGCGAGACATCCGGCGCTCCGTCGCCTACGTCCCCCAATCGGTCGAGCTGTTCTCGCGCTCCGTCGTCGACAACGTCCGCCTATCGGCACCGGATGCCACGGACTCCAGTGTGCGCGACGCCCTGCGCCGGGCGCACGCCGACGACTTCGTCGCGCGGCTCCCGCACCAGATGAACACCGTCCTCGAGGAGGCGGGCAGTGGACTCTCGGGCGGAGAGCGCAGGCGCCTGGGACTCGCGCGGGCGCTCCTCAAGGAGACCGACCTCTACATCCTCGACGAGGTGACGAGCGACCTCGACGCCCTGACGGAGGCCGCGATCATCGACGACGTCTTCGGCCGGCTCGAGTCGTCGACCGTGGTGCTCATCGCGCACCGCCTCGCCACGGTCATCCGGTGCGACAGGATCTTCGTGCTCGACCGGGGCCGCATCGTCGAGCACGGGACGCACGAGGAGCTCCTCGCCCTCGACGGGCTGTACGCGTCGATGTGGGCGGCGCAGCAGGTGCGCGGTGCCGGCACCGGCCGCCGCGCGGCGGTGCAGGCCCAGCTCGAAGCGCCGCCCGACCCTGCGAGAGTCGAGGCCGAGATCGAGGTGCGGTACGCCGACTAGCCCTTGTCGCGCTCGCGGTACTCGGTCGGGCTCGCCTCGTGCAGGCGCCGGAAGTGGCGTGAGAAGTAGAACGGGTCGTCGTAGCCGACCTCACGGGCGATCTCGTTGATGGGCACGTTCGTGGTGTCGAGGAGCTGCCGGGCCCTGGCCATGCGCAGGGCGGTCTGGTGCGCGAGTACTCCGCCGCCGGTCGCGCGGCGGAACTGGGCGCTCAAGTGCGACGGGGAGACGCCCACGAGTGCGGCGAGGTCGGAGACCCGCACGGTGCTGTCGTAGCGCTCCGACAGGTAGGCCATCGCCCGCTGCAGCGGATCGCCGGGGGAGGGCAGCGACCGGTCGATCACGATCTGGGTGAGAAGCTTCCACGCGGTCCCGGCGGCGCCGATCAGGCTGGCCGGCGCGTGGTTGCGCTCGAGGGTGGCGACGATCTCGTCGAGTAGCGCGACGGCGCGCTCGATGTGCCGGATCGGTACCACCGGCTTGGCGGCTGAGACGCCCATCTCGGCGATGAGCTCTGGCAGGTCGCTGCCGCGCAGATGGCACCACCAGATCGTCCATGGCGACCCCTCGGAGCTGCCGTAGGCGTGGGGAGTTCCGCCCGGGATCACGAGCGCGGTGTTCGACCCGATGCGGTGCTGCGTGCCGGCGATGTTCGCCCAGCCGGTGCCGCTCACGCACACGATCACGATCGTCTCGTCGATTCCCGCGGGCCGCTGCATCAAGTGATCGACCGCGTGAGGGTAGTGACCGCCGTCGGTCACGACGAGCCGCCGGGTGACCGGTCGGGCGAGCGCCTCGACGACCGTGCGCCGCGGCACGACGCTCAAGCGCTGGTCTCTGAAGCCTTCCTGGATGGGCACGCGCCCAGTATGCCATCATCAGCGGATTGTCCATGCGCGCACGAAGTTCGCTCATTCCGGGCGGCCCGTCCTGCCGGTTGACTTGCAGCACGATGAACGCCAGTGCCGCACGTTTCGAACTCCCTCCTGCCCCCGAGCGCCTCGCCGCCCGCCTCGCCGGCGGCGGTGCGATCGTGTGGAGCGAGCCCGTCACGATCCCGACCTACGAGCCGCACGAGTCCGACCGCTACCCGATGTTCCTCGACCGCCGGGTGTACCAGGGCTCGAGCGGCCGGGTGTACCCGATCCCGTTCACCGACCGCATCGCCACGGAGCCCGTCGACCACGAGTGGCAGGCCGTCCACCTGGAGAACCGCTGGATCCGCCTGATGGTCATGCCGGAGCTCGGGGGTCGCATCCATGTCGGCTTCGACAAGGCCGCGGGCTACGACTTCTTCTACCGCAACAACGTCATCAAGCCCGCGCTGGTCGGCCTCGCCGGTCCGTGGATCTCGGGCGGCGTCGAGTTCAACTGGCCGCAGCACCACCGGCCCGGCACGTTCCTGCCCGTCGACTTCAGCATCGAGGAGGGCGACGACGGCTCGGTGACCGTCTGGAACTCCGACCACGACCCGTTCGACCGCATGAAGGGGATGCACGGGGTGCGGCTGCACCCCGACCGCGCGACGGTCGAGCTCGTGGTGAGGCTGCACAACCGCACGAGCGAGGTGCACACCTTCCTCTGGTGGGCCAACGTCGCGGCGCGCGTCCACGACGACTACCAGTCGTTCTTCCCCACCGATGTGCGCTTCGTGGCCGACCATGCGAGGCGCGCGATCACGGCGTTCCCCGCGGCCGACCGGCCGTACTACGGCGTCGACTACCCGGCCCGGGCGGCCGGCGGCGGCGACCGGCTCGACTTCTACCGGAACATCCCGGTGCCCACGTCGTACATGATCGTCGACACCGTCGACGACTTCTTCGGCGGCTACGACCACGCCGCCCGCGCCGGGTTCGTGCACGTCGCCGACCGGCACATCGCCCCCGGCAAGAAGCAGTGGACCTGGGGCAACGCCCCCTTCGGCCACGCGTGGGACGCGCTGCTCACCGACGGGGACGGCCCGTACGTCGAGCTCATGGCCGGCGTCTACACCGACAACCAGCCGGATTTCGCGTGGCTCATGCCCGGCGAGACGAAGACCTTCACGCAGACCTGGTACCCGATCCAGGGCATCGGCGTCGTGCACCAGGCCAACCTCGACGCGGCCGTGCACCTCGAGGTGGCCGACGGAATCGCGACCCTCGGCGCCGCCACTACCGCGGTGCGCCGCAACGCGACTGTCGCGCTGCGCGACGCCGCCACCGACGAGCTGCTCTCGCTGTGGCAGGGGGAGCTGGGGCCGGGATCCCCGTACGAGGAGCGCGTGGAGGTGGGCAGCCGCGCCGCGAGCGAGGTGGTGCTCGTCGTCTCGGTGGGCGGTGGCGAGCTGCTCCGGTGGCGGCCGCGGGACGAGGCATCCGGCCAGCCTGAACCGGCCACCGCGACCGAGCCGCCGCTGCCCTCGGCGATCGCCTCCGCCGACGAGCTCTACTTCACGGGCGTGCACCTCGCGCAGTACCGCCACCCGACGCGCTCGCCGCTGCCGTACTGGCGGGAGGCCGTCGCGCGCGATCCGCACGACGTGCGCAGCAACGTGTCGCTCGCCGACCACCACTACCGCTCCGGTGAGTACGAGCTAGCCCTCGCGCACCTCGAGAGCGCGTTCGTGCGCCTCACCGCGCGCAACCTCAACCCCGCCGACGGCGAGGCCTCCTACCTGCGCGGGCTCGTGCTCGCCCGGCTCGCCCGCGGCGGCGAGGCCTACGACTCGTTCGCCAAGGCGACGTGGGACGGCAAGTGGGAGCACGCCGCGCTGGTCGAGCTGGCCCGCATGGATGCCGCGGCCGGCCGTTCCGCGCAGGCCCTCGAGCGCGTCCGCAGGGCCCACTCCGTGGGCGCCGACGACTCGCGCGCGCTCGGGATCGAGGCCGTGGTGCTCGAGCGCCTCGGCCGCGGTGACGAGTCGCGGGCCGTGCTCGATGCGACACTCGCCCGCGACCCGCTGGACCAGCTCGCCCTCGCCCTCAGCGGGCTGCCCGGCACTGCCGACCCGCAGACGCTCATCGACGTCGCACTCGAACTCGCCGCGATGGGGGAGGCGAGCCGTGCCGCCGACCTGCTCGAGCGCGCGGCCGTCGGCGCGAGTCGGCCGATGGCGCTCTACCACCTGGCGACCCTGCTCGACGGCGATGCCGCGGCCTCCGCCCGCGCGATGGCGTCCACCGCCCCCGCCGACCGCGCCTTCCCGCACGGGCTCGACGACCACGACGCACTCGTCGCCGCGGTCGCCGCCAACCCCCGAGACGGCCGTGCGCGGGCGATGCTCGCGATGCTCCTCTACGACCGCGGACGCACGGCCGAGGCGCTCGAGCTGTGGCGCGCAGGGATCGACGCCGGCCTCGTCGACCCGGTCGCGCTCCGCAACGCGGCGATCGCGACCTACAACACGACCGGCGACGGCGCAGAGGCCGCCGCACTGTACGAGCGCGCGCTCGTGCTCGCGCCGCTCGACGCGCGGCTCTGGTACGAGTCCGACCAGCTGCTGGGGCGTGCCGGGGCCACGGCGACGGAGCGCCTCCAGCGGCTCGGCACCGCGATCGTGTTCGACCGCGACGACCTCACCGTGGAGTACTGCGAGCTGCTCGTCGCCGTCGGCCGCGCGCAGGACGCGGTGGCGATCCTCGAGTCCCGGTCGTTCGCGCCCTGGGAGGGCGGCGAGGGCCGCTCGCTCGCCGCCTGGGAGCACGCCTGCCTCGCGCTGGCCCGACTCGCGACGGACCCGACGGATGCCCTGGCTCTGGCCGATCGCGCACTGCAGCCGCCCGCCACCCTCGGCGAAGCGCGGCACCTGCTCGCTCCCACGGGCCACATCGAGGAAGTGCGCGCCGCCGCGCTCGTGGCGCTCGGGCGGTCTGCCGAGGTCGTCGAGGCCGAGCATCCGGCAGCCCCGGTGCCGGGCGCCGCGCCGGACTACTTCGCGACGTCGCTACCGGAGCTGCTGCTGTTCGACCCGCCGCGACCCGCGTCAGGCCGTGACCGCCGCGGGGCTGCGCACCCAGCCGAGCTGGAACGCGAGCAGCCCCAGCGCTGAGGCGATCGCGCCGAACAGGGGCACGAGCTCGCCGCCGCCGATGTGCAGGGCGGCGGCGCCGACGAGCGGCGCGAGCGCGATGCCCGCGTAGAGCGCGGTCGAGTACCAGGAGAGCGCGACGCCCGAGGTCGCCGGATCGATCTCGATCAGGCGGTGCTGCACCGGAAGCAGGGAGGCGTTCGCGGCGATGCCCCAGATGGCGAACAGGATGCCGGTGCCCACCAGGCTCGTCGCGAGGAACGGCAGGGCCAGCAGCACGAGCACCTGCAGGCCGAAGAACACGAGCGAGACGCGCCGGTTGCCGTAGCGGTCAGTGAGCCGGCCCGAGAGCAGGTTGCCCGCGATACCGGCCACGCCGAAGACGAGGAGCAGGCCGGCGAGGAGCGATCCGCTGCCGCCGGTCGCCTCGGCCGTGACCGAGGAGCTGAAGATGTACACGATGTTGAACCCCGCGACCGCGAGAAGGGTCGCGAACAGGGTGAGGACGATCCGGCGGTTGCCGAGGATCGCGAACCGGCGGCCCACCGAGATCGGCGCGCCGACCGGGATGCCGCGGACGAAGAGCGCCACGGCGACGGCGACGATCACGGCGAGCCCGGCAAGGCCGAACAGCGGCACGCGCCATCCGCCCGCTGCGGCGATCGCGGTTCCGAGCGGAGCACCGAACGCGGTGGATGCCGTGAACCCGACGGCCACGAACGCAATGGCCCGTCCCCGCTGGGCAACGGGGGCAAGGGCAGCCGCGGCTGCCGTCGCCGCCGGGACCAGGGCCGCGCCGCCCAGGCCAGCGAGCACGCGGCCGAGAGTGAACACGAGCAGGGTGGGCGCGACCGCGGCGATGAGCGTGCCGAGGGCGACGAGGACGAGCCCGCTCGCCATGAGGGTGGTCCGCGACATCCGGGGGAACAGGATCGAGATGACGGGCGCCGCGATCGCGACGGTGATCGAGTACCACGTGATGGAGTAGCTCACGTCGCTGGCGTGCACGCCCAGGGTCTGCGCGATCGACGGCAGGATGCCCGCGATCATGAACCCGTTGGTGGCGACGGCGAACAGCCCGACCGCGAGCACAGCCAGCTTCGGGTACAGCCTCGGCGGGTATGATTGTTCGATGCTCGTCATACAGTGCAGGCTAGCATAGTTCGATGGACGTCGAACTATATCCGTCGCCCCCCATGGAGTCCGTCGAACTCGTCGACGTGCTCAAGGCGCTCGCCGACCCCATTCGGCTGCGCATGATCCAACAACTCGTGGACGGCGATCCGCATTCCAAGAGCTCGCAGTTCTGGGGCTTCGAGATTCAGAAGTCGACGCTCGCGCACCACTTCAAGACCCTGCGCGAGGCGGGCGTGACCCGCACGATAGTCGAGGGACGCAACCACTGGATCCAACTGCGCCGGGCTGAGCTCGACGCGAAGTTCCCCGGGCTGATCGACGCCCTGACGGGTCACACCACGGCGTAGAGCCCTTCCAGGGCGCTCTCGATCGAGTCGAAGTTGCCGATGGTGCGGGCGTGCTCGTTCTTGAGCCGGAAGCCTCCGGCGGTGCGCAGGATGGTGCCCGCGATGATGTCCGTGATCTGGTGGCGAATGGTCCAACGACCGTGCCCGTCCTCGATCAGATAGAAGTGCTCCGTGTAGGTCACGAGGGGCAATGCTGCACCATGGCGGTGACATTCGGGTGAACACTCGCGGTGGAATGCGGACGTGTTATCAACCGTTACCTCCCCCATGACCACTCAGCCTGCAGCCTCATCCGGTACCTTCTCGATCGGCGGCGACCTTCCGGTCCACCGCCTCGGCTACGGCGTGATGCAGCTGCCCGGGCCGGGCGTGTGGGGGCCCTCGCGCGACCACGACGGCGCCATCCGCGTGCTGCGCCGCACTGTCGAGCTCGGCATCACGCTCATCGACACGGCCGACTCCTACGGGCCGTTCGAGGCCGACCACCTCATCCGCGAGGCGCTGCACCCGTACGCCGACGACCTCGTGATCGCGACCAAGGTCGGGTTCACCCGCCAGGGCCCCAACCAGTGGACCCCGGTCGGCCGCCCCGAGTACCTCCGCCAGCAGGTGGAGCTCAACCTGCGCCACCTCGGGCTCGAGCGCATCGACCTGCTCCAGCTGCACCGCATCGACGCCGATCTTCCGCTGGAGGACCAGCTCGGCGAGCTCGGCGCCCTGCAGCAGGAGGGCAAGATCCGCCACCTCGGCCTCTCTGAGGTCTCGGTAGAGCAGCTCGAGGCCGCGCGGAGGATCGTCGACATCGTCTCCGTGCAGAACCGCTACAACCTCGCCGATCGCGCCTCGGAGGACGTGCTCGACTACGCCGAGGCGAACGGCATCGCGTTCATCCCGTGGTTCCCGCTGGCCACCGGCAAGCTGGCGCGAGAAGGCGGTCCGCTGGATGCCGCGGCGAAGCGCCATGACGCGACGCCCTCGCAGCTCGCCCTCGCCTGGCTCCTGCGCCGCTCGCCGGTCATGCTGCCCATCCCGGGCACCTCGAGCGTGGAGCACCTCGACGACAACACGGCCGCCGCGCTCATCGAGCTGACCGACGACGAGTTCGCGGCGCTCACCTGATCAGCGGGTTGAGTAGGCCGAGTTTTCGGCGCTCACCCGACCTGCGGGTTGAGTAGGCCGCCCACGGCCGTATCGAAACCCGGTTTCGATACGACGCCAGGGCGCCTACTCAACCAGCGGAAGCGCTAGAACAGCGGCAGTGCGGGCACCGCGGCCGCGATGACGATCGCGGCGACGAAGATCACCACTGCGACACCGCCCATGATGAGCTTGATGCGGAACGCCGAGACGACGGCCGCGATGCCGAGAAGGAACAGGGCGACGGCCATGATGACCGTGGCGAGCGTCAGCTTGTCGCCGTAGGAGTTCGCCTGGTCGCCCTCGGCGATCTTGGCGAGGCCTTCCTCGTGCTTGTCGCTGTAGCCGCTGAACAGTGCGTCCTGGTAGTCCTCGTCGTTGCTGGGGTCGACGTAGAAATCGGGGTTCGCCTCATTCTCCGCGTCGGCGCGCTGGATGGCGCCGTCGAAGTCCTCGGAGACCGACTGGAAGTAGATCGTGTCGTACTTGATCTGCGCCGCCTCGGAGATCGCGGGGTCAGGGTTGGCGATGTCGAGCCGCAGCTCGGTGAGCGTCTGCCAGAGCTGCGAGTCCTGCACGTACTGCTGGTTGCCCTCGAGGTACATCGACTCGGCCTCGGTGGAGAGGTTGGTGCCGACCGTGTACGCCTGCGCCTGCTGGCCGCCGTAGAGCGAGCTCTGGAACGAGGCGTAGGCGACGGCGATCGAGACGACACCCAGGAGGATGGCGATGATGACTTCGGTGTTCTTACGAAGGAAGGAGAGGCCCTGGCGGCCCTCGGTGGTCGCGTCAGATGACACTGGTGCTCCGGTCTGTCGGGTCGGGTAAGAGCGCCAGTCTAGGGGCGGATTTACTCCCGGAATCGCGCCTTTGCCTCATCCACCGTCGCGAACACTCCGAGGTGCTTCGCGAGGTGAGTCGTTGCTGTGAAGCCTTCGCCGCGACGAGCCTCGATCATGCCCGCGAACTCCCCGTTGATCTTGCCGACCCAGAGGCCGGACTGCACCACCGTCCACTGGATGGCGCCGCGCGCCGGCGACGCTCCCGCGGAGGGCTTCGGGGTGGTCATGGTCATGTCGTGCTCCTTCACTTTCGCCGTTGAAAGTTGTAGGACGCCGGGTGCGGGCCGAGGGGACAAGCTGCTGTACCGATGAGTAAACGCCCCGCCGCCCGTGTTGTCGAGGGGTTGCAGCTAACTCGAAGGAAACCGTCGTGGGTCGGGAAGGAATGTCAGTGGGAACGCCTAGCCTTAAAGAAATCCCGCGACACGCCGAAACCACTACATCTAGGGGAATGACATCGGTGTCATTCCGGTTATATAGTGAAACACCCGCACAACGCGGGACGAATTCTTAGACTTGGGGAGGTCCGATATGGACAACGAAGACAACGTCGGCGGCTACGCAGTTCCGGTCGATCCCATGGATCTTCTGCAGTGCGACAGCTGCCAGTAAGAGTCGACTAAACGATTCAGTGAAGCCCCGGTTCGCCGGGGCTTCACCATTTAAGCTTGCAACCATGCCAGTCAACCCAGACCTCCAGGGCCGCGTGTTCCCACCGACCGCCCCCTACCTCGTCGGCCGGGAGAAGGTGCGCGAGTTCGCCCGCGCCGTCTTCGCTACGAGCCCGCTCAACTTCGATCCCGCTGCGGCGCAGGAAGCGGGCTACGACGACGTCGTCGCGCCCCCGACCTTCCCCGTCGTGGTGCAGGAGGCAACCCTTGCCCAGCTGCTGGCCGAGCCGGACGGCGGCATCGACTTCTCCCGCGTCGTGCACGGCGAGCAGGCGTTCTCGTACAGCCGGCCGATAGTGGCGGGCGACGAGCTCACCGCGACCCTGACGGTCACCAACATCTTCGACCGGGCCGGTATCTCGATGGTGACGGCCGAGTCGACAATCGTCGATGCGAGTGGGGCGCACGTCGTGACCGCGACATCCACGCTCGTCGTACGAGGGGATGACTCATGAGTCTCGACAAGCTCGATCTCCGAGTCGGAGACGTGGTCGCCGAGCGCACCTTCCATCTCACGCGCGACTCCCTCGTCCGCTACGCGGGCGCCTCGGGCGACTTCAACTCGATCCACTACCGCGATGACGTCGCCGAGTCCGTCGGCCTCCCCGGCGTCATCGCGCACGGGATGCTCACTATGGGCCTCGCGGTGCAGCCGGTCGTCGACTGGCTCGACAACCGCGGCATCATCCTCGGCTACGGCGTGCGGTTCACGCGGCCCGTGGTCGTCGACCCGGCCGACGGCGCCACGGTCACCGTGGTCGCGAAGGTCGGGGCGCTCGGCGAGGACGAGACCCGCGTCGACCTGACCGTCACCTTCGACGACGCGACGGTGCTCGGCAAGGCGCAGGTCCGGGTCAGCCTCACCTGATGCTCCTCTCCGAGCTCACCACCATGCGGGTCGGCGGCCCCGCGGGCACTCTCGTGACGGCGACGACAAGGGACGAGCTCACGGATGCCGCGCTCGAGGCCTGGGGCAGCGGCGACGAGTGGCTCGTGCTCGGCGGCGGATCCAACGTGGTCATCGCCGACGAGGGATTCGACGGCACGGTCATCCGTGTCGCCACTCGGGGGATCGAGCGGCTCGCGGGCGACGGCGTGCTCCTCCGCGTGGAGGCGGGGGAGCCCTGGGACGGCCTCGTCGAGTACGCGGTCTCGCAGGGCTGGTCAGGGGTCGAGGCGCTCAGCGGCATCCCCGGCACCGTCGGTGCCGCGCCGATCCAGAACATCGGCGCCTACGGGCAGGAGCTCTCCGACGTCCTCGTGGCGATCGAGTTCCTCGACAGCGTGACCGGGGAGCGGCAGCGCATCCTCGCTGAAGACCTCGGGCTCGGCTACCGGATGTCGGCGATCAAGGCCGGCCGGCAGGGCGTGGTGCTCGGGGTCGAGCTGCGGCTCGAGGAGTCTGCCGAGGGCGCGATCAAGTATTCGCAACTGGCCTCGGCCCTCGGGGTCGAGTCCGCTCCGATCGCGGAGATCCGCGCCGGGGTGCTCGGCCTGCGCCGCGCGAAGGGCATGGTGCTCGATGCCGACGATCCCGACTCGGTGAGCTGCGGCTCGTTCTTCACCAACCCGGTCGTGGGCGAGAACTTCGCCCGGTCGCTGCCGTCGGAGACGCCCCAGTGGCTGGTCGACGACACGGCGGTCAAGCTCAGCGCGGCCTGGCTCATCGAGCAGGCCGGCATCACGAAGGGGTTCCGGCTCCCGGGCTCCCGCATCGCGATCTCCTCGAAGCACAC
The DNA here is from genome assembly GCA_025463515.1 of Rhodoglobus sp. Classification (GTDB taxonomy): domain Bacteria; phylum Actinomycetota; class Actinomycetes; order Actinomycetales; family Microbacteriaceae; genus Rhodoglobus. Next base: position 24,263 of record JAODAQ010000015.1, read on the forward strand.
CCTCGCCATCACGAACCGCGGCGGCGGCACGGCGGAGGAGGTCGGCGAGCTCGCCCGCTACATCCAGGCCATGGTGCTCTCCCGGTTCGGGGTCTCGCTGCAGCCCGAACCCGTCGCCGTCGGGGTCCAGCTCTGATGCAGCTCAGGCCCTTCGAGCCCGCGGACGACGCGGCACTGATCTCCTGGCTGCGAACGCCCGAGGAGCTCTACATCTTCACGGGGCCGCGCTTGACGTTCCCGCTCGATTCCGCCCAGCTGGACGAGATCCGCGCGGATGCCACGCTGACCCCGTTCACCGCGACGGTCGACGGTGCCGCGGTGGGCCACATCGAGCTCGTGTCCACGGGCGAGGCGCGGGCCCGAATCGCCCGCGTGCTCGTGGACCCCGAACGGCAAGGGCAGGGCCTCGGAGAGCAGCTGCTGAGGGCGGTGCTCGGCGAGGCACGGGAGCGCGGCATCCGGCGGCTCACTCTGCGGGTCGTGCCGACGAACGCCCGCGCGATCGCCCTGTACGAGAAGCTCGGTTTCGTGCTCACCGGCACCGAGGAGGGCATGAACCTGATGGAGCTCCGGGCGGGTTGAGTAGGCCGCCCGCGGCCGTATCGAAACCTGACCGCGGAGGGGTTTCGATACGCGCCCCCAGAGGGCGCTACTCAACCCGCGGGGAGCGCTAGAGCAGCCCCAGCTCCATCGCCCGCGTCACGGCGCGCGTGCGGTCGCTGACCCCGAGCTTCTCGAAGACGTGCAGCAGGTGCGTCTTGACGGTCGCCTCGCTCACGAACAGGGCGGCCGCGATCGACGGGTTGCTCGACCCCTGGGCCACGAGTGCGAGCACCTGCGTCTCGCGCGGGCTCAGCGTGATCGCGGGCTTGGCGACGCGCTGCACGAGCATCGCGGCGATCGACGGTGCGAGCGCGACCTCGCCGCGGGCGACGGATCGGACGCCGGCGAGGATCTCGTCCTGTGGCGCGGCCTTGAGCAGGTAGCCGCTCGCGCCCGCCTCGATGGCGGTGAGGATGCTCGCGTCGGACTCGTAGGTGGTGAGGATCACGACCCGGGCGGCAGGGTTCGCGGCGAGGATGCGGGCTGTTGCCTCGTCGCCGTCGAGGCCGGGCATCCGGAGGTCCATGAGCACGACGTCGGGGGAGTGCTCGGCAGCCAGGCGCACGGCCTCGAGCCCGTCCGCGGCCTCGGCCACCACGGAGATGTCACCCGCAGCGGAGAGCAGCGCGACGATGCCGCCGCGCACGATGGGGTGGTCGTCCGCCACGAGCACGCGGATCATGCGGTCACCGGCAGCGTCGCGGTCAGCACGGTGCCCGCGGGGGAGCTCGACACGTCGAGGGTGCCGCCGACGAGGGCGAGGCGGTCGCGCATCCCGGCGAGTCCGAAGCCGTCGCCGGCCGCCTCGGGGTCGAAGCCGTCACCGTCGTCGGCGATGCGCACTCCCACCGCCCCCGCGTTCGACCACGCGTCGAGCTGAACGCTCGAGGCGTTCGCGTGCTTGCGGACGTTCGCGAGCCCCTCCTGGGCGCAGCGCAGCAGTACCACTTCGGAGTCGCGGTCGATCGCGCCCAGGTCCGCACGCACCGCCACGGTCACGCCGGTCTCCCGCTCGAAGCGCTCCCCGAGCCTGCGCAGGGCGTCGGCGATGCCGCCGCTGGCGAGGGCGACGGGCGCGCTGGATGCCACGAGCGCACGGGTCTCGGCCAGCGCGGTCCTGGCGCTCTCCTCGAGCAGCCCGAGGGTCTCGTTCGCCGCCCCGCCGGTCGCGAGCTCGCGCTGAGCGCGCTGGGAGAGCATCACGATGCCCGTCAGATCCTGCGCGATGGTGTCGTGGATCTCGCGGGCCAGCCGCTCCCGCTCGCTCGTCATGCCCGCGTCCCGGTCGAGCACGCTGAGCTTCTCCTGAGCCGCGCGCAGCTCGTCGAGCAGGCGCTGCCGCTCGTGGCTCTGGTCTGCGATGCCGGTGATCCAGATGCCCAGGCCGATGCTCAGGGCCAGCGACGCGCCCTGGATCGCGAGCGCCTGCACCACCGAGTCGGTGCTGACCCAGGTGCCGATCCCGACCGCCACGGCCACGGCGATGCTCGCGAGGATCCCCTTGGTCCTGCCCTCGATGGTCGACCACAGCAGCGGGAAGACCACGCACTGGATCGTGGCGAATGACGGGTCGAAGGCCGTGCCGACCCCGCTCGCGATGATCAGGAGGGGGACGAACACGAGCCGCGCTGAGCGGTTGCCCTCCGCGTGCCGGCCGAACGTGAACCAGGAGACGAGGATGACCGCGATGGTGGCGAGGGCGCCGACCGGGAACGGCCCGCCCTGGGCGTTCACGATGACGAGCGCGGTGAGCACCGCTGCGACCCCGAGCATCGCGACGTGCCACCAGCGCTGGGCCTTCATCTAGCTATCCTTGCGGATCCACCGGAAGGTCATGCGCGCCATCACGAGGCCCACGACGAGCCAGATGCCGGTCACGATGGCCACGCCCGCGAGGTTCCACTCGCCACCGGGCTCGAGCGACTCGAACCCGGAGGGCAGGAACACCGAGCGCATGCCCTGCGCCATCCACTTGAGCGGGAAGACGCTCGCCACGTTCTGCAGCCACGTCGGCAACTGCGAGAAGCCGAGGTAGACGCCCGAGATGAACTGGAGGACCAGGGCGATCGGGATGATCACGGCGGTCGCGCTCTTGCCGCTGCGGGGGAGGGCGCTCACCGCGATCCCGAGGATCGCGGAGGTGATCACGCCGAGCAGGAACACCCAGGCGAACGTGAGCCACTGGCCGGCCTCGGTGGGCAGCTCGACGCCGAACGCGACGCGCGCGACGAGGATCAGCAGCGCGGCCTGCAGGATGCCGGTCACGAGCACCTGCCCGATCTTGCCGATGAAGTAGCTCAGCACGGGCAGCGGGGTGCCGGCGAAGCGCTTGAGCGTTCCGTCGCCCTTCTCACCGGCGATGTCGACACCGAGGTTCTGCAGTCCGCTGAGCAGGATGCCCGCCGCGATCATGCCGGGCAGGTAGAACGCCGCGGCACTGAGGGGCGCGTCATCCGGCCCGAAGTTCTGCTCGCTGAAGGCGACGGAGAAGATCGTGAGCATCACGAGCGGGAAGAGGAAGGTGAAGAACACCGAGTCGCCCTGGCGGAAGTACGTCTTCACCTCGTAGCCGATGCGGCTGTAGCCGAGTCTGAGCGTTGTCATGAGTGCACCTCGCTGGTCGAGCCTGTCGAGACCAAGGTCAGATAGATGTCTTCGAGCGAGGGCCGGATGACCTCCAGCCCGTCGGGCTCACCGAGCCGTGCGACTACCGCGCCGGGGGTGGTGGTGCGCTCTTCGTGCAGCACGCCGTTCTCGCGCCAGCGGACCACGGGGACCCGTGCATCCGGCCCGCCCAGTTCGTCGATCGCACCGAGCTCGATGAGGCGCCCGCCGGCGATCACGCCCGCCCGGTCGCCCAGGTGCGCTGCCTCGTCGAGGTAGTGGGTGGTGAGCAGGATCGTGGTGCCCTCGCTCTTGAGCTGTCCGATGAGCTCCCAGAACTGGCGCCGGGCCTCGGGGTCGAAGCCGGTGGTCGGCTCGTCGAGGAAGAGCAGCTCCGGGCGGCCGATGATGCCGAGGGCGACATCGACGCGGCGGCGCTGGCCGCCGGAGAGCTTGCGGATGAGGGTCTTCTGCTTGTCCTCGAGGCCGACCGCGGCGATCACCTCGTCGACGCTGCGGGGGTTGGGGTAGAAGCCGGCGAAGTGGGCCAGCTGCTCGCGGACTGTCACGTTGCCGCTCTCGCCCGTGGACTGCAGCACGATGCCGAGCCGCGCCTTCCAGTCGAGGCCGCCCTTGCCGGGGTCGACGCCGAGCACGGTGGCCTCGCCGCCGGAGCGGTCGCGGTACCCCTCGAGGATCTCGATGGTGGTGGACTTGCCGGCGCCGTTCGGGCCGAGCAGGGCGAAGGTCTCGCCGCGCTCGATGTCGAAGCTCACGCCGTCGAGCGCGGTGAAGGCGCCGTAGGTCTTGCGCAGGTCGCGAACGCTCACGACCGGGGCTGGAGTTGTCATGAGCCCATGGTGCTCGCGTGCGCGGGTTCGCGTCAGCCGTGCACCGGATGAATCTGCCATCCACCGACCGGTGGATGCCGGTGGGTTGAGTAGGCCGCCCGCGGCCGTATCGAAACCCGTGGGTTGAGTAGGCCGCCCGCGGCCGTATCGAACCTCCGATTCGCGGAGGTGAGGTTACGATACGAGCGCCAGAGCGCCCTACACAACCCACCGGGTTTCGATACGTGCGCCAGGGCGCCCTACTCAACCCACGGGTTTCGATACGTGCGCCAGAGCGCCCTACTCAACCGGCCTAGCTGCGGCGCTGCGCGCGGCGGATCGCCGCGAGGATGCCTGCGAGCAGCAGGATGCCGCCGAGCACGAGCACCCCGACGAGCACGAACCCGCCGGCCGTGAGCGACAGCACCCAGTCGGTCACCGCCGCCCGCCGCGCGGGATCGTACGCGACCCAGAGCACCGCGGAGGCCGCCACGATCACGATCAGGCCCCAGGCGATGGAGCCCGCCCGGACGTGCGGGCGCGGGTCGGCGGTGAGGTCGTTGCTCATGACTTGGGGTCCGTTTCTGTCAGCGTCTGCGTGCTGTCCTGGATGATGATCGAGCCCGGGCCCTGCGTGATCCGCAGGGTGACCGTCGGGGTGGTGCCGGCGCCGTAGACCTGGTCTGAGTGCCAGGCACCGTCCTGCTGCTCCTGCCCGGTGATGGGCGAGTAGGCGCGGGTGGAGTCGTCCGACAGCCAGACCTCGCCGCGCTGCGAGGTGATCTCGATGCGGGCGGTCATGCCCTCCAGCAGGCGGACGTTGATGTTCCCCGCGCCCTGCACGATGTCGATGGTGCCGCCGCCGAAGGACGGATCGAGCGAGATGTACAGGTCGCCCACGGGCTGGAAGTACCGGCCGGGCGCGATGTTGGAGATGCCCCAGCTCGTGAGGACGAGAGTGCGATCGGGCGGGATGACCGCGCTCAGGAGCGTCGCCCCGAGCACCAGCACCGACACGAAGGCGAGGAAGCCGCTGCGTCGGCGGACGATGCCGGCGACCACGATCGCGAGGCCGAGGACGATCGCGGCGACGGCGAGGCCGCCCGTCACGGGCTGCTCGCGCAAGGGTGAGGCGATCGCGGCAATGCCGCCCGCGAGGGCGGCGGTACCGAGGGCGATCGCCGAGTAGGCGGCACCGGCGCGGGGGTTGGCCGCGAGCCAGGCCCGGTGCTTCTCCTTGTACCGCTCCGCCGCGGCGATACTGCGCTCGCGCGACTCCTGGGCCCGTAGTCGGGCGGTCTCGCGGGCGGCGGCAGCCTGGCTCGCGCGGAACGCCTCGCGCTCGGCCTTCCACGCCTCCTGCTGTGCGCGCCAGGCCGCGACCTCCTCCTCGGGCGCCCCCGCGGCGGGGGCTTTCGGGGCGGAGGCGGTGGGCGCCACCGAGACCGGCTGCGGGATCGTGTCCGGCCGGTCGTCCGTGGTCGCTGGGGTGATGAGCGGTTCGGACGAGTCGGACGAGCGGCGGGCGATCCACACGATGAACGCGACGATCGCCGCGAGCACGACCAGCGCCCAGACGGCGCGGCCGATGGACTCGCCCCACGAGGGCTGCCCCCAGTAGAGAGCGCCGGTGTACCAGAAGCCCTGCGCGATCGGCAGCAGGGAGAGCAGCACCATGGCGCCGATGCCGGCGATGGGCGACTCGAGGCGGCCGTGGATCAGCTCCTCGAGGTGGATCTTGTTCTTCGCGTCGGGCAGCAGAAGCCATGCGGCGGCGTAGAGGAGGATGGCCGGGCCGCCGAGCACGGCGACCACCACGATGATGCCCCGGACGATGAGCGGGTCGATGCCGAGCCGCGTCGCGATCCCGGCGGCGACGCCGCCGATCCAGCCGGGCTGGCGGGTGATGCCGAGCCCGCGCATCCAGGTGAAGAAGCGGTTGCCCTGCGGGGCGGGTGCTGGGGTCTCTGCCTCGGTGGGCGGAGCGGTCTTGGTTGCCATGTACTGATCGTGGCGGCACGCGGCATCCGGTCGCCATGGGGGACCACCCTGAACGCACCCTGAGTCCGGGCCCTGAGCCCGCCAAACCTGCTTGGATTCAGGGGTGACCACTCTCGCGCTCCGCCCGCCCCTGCTGCGCCCGCGCCGCGCGGTGCTCGGCGGCGTGTGCGCGGCGCTCGCCGTGCATCTCGGGTGGCCGGTCTCGCGGGTGCGCGTTCTGATGCTGGCCGCGATCCTCCTGGGCGGGGCCGGGGCGCTCCTGTACCTGTGGCTGTGGGCCCTCGTCCCGCTCGAGCCGGGCGACGGGGATGACCCGGCAGAGGTCCGGCGGACGGTCGCCGTCGCGCCCGGGCTGGCCGTCGTCGCCGCCGTGTTCACCGCGGTCGTGATCGTGGCCGCCGGCACCCGGGCGGACAACCTCACCACCCTCGGCCTCGTCGCCGCCACCCTCGCGAGCGGCGCGGCCGTGGCTTGGAGCCTCGGCTTCGACCGCCACGACCCGACCCGCTCGGCCGCCTACGGGCTGTGGGTGCGCTCGCTCTCCTCAGCGTTCCTGCTGGTCGCGGGGGCCGCGGTACTGCTGGCGCGCCCGACCGCGCTCAACGCCGTGCTCGGCGTCGGCGTCGTGGTGCTCGGCATCGCCGTGCTCGTCGCCCCGCGCGTCGTGACGCTGTGGAGCGACCTGCTCGGCGAGCGGGCCACCCGGGTGCGGGAGGAGCAGCGGGCCGAGATCGCCGCGCACCTCCACGACTCCGTGCTGCAGACGCTCGCCCTCATCCAGAACCGGGCTGGCGCCTCGAGCGAGGTCGCGCGCATCGCCCGGGCGCAGGAGCGCGAGCTGCGCGACTGGCTCTTCGAGCGCGACATCCCGGTGGCGGACGACCTCTCGGCCGAGCTCCGGAGCATCGCGGCGGCCATCGAGCTCGACTACGCCGCGCGGATCGAGGTCGTCGCGGCGGGGGAGTCGGTCGCGGGCATCCCGTCGCTCGTCGCCGCCTCGCGCGAGGCCATGCTCAACGCCGCGCGCCACGCGGGCGGCGAGGTGTCGGTGTACCTCGAGACGTCCGCGAGCGCCATCGACGTGTTCGTGCGCGACCGCGGCCCGGGCGTCGACCTCGATGCGCTGCAGAGCGACAGGCTGGGCATCCGTGAGTCGATCATCGGCCGGATGACGCGCGCCGGCGGCACCGCGACAGTCCGCCCGGGTGCCGGCGGGGTGGGCACTGAAGTCCACCTGCACCTGGAGGTGCTGCCATGACCACCGTGATCATCGTCGACGACCACTCGATATTCCGCTCGGGGCTGCGGGCGGACCTGGACGGCTCCATCGAGGTGCTCGGGGAGGCGGCATCCGTCGACGAGGCTGTCGCCCTGATCGCCTCGCTCAAGCCCGACGTGGTGCTTCTCGACGTGCACCTGCCGGGCGGCGCGGGCGGCGGCGGCGCCGAAGTGCTGCAGCGCAGTTCTGGGCTGCTCGACTCGGTGCGATTCCTCGCGCTGAGCGTCTCGGACTCGGCGGAGGACGTCGTCGGCGTCATCCGGGCCGGTGCGCGCGGGTACATCACCAAGGCGAGCTCGGGGGCCGAGGTCAGCCGGGCCGCGGTCGCGGTCGCGGGCGGTGATGCGGTGTTCTCGCCGCGGCTCGCAGGGTTCGTGCTCGACGCGTTCGGAGCGGTGGCGGGGGAGCAGGCCGAGTCCAGCGACGAGCTCGACCGCCTCTCGGCCCGCGAGCGCGAGGTGATGCGGCTCATCGCCCGCGGCTACGCGTACAAGGAGGTGGCGACGGAGCTCTTCATCTCCATCAAGACCGTCGAGACCCACGTCTCGGCGGTGCTGCGCAAGCTGCAGCTCTCGTCGCGCTACGAGCTCACCGTCTGGGCGACGGCCCGCAAGCTGCTGTAGGTCGGGCCGCGCGTGCCGCCCGCCCGTGTGCCGCCCGCCCGCGTGCCGCCCGGCCCGCGCGCCCCGCCCGCGCGCCGCCCGGCCCGCGTGCCGCCCGGCCCTC
>JAODAQ010000033.1 GCA_025463515.1 Rhodoglobus sp.
GCGACTGCGACCGCCCCGCCCGCCGAGACCGCCGCGACTGGGCCCAACGCCGCGACACCCGCGCCCAGCGCCGCGACTCCCGCGCCCGCCGCCGCCCACGAGCAGCCCGTCGGCCCCGTCGGCCCCGTCACGTTCCAGCAGGTGAAGGACTCGTGGCCCGAGATCCTCGAGGTCGTGAAGAACGCCAAGCTCAACGCCTGGCTCGTGGTCTACACCGCGCAGCCGCTCGAACTGCGCGACGGCAAGACGCTCGTGCTGTCGTTCCCGAGCCAGAAGGACGTCGAGGAGCTCAAGAAGCCCGCCTCGCCCGGCCAGGGCGTGGGCGACCTGCTCAAGAAGGCGTTCGTCGAGGTGCTCGGTCTCGAACCGGCCCTCATCGCTCGCGTGGACGCCAACGCCGCCCCGGCCCGCCCGCCCGTGGACGAGCCGCCGGTCGACGATGTTCCGCCACCGGACGACTTCCCGCCCACCGACAGTCAGGGCTGGGCCGTCACGGCGATCCCCTACACGGAGCCCGCGGCTCCGGATGCCGCACTCGAGCAGGGCCGTACCAAGCCCGCGTTGAACACTCCGCCCGCCCGCCCGACCACACCCGCCAGTGCTCCCGGGGCAGACGCCGCCGCGCCCGGGCCGGCCACGAACACCGGGCCCGCCGCGAACACCGAGCCCGCCGCGAACACCGAGCCCGCAACCAGCACCAGCACCGTGACCACCCAGCCTCCCGCAAGCAAGCGAACCGCCGCCGCGACCGCCACGGACAACGCCCGCTACGGCGAGTCCGTCGTGCGCGAACTCCTCGGTGCCAGCTTCATCGAGGAGCAGCCTGTCGCTCCCCGCGTCGTCCCGCGGCCGGAGGGCTGATGTACGACGGCATAGTCCAGGAGCTGATCGACGAGCTCGGCCGCCTCCCCGGTATCGGCCCGAAGTCGGCGCAGCGCATCGCCTTCCACATCCTGCAGACCCAGAGCTTCGACGTGACCCGACTCTCCGAGGTGCTGCGCGACGTGCGCGACAAGGTGCGCTTCTGCTCCATCTGCGGCAACGTCACCGAGCAGGAGACCTGCTCGATCTGCCGTGATCCGCGCCGCTCGCACGCCACGATCTGCGTGGTCGAGGAGGCGAAAGACGTCGTCGCGATCGAGCGCACCCGCGAGTTCAAGGGGCTGTACCACGTGCTCGGCGGCGCCATCAGCCCGATCGACGGCATCGGCCCCGACGACCTGCGGATGAAGCAGCTCGTCGCCCGCCTCTCCGACGGCTCGGTCACCGAGGTCATCATCGCCACCGACCCGAATCTCGAGGGGGAGGCGACCGCGACCTACCTCACGCGCCTGCTCGTCTACCCCAACCTCCGCGTGACCCGTCTGGCGTCCGGGCTTCCGGTCGGCGGCGACCTTGAGTACGCCGATGAGGTGACCCTCGGCCGTGCGTTCGAGGGCCGCAGACTCGTCGAAAATTAGCCGCTAAACTCACTCCTTGGGCCGAAACAGGCCAGAATTCGTCCGGGAGAACCACGTGAGCCTCATCGTCCAGAAGTTCGGAGGCTCGTCCGTCGCGGATGCCGAGAGCATCAAGCGGGTTGCCAAGCGCATCGTCGAGACCCGCAAGGCGGGCAACGAGGTAGTCGTGGTCGTCTCCGCCATGGGCGACACCACCGACGAGCTCCTCGACCTCGCCGAGCAGGTAGTCCCCCTCCCGTCGGGCCGCGAGCTCGACATGCTGCTCACCGCGGGGGAGCGCATCTCCATGGCCCTCCTCGCGATGGCGATCCGCAGCCTCGGCATCGAGGCACGCAGCTACACGGGCAGCCAGGCGGGCATGGTCACGGATGCCCAGCACGGCTCCGCTCGTATCGTCGAGGTCTCCCCGAAGCGCGTTCGCGAGGCGCTCGATGACGGCGCTGTCGCTATCGTCGCCGGATTCCAGGGCTTCAACCGCGGAACCGGCGACATCACCACCCTCGGCCGCGGTGGCTCCGACACGACCGCCGTCGCCCTCGCGGCCGCGCTCGGCGCCGACGTCTGCGAGATCTACACGGATGTCGACGGTGTGTTCACCGCGGACCCCCGGGTTGTCCCGACCGCACGAAAGCTCGACCGCATCACGAGCGAGGAGATGCTCGAGCTCGCCGCCACGGGAGCGAAGGTGCTGTACATCCGGGCTGTCGAGTACGCGCGCCGTCACGGCGTCACGATCCATGTGCGGTCGTCGTTCAACAACAACGAGGGCACGCTCGTCGTGAACCCCAGCGAAGGAGAAAACGTGGAAGAGCCGATCGTCACCGGTGTCGCCGCAGACCTCAGCGAGGCCAAGATCACGGTCGTCGGCGTTCCGGACACCCCCGGCAAGGCCGCCCAGATCTTCACCCTCATCGCGCGCACCAACGTCAACATCGACATGATCGTGCAGAACGTGTCGTCCGCGGCGACGGGCCTCACCGACATCTCGTTCACCCTTCCCAAGCAGGATGCGCAGAAGGCGATGGCCGCACTCAACGAGGAGAAGGACGACATCGGCTTCACCTCGCTGCAGCACGACGACCAGATCGCGAAGCTCGCGGTCGTGGGTGCGGGCATGCGCACGAGCGCCGGCGTCTCCGCGAAGCTGTTCACCGCCCTCTTCGAGGCGGGGATCAACATCGAGATGATCTCGACGAGCGAGATCCGCATCTCGGTAGTGACCCGCGCCGACACGGTCAACGATGCAGTCCGCGTCGTGCACACCGCGTTCGGGCTCGACGGCGACACCGAGGCTGTGGTCCACGGCGGCACCGGCCGCTAGCCGCGCTCGTGAGGTCAGGCGCTGAGCAGCCTCCGAAGCGCCGCACTTCGTCGGGTGGCCGGTATCGGGGTCTGCGACGGATCCACTGACGGCGGCGGCACGAAGAAGTACTCGGCGCCAGTCCGTGTGATGCACCAGCCCTTGTTGTGCACGAGCATGTGGTGGAACCGGCACAGCAGTACGCCGTCTTCCACAGTGGTCGTGCCTCCCTCGCTCCACGGGACGATGTGGTGCACCTCGCTCCAACTGGGCGGTCGATCGCAGTCAAAGCCGATGCACCCACCGTCTCGGGCGGAGATCAGGTTCCGTTGCCGCCGAGTGTGAAAGCGCTCGTCTCGCCCCTCGTCGATTCCCTGACCGTCCCGGTCGAACAGCAGGGGCGTGAACCCCGACGAGCAGAGGTGACGCTCGGCAGTCGCGAGCGAGACCGCCTCGGTCTGCCCTTCGATGAAAGCGGCCCCCAGGCCCACCGCGAGGTCGCGAGCCGTGACGAGCAGCCTGACCGAGGGCTTGCGCTGCCCGAAGAGCTTGCCGGAGGGCGCCCTTGTCGCGACTGCCACGATCTCCACGAGCGCGTCGACCATGACCTGGTCGATCGTGCGGTCGTCGACCGGCGCCTTGGTGTCGGGCTCCTCCACGAACCGCGGACCACCGCGCCGCGGCGACGTAATCGCGTCGACAGCGCCGACGACCACCGCCGCTGACTCCGGCCGCAGTAGTCCGCTGATGCGGGTCATGCCCGTAGCCGTGGGGGTGAATCGCAGGAACTCCTGATCCCGCATCTCCTGCTCGTGCAGCCCGACCGACTCGACATCGAGCTCGTCTCTCACCTCGCGCGCCCGACGCGCGAGAGCGTCGACGGGAAGGGTCGCGCCCTCCGCCGCGAGCTGCTCAGCGGCCGCAGCCAGAACCTGGGGTGTCAGCGCACGAGTCGGCCCACCGAGACCGGCGCGGATCGCGTCGATCGACCCGACGTCGAGCCCGAGCGCGGGAGCCAACCACGGCTCCTCCGCAGCGGACGTCTCGACGATGGTCCCCACTCGCACCAGCCGCCGCGCCTCGGGCAGAGACGCACCGGAGAGCACCTGCACGAGGCGCTCCGGAGTCCGCGCCCCGACGCGCTGCGCCAGCCCGTCGTAGCCGAGATCACGGTGAGAGCGCCGCGCGATCTCCGCCGCCACGAGCGCCGCCACCGATTCGAGCGAGCGCTGTGCGAGGGAGAGGGAGCGCTGTGCCTCCATGAGCTCGTCGTCGCTCAGCGTCGCGGGCGCGAGAGCCGCGGCATCCGGGTCGATGAATCTCATACCTAGATCGTCGCAGACATTAGAACGTATGTTCGAAGGTGGCAGCAATCTGTGGACAAGTGGCAGTCCGCGCTGAAATAGAATTCCTGAATGACCAGCAGCAGCGGAGTACGTATCGGCGTCGTCGGCGCCACCGGCCAGGTGGGCGCAGTCGTTCGCCGCCTTCTCGTCGAGCGCGACTTCCCGATTGCGGAGATCCGATTCTTCGCGAGCGCGAGAAGCGCCGGCAGCACCCTCGAGTTCAAGGGCGAGCAGATCGTCGTCGAAGACGCCGAGAAGGCCGACCCCACGGGCCTCGACATCGCCATCTTCTCGGCGGGCGCGACGACCTCGAAGAAGGAGGCGCCGCGCTTCGCCGCCGCCGGCGTGCTGGTCATCGACAACTCCTCCGGCTTCCGCATGGATCCGGATGTCCCTCTCGTCGTCAGCGAGGTGAACCCGCACGCCATCAAGGAGGCGAAGAAGGGCATCATCGCGAACCCCAACTGCACGACCATGGCCGCGATGCCGATCCTCAAGGTGCTCGACACCGAGGCGGGCCTGCAGCGCCTGATCGTGAGCACCTACCAGGCTGTCTCCGGCGCGGGCCTCGCGGGCGGCGACGAGCTCCAGGCGCAGATCGATGCTGCGGGGGATGCCCGTGGCCTCGTGCACGACGGCCGCGCGGTCGACTTCCCGCCCGCCAAGACCTTCCCGAAGACCATCGCGTTCGATGTGATCCCGTTCGCGGGCAACCTCGTCGACGACGGCCTGTTCGAGACCGACGAAGAGAAGAAGCTGCGCAACGAGAGCCGCAAGATCCTCGAGCTGCCCGACCTCCTCGTGAGCGGCACGTGCGTGCGCGTGCCCGTGTTCACCGGCCACTCGCTCTCGATCAACGCCGAGTTCGCGAACCCGCTCACGGTCGAGCGCGCGAAGGAGCTGCTGGCCACCGCCGAGGGCGTCGTCCTCACGGATGTCCCCACTCCTCTCGAGGCCGCGGGCCAGGACCCGAGCTTCGTGGGCCGCATCCGCCAGGATGAGGGCGTGCCGAACAACCGCGGCCTCGCCCTGTTCATCAGCAACGACAACCTCCGCAAGGGAGCTGCGCTCAACGCGGTGCAGATTGCCGAGCTGGTGGCGGCCGAGCTGGCGCAGGTGGCCTAGATCGCCGGTCGCATCGTCACGGGCGTGCTCCTCGGCGTCTATGTGATCGCGCTCGCGGTGATCGCGCTCTCGCCGGTGAGCCCGATCCGCGGCCTCGACCTGAGCCAGGAGCTGGACTCCGCGGGCCTGGGCTGGGTCACGTACACCCAGCTCGAGTCGTTCGCGAACGTGCTCCTGTTCGTCCCGTTCGGGCTCCTGATCGCCCTGCTGGTGCCGACGCGGTGGTGGTGGGTCGTGGTCGTGGGGCTCGTCGTCGTCGCGGGCGGCATCGAGCTCGGGCAGGCGCTGTTCCTTCCGGGCCGTGTCCCGTCGATCGACGACGTACTGGCCAACAGCACGGGCGGCGCGATCGGGGTGGGCATCGCCGCGATCATCCGGGGCGTCGCCTGGGCAGTCCGCCGGGCCCGCCGCACCGAATAACCGGTATGAGACCGCTCGCGCTCGCGCTGATCATCGGAGTCGCCCTGACCGCCTGCGCAGCACCGCCTCCGCCGAGCACCAGCGGCACGCGCGTGGCCTTCTACGGCGACTCGTACACGCTCGGCACCGGCGCGTCCGACGAGGGCAAGCGCTGGTCGACGATCATCTGCGAGGAGCGCGGCTGGGCCGAGTTCAACCCCAGCGTCAACGGGCTCGGCTTCGTCACCAACCGCGGCTCCTTCGGCGAGGGCGACGAGCCCAGCCAGGTGATCGCGAGCGATCCGGACATCCTGTTCGTCACGATGGGCCTGAACGACAACTTCAGCTATCCCCGCGCCGCCGACCAGATCAAGGCGCAGATCACCGACGACCTCACGCGCCTGTCGACAGCCCTCCCGGATGCCCGCCTCATCGTCGTCGAGCCGTTCTGGTACACCGACCACCGGCCGGACTCGGTCGAGGTCATCATCGGCTGGGTCAAGGATGCCGCGGCCGCAGTCGGCGCCGACTACATCCCGGGCGCCTCCCACTGGATCGAGGGCCACCCGGAATGGATGGCCAGAGACGGCCTTCACCCGAACGACGAGGGCTACGCGCACATGGCGGTCGAGATGGATGCCGCGCTCGAGCAGCTCGGGCTCTGACGCGCGCGCGGCGCAAAACGTTGGGTTGTGATCGCCCGGGGTGGTGATCATGCTTGCCACATGGAGTCACCCGACGCGCAGTTCGAGCGCGCCTACATCCAGTTCCTCCCCGCCGTGAGCGGCTACCTGTACCGCCGCGTGCCGCGGCAGGCGGTGGAGGACCTCGCCGCCGACGTCTTCGCGATCGCGTGGCGCAAGCGCGCCTCCGTCACCTCCGGGGAGGAGCTGCCCTGGCTCTACCGCATCGCCGCGAACGTGGTGGCCAACCACCGCCGCAAGGAGGCCTCGGGCTCGGTGCTCCTCGCTTCGCTGCGCCCCGCGGACTCGGCCCCCTCGGCGGAGGAGATCGTGGTCGCCGATGCGTCCCTGGGAGAGGCCTGGCGGCATCTGCGCCCCGCCGAGCGGGAGGTCCTCTCCCTCGCGCTCGTGGAGGAGCTGGCCCCGGCGGAGGTGGCGATCGCCCTCGGGGTGAGTGTGAACGCGGCGACGATCCGCGTGCACCGGGCGAAGAAGCGGCTGCGCGAGCTGCTGCCGGAAGAAAGTCTGCCGAGTTCTGAAAGAACCGCCGCCGCCGCGACATAACCCCGGTATGAGCAACTTCGACAACGACATCTCGGCACGGCTGAAGCGCAGCCTCAGCGGTGCGCCGGCGCCCGAGCTCTCCACCGACATCGTGAGCGGTGCCGCAGCGCACCCGGCACCGCGGCTGGGCAACCCGGCCCGCACACTCCGGATCGCCGGGGGCGCCGGCCTCGCAGTCGCGGTCGTGGCGGTCGGCGCGCTGGTCGTGGCTCCTACGCTCACCCGTCCGCCCCTCTTCACGGCGGCCGCGGCATCCGGAGCCCCCGGCGCCCAGGACGCGGTGTCGCCCGCGACCGAGTCGATGAAGATCGGCTGGTGGGTCGACTACAACTACTCGGCCGGGGCGGGGCTCTCGACCGACACCGGCAGCGGCGAGGTCTACCAGCTCGTGCTCGACGGCGAGCCCGAACAGCGCGCGTCGGACATTGCCGGCCTCTTCGGGGTAGACGGCTCGCCCGCCAAGTCGAGCTACTCCGACCCGAGCTACCCGACCTGGGTGGTCGGGCCGGAAGACGGCTCGGCTCCGACAGTGTCGGTCACGTGGGCGGGCACCGGCGACTGGTGGTACTCCGATCCGGCGGCCAGCTCCGTCTACATCTGCGACCCGAGCGTCACCGCCGAGCAGTCGGTCGACTACGGATGCACCCTGCCGGCGGACGCGCCGGAGAACCTCGCCCCCAGCGAGGACGAGGCCCGCGCCCAGACCCAGAGCCTGCTCGCCTCGACCGGGTTCGAGGTGGACGCGGCCGACATCACCACCTACTCCGATGACTGGAGCACCACGGCGACCGCCAACCTCGTGGTCGGCGGCGCGAAGACCGCTCTCGACTGGAGCATCACCTGGTCGAACACGGGCGAGATCTCGTGGGCCTACGGCCACTCGGTCACGGTCCAGTCCCGCGGCAGCTACGGCACCGTGTCCGCGGTCGACGCCGTTGACCGCCTCGAGGACGGCCGCTGGTGGGGCTCCGCCGGCCCGGACTACCAGGGCGGCGGCGCCATCGCGTACGCCGCGGACCTGAAGACGGGCGCGGCCGACGAGCCGACGACCGAGCAGACCACCGCCCCCGAGGCCGAGCCCACCGCGCCCGCGCCCGTTGACCCGGAGGCCACGGCCGAGCCGGCGCCCACCGAGCCGGTGCCGACCGAGCCCGTGCCGACCGAGCCCGTGCCCACCGACCCCGTCCCGGTCGACCCGATCCCCACGGACGCCCCGACCCCCGAAGTCGTCAACGTGACCGTCGAGACCGCGGAGCCGACCCTCCTGCTGATGTGGGATGCAGACGGCGGCGCCTGGCTCGTGCCCGGCTACGCCATGAAGGTGGCCGACGGGTGGTGGAGCTCGGTCGTCAGCCTCGTCGACGGCGTCATCGCGCTCCCCGAGCCCGTTGAGACCGAGGTGCTCGTCGACTGATTCGTCTAGGTCCCGTCAAGAACCGCGGTTCTTGACGGGCCCCGGGTCGGGTCGCGAGGGCGGCCCGAGATTAGAATGAACCAGTGAGTAAACCCGTGGATGTCGCCCTCATCGGCGGCGGCATCATGAGCGCGACCCTCGGAGCACTACTTCGCCAGCTCCAGCCCGACTGGGACATCCAGATCTACGAGCGGCTGGGCGATCTCGCCCTCGAGAGCTCGAACCCCTGGAACAACGCCGGCACCGGCCACTCGGCCCTGTGCGAGCTGAACTACACCCCCGAGCGCGCCGACGGCACGATCGACATCGCGAGCGCGGTGAAGGTCAACGAGCAGTTCCAGGTCTCGCGCCAGTTCTGGTCGTTCCTCGTCGGCTCCGGCGCGCTGCCCGACCCGCAGGCCTTCATCAACGCGACGCCGCACATGAGCTTCGTGTGGGGCGACGCCAACGTCGAGTACCTGCGCAAGCGCCACGAGGCGCTCAAAGACCACCCGCTGTTCCAGGGCATGGAATTCAGCACGGATGCCCGCACGATCCGTTCCTGGGCGCCGCTGATGATCCCCGGCCGCCGCAAGAGCGAGCCCATCGCCGCCACCCGAATCGCCGCGGGAACGGACGTCGACTTCGGGGCCCTCTCCCACCTCCTCACGAAGAACCTCGTCGCGGGCGGCGCGGGCCTCAACACCGAGGTCGTCGTCAAGAACATCAAGCGCCAGCGCGACGGCCTGTGGCGCCTCAGCCTGCGCCGCGACATCGGCGGCACGCCCGTCGAGCCGGTGACGGCGCGCTTCGTCTTCGTCGGCGCGGGCGGCTATGCCCTCGGGCTGCTGCAGAAGTCGGGGATCAAGGAGATCCGCGGCTTCGGCGGCTTCCCGGTGAGCGGCGAGTTCCTGCGCACCGACAACCCCGACCTCGTCGCGCGCCACAAGGCGAAGGTCTACGGCAAGGCCGCGGTCGGCTCGCCGCCCATGTCGGTGCCCCACCTCGACCTCCGTGTCGTCGACGGCACGGGCAGCCTCATGTTCGGCCCGTACGCGGGCTTCAGCCCCAAGTTCCTCAAGACCGGATCCCTCGTGGACCTGTTCGCGTCGATCCGCTGGCACAACCTGTTCCCGATGATCGCTGCGGGCCTCGGCAACCTCGGTCTCGTGAAGTACCTGATCAGCCAGCTCGTCGCCTCCAAGAAGACCAAGTTCGCGGAGCTGCAGCAGTTCTTCCCCGACGCGAAGCCCGAGGACTGGTACCAGATCACCGCGGGCCAGCGCGTGCAGGTCATCAAGAAGGACCGCAAGAAGATCGGCGTGCTCCAGTTCGGCACCGAGGTGGTCGCGGCATCCGACGGGTCCATCGCGGGCCTGCTCGGCGCCTCTCCCGGCGCCTCGACCGCGGTGCCGATCATGCTCGGCCTGGTCGAGAAGTGCTTCCCCGATCGCATGGATGCCTGGCGCCCCCGCCTCGTGGAGATGATCCCGAGCTACGGCACACAGCTCTCCGACGATCCCGCTCTCGCGGAGAAGACGATCGCCCGGACGGCGAAGGCGCTGCACATCAACGCCTGAGCCCCTTGACCGAGATTCGAACATATGTTCGAATGGGGCAATGCGGTGGAGCGGGCAAGAATTAGCGAGCGAGGGCACGAGCACGCTGCCCGGCCTGAAGCTCGGCAATCTCATGCGCTCGGTCACGACGCCCGAGTTCGCCGGCATCCGGTTCCACGAGGTGGTCGCCAAGTCGGCGCTCAACCACGTCCCCGGCGAGAGCGCGATGCCCTTCAACTGGACCATCAACCCGTATCGCGGCTGCAGCCATGCGTGCGTCTTCTGTTTAGGGGCCGAGACGCTGGTGCTCATGGCAGACGGCACGCAGAAGCCCCTGTGGGACGTCCGTGTGGGCGACCAAGTCATCGGCACTGAACCGCGCGGCCGGTATCGGCGCTATGTCGCCACCACAGTTCTCGCGCACTGGCGGACGCGCAAGCCAGCCCACCGGGTCACCCTTGCCGACGGCACACGGTTGATCGCGAGCGGCGAGCACCGGTTCCTCACCGACCGCGGGTGGAAGCACGTCACCGGTGCGGCCACCGGAGTCGGGACACGGCCGCATCTCACGACCAACAACTCGCTCGTGGGGTTCGGAACGACCGGCCTCGACGAGCTCGACCGGGCTCCGCTGAATCATCCCGAGTATCGTCGCGGGTATCTCACCGGGATGATCCGCGGCGACGGCCACCTCGCGATGCACGAGTACACGCGGCCCAATGGGACGCCCGGCAGGGTCCACCAGTTCAGGCTCGCGCTGGCCGACACCCAGGCCCTCGAGCGATCGAAGACGTACCTCGAACTGGAAGGCGTCCTGACCGCGCGATTCGCCTTCACTCCGGGCAATGAGCGGCACAGGCCAATGACCGCGATCCGCATCGCGAACAAGGCAGCATTCGATCGAATCACCGAACTGGTGAGCTGGCGCGGTGAAGAGTCACTGTTCTGGCACCGCGGCTTCCTCGCCGGCATCTTCGATGCCGAGGGCAGCCATTCCCGCGGCATCCTCCGCATTTCGAACGGAGACGACGAGATCCTCGATCAGATTCGCGAGTCGCTCGATGAGCTGGGTGTGACCCACACGACCGACGGCCCGAACGCGATCGGCGTCTCTGAGATACGCGTGGTGGGCGGTATTCAGATGCGCGAGCGCTTCTTCCAGCTGGTCGGGCCGGCCATCACTCGCAAACTCTCCATTGAGGGCATGGCGATCAAGTCCAGCGCCGACCTGCGCGTGCGCTCGGTAGAGGCGCTCGGTCACGACGAGGAAATGTACGACATCACGACGGGCACCGGCGACTTCATCGCGAACGGCGTGGTGAGCCACAACTGTTTTGCCCGCAACACCCACACCTACCTCGACCTCGACGCCGGCAACGACTTCGACAGCGAGATCGTCGTCAAGGTCAACGTCGCCGAGGTGCTCGCCCGCGAGCTCGCCAAGCCCTCGTGGAAGCACGAGGCCGTGGCCCTGGGCACGAACACCGACCCGTACCAGCGGGCGGAGGGCCGCTACCGCCTCATGCCCGGGATCATCGCCGCGCTCGCCCACAGCGGCACGCCGTTCAGCATCCTCACGAAGGGCAACCTGCTGCGGCGCGACCTCCCGCTGCTCGTCGAGGCGAGCGAGCACGTGCCCGTCGACCTCGCCATGACGATCGCGATCCACGACGACGAACTGCAGGGCTCAGCTGAACCGGGCGCGCCCGCGACCAAGGGCCGGCTCGAGACGGTGAAGGCGATCCGGGATGCCGGGCTCGACTGCACGGTGTTCATGATGCCGATCCTCCCGTACCTGACAGACACGAGGGCCCACCTCGACGAGGCTCTCCGTGCCGTGAGCGAGGCGGGCGGGAGTGCGGTCATGTACTCGGCGCTGCACCTGCGCCCCGGCGCCAAGGAGTGGTTCATGGCCTGGCTGGAGCGCGAGCATCCGGAGCTCATGCCGCGCTACCTCGCCATGTACGGGCGCAGCGCCTACGCGCCCAAGGAGTACCGGCAGTGGCTCGCCGCCAAGATCAAGCCGCTCATCCGGCGGTACGGGCTCGAGCCCGGAACGATGAACCCGACCACCCGGTCGCTGCGCTCGCCTCGGTTCGGGTCGCTGATCGCGGAAGAGCTGCCGCCGGGTGCCGCGCAGCCCACCTTGTTCTGAGCCCCGATCATGTACCCCGGTTGTGGGGTACAAAGGGGGGTAGACCGGGTGACATAGTTCTCTTATGAGCGAAACCGTCCTGCAGGCTCCCGCGCCCGATCCGACGGCGATCGACCGGATCAGACTCGCGATCCTCGACGACCACGAGGTGCTCCTCGACAGCCTCAGCAGCTGGATCACCTCCAACGCGCCCGACTTCGACCTGGTCCTGAGTGCGAGCACCTGGCTGCAGCTCGTGCACAGCGACAACTTCCCGACCGACCTCGTCTTCATCGACTTCCAGCTCCGCGAGCCGG
Source organism: Rhodoglobus sp. (assembly GCA_025463515.1). Taxonomy (GTDB): domain Bacteria; phylum Actinomycetota; class Actinomycetes; order Actinomycetales; family Microbacteriaceae; genus Rhodoglobus. The sequence continues at coordinate 12,281 of JAODAQ010000033.1, forward strand.
TCTCGATCGAGGCGCGGGTTCGCACCTGCCGCGCGGCCGGCGCGAAGGTGATCGTGCTCTCCAGCCTCGACACCCGTGAGTCCCGCGAGCGGGCCCTCGCTGCCGGCGCCGCCGCCTTCCTCTCCAAGTCGCTCCCGATGCGCGAGGTCATGGATGCCGCGCGCACCGTCATGGGCCTCGAACTCGGCCCCAGCTACCAGCGCGACTGGCGCCCGCCGCCTGTCGGCGTCACGGCCCAGGCCCGTCCCAAGCTCAGCGCGGGGGAGGTGCAGGCGTTCACCCTGTACGTCTCCGGCCTCAGCACGCCCGAGGTCGCCGAGCGCATGAACGTGCAGTACGAGACCGCCAAGACCTACCTGCGCCGCGTTCGGGAGAAGTACGCGAAAGCGAACCGCCCGGCGAGCAAGAAGGCCGAGCTGATCCGGCGCGCGGCGGAAGACGGCTACCTCGCCTGATAATCTCGGCTCATGAGCAAGCTGTACTTCCGCTATGGCGCGATGAACAGCGGCAAGAGCACGGCGTTGCTCCAGGCCGCGTTCAACTACGAGGAGCGCGGGCAGCAGGTGCTGCTCGCCAAGCCCGAGATCGACACCAAGGGCGAGGCGACGATCGTCTCCCGGCTGGGCATGACCCGGCCCGTCGACTTCACTGTCGGCCCCGATGAGGACATCTACGACAAGTTCCTCGCCATGCGCGCCGCGGTCTTCGAGCGCACGTCCTCTCCCGTGAGCTGCCTGCTCGTCGACGAGGCCCAGTTCTTCACCGAGAGCCAGGTCGACGACCTGCTGCGGATCGCCATCCTCGAGGGCACCCCGGTACTCGCGTACGGCATCCGTACCGACTTCCAGACCGTCGCCTTCCCCGGCAGCCGCCGCCTCCTCGAGATCGCGCACTCCCTCGAAGAGCTCAAGACCATCTGCCGCTGCGGGCGCAAGGCCGTGTTCAACGCCCGCAAGATCGGCGATCGGTACATCTTCGACGGCGACCAGGTCGCGATCGACGGGGTGGATGTCACGTACGAGTCCCTGTGCGGGTCGTGCTACCTCGAGGAGAGCGGCGGAGTGCTCAACAGCGGCTACCGGCCGCGGGTCGAGGTCAGCTACGTGAGCGCACCGGACCCGGACTTCATGTAGAGCCGGTGGTCTAAACAAGAAGGACCGCCAATCATGGCGGTCCTTCTTGTCACTCTGTCGGGGTAGCGGGATTCGAACCCACGACCTCTTCGTCCCGAACGAAGCGCGCTACCAAGCTGCGCCACACCCCGATCATCCGCGCCTTGCGGGCGAACTCATCAAGAATAGCCGATATCTCCGGGGGTGAGCGTCACCACCACCGCTTCGGGCGGGCAGGCGAATCTGACGGGGGCGTAGATGGACGTGCCGATGCCCGCGCTCACCTCGAGGTAGGCAGCGTGCCGGGCGTGGTGCCACACACTGAGACCCTGAGCCTGCTCGCGGGGGATGTCGCAGTTGGTCACCAGCGCGGGCAGCCCGGGCACGCGCACCTGGCCCCCGTGGGTGTGTCCGGCGAAGATCAGCTCGGCGCCGTGGTTGACGAAGGAGTCGAGCACTCGGCGGTACGGCGCGTGGGTCACACCGATGGCGACGGGGTCGGGGCCGGAACGGGAATCCTGCCAGCCGACATTCTCGCGCATCTCGTCGATCGCCCCGGGAAGGATGTCGAGGCGGTCCCAGTTGCGGTGCGCGTCGTTCGTGCCGAAGAACTCGAGGCGCGACCCGCGGATCTCGATCGCCCGCGCGGTGTTGTTGAGCGAGAGCCAGCCGAGGGTGTCCTCGAAGTACCTCTCCAGCCGCTCCGTGTCGAGCGTGGCGGGGCGCTGCGCTTTGCCCGACGGGCCGGCGAAGTAGGAGAACGGGTTCTTGAACTGCGGACCGAAGTAGTCGTTTGAGCCGTGGACGAAGACGCCGGGGATGCCCGCGAACACCTGGAGGGCGCGCTCAAGCCCCTCGATACCATCGGGGTGGCCCAGGTTGTCGCCCGTGTTGACGATCAGATCAGGCTCGAGCCGGGCGAGGGAGCGCACCCAGTCCTGCTTGCGGTCCTGCCAGGGGGCCATGTGCAGGTCGGAGAGGTGCAGCACCGTCAGGGGCCGTGCGCCGACGTCGAGGACGGGCACCGTCTCGTGCCGGATCGTGAAGCGGTTGCGCTCGACGAGGGAGCCCCAGGCGAACGCCGCCGCACCGGCGGCCGCCACCACACCGAGTGCGGTGGCGGCCGTCCGTGCTGGCGAGTGCGTCAACAGTGGATCTGACCGGTGGCGATCTTCACCGCGGTGTTCTTCAGCGTGTACGTGCCCGCGGGCGGAGTAGACGCCTGGACCTTGCCGATGCGCGGGTCAGCCGGATCCACGGGGTCGGCAGGGTGGGCCGCCGTCGGCTTGAGCTCGACGCACACCTCGGAGACGCTGGTGTAGCCGGCCGCTGTCAGGTCGCCGAGCGCCGTCGCGTACACGTTCGACTCGCCGTCGAACACCACGTCGGGGAAGGCGACCTTGTTGCCCTTGCTCGTGTACACGGTGATCGTGGCGCCCTTGGCCGAGTTCGATCCGGCGGGCGGGTCAGTTCCAGCGACCTTGCCCGCAGGCACTTCGGAGTCGATTGGCCCGCCGTCGGCGTACATGAAGCCGAGGCCCTCGAGGAGCGACTTCGCCGACTCCGGGCTGAGGCCGATCAGGCCGTCCGGGACGGCAAGGCCGCCACCGGTGACGAGCGCGGGGTCCGGCCCCGGCCACTCATTGCCGCCGTACTTGTTGTCGAGCGCGGTGACGAGGGCGAGCGATATGTAGTGGCGGAGCAGGATGCCGTCGACCCCGGCGTAGCCCGCATCCAGGATGTTGAAGTCGCCGATGCTGTTGCCGACCCACACTACGGAGGCGCCGGACGTCGTGCCGGAGGCAACCCAGGTCTGGTTACCGGAGTCGGTGGTGCCCGTCTTGCCGAACAGCGGAATGCCGTCCTCAGGGTTTCCGTAGACCTGGTTGCCCGAGGTCATGACGCCCTTCATGACGTCGATGGCCGTGGCGGCGATGTTGGGTGCGATCGCCTGCTTGCACTCGGGGGTCTGTGCCGGCTTGGTGACGCCGTCAGGGTCGACGAACGAGTCGACGATGATGGGCTTGCACCACTTTCCGAGTGCCGCGACTCCCGCGTACGCGGAGGCCATGCTGAGCGGCGTCACCGTGTTCGTACCGATGATCGAGGTCGGGTTGACCTCGAGCGGCGCGCCATCGGCCCGCTCGACGCCGAGGCTCGCTGCGACATCCCGGATGTCGCAGAGGTCGAGCTGCTTGGCCATCGAGAAGAAGACACCGTTGACGGAGTTCACCGTGCCGTCGCGCACCGTGTAGATGCCCGACTCACCCGCGTTGTTCTTGAAGGGGAAGGTGCCGCTGCCGGAGACCTCGCCGCACGCCTTGTACGCGGAGAAGGGCTCTTTCTGGTTGGCGGTGGCGTTGACCCTCTCCTCGGTTCCCTTGCCCTTGATCAGCCATTCCAGGAGGGTGAAGAGCTTGTACGTCGAACCGGGCTGGATGCCGCTCGAGCCGCCGTAGTGGTAGCTCGTGTTGTAGTTGACCGCCGAGGTGCCGGGGCCACCGCCCTCCAGCGTGTCGTTGAAGACCATGTTCTCGGCCATGACGAGCACGCGGCCCGTGCCGGGCTGAACCGTGTCGACGGCGCTGCCGAGGGAGAAGGCCGTCTCAGAGTTGGGCGCGAACGTCCACACCGCATCCTGGACGGGGATCTGGATGTCCAGGTCGAGCGTGGTGTACAGCTTGTAGCCACCGCGCTTCCAGTTCGCCTCGCGCTCCTCCTCGGTGTTGCCGAGGAAGGTGAAGTCCTTCACGCTCTTGACGACGTAGTCGCAGAACCAGCGGGCGTACTTGTTGGCCGCGATGCAGCCGTTCTGGGACTCCTTGGGCTTGATGGTGGTCTCGTCGACGGGCACCGCCTGCGCCTCGTCGTGCTCGGCCTGCGTGATGTCGCCGGCGTCGAGCATCCTGTCCAGGATGAAGTCGCGGCGGTCCTTGTTGGCCGAGAAGTTCTCGGGGTCGCCCAGGTTGCGCTGGTTGGGGTACTGCACGATCGCGATGAGGCTTGCCGCCTGGTCGAGAGTGAGGTCGCTGGCATTCACGCTGTAGTAGCGCTGCGCGGCCGCCTGGATGCCGTAGGTCGCGTTGCCGAAGTTGGCGATGTTGAGGTACGCGACGAGGATTTCCTTCTTCGTGTACTTCTTCTCGAGGCTGATGGCGAGCTTCATCTCGCTCAGCTTGCGGTCGAACGAGGTGGCCGTGGCCTTCGCGTACGCGGCGTCACGCTCCTCCTCGGTCGGCAGTTCGAGGGCCTGCTGCACGAAGATGTTCTTGACGAGCTGCATGGAGAGTGTGGATGCACCGCTCTCCACCCCGCTCGAGACCACGTTGTCCACCGCGGCGCGGACGACGGAGGCCACATCCACCCCGCCGTGCTCGAAGAATCGGGCATCCTCACCATCGACAGTCGCGTCCAGCACGAACTTCGAGATCTGGTCGTACGGGACTTCCTGGCGGTTCTGGTCGTAGATCGTGGCGATCTGGTACTTGCCGTTGGTGTTGCCCTCGCCCGTGTAGGTGGCCCAGATCTCGTTGCGCTCCGGCTGCTGGCCGATCTCGATGAACTCGGGGAGGCTGTCGAAGACACCGATGGTGCTGGACGCCGTGATGCCCGTGACCGCGAGCGCGGGGGCGACCATGACGGTCACGAGGAGACCGGACAGAGCGCTGAAGCCGACTATTCCGGCAACCGCGGAGAGCACACCTCGACGCGGGTTTTTTTGGGCAGACATACAATCAGGGTACGGGATGAACCCGTGACCCAAGCTGAACGGACGCCGACAAATGACCCAGTGGGAGTACCTCACGACCCCGCTCATGATCCACAACACCGCCGCGATCCTGAACAACTGGGGATCGGAGGGCTGGGAGCTCGTCCAAGTCGTCACCGGCCCCGAGGGCGGCCTCGTCGCCTACCTGAAGCGCGAGAAGAAGGAATCCTGATGTCGAAACTCGATGAGCGCCTCGCCGAACTGGGCATCGCGATCCCGGCTATCGCCAAGCCCGTAGCCGCCTATGTGCCCGCCGTGATCACCGGCAACCTCGTCTACACCTCCGGCCAGCTGCCGTTCGTCGACGGAGTACTGCCCGCCACCGGCAAGGTGGGCGCCGAGGTCGAAGCGGAGGCCGCGAAGCAGCTCGCCCGCACGTGCGTGCTCAACGGCCTGGCCGCCGCCCACGGGGTGATCGGGTCTCTCGACCGCATCACCCGCGTCGTGAAGGTGGTGGGCTTCGTTGCCTCCGACCCCTCGTTCACCGGCCAGCCCGGTGTGATCAACGGCGCTTCCGAGCTGCTCGGCGAGATCTTCGGCGACGCGGGGGCGCACGCCCGCAGTGCTGTCGGCGTCGCCGTGCTCCCGCTCGATGCCCCTGTCGAGATCGAGTTCGTGTTCGAGTTCGCGTGACGGAAGTCTGGTCAGACGGCAAGGCGGGGGCGAGCGCGGTAGTCCACGACCTCGACCTCGGCGCGTTCGATCCGGCTCTGGACGGCATCTCCATCCGGGGCCGCCGGCTCGTACAGGACACGCGGGAGCTCGAGAAGGGCGACATCTTCGTCGCTCTGGGCAGGCCGGGGGCGCCCGCGCTCCCGTTCGTGGAGGACGCGCTCGCGCGCGGTGCAGCCGCTGTCCTCGTGGACGCGGCGGCGGTCGAGGGGCAGCGCATGCCGCTCGACGTGTACCGTATCCCGGATCTGCAGGCTGTACTGGGTGCGATGGCCGACGTGTTCACCGGGCATCCGTCGGACTCGCTCACGATGGTCGGCATTACGGGCACCAACGGCAAGACCTCGACGTCGTTCCTCCTGACCCAGGCGTGGGACGCGCTCGGCGCCCTCTCCGCGACGATCGGCACGCTGGGCGCGGGCATCACCGGCGAGCCGCGCATCAACATGGGGATGACCACCCCGCAGGTCACGACGCTGCACCAGTACCTCGCCGACTTCGTCGCGCGCGGCGTGGAGCGCGTGGCGATGGAGGTGAGCTCGCACGCCCTCGAGCAGGATCGGGTCGCCGGCGTGCGGTTCGACACCGTCGTCTTCACCAACCTCACGCGCGACCACCTCGACTACCACGGGACGATGGAGGAGTACGCGCGCCAGAAGGCCAAGATCTTCGACCTGCCCGGCATCACCACGGCCGTGGTCAACGTGGACGACGACTTCGGGCTCGTGCACTTCGAGAGGCTGCCCGCCTCGATCCGCCGTATCGGCGTCAGCTCCCGCGGGCACTCCGCCGCGACGGTTCACGGGGAGGATGTGCGCCTCACCACCCACGGGATCGAGTTCGACCTCGTGATCGAGGGTGAGCGGCATCCGGTCGCCAGCTCCCTCATCGGCCGCTTCAACGTCGACAACCTGCTCGCGTGCGCCACGGTGCTGTGGTCGCAGGGCGTGCCGGCTGCGCGCGTCGCCGAACTGCTCGGCCCGCTTCAGCCGGTATTCGGCCGGATGACGCGGATCCAGCCCTCACCGGCCCTGCCGCTCGTCGTGGTCGACGCCGGCCATACGCCCGATGCCATGCGGCAGGCCGTGACCGCGCTGCGCGAGTCCGGCCACGCCCGGATCGTGACGGTGTTCGGCGCGACCGGCAGCCGCGACCCCGGGAAGCGGCCGGAGATGGCGCGCATCATCGAGGAGGGCTCCGACCTCGTGGTCGTGACGGACGACGACGTGCACGACGAGAACGGCGACCAGATCCTCGACGACATCCGCCGCGGATTCGCCGACCCCTCGGCGGTCGTCGAGATCCGCGACCGGACGACGGCGATCGCCTACGCGATCGACGCCGCCGGCCCCGATGACGTCGTGCTCCTGCAGGGCAAGGGCCACGAGCCGTACCAGATCGTCGAGGGCGGCCGCCGAGTGCCGTTCAGCGACATCGAGACTGCCGAGCGGCTGCTGGCCGAGCGGCTCCGCTAGATCACCGCTACTTCAGCTTGTCCGTGATGATCTGCATTACCGAGGAGTCGGTGAGGGTCGTCGTGTCGCCGAGCTCGCGGCCCTCCGCGACATCCTGGAGCAGTCGCCGCATGATCTTGCCGGAACGTGTCTTCGGCAGCTCGGCAACCACGAACACCTGCCGGGGCCGGGCGATCGCACCGATCTGCTGGGCGACGTGCGCGCGCAGCAGCGTCGACGCCTCCTCCACGGTCTGCGCCTTCTCCTGGTCCGACCGCAAGATCACGAAGGCGACGACCGCCTGGCCGGTCGCCTCGTCCGCCGCACCGACTACCGCGGCCTCGGCCACGATCGGGTGCGAGACCAGTGCCGACTCGATCTCCTGCGTGGAGAGCCGGTGGCCCGACACGTTCATGACGTCGTCGACGCGGCCGAGCAGCACGATGTCGCCGTCGGAGTCGACGTGGGCCCCGTCGCCGGCGAAGTACTTCCACACGTCGCCCTTCGAGAAGCGGCTCCAGTAGGTCTCCTTGAACCGCTCCGGGTCGCCCCAGATGCCGCGCAGCATCGCGGGCCACGGTTCGCTCACCACGAGCAGACCGCCCTGCGGCGGGTCGACGCGGGTGCCGTCCTCGCCGAGGATGTCGATCTTCACACCGGGGATCGGCACCTGCGCCGAGCCGGGCTTGAGGGTCGTGATGCCGGGCAGCGCCGAGATCATGATGCCGCCGGTCTCGGTCTGCCACCACGTGTCGACGATGGGGGCCGTTCCGGCTCCGATCACGTCGCGGTACCAGATCCAGGCCTCGGGGTTGATGGGCTCGCCGACGGACCCGAGCACGCGGATCGACGAGAGGTCGAAGGCATCCGGAATCTCACGACCCAGCTTCATGAACGACCGGATGGCCGTCGGGGCCGTGTAGAAGATCGAGACCTTGTACTTCTGGATGAGCTCCCACCAGCGACCGGGGTGCGGGGTGTCGGGCGTGCCCTCGTACATCACCTGGGTGGCGCCGTTCGCGAGCGGGCCGTAGACCACGTAGCTGTGGCCCGTGATCCAGCCGACGTCGGCCGTGCACCAGTACACGTCGGTCTCGGGGTGCAGGTCGAAGACGTTGCGGTGCGTGGAGGCCACCTGCGTCAAATAGCCGCCGGAACTGTGCAGGATGCCCTTCGGCTTGCCGGTGGTGCCGCTCGTATAGAGGATGAACAGCGGATTCTCGGCCTCGAAGCCCTGCGCCTCGTGCTCCGGCTCGGCCTTGCCCACCTCGTCGTGCCACCACAGGTCGCGGCCCTCGGTCCACTCGACCTCGTTCTCGCCGCGCTTGACGACGAGGACGTGCTCGACGGTGCTCGTGCCGTTGGCGAGAGCGCCGTCGACCGCCGCCTTGAGCGGGAACACCTTGCCCTTGCGCCAGCCGCCGTCGGCCGTGATCACGAGCTTGGCGCTCGCGTCGTCGATGCGGCTGCGCAGGCTCTCGGAGCTGAACCCGCCGAACACCACCGAGTGCACGGCGCCGAGGCGCGCGATGGCGAGCATCGCCACGACCGCCTCCGGGACGACCGGCATGTAGACGGCGACGCGGTCGCCCTGCCGGATGCCCAGGCCCGCGAGCACGTTGGCAGCCCGCTTCACCTCAGCAGTGAGCTCGGCGTACGTGATGCTCCGGCTGTCGCCGGGCTCGCCCTCCCAGTGGATTGCCACGCGGTCGCCGTTGCCGGCTTCCACGTGCCGGTCGAGGCAGTTGTACGCGACGTTGAGCTCGCCGTCCGCGAACCACTGGGCGAACGGAGCGCTCGACCAGTCGAGGGTCTGCGTGAAGGGCTTGTGCCAGTGCAGCAGCTCTCGGGCCTGGTCGGCCCAGAAGCCGACCCGGTCGGCCTTGGCCTCGTCGTAGAGCTCAGGCTTCGCGATCGCGCCGGCCGTGAACTCCGCGGTGGGCGGGAAACGGCGGCTCTCGTGCAGCAGGCTGTCAATCGAATTGGTGGACATCAGATCCTCGTCGATCTCGCGGGACTGCCAGGATCCGCGAACTGTATGAACAGGTGAACCTTTCGATCCTAGAACCTCCCATTGACCGCAGGTCACCGTGCGATACACTAACTCTCGTCAAATGCAAGTTTGACTGGCCGCGCTCGTGATTCCCCCCAATCCCGCGCGGCTGTGGCGGCGCCTGTTCCCCCCAATAGGCGCCGCCCCTCTCTGTTTAAAGCGCCGATGGCTTCGCCATCGGCTAATCGTGGATGGTCGCGACTTCGAGATTCGGCTAGTCGTGGATGGTTGGGTCACCAAGGCGGGTTGAGTAAGGCGCTCTGGCGCCTGTATCGAAACCCTCTCCCGTCCCCTCGTTCGGGGGGAGTTCGCCGTGCGTTAACCATTCGTTTCGCGGGGCTCTCCACACTGGCGAGGACCGCGCCGCGAATCCCTCGCCGCGCGTGGGAAAGGTCCTCTCCTCATGCGTCGAATCGTGCGCGGCTGCGCTGCCGCCCTCGTATCCCTGCTCGCCCTGTCGGGCGCGGCCCTTGCCATCGCGGCCCCGGCAGCCGCAGCATCGCCCGCCGACCTCGTGATCAACGAGGTCGAGCAGGACGGCTCGCCGTCCGACTGGATCGAGCTCTACAACACGAGCGCGGACGCCGTGGATGCCTCGGGGCTGGTGCTGCGCGACGACAAGGACCCGGCAGCCGATGACGCCGCGGGCAACAACTACGTGCTGATCCCGGACGGGACGGTCATCGAGGGCTTCGGCTTCTTCGCCATCGACACGGGCGACATGGGGCTCGGCAAGGGCGGCGACGCGGCGCGCCTCTTCGCCGCAGCCGACGGCATCTTCCCGGGCACGGGCGCGAGCGCCATCGACTCCTACGAGTGGACCTCGGACGCGGGCACCAGCTGGGGCGCCTGCCCGGGCGGCACCGATGACTTCCAGGCGACGACGAACCCGACGAGGGGCGCTGCCAACGACTGCAGCACGCCCGAGGAGCCCACCGACCCCGAGGAGCCCACCGATCCGGAGGAGCCGACTGATCCCGGCGTGCCCGCGGGCGCCATCCAGGACCTGACCATCAACGAGGTCGAGCAGGACGGCTCGCCGTCCGACTGGATCGAGCTCTACAACACGAGCGCAGACCCGGTGGATGCCTCCGGCCTGATCCTGCGCGACGACAAGACCGGCGCCACCTTCGTGACCATCCCCGCGGCCACGACGATCGCGGGGCACGGCTTCTACGCGATCGACACCGGCGACATGGGCCTCGGCAAGGGCGGCGACGCCGCTCGCCTGTTCGAGTCCACGTCGGCCACCATCCCGATCAGCTCGTACACCTGGACGTCCGACGCGATCACGACCTGGGGCCGCTGCCCCGATGGCTCCGGGGACTTCGTCGCGACGGTCAGCCCGACTCGAGGTGCCGCGAACGACTGCGCCGAGCCCGTCGAGGACTTCGGCAGCCTGAAGATCAACGAGGTCGAGCAGGACGGCTCGCCCTCCGACTGGATCGAGCTCTACAACACCGGCACGACGTCGGTGGATGCTTCCGGCCTCGTCCTGCGCGACGACAAGAACCCCGCCGCCGGCGATGTGGCGGGCAGCAACTACGTCCTCATCCCCGAGGGCACGGTCATCCCGGCCCAGGGGTTCTTCACCGCCGACACCGGCGCGATGGGGCTCGGCAAGGGCGGCGACTCCGCGCGCCTCTTCCTCCCCGCAGACGGCCTCTTCCCCGGCACGGCCGCGAACGCCCTCGACTCCTTCACCTGGGCGGCCAACGCCGACGAGACCTTCGGCCGCTGCCCCGACGGCGTCGGCGAGTTCGTCGACACTGAGGGGGCCACCCGCGACGCTGCGAACAACTGCCCGGTGCCGGCCGGCGCCGCCGACATCGTGATCAACGAGGTGGAGTCGAAGGCGAACCCCACCGGGCCCGACTGGGTCGAGCTCTACAACCGGGGCGACGCTGACGTGAACGTCGGCGGCTGGCTCTTCCGCGACAACGACCTCTCCGACCTCGCACCCCTGCCCGCGGGCAAGATCGTGCCGGCCGGCGGCTACCTCGTGCTCGAGAACAACGACCCGGGCGGCGCTGGTGACTTCGCCTTCGGCCTCGGCAACCCCGATGAGGTGCACCTGTACCTCCCGAACGGCGTGACCGAGGTCGACAGCTACAGCTACGCGGCACACGCCCTCACGACGTACGGGCGCTGCCCGAACGGCACGGGCGATTTCGTGACGACCTTCCAGGCGACCAAGGGCGAGGCCAACGCGTGCTCGCCGGTGCGCATCAACGAGATCGAGTCCAACGGCGGGCAGCCCGGCGACTGGGTCGAGCTCGTCAACGGCGGCGACACCGCAGCAGACGTCTCCGGGATGACCGTCCGCGACAACAAGGATGAGGACGGCTACACGATCCCGGCGGGCACGACGCTCGCCGCCCACGCCTACCTCGTGGTCGACCTCGACCTCGCGGGAGCGGCCAAGGACGCGGGCGGCTTCGGCCTCGGAGCCCCGGACTCGATACGCCTATTCGGCGCGGACGGCACATCCCTGCTCGACTCCTACTCCTGGACGGCGCACGCGGCCACGACCTACGGCCGCTGCGCGGACACCGTCGGCGACTTCGCCGAGACCGCCTCCGCCACGAGGGGCGCGGCCAACGACTGCGAGGGCGAAGACACCCTGGAGTCCTGGCCCGGCGGTGAGCAGGTGAAGACCGTCGACGTCGCCGACTCGTTCGGCGGCGACATGAGCGGCCTCGTCTACGAGAGCACCGGCGACGGATCCCGCGGCGTGCTCTGGGGCGTCAACAACAAGCAGGGCCTCTACAAGCTGGTCTGGAACGGCACGGCGTGGGTTCCCGCGGGAGGCGCGTGGGCGGGCGTCCGACCCCTCGTCTACCCGAACGGCAGCGGCCACGTCGATGCGGAGGGCGGCACCTTCGGCGGTGCCAACTCGGCCGACGGCTTCTACATCGCCAGCGAGCGCGACAACGACAACGACGGCGTCAGCCGCCCGTCGATCCTGCGCTACAACGTGACGGACGGCAGCACCGGCAACCTCGTGGCCACCACCGAGTGGAACCTCTCGAGCGTCATCCCGGGCGCCAGCGGCCTCGGCGCGAACGCCGGCTTCGAGGGCGTCGCCTGGGTTCCCGACTCCTTCCTCACCGGCAAGGGCATGAAGGACGAGAGCACCGGTCTGGCCTATGACCCCGCCAACTACGGCAGCCACGGCAACGGCCTGTTCTTCGTGGCCCTCGAGGGCACGGGCGACGTGTACGCCGTCGCCCTCGGGGACGGCGGATCCGCGAGCCTGATCGCGAGCCTCGACCCGGGCATGGCGTCCATCGCCGACGTCACGTTCGACGCCGAGAGCGGCCTGTTGTGGGCACTCTGCGACGATGCCTGCCAGGGTCGCAGCGTGGCCTTCGAGGTGGCACAGGACGGGCCCTTCGACGGTCTGTTTCGCGTGACGCACCGCTACGAGAACGCAGCGGGCATGGGCGACCGGCTCGCGAACGAGGGCATCGCGATCTCGACCGACGACCTCTGTGTGGCGGGCCTCAAGCCGGTCTGGTACGCGGACGACGCGGAGACCGACGGCCACGCTCTGCGCGAGGGCTCGATCGCCTGCGAGGGCGGCGCCGACCCGGGGACCGACCCCGGCACGGACCCGGGGACCGGCCCCGGGACCGACCCGGCCCCGCCGACCGAGGACACCCTGACGCCCGGCAACGAGGGCGCGGTCACCGGGCCCGCCACGGCGGTGGCCGGCGAGACCGTCACGGTGTTCGTCGGCACGCAGTACGCGGGCGACACCGTCGACGTGTGGATCTTCTCGACCCCCACCTACCTCGGCGCGCACCTCGTCTCGGCGGCGGGCACGGTCACGGCGACGGTTCCGGCGGGCCTGCCCGCGGGAGCGCACCGGATCGCGGTGATCGCGGCGAACGGCACCGTGATCGGCTGGTTCGGCCTTGCCGTCAACGAGCTGGCCTACACCGGCGGCGGTCAGCCGACCGTGCCCGTGAACCTGGTCCTGGCCTTGCTCTTGGTGGGCGCCGCGCTCGTGCTCGTCGGGCGCCGCCGCCGGATCGCCTGACTCGCCCGTCCTGCACAGGACGGCCTGAGGCAACCCGGTCCACGGCAGCGTGGACCGGGTTCCGGCGCGTGTGGCGGCTTTCGTAGCGTGACGGGGTGGATGCCCCTCCCTTTGTCGCGCGGCGGCCCGGGGCGCCCGCGGGGCGGGCCGTGCATCCGGAGTTCGGGGCGCTCGCCGACTACCTCGCCGACCCGGCCGTCACCGACGTGTTCGTGAACGGCGCGCACGACGTCTGGGTCGACCGCGGTGCCGGGCCGGTGCGGCAGTCCGCGGCGCAGCTCGACGAGGCTGGGGTCCGCGAGCTCGCGGTGCGGCTCGTGGCACTCGGCGGCCGCCACATCGACGAGGCGACGCCGTGCGTCGATGCGCGGCTGCACGAGGGCATCCGGGTGCACGCCGTCTTGCCGCCGGTCTCGCCGCGCGGCACCCTGCTCTCGATCCGCGTGCCGCACGCGACGCCGTTCTCGCTGGCCGAGCTCACGGCCGCGGGGTTCTTCGACGAGGTGCACGCGGGGCCGGTGGTCGCGCTCGTGGCCGCGCGCGCCAACCTGCTGATCACCGGCTCTGCGGGCAGCGGCAAGACGACCCTGCTCTCCGCGCTGCTGTCGGAGGCGGCGCCGAGCGAGCGCATCGTCGCGATCGAGGATGTCTCCGAGCTCCGGGTGCGCCACCCGCACTTCGTCTCCCTCGAGGCGCGGCAGGCGAACCTCGAGGGCGCTGGAGGAATCGGGCTCGCCCGGCTGCTGCGAGAGGCGCTCCGGATGCGGCCGGACCGGCTCGTGCTGGGCGAGTGCCGCGGCGAGGAGATCCGCGAGCTGCTCGCCGCGCTCAACACCGGCCACGACGGCGGCGCGGGCACACTGCACGCCAACTCCCTGGAGGACGTGCCAGCGCGGCTCGAGGCGCTCGGCAGCCTCGCGGGGCTGAGCCCGTCCGCGGTCGCGCGGCAGGCGGTGAGCGCGATCGGCGCCGTGCTGCACCTCGAACGGCGGGGCGGGGTGCGGCGGCTCGCGCAGCTCGGCTCCCTCGAGCTCGACTCCCGCGACCGGCTCGCGGTGCGGAGCGCCGCGTGACACGCCCGCCCGACCTGGCCGAGGTCGCGACCGTGGCGCAGCGCCTGGCCGTCCTGCTCGCGGCGGGGGTGGCGCCGACGTCCGCATGGAGGCACGTCGCGTCATCCACGCAGTCCCTCGTGGCAGACCGGGTCGCGGCGGGCGCCGAGCTCGCGGTGGCCGCTGCCGACACGGGCGGACTCCAGCTCGAGGCGTGGCGCGGGCTCGCAGCGGCCTGGGCGGTCGCCTCGGAGTCGGGCTCGCCGCTCGCCCCTGCGCTGCGCGACTACGCGTTCTCGCTGCGCGAGCTGGGGGAGGCGCAGCGGGATGCGCGGGTCGCGCTCGCCGGCCCGATCGCGACGGCGCGGATCGTGCTCGCGCTGCCGGTGGTCGGGGTTCTGTTCGGGGTGGCGCTGGGTTTCAACACCCTGGCCACCCTGTTCACCACCCCCGCGGGCTGGGCGTGCCTCGGCGTGGGCGGCGGACTGCTCGGCCTCGCGGCGCTCTGGAACCGCCGGCTCGTGCGCTCCGCCCGCCCGCGCTCCGCAACGCCCGGCCTCGCGTGCGAGCTCATGGCGATCGGGATGGCCGGAGGAGCGTCGATCGATCGTGCGCGGGCCACGGTGAGCACGGCCCTCGAGAGCTTCGGCATCGACGCGGAGGACGTGGAACCGGTGCTCCGGCTCTCCCGGGCCGCGGGCGTTCCCGCCGCCGAGCTCCTGCGCAGCGAGGCCCGCGAGCTACGGGCGGCCGCGCGCTCGACGGCGCAGGAGCGCGCTGCGGCCCTCTCGGTGCGGCTCATGCTGCCGCTCGGGCTGTGCGTGCTCCCGGCGTTCCTCGTGCTGGGTGTGCTGCCGCTGCTGGTCACCGTCATCACGGCGACCATCGACACCTTCTAGGCTCGCGCCAGTCGCTCGACCGCCTCCGTGAGCACCTCGGGCCCGCACGCGAGGTTGAGGCGCGCGAAGCCCCTGCCCTGCACTCCGAAGGTCGGGCCGGGGTTGAGGGCGACCCCTCCCGCGAGCGCCCGCACGCTCGGGTCGTCTCCCCAGTCCGTGGCCCGGAAGTCGAGCCAGGCGAGGTAGCTCGCGCTCGGCGGGGCGTACTTCACGAGAGGCAGGTGCGTCGCGAGCAACTCCGTCAGGAGGGCCGAAGACTCCTCGATGGCGGCAACGGCGCCCGCGAGCCAGTCCGCGCCGTGCTCGAAGGCCGCGACGCTCGCGTGCAGCCCGAGCAGGCTCGTGCGGAACCCGACCTCTTCGGGGAGGGCGGAGAGGCGCCGGTGCATCCGGTCGCCGCCCGTCACGAGGACGGCGCACTTCACTCCCGCGAGGTTCCACGCCTTGCTGGCGGAGGTCACGGTGATGCCGTGGTCCCGGGCCGCGCCGGAGAGCGACAGGTAGGGCGTGAACTCGGCGCCGGCACGGGCGAGCGGGCCGTGGATCTCGTCGCTCACGACGATGACGCCGTGCCTGTCGGCGAGGGATGCGACGGCCTGCAGTTCCTCGGCAGAGTGCACGAGCCCGAGCGGGTTGTGCGGGTTGCACAGCAGAAAGGCCGTGGCGCCCGCGGCGAACGCGCGCTCGAGGCCCTCGAGGTCGAGGCGGCCGTCCACGAGGGGCACCTCGGCCACGATTCCGCCCGCCTCCGGCACGAGGTCGAAGAACGGCGGGTACACCGGCGGCGTGATCACGACGGCGTCGCCGGGGGAGAGCGCGAGGCGCAGGGCCTCCACGATCGCCACGCTCACATCGGTCGCGGTGCGCACCGCGGCGGGGTCGACGCTCCAGCCCCAGGTGCGGTCGGCGTAGGCGGCGAAGGCAGGGGCGAGCGGGCCGGGGGAGGCCACGTAGCCCGTGTCGGATGCGCGCACCCGGTCGACGATGGCCTGCGCGACGACCGGGGCGAGCGGGTAGTCCATCTCGGCGACGAACAGGGGCAGCACCTCGGGCGGAAACGCCGTCCACTTCTCGCTCGTGCGGGTGCGCAGCAGCGGCAGGGGGTCGGCGATCACTCGTTCCATGACCCCAGCTTGCAGCATCCCGCTCCACCTAGACTTGACGGGTGACTGACATCGAGATCGGCCGTGCCAAGCGTGCCCGCCGCGTGTACGCCTTCGACGACATCGCGATAGTTCCGAGCAGGCGCACGCGCGATCCGCAGGATGTCTCGGTCAGCTGGACCATCGACGCGTACACC
This sequence comes from Rhodoglobus sp., assembly GCA_025463515.1. GTDB lineage: Bacteria > Actinomycetota > Actinomycetes > Actinomycetales > Microbacteriaceae > Rhodoglobus. Next base: position 28,637 of record JAODAQ010000033.1, read on the forward strand.
TTCGACATCCCGGTGCTCGCCGCCCCCATGGACTCGGTCGTCAGCCCCACGACGGCCATCGCCATGGGCCAGCTCGGCGGGCTGGGCGTGCTCGACCTCGAGGGCGTCTGGACGCGCTATGAGGACCCGGAGCCGCTGCTCGACGAGATCCGCTCCCTGCCCGTGGGCAGCGCGACCCGGCGCATGCAGGAGATCTACTCCGAGCCGATCAAGCCCGAGCTCGTGGCCTCGCGCCTCGCCGAGATCCGCGCAGCGGGCGTGCCCGTCGCCGGCGCACTCAGCCCGCAGCGCACGCAGGAGCTCTACAAGACCGTCGTCGACGCCGGTGTCGACCTCTTCGTCATCCGCGGCACGACGGTCAGCGCCGAGCACGTCTCCAAGACCGTCGAGCCCCTCAACCTCAAGAAGTTCATCTACGAGCTTGACGTCCCCGTGATCGTGGGCGGCGCCGCCACGTACACGTCGGCACTGCACCTCATGCGCACCGGGGCGGCGGGCGTGCTCGTCGGCTTCGGCGGCGGTGCGGCATCCACCACCCGTGCCACGCTCGGCATCCACGCGCCCATGGCGACCGCCGTTGCGGATGTCGCGGGCGCGCGCCGGGACTACATGGACGAGTCCGGCGGCCGCTACGTGCACGTCATCGCAGACGGCGGCCTCGGGACATCCGGCGACATCGTCAAGGCGATCTCGGTCGGCGCGGACGCCGTCATGCTGGGCAGCACGCTGGCACGGGCGACGGATGCCCCGGGCGGCGGCTGGCACTGGGGGGCCGAGGCCCACCACTCCGAGCTGCCGCGGGGAAACCGCGTCGAGGTGGGATCACTCGCGCCGCTCAAGGAGATCCTCTTCGGCCCCTCGACCGTGGCAGACGGCCGCGTGAACCTCATCGGTGCACTGCGCCGGTCGATGGCGACGACGGGCTACTCCGACCTCAAGGAGTTCCAGCGCGTCGAGGTCGTCGTCGCGCCGTACAACGCCGGCTAGCACGGCAACGCCGGCGAGAAGAGCTAGAGCGTCAGCACCGCGGTCGCGACGAGCGAGGCCGCGGTGAGGAATCCGAACACGCTGCCGATCACGATGCCCGCGATCGCCCAGCCGCGACGGCGCTGGCCGCCGCCGGCGGTCTCGCGCAGGCCGATGACGCCGGAGCGGATCGCGGCGGCCGCGAGGCCCCCGACGATGAGGAACTTGGACGCGTCGAGCAGCAGGGCGGTCTGCGAGGCGTCGGAGAGGAAGAGGAGCACGGCGATCGACGCGGTGGCCAGGAGCGTGTTCGCGACGATCACGAACGCGCCATAACGAAGGCTGCGGGTAGATGCGACGCTCGTCGGGTTAGCGAGAGTCATGACCCCCATACTAGGGACCCCCGTTCGGGGTGCACCAGTGCCCGTTCGCCTGCGGCGCACGGCCAGCAGTCTGCGGGGCCCGCGCTTACACTTGACCCATGGTCGATGTGAGGCGTGTCAAGCTCCCCGGAGTCGGTGTGCTGCACACCTTCGTGACGGATGACGGCGGCAAGGTGGGCGTTATCACCCATCGATCCGGCCACAGCGACCTCATCACCTTCGCCGACGCCGAGGGCGCCTCCGAGAAGAGCAAGGTCTCGCTGCGACTCGACGAGGACGAGGCCCACACCCTCGCGGAGCTGCTCGGCGGCACCCGCATCACGGAGTCCCTCTCCAGCCTCGAGACCATTCCCGGCCTCTCGATCGACTGGTTCCCGGTGGGCTACGAGGACCACATCGCCGGCAAGAAGCTCGGCGAGCTCGCGGGCCGCGGCATCGTCGGGCTCACCGTCGTCGCGGTCGTGCGCGGCGAGTCCGCGAATCCCGCCCCCGCCGACGACTTCACCGTGTTCCCCGGCGACACCCTCGTCGTGGCCGGCTCGCCGGAGAAGGTCGCCAAGGCCTTCAACTTCTACCGCACGGGAGAGATGCACAAGGCGCCCGTCGACGCACCCCCAGGCGGCTAGGCAGTGCACGTCGCCGATGACCTCCTGATCCTGGGCGTCCTCCTCGTCATCGCGTACGCCCTTGGCAGGCTCGGCAAGCTCATCGGCCTGCCCGCCATCCCGATCTACATGATCGTGGGGCTCCTCGCGAGCCCGCACACGACCCTGTTCCCGATCAACTTCGAGGCCGCGGACGTCGAGCTCATCGCGGTGGTCGGCCTCATCATGCTGCTCTTCAGCCTCGGGCTGGAGTTCGACCAGGACGAGTTCTACGGCAACGCCGGCAAGCTGTTCATCTCGGGCGGCACCCGCCTCGTGATCAACCTCGGCGTCGGCTTCGCGCTCGGCATGTGGATCGGGTGGGGCACGCGCGAGGCCCTCATCATCGCGGGCATGACGGCTGCGTCATCCAGCGCCATCATCACCAAGCTCCTCATCGAGCTGCGCCGCCTCGCCAACCGCGAGACCCCCACGATCCTGGGCATCATGGTGCTCGAGGACGTCTTCATCGCGATCTACCTCGCGATCGTGGGCGTCGTGCTCTCCGACACCACGGATGTCTGGGGCATCGTCGCGCAGCTGGCGATCTCGTTCGCGTTCCTGATCGCGATGTTCGCCCTCGCGCGCTGGGGCGGACGGCTGGTCTCGCGCCTCGTCCAGACCAAGGACGACGAACTCTTCACCATCCTGTTCTTCGGGCTGGCGGTCGCGTTCGGCGGCATCGGCGAGAAGCTCGGCGTCTCCGACGCGATCGGCGCCTTCCTCATCGGCCTCGTGCTCGGCGCCTCGCGCTACAAGAACCGCATCGAGCAGTTCGCCCTGCCGCTGCGTGACGTCTTCGGCGCGTTCTTCTTCCTCAACTTCGGCCTCGCGCTCGACATCTCGACGTTCGGCGGCGTGGTGTGGCCGGTCGTGGTCGCGGTCATCCTCACCCTCGTGGTCAACACCCTCGGCGGCCAGCTCATCGCGTGGCAGAACAAGCTCACCCAGGCCGAGGGGCTCAACGCGAGCGCGATGCTGCAGAACCGCGGCGAGTTCGCCCTGATCCTCGCGACCCTCGCGGTGGGCGCGGGCCTCGACTCGCGCCTCACCCCGTTCGCCGGCCTCTACGTGCTCTCGATGGCGATCGTCGGCCCGATCCTGGCCGTCAACTCAGAGAAGATCGGGCGCGTCGTGTTCCGCTTGCGGCGCGCCAAGGCCGCAGACTCCGAGCGCGACCTGCGCGGTGCCGGCTCGATCAGCGCCGAGGAGATCGCCCTCGTCGAGGCGGCGATGAGCGGTGAGGATGTGCCGGAGTCCTCGATCCCCGACGACATCGTCGAGCAGTATCCGACCGGGCCCGTCGACCCGGTGGAGGAGCAGGCCGCGCAGCAGTCCGACGCGCGGGCAGAGCGCAAGAGAGATCCCGAATATTGAGCACCTCAGTCTGGGCCGTCGCGAGGCGGCCGCGGTGGATCGCCGCCCTCATCCTCGCGCTCGCGATCGCTGCCGGGTTCGCCGCGCTCGGCCAGTGGCAGATCGCGCGCAGCTTCGAGAATGCCGCGCCGCGTGAGGAGCAGACCGAGGTAGTGGTGCCGCTCGACACGATCTCGCAGCCGCAGCATCCGGTGCCCGACTCTGCAACCGGGCAGCTCGTGACGGTCCCCGCACAGTTCGTCGCGGGCGACTACGAGGTGCTCTCCGACCGCATCAACCATTCGGGCCCCGGCTTCTGGGTGGTCGGGCACGCGCTCACCCCCGGCGGCGCGAGCCTTGCCGTAGCGCTCGGCTGGGCAGCGACACCGGATGCCGCGGCCGACGCGATTCGCGCGCTCGACGACTCCGCCCCCGACGGGGCCCTCACCGGCCGGTACCTCCCCACGGAGTCCCCGCAGGAGAGCGACTTCGAGAAGGGCATCCGCAGCTCGATGGCGGTTCCCGAGCTGATCAACCTCTGGGCGACGCCGCCCGAGGGCGTGTACGGCGGCTACCTGATCGCCGATGCGGCGCCCGCGGGCCTCGAGCTCATCGACGCGCCGGCGCCCATCACCGACGTCTCCCTCAACCTGCTCAACATCTTCTACGCGGTGGAGTGGGTGATCTTCGCGGGCTTCGCGATCTTCCTCTGGTACCGCCTGGTGAAGGACGCCTGGGAGGAAGAGAACGCTGAGGAGCCGACCGTAGAATAGAGGCATGCCCATCGGACCCCGGCCCCAAGACGTCTCCCGGATCCGAACGGCGGTCAAGGTCTACAAGGTCTCGTCGATCATCACCGGCACCTTCCTCCTGCTGCTCGTGCTCATGATGGTGCTGCGCTACATCATCGGCGTCGACATCGAGCTCAACCCGGTCTACGGCCTGCAGCTCACGCCGAAGGAGCTCATCACCGGCGTCAACGTCTCCACGCTCATCCTCATCGTGCACGGCTGGATGTACGTGCTGTACCTCGGCACCGACTTCGTGCTGTGGCGGAGCATCCGCTGGTCGTTCGGCACGTTTCTCTTCATCGCCCTCGGCGGTGTCATCCCGCTGCTCTCGTTCTTCCTCGAGCGCCGCGTTCCGCGCCAGGCGCTCGCCGCGATCGCCCACCTCGAGAAGACCGAGCACTCCGAAAGGGCCGCCGTATGACTTCTGACACTGAAGCCAACCCTGTCCTCGTCGTCGACTTCGGCGCGCAGTACGCCCAGCTGATCGCGCGCCGCGTGCGCGAGGCGAACGTGTACAGCGAGATCGTGCCGCACACTATCACTGCCGCAGAGGTCGCGGCGAAGCATCCGGCGGGCATCGTCCTGAGCGGCGGGCCCTCGAGCGTCTACGAGGCGGGTTCGCCCACTCTCGACCCCGGGATCCTCGAGCTCGGCATCCCCGTGCTCGGCATCTGCTACGGCTTCCAGGTCATGGCGCAACAGCTCGGCGGCGAGGTCGCCAAGACCGGCGCCCGCGAGTACGGCGCCACGGATGTCACGCTCGCCCCCGGTGACTCGACCCTCCTCGGCGGCCAGCCCGCCGAGCAGACCACCTGGATGAGCCACGGCGACTCGGTCTCCAAGGCCCCGGCCGGATTCACCGTGCTCGCGTCGAGCGGGTCCACTCCGGTCGCGGCCTTCGCCAGCGACGAGCGGAAGCTGTACGGCGTGCAGTGGCACCCCGAGGTCAAGCACTCGGAGTTCGGCCAGCGCGTGCTCGAGAACTTCCTGCACACGGCGGCGGGCATCCCGGCCGACTGGAACAGCGCGAACGTCATCGACGAGCAGGTCGCGCGCATCCGCGCCCAGGTCGGCTCAGCGCGCGTGATCTGCGGCCTCTCGGGCGGCGTGGACTCCGCGGTCGCCGCGGCGATCGTGCACAAGGCCGTCGGCGACCAGCTCACCTGCATCTTCGTCGACCACGGCCTGCTGCGGCAGGACGAGCGCCGCCAGGTCGAGGAGGACTACGTCGCCTCCACGGGCGTGCGGCTCGTCACGGTCGATGCCGTCGATCAGTTCCTGGATGCGCTCGCCGGCGTGACCGACCCGGAGCAGAAGCGCAAGATCATCGGCCGCGAGTTCATCCGCTCGTTCGAGAACGCCGCCGAGGCGCTCGTGCTCGAGGCACAGGGCGGCGGCGAGTCGATCGACTTCCTCGTGCAGGGCACCCTCTACCCCGACGTCGTCGAGTCCGGCGGCGGAACCGGCACCGCGAACATCAAGAGCCACCACAACGTGGGCGGGCTGCCGGAAGACCTGCAGTTCAAGCTCGTCGAGCCGCTGCGCACCCTGTTCAAAGACGAGGTGCGCGCCATCGGCCGCGAGCTCGGGCTGCCGGAGGTCATCGTCTCGCGCCAGCCGTTTCCGGGGCCAGGCCTCGGCATCCGGATCGTGGGCGAGGTTACCCGTGAGCGCCTCGAGCTGCTCCGCAAGGCGGACGCGATCGTCCGTGCCGAGCTGACGGCGGCCGGGCAGGATGCCGCGATCTGGCAGTGCCCCGTCGTGCTCCTGGCCGACGTGCGCAGCGTGGGCGTGCAGGGCGATGGGCGCACCTACGGGCATCCCATCGTGCTCCGCCCGGTCTCGTCTGAGGACGCGATGACCGCCGACTGGACGCGCGTGCCCTACGAGGTGCTCGCGAAGATCTCGAACCGCATCACCAACGAGGTGCCCGGGGTGAACCGCGTGGTGCTCGACGTCACGTCGAAGCCGCCGGGAACCATCGAGTGGGAGTAGCGAAACCTCATCGGATGAGGTGAACCTCCACCGACGGGATGGACAAGCGCGTCCAGCTGGAATCTGCGGTGACTGCCACCGCGCCCATCGCTGCGGCTAGTGCGACGCACGCGCGGTCTGCGAGCGAGAGTCCCGCGTGCCGCGTGAGGGGCCACAGCGCGGCTGACTCGGTTGCAAGAGCGTGGTCGAACGGCACGACGCCCATGGTCATCCCTCGCAGCAGCACTCCTACCTGGTCGGGGTCGCGGCCCGCCTGCGCAGCTTTCTGGAGCACCTCCGCGAAGTTGATGCTGAGGATGACCGAGCTCGAGAGTCGCGGCTCGACGTCCTCCGCTCCTTCCTCCTCGTAGACGTAGGCAAGCAGTGCCGAAGCGTCGAGGACGTACACGGCTACTCGAGCTCTCTGAGGAACTCCGCGCGCCGCTCCGCGATCAATTCCTCGGAAGCGAGGACCCCCGGCGACCTCGGAGCGTCGGCGAACAGCGCTTGAAGCTCCCTGGCAGCGGACGTCGGAGTAGAGAGGGTCACCGAATCGCCGTCGAGTACGAGGTTGAGGGTGGAGCCGGCCTCAAGGCTCAAGTGCTTTCGGATCGAGGCCGGGATGACGATGCGGCCCTGCTGCCCTACGGTCACACGCTCGAGCAGTGTCATCGTTCCAGAATATGCCACGATTCCACAACCTGCCACCGCGCGTCGTCGACAACGACGAAAGGCCGCCCCGAGGGGCGGCCTTTCGCGTGCAGTAGCGGCTAGCGGCGGGAGAGCGCCAGCATGCGCAGGATCTCGAGGTACAGCCAGATGACGGTGGCCATGATGCCGAAGGCGCCCGTCCAGCCGTACTTGCGGGGCGCCTTGTTGTTCACGCCGCGCTGGATGAAGTCGAAGTCGAGCACGAGCGAGTACGCGGCCATGATGACGACGAAGACGCCGAGGATGATGCCCAGCGGGATGCCCGCGATCGTCGCGCCGCGCAACCCGTAGGGGTCGGTCAGCACGCCGGTGGCGACGAGGATGAAGTTGACCAGCGAGAACGCGATGTAGCCGACGATCGCGATCAGGAAGATCTTCGTCGCGCGCTTGGAGGCGCGGATCTTGCCGCTCGCGAAGAGGGCCAGCGTGATGCCCACCACGACCAGCGACGCGATGACGGCCTGGATGACGATGCCGCCGCCGAACGTCGACTCGTACCACCACGAGATGCCGCCGACGAAGACGCCCTCGACGGCCGCGTAGAGCAGGATGAGCGGAGCCGACGGCTCGCGCTTGAACGAGTTGACGAGGCCGAGTACGAGGCCGACGAGCGCCGCGCCGATCCACAGGAACGGGATGAGCGGGGCCGAGAGCCACCCGACGGCCGCGCCGACGAGCAGGAGCGCGAAGGCGCCGACCGTCTTGGCGAGGGTGTCCTCGACGGTCATGACCTCGCTCTCGGGAGCGGCCGGGCGGTTGTACAGCTCGTCGAGCTGCTGCGCCGACATGTTCTGGGCCGCGACGACGCCGCCCTGCGCATTGGTCGCGAACGCGGGGTTGCGGCTGAATGCGAATTTCGCCATGGGTTCTGCCTTTCGGTGGAAGTACTACAAAACTACCGAAGAACGCTGGGCGTTGGCACTGGAAGCGAGCAACCTCGCCAACCAGGCCGAGGCGATGACCACGGCCATCGAGATGGCGATGGTGGCGAGCATCCCGGTGTACTCGGTGAAGAACTGCGGGACGATGAACCCGTTCGCGAGCGGGAACAGCACGGTGATGTAGCTGCGGGCCGGCCGATGGCGCACGAGCAGCCAGCAGAGGTAGGGCACGACGAAGGTCCACGCCGCCTCGGGGCCCGAGAGCAGGATCCAGAGCTGGCCCGTGGCAGGGATGACCGCGACCAGCCGCCGCCAGCCGGCCGCGGGCATGATCGACCAGCCGGTCGCGTGGGCTACTGTGCCGATCAGCAGCAGCGGCAGGGTCCAGGTGTTGGAGCCCTGCAGCTGGATGCCCCCGCCGATGATGAGCAGCATTCCCGCCGCGTACCGGTCGGCGTAGTGGCCCCAGCGCAGCGGCAGCGCGCGCGTCGGCTCGATCCAGCGTCGGTCATAGCCCATTCGCGAACCTCAGGAAGAGGACGATCCCCACCGTGAGCCAGACGTAGCCGAGCACGGTCGCGACGATCGCGATGGTCCTGCCGCGCTCGCCCGTCTGCTTGATCTGGCGCAGCGCGATGTGGCCGAAGACGAACGCGGGTATCCCCCCGATGCACGCCAGGATGAGCGCGATGATCGCGATCGGGTTCACGCGGGGCAGGGCCTCAGCGGCGGCGTCGTCCACGGCCGTGGGTGTCACGGCCGTGCCGCAGTGGACGCAGAACCGCCACTCCGGGCGGAGCTCGCCGGAGCAGGTCGCGCAGGTGGCCATGATCGAATGCTAGTGGCGCGACGACCGCCTAGCCTTGAGGCGTGAGCATCCCTTCCCGCCCTCTCGTGATCGGCCACCGGGGTGCGAGCGGCTACCGGCCGGAGCACACCGGTGCCGCGTACGAGCTCGCCTTCCGGCTGGGCGCGGACGCCGTCGAGCCGGACATCGTGGCCACCAAGGACGGCGTTCTCGTCCTGCGGCACGAGAACGAGATCTCGGGCACTACCGATGTGGCCGAGCATCCGGAGTTCGCCGGCCTCCGCACCTCGAAGGTGGTCGACGGTGCGCGCCTCACCGGCTGGTTCACGGAGGACTTCACCTGGGCGCAGCTGTCGACCCTGCGCGCGCGGGAGCGGCTGCCCGCGATCCGCACCGGCGGCGCGACGTTCGACGACCGGTGGGGAATCCTGCGGCTCTCCGACCTGGTGCAGATCATCGACGAGCAGTCGGAGCGTCTGGGGCGCGAGCTCGTCATGGTCGCCGAGATCAAGCACGCGACCTACTTCGAGTCCATCGGCCTGCCGCTCGACGAGCTGTTCGCGGCCGAGATCGCGGGCTGGGCGACTCCCGACAACCTCATCGTCGAGTGCTTCGAGCAGACCGTGCTCGGGCAGGTCAGGCAGCGGGGAATCCCGGGGCGCTATGTCTACCTCGTGGAGAAGACCGGCTCGCCGGCCGACCTCGTCGCGCGCTTCGGCCGCAAGGCGCTCTCCTACTCGGCGCACCTCACCCCGGCGGGCCTCGCGCGGCTGGCCGAGCAGGTCGACGGCGTGAGCGTCGACAAGGCAATGCTGCTTCGCACGGATGCCGCGGCGAACGTGATCGGAACTACCGACCTCGTCGACCGCCTCCACGCGGCGGGCCTGCTCGCCTACACGTGGACGTTGCGCGCGGAGAACAAGTTTCTCGGGCGGAACCTGCGGCGGGGCGCGCCGCAGCGCGACTTCGGCGACTGGCTCACGGAGTTCCGGCTCATCCTGAGCACGGGGGTGGACGGGGTGTTCGCCGACCAGCCCGACCTGGTGCTCGAGGCGCTGGCGGGTTGAGTAGGGCGCTCTGGCGCGCGTATCGAAACCTCACCTCCGCGAATCGGAGGTTTCGATACGGCCGCGGGCGGCCTACTCAACCCCCTGACAGTAGCCCCGCTTAGAATCGACCAGCGATGACCTACGTCCTTGAGCCGTTCGAACACACCGATCCCGCGAGGGGCGGGCGCATCGACGACTCGCTGCTCGCCGACCTGAACCCGCAACAGCGCCAGGCGGTCGAGTACCGCGGCCAGTCCCTGCTCATCGTCGCGGGCGCGGGCTCCGGCAAGACGAGCGTGCTCACCCGCCGCATCGCCGGGCTGCTGCAGACGCGCGAGGCCTGGCCGAGCCAGATCCTCGCGATCACGTTCACGAACAAGGCCGCCGCCGAGATGCGCGACCGGGTCCGCGCGCTCGTGGGCGACGACGCGACCGACGGCATGTGGATCTCCACCTTCCACTCCGCGTGCACGCGCATCCTGCGCCGGCAGGCCGAGCACTTCGGCATGAAGCAGAGCTTCACGATCTACGACACGGCCGACCAGCGCGCGCTGCTCAAGCGCATCATCAAAGACCTGGATGCCGACACCGTCGGATTCACGCCCGGCGGGGTGTCGAGCCGCATCTCGAAGCTCAAGAACGAGCTGACCGATATCGACGCCTTCGCGCGCTCCGTGAACATGGACGACCCGAAGGAGGCCGGGTTCGTCGAGATCTTCAAGCGCTACACCGCGGCCCTGCGCCGGGCGAACGCCCTCGACTTCGACGACATCATCGCCGAGACGGTGTACCTGTTCCGGGCCTTCCCCGAGGTCGCGGCGCTCTACCAGCGCCGCTTCCGGCACGTGCTCGTCGACGAGTACCAGGACACGAACCACGCGCAGTACTCGCTTATCCGCGAGCTCGTGCGGCCCGTGCTCCGGGAGAACGTGCCCCAGGACACCCGCATGAAGCTCGACCCCACCGGGGGCATCCCGGCCGCCTCGCTCACGGTCGTGGGCGACAGCGACCAGTCGATCTACGCGTTCCGCGGTGCTGACATCCGCAACATCACCGAGTTCGAGCGCGACTTCCCGAACTCGAAGGTGATCCTGCTCGAGCAGAACTACCGGTCGACCCAGAACATCCTCGACGCCGCGAACGCGGTCATCTCGAACAACTTCGACCGCAAGGCGAAGAACCTGTTCACGACGGTCGGCGCCGGCAACAAGATCATCGGCTACACGGGGTACTCAGGCCACGACGAGGCGCAGTTCGTCGCCGACGAGATCGACGTGCTGCGCAAAGCCGGGTCGAGCCTCAACGACATCGCGGTCTTCGTGCGCACCAACTCGCAGACGCGGCCGCTCGAGGAGATCTTCATCCGGTCGGCCATCCCGTACCGCATCCCCGGCGGCACCAAGTTCTACGAGCGCGCCGAGATCAAAGACGCGATGGCGTACTTGATCCAGGTCGCCAACCCGGATGACGACATGGCCCTGCGCCGCGTGATGAACGTGCCGAAGCGGGGCATCGGCCCCGCGACCGAGGCCGCGCTGCAGGCGCATGCGGACCGGATGGGGATGCCCCTGCGCGAGGCCCTCGTCGACGCGGGCCAGCTCGGCCTCGGCCCCAAGGTGACCGCAGCGATCGTCGATCTGGGCGAGCTGCTGAACTCACTCACGTCGCTCGCCGCCACCGCGGCGCCGCACGACATCCTGACCGAGATCCTCACCAAGACCGGCTACTTCGCCGCGCTCAAGAACAGCGGGGATGCGCAAGACGAGGCCCGCGCCGAGAACCTCGAGGAGCTCGTCTCTCAGACGAAGGAGTTCCGCACCGTGAGCCCCGAGGGCACGCTCATCGACTTCCTCACCAACGTTGCCCTGTTCGCCGCGACCGACGAGATCGACGACGGCGACGGCACCGTCTCTATCATGACCCTGCACACCGCCAAGGGACTCGAGTACGACTCCGTGTTCCTCACGGGCGTGGAGGAAGACCTCCTGCCGCACCGGATGTCCACCAACGAGCCCGGCGGCCTCGCCGAGGAGCGGCGGCTGTTCTACGTGGGCATCACGCGCGCCCGCAAGCGCCTGTACCTCTCGCTCGCCGCCTCCCGCGCGAGCTTCGGCGAGGTGAACGTGTCGATGCCGAGCCGCTACCTCAACGAGATCCCCGCCGACCTCATCGAGTGGCGCCAGTCGGGCGGCAGCGGCGGGTTCCGCAGCCAGGGCCAGCTGCGCCAGCGCGCGGCGCCGATGCGGGAGAGCTACGGCTCCCTGCCACCAGCACCGCCGCGGGTCAAGACCGAGTGGACGAGCGCGGTCACCGGCCTCGTGCGGGACAACGGCGACCTCGCGCTCGAGGTCGGCGACCGCATCCGGCACACCGACTTCGGCGAGGGCAGCGTCACCGCGGTCACCGGCGAGGGGACCAAGCGCGTGGCCGAAGTGCAGTTCGACGTTGCCGGGCGCAAGCGCCTGCTGATCAAGATCGCGCCCATTGAGAAGCTCTGATCCGCGCGAGCGCGTCATCGTCCCTCGGGTATCGAACCCCACCGAGCTGCTCGCCGATACCCTGCGGCTGATCCGGGAAGACCTCAACCTCCCCGAGTCGTTCCCGCCCGCTGTCGAGGCCGAGGCTCGCGAGGTCGTGGACGCCGTCGAGCTGCCGCCCGTGGACGAGACCGCCGTGCCCTTCGTCACCATCGACCCCGAGGGCGCGACCGATCTCGACCAGGCGCTGCACCTCGAGCGGGCCGGCGACGGCTACCGGGTGCGGTACGCGATCGCGGATGTCCCGGCCTTCGTGCGCGAGGGTGGCGAGATCGACGCCGAGGCGCGCGAGCGCGGGCAGACGCTGTACGCCCCGGACGGCAGGATCCCGCTGCACCCGACCGTGATCAGCGAGCACGCGGCGTCCCTCCTCGAGGGCCAGCTCCGCGGCGCGTTCGTCTGGACCTTCGAGCTGGATGCCGCGGCCAACGTCACCTCCACGGGCCTGGCCCGGGCGCAGGTGCGCTCACGTCACCAGTACTCGTACACGGAGGTGCAGGCGCAGCTCGACGATGGCACCGCCTCCGAGAGCCTGCAGCTGCTGCGCGAGGTGGGGATCAAGCGCACCGCCCTCGAGCGCGAGCGCGGCGGGGCATCGCTGAACCGGCCCGATGAGGAGGTCGAGTTCCGCGGCGGCCGGTACGAGCTCGTGCGCCGCAGCCCGCTGCCGGTGGAGGAGTGGAACGCACAGCTCTCCCTCATGACCGGGATGGCGGCTGCGGGCATCATGCTCGACGGCGGTGTGGGCATCCTGCGCACCATGCCCGCTCCCTTCGACGACACGCTCGAGCACTTCCGGATGCAGGTCGCCGCCCTGGGCGAGCCCTGGCCCGCCGGCCAGCCGTACGGCGAGTACCTGCGCGGTCTCGACCGCGACAGCGCCTCGGGGCTGGCCGCGATCCACGCAGCCGCGTCGCTGTTCCGTGGCGCGGGCTACACCGCGTTCGACGGCGCACTGCCCGAGAACACCACCCAGGCCGCGGTCGCGGCACCGTATGCGCACGCGACCGCTCCACTGCGCCGGCTCGTCGACCGGTTCGTGCTCGTCACCTGCGAGGCGCTCGTCGCGGGACGGCCCGTGCCCGACTGGGTGCGCGAGGCGCTGCCGACTCTGCCGAAGATCATGGGGCGCTCCGACGGGGTCGCCTCCCGGCTCGAGCACGCCTCGGTCGATGCGATCGAGGCGGCGCTGCTGGCCGATCGCGTGGGCTCGGTCTTCGACGCCGTCGTGATCTCCGCGAAGGAGGGCGGCGGCGTCATCCAGCTCACCGACCCCGTCGTCACCGCGAACATCGAGGGCGCCGTGACTGCGGGGGAGACCATCAAGGCCACCCTCGTCACCGCGGACATCGGCAGCGGCACTACCCTCTTCCGCGCCTGAACTGCTTCAGGTACCGCCGCATCGGCGCGTGCCGGACGACCCTCGGCAGGCGCGGGTAGACGGCCCGGGCCACGCGCACGAGCCGCGCGTACTTCCGCCCGTCGAGCGGCAGCCCGTACGCCTCGCGCAGTTTCTCGTCGAGCAGCCCCGCGGTCACGAGCCGCACGGTGGGCATGAGCGCGCGCATCCAGAGCGGTCCGGCGGCCGGATGCAGCAGCGCACGCGCCACGTCGCGCGCTGGCTGTTCGACCCGCAGCGGCACCCCCGCCCAGTACTCCGCGAACGCCTCGGGCGTCGCCGGCCACTCGGAGCGCGGAACCCCGAGCGTCGTCGCCACGATGGCGGCCTCGTCGAGCATCTGCTGCTGGTCCACCGGGCCGAAGACGAGCTCGTGCATCCGGACCGCCGTGTCGTAGATCGTGGCCGCGACCCAGACCTGCAGGTCGACGTCCCGTGCGTCGTAGCCGTCGCCGACGACGGGCCGGTGGGCTTCGCCGACGCGGCGGGCGATGCGCGCGACCTCCTCGGGAGTGCCGAACTGGATCACGTAGAGGTAGGTCAGCGTGCCGTGCAGGCGGTCGAGGGGGCGCTGCGCGAAGTCGGAGTGCTCGGCGACTCCTCGGCCGACGGCGGGATGGGCGAGCTGCAGCAGGATGGCCCGCGCACCGCCGGCGAGCAGGACGGCCTCGGCCGCCGCACCCGCTGTCCTGTCTCGCACGCCCCCATTCTCGCCCGCGTCGCCGTCGGGTTTCACCGGAGGTGGCGCCGAGAGGGGAAAAGTTGCGGTTGTCCCGGATGCCCGCGCAACAAGTCTCCGCTCGAGCCCGATGCCGGGCGGCCCAGGGGAGGGCGGGCGAAAGAACGCCGGAAGTTAACCACCCGCAGACACCTCCCCGGGCGAACCCGCAAGTTTGGGCGAGTAGAGTGCTTTGTGGCCAAAGTGTCTTGACGTCGAGTTAGTTCGGCGGGCGACCGGGGCCCAATCAATGGAATACCGACGCGCGATTGCGAGAGTTACGTGGATCTTTTCGAGTACCAGGCTCGGGACCTTTTCGAATCCTACGGAGTGCCTGTACTTGCCGGCATCGTGGCGGACACCCCCGCTGAGGCGAAGGCCGCGGCGGAGAAGATCGGCGGCACCGTCGTCGTGAAGGCGCAGGTCAAGGCCGGCGGCCGGGGCAAGGCCGGCGGCGTCAAGGTCGTGCACAACGGGGATGACGCGGCCACTGCCGCGGAGGCGATCCTCCAGCTGACGATCAAGGGCCTCCCGGTGAACCGGGTCATGGTCGCCCAGGGCGCGCGCATCGCGCAGGAGTTCTACTTCTCCGTGCTGCTCGACCGGGCCAACCGCTCGTACCTCTCGCTCTGCAGCGTCGAGGGCGGCATGGAGATCGAGGAGCTCGCGGTCGAGCGCCCCGAGGCCCTCGCCAAGATCGAGGTCGACCCGATCGCGGGCATCGACCTCGCCGCGGCGAAGGCGATCGCGACGGCCGGCGGCTTCCCCGCCGAGCTCGTCGACAAGGTCGCCCCGGTGATCGTGAAGCTCTACGAGGTCTACAAGGGCGAGGACGCGACGCTCGTCGAGGTCAACCCGCTCGTGCTGACGGAGGACGGCCAGATCCTGGCACTCGACGGCAAGGTCACTCTGGATGAGAACGCGGCCTTCCGCCACCCGAACCACGAGGCGCTCGAAGACAAAGCGGCTGCCGACCCCCTCGAGGCCAAGGCCAAGGCCAACGACCTCAACTACGTGAAGCTCGACGGCGAGGTCGGCATCATCGGCAACGGCGCCGGGCTCGTGATGTCAACGCTCGACGTGGTCAGCTACGCCGGTGAGCGCCACGGCGGCGTGAAGCCCGCCAACTTCCTCGACATCGGCGGCGGCGCCTCGGCGACGGTCATGGCCAACGGCCTCGACGTCATCCTCGGCGACCCGCAGGTGAAGAGCGTGTTCGTCAACGTGTTCGGCGGCATCACGGCGTGCGACGCCGTAGCCAACGGCATCGTGCAGGCGCTCGAGATCCTCGGCGACTCCGCGACGAAGCCCCTCGTCGTGCGCCTCGACGGCAACAAGGTCGAGGAGGGCCGCGCCATCCTCCGCGCCGCCAACAACCCGCTGGTCACCCTGGCGGACACCATGGACGAAGGCGCCGACAAGGCCGCCGAGCTCGCGAACGCGTAAGGGAATAGAAATGTCGATCTTCCTCAACAAGGACTCCAAGGTCATCGTCCAGGGCATCACCGGCGGCGAGGGCACCAAGCACACGGCGCTCATGCTCAAGGCCGGCACCCAGGTCGTCGGCGGCGTGAACGCGCGCAAGGCCGGCACGACGGTCGAGCACGAGGGCGGCATCAGCCTTCCCGTGTTCGGCACGGTCAAAGAGGCGATGGATGCCACGGCAGCCGATGTCTCGATCGTGTTCGTCCCCCCGGCCTTCGCCAAGGACGCCGTGGTCGAGGCCATCGAGGCGGAGATCCCCCTCGTCGTGGTCATCACGGAGGGCATCCCCGTGCAGGACTCCGCGGAGTTCTGGGCGCTCGCCAAGGCCAAGGGCGGCAAGACCCAGATCATCGGCCCGAACTGCCCCGGCATCATCACGCCCGGTGAGTCGCTCGTGGGCATCACCCCCGCGACCATCACGGGCAAGGGCCCGATCGGCCTCGTCTCCAAGTCGGGCACCCTGACCTACCAGATGATGTACGAGCTGCGCGACCTGGGCTTCTCGACCGCGATCGGCATCGGCGGCGACCCCATCATCGGCACCACGCACATCGACGCGCTGCGCGCCTTCCAGGACGACCCGGAGACCACCGCGATCGTCATGATCGGCGAGATCGGCGGCGACGCCGAGGAGCGTGCCGCCGACTTCATCCGCGAGTACGTCACGAAGCCGGTTGTCGGGTACGTCGCGGGCTTCACGGCCCCCGAGGGCAAGACCATGGGCCACGCGGGCGCGATCGTCTCCGCCGGCGCGGGCACGGCACAGGGCAAGAAGGAGGCCCTCGAGGCCGCCGGGGTCAAGGTCGGCAAGACGCCGAGCGAGACCGCTGCCCTGATGCGTGAGGTGCTGGCCGCTCTCTAGCGCTCGGCTACGTCATCTGGCTCACACAGATGAAGTTGCCCTCACTGTCGCGGAACCACGCAGACCTGAGTCCGTCCATCTCCGCGATGCCGTTCACGGTCTTCATCCCGGGAAAGTCGTACTCCTCGAAGACGACGCCGTTGCCGCGCATCACCGACATCTCACCGTCGAGGTCATCGGTGACCCACCCCATCTGGGTGTTCTGGGCGGTTCCGGCGTTCGCGGTCTCGTAGATCTCGAAGACTCCACCGGGCGCGTGGAAGACCATGATGCCCTCGTGGTTCTCGTCAGGCACCATCTTGAGCTTGTCGCGGTAGAACGCGCGAGCGCGCTCCAGGTCGGCGGCGGGCAGAACTGTGTGGACTTCCTTCATCATGAGTCGACTCCTTTGACGTGAGAAGGTTCGCTGCTGTTCGACGCAACGTCGGCGACCAGTCGCCGGAGCGCCAGTGCGGGAGGGGAGAGGGGAGCCGCGATTCGGGCGGGACGGTCTCGGTCTCCACGGTCACCGGGCCCTGCCCGGTGCGAGGTGAACTGGTTCCCGACTATACGCCGGGTGTTCTGGGCCCCACCATCCCTCTAGTGTGGAGACTGCCCATCACGAGGAGTCCCCGGTGAAACGTCGCCTTCCCCTGTTTGCCGTCATTGTTGCGACCGCCATGGTCGTCCTCGCCGGCTGCCAGTTCTTCCCGAGCATCCACAAGGTCGACCAGCCGACCCCGACTGACACCGACGGCTTCTACTCGCAGACCCTCGACTGGGAGCGCTGCGGCGACGGCCAGGAGTGCGCGACGGCGAAAGCCCCCATCGACTGGGACTCGCCCACCGACGGCGCCATCGACCTCGCCCTCGTGAAGCACCTCGCGACCGGCACGAAGCAGGGCTCGATGCTGCTCAACCCCGGCGGCCCGGGCGGCTCGGGCTGGGACTACGTGTACTACTCCGGCGACCAGGTCGCGGGCCCGGACGTCGTGGACGCCTTCGACATCGTCGGCTGGGACCCCCGCGGTGTCGGCCAGTCGACCGGCGTCCAGTGCTACACGGACGACAAGCAGAAGGACGAGCAGCTCTACGGCACGTTCGACAGCCCGTACGACAGCCAGGGCTGGATCGACGAGCTGACCGTCGAGATGGAGGACTTCGCGAAGGCCTGCGAGGCGAACACCGGCGAGCTCCTCGGAAACCTGGATGCCGCGAGCAACGCCAAGGACATGGACATGCTGCGCGCCGTGCTCGGCGACGAGAAGCTCAACTACCTCGGCTACTCCTACGGCACCTACTTCGGCTCGGTCTACGCGGAGCTGTTCCCGCAGAACGTGGGCCGCTTCGTACTCGACGGTGCGGTCGACCCGCTGCAGACCGACTTCGAGGCGCTCAAGTTCCAGATGGCCGGATTCGACAGCGGACTGCGCGCGTACATGCAGTCCTGCCTCGACAGCGGCGAGTGCCCGTTCACGGGCGATGTGGACGCGGCGCTCGGCCAGGTGCGGTCGGCGCTCGACAACGTCGATGCCCTGAAGCTCGTGAACTTCGACGGCCGGGTGCTCGACTCCGCGACGCTCGCGACGGCGATCATCGAGAACCTCTACTCGGAGTCGTACTGGGTAGACCTCACGCAGATGTTCACCGAGCTGCAGGACGGCGACCCGACGCTGACGTTCACTGCCGCCGACGACTACAACCAGCGCGGCCCGAGCGGCACCTACGACTCCAACGCGAACGACGTGTACATCGCGGCGACCTGCGCCGACGGCGACTTCGCCACCGACTCGGAGTCGACCCTCGACCGCATCGCCGAGATCGACGCGTACGCCCCGGTCCTCGGCAAGTACGCGACCTACGACGACTTCGCCGTGCTCGACACCGCCTGCACCCACTGGCCGTACCCGCGCGGGGAAGACCTGCCCACGACATTCGAGGCGAAGGGCGCCGGCCCGATCCTCGTGATCGGCACCTCGAACGATCCCGCGACGCCGTACGCGTCGTCGGTGTCGCTCGCCAAGCAGCTCTCGAGCGGCGTCCTCATCAGCTACGACGGCGAGGGCCACACGGTCTACAACCAGGGCGTCACGTGCATCGACGACGTGGTGGACGCCTACTTCGTGAGCGGCACAGTGCCCGCCGCAGACCCGATGTGCTGATGCGCCCCCGCGCGCTCGTCGCCGCTCTGGCGCTCGTGATGCTGGTTGCCGGATGCACGGCGGCGCCCGCGCCCGCGCCCGGTGCGTCCGGCGTCCCTGCGGGCTTCGAGTCGATCTACGAGCAGCAGGTGTTCTGGAACCCGTGCAACGACGGGTTCGACTGCACCACCGTGAGCGCTCCGGTCGACTGGTCGGATCCGGAGAGCGACCGCATCCAGCTCGCCGTCGTGCGGCAGGAGTCCACGAACACCACGAAGGGGTCGCTGCTCACGAACCCGGGCGGGCCCGGCGGATCCGGCTTCGACCTGGTCTCGTTCGGCTACGCGGTGAGCCCGGCCGCGAAGGCCGACTACGACGTCATCGGGTGGGACCCGCGCGGGGTCGGCCGCTCGACGCGCGTGACGTGTTTCACCGACGCGCAGCAGAAGGACGACCTGCTGTACGCGACGTTCGACGACCCGTACGAGTCCCAGGGCTGGCTCGATGAGCTCACCACGCGGGAGAAGTCGCTCGCGGACGCGTGCGAGGCGAACTCCGGCGAGCTTCTCGCGCACATGGACACCGCGAGCAATGCGCGCGACATGGACCTCATCCGAGCCGTGCTCGCCTCCGACAAGCTCAACTACGTGGGCTACTCCTGGGGCACCTACCTCGGCACCGTCTACGCGCAGCTCTTCCCGCAGAACGTCGGGCGCATGGTTCTCGACGGCGGCTACGATCCCTCGCTGACCGGCTTCGAGCTGTACCAGCAGCGCATGGTCGGCTTCGACCTGGCCTTCCGCTCCTACATGCAGAACTGCCTTGACGGCGGCGGATGCCCGTTCACCGGCGACATCGCGGAGGCCCTCGGTCAGGCGACCGACCTGATCGCCGGCGCCGACGCCTCAGCGATCGCGAATTCCGACGGCCGGGTGCTGGACACGGCCACGCTCGCGACCGCCGTTGCGAACTCGCTCTACTACGACGCCTACTGGCCCGACCTCACGGCCCTGTTCTCGGCCTTCGAGGCGGGCGACCCCGCGCCGGCCTTCGCGGCCGCCGACAGCTACAACGGCCGCTTCGACGGCGGCAGCTACCCGAACAACGAGCTCGAGGTCAGCACCGCGGTCGCGTGCCTCGACTACGACTTCGCCGGCGACACGACCAGCACTCTCGACCGCCTCGCCCAGATCGACGCCGCCGCGCCGGTCGTCGGCACGTTCATCGCGCGGGACGACTTCGCCGCCTTCGACGTCGCCTGCCGCGACTGGCCCGTCGCGCCGGTGGCGCCCCCGGCCAGCTTCGGCGCGCAGACGGCTCCGATCGTCGTGGTCGGCACCACGAGGGATCCGGCCACACCGTACGCCTGGTCGCAGGCGCTCGTCGCGCAGCTCTCGAACGCGGTGCTCGTGACGCGCAACGGCGACGGCCACACCGGGTACAACAAGAGCAACACCTGCGTCGACACGGCCGTGGACGCGTACCTGCTCGACGGCGTCGTGCCTGCGTCCGACCCGGAGTGCTGACCTGTACCGTAGCCGCATGGGCGTGGTGCAGCGGGTGCGGGAGCGGCTCGTCACGCCCGACGCGGTCTACGGCCTGATCCTGTTCTCGGCGCTCATCGGAGCGGTGGACGACGACGACTCCGAGGCTCTCGAGGTCCTCATCGTCTCCGTGACCTCCCTCCTCGTGTTCTGGGGCGCCCACGTCTTCGCGGGCACCATCGCCTCGCACGGCGCGAACACGCGCCTCGGCACCGCGCTGGGCCGCGCCCTCGGCCACTCGATGGGCATGCTGTACGCGGCCATCCTGCCCACCCTCGTCCTGCTGCTGGGAGTGTTCCACGTCATGACCGCGGACGAGTCGGTCGGCCTTGCGCTCCTCGTCGCCACCATCGTGCTGGGCGTGCTCGGCTACAGTGCCTTCGCGCAGCGGCGCAGCCATGTGGCCATCCGGATCCTCGGCGCGATCGGCACCGCGCTGTTCGGCGCGGTCATGATCGTGCTCAACATCGCCGTGCACTGACGATGAACCGCCAGCTCACCGCGCTCTTCGCCGCCTTCGAGGCGGTGCTCGTCGCCGCCATCGGCATCGCGGTGCCGCTCGTGCCGCTCACACTGCTGTGGGGCATCCAGTACGGGCTCGCGATCGACTGGACCGTCTTCTGGCGGGCCGCCGTCGACATCTGGCTGCTCGGGCACGGCGTCGACGTGACGATGATGCTCGACCCGTCAACGGCGGCACTGCTCGGATTCCCCGGGGCGGGCGCCCCCGTGACCCTCACCATCGCGGCCCTCGGCTTCGCCCTGCTCACGGCTCTGCTGGGCGTGCGCGCCGGTCGACGGGTGGCGGAGACGCGGCACCGTCTGCTGGGCCTCATCGTGTCGCTGTCGGCGTTCGCGCTCGTGTCGTTCGGGGTGACGTTCTCGGCGCTGCACCCCTTCGCCCGGCCCTCGCTCGTGCAGGGCACGATCCTGCCGACTCTCGTGTTCGCGATCGGCGCGCTCATCGGTGTGCGCCGCGCCCGTGCCGGGCGGGCCGACGCCCCGACGCCCGCGCGGGACTGGCTCGGCTCGCGGTCCATCACCACGCGCACCGTGCTCACGACCGGCCTGCGCGCCGGCGTGGCCGCCGCCGCGGGCGTGATGCTCCTCGCCGCGGTCGTCACGGCCGGAGCCATTGCCCTCTCCTACGCGCGCATCATCTCGCTCTACGAGAGCCTGCACACCGAGGTGCTCGGCGGCATTGCGGTCACGCTCGGCGAGCTCGCGTTCCTGCCGAATATCGTGATCTGGACGGCGAGCTGGCTCGTGGGCCCCGGCTTCGCGCTCGGCACTGGATCGGCGGTGAGCCCGCTCGCGACGCAGCTCGGGCCGGTGCCGGCGATCCCGCTTCTCGGCGCCCTTCCGCAGGGCGCGCTCACGCTCGGCTTCATCGGGCTGCTCGTCCCGGTCGTGGTCGGCTTCCTCGTCGGAGCGATCGTGGGGCCGGGTGCGCGGCGGGTGCTGGAGCGCCGCGAGCTGGTGCTCGTCGCGCTGTGCGCCGCGGTCGTGGGCGGGGGCATCCTCGGGCTGCTCGCGTGGTTCTCTGGGGGTGCGGCGGGCCCGGGCCGTCTCGTGGACGTCGGGCCGAACCCGTGGGCAGTGGGCGGCTGGGCGAGCCTCGAGCTCTTCCTCGCGTGCCTCGTCGGGCTCTTCGCGAGCCTCCGCCGGCCGAAGGCGGGTTGAGTAGGGCGCTCTGGCGCTCGTATCGAAACCGGTAGGGGCAGGGTTTCGATACGGCCGCGGGCGGCCCACTCGACCCGCCGGTAGGCTGTTCGGGTGCTCTCACTCGTGGTCCTGATCTCGGGCGGCGGGTCGAACCTCCGCGCGCTGCTCGATGCGTCCCAGGACGCCGAGTTCCCCGCGCGGGTCGTCGCTGTCGGAGCCGATCGGGACGCGGACGGGTTCATCCACGCCGAGGAGTTCGGCATCCCGACCTTCTCTGTCGCCATGTCGAACTTCGCCGACCGCGACGCCTGGGCCGAGGAGCTGCTCGCCCAGGTGCGCTCGTGGAATGCCGACCTCGTCGTGCTCAGCGGGTTCATGAAGCTGCTGCCGCCGTCGTTCGTGGCCGAGCTCAGCCCGAACCTGATCAACACGCACCCGGCGTACCTGCCCGAGTTCCCGGGCGCGCACGGCGTGCGGGACGCGCTCGCGGCCGGCGCCACCGAGACCGGCGCGAGCGTCATCGTCGTCGACAACGGTGTCGACAGCGGGCCGATCATCTCGCAGGAGCGCATCGCCATCGAGCCCGGCGACACCGAGGCCACGCTGCACGAGCGCATCAAGCCCGTCGAGCGCCGCCTGCTCATCCAAGCCATCCTCGACATCGCCAATTCCCACATCGACTTGAAGGAGCTCACGTGAGCGGCCCCACGCACGACATCTCGGAGTACCGCGAGCGCGACGCCATCCCGATCACCCGCGCCCTCGTCTCGGTGAGCGACAAGACCGGGCTGGTCGAGCTCGCGACCGCGCTCGTGGGCGCGGGAGTGGAGATCGTGTCGACGGGGTCCACCGCGAAGACGATCGCCGCGGCCGGGCTCGCGGTCACCGAGGTGGCCGCCGTCACGGGCTACCCCGAGTCGCTCGACGGCCGCGTGCGCACGCTCCACCCCGCGATCCACGCGGGCCTCCTCGCCGACCTGCGCCTCGAGTCGCACGAGAAGGAGCTCGCGGAGTCGGGCATCCAGCCGTTCCAGCTGGTGGTCTCGAACCTGTACCCGTTCGTCGCGACCGTGGCATCCGGCGCGCCTGTCCACGACGTCATCGAGCAGATCGACATCGGCGGCCCGGCCCTCGTGCGCGCCTCCGCGAAGAACCACGCGAACGTCGCGATCGTGACGAGCCCCGACAGCTACGCGCAGGTCATCAAAGCGCTCACGCTCGGCGGCACGACGCTCGCGCAGCGCCAGCGCCTCGCGGGCGAGGCCTTCGCGCACACCGCGGCCTACGACAAGGCGGTGGCGGAGTGGTTCGCCGCGAACGTCGGAATCCGCGCAGAGCATCCTGAGGTCGTGGAGACGAAGACCTTCGAGGTCACCCTCAAGCAGACCCTCCGCTACGGCGAGAACTCGCACCAGGAGGCCGCGCTCTACGTCGAGGCCGATGGCGCCGGCATCGCGCAGGCCACGCAGCTGGGCGGCAAGGAGATGTCGTACAACAACTACGTGGATGCCGACGCAGCCCTGCGCGCCGCCTACGACTTCGACGAGCCGGCGGTCGCGATCATCAAGCACGCGAACCCGTGCGGAATCGCCGTCGCCCGCGGTGCCGGCGACGCCATCGCCTCTGCACACGCCCGCGCGCACGCGTGCGACCCGGTCTCGGCCTACGGCGGCGTGATCGCCGCGAACCGCCCGATCTCGCGCGCCGCCGCCGAGTCGATCAAGGACATCTTCACCGAGGTCGTCGTCGCGCCGGGATTCGACGACGACGCGCTGCCGATCCTGCAGGCGAAGAAGAACCTGCGCCTCCTGCGCCTGCCCGCCGGATACCACCGCGCGAGTGAGGAGTTCCGCCAGATCTCCGGCGGCGCCCTCATCCAGTCGCCCGACACCTACGGCGAGGTCAGCGTGGATTCCTGGACCCTCGTCGCAGGCCCCGAAGCCGACCCCGCCACCCGCGCCGACCTGGAGTTCGCCTGGCGGGCCGTGCGCGCCGTGAAGTCGAACGCGATCCTGCTCGCCCACGACGGCGCCTCGGTCGGCGTCGGCATGGGCCAGGTCAACCGGGTCGACTCGTGCGAGCTCGCAGTGAAGCGCGCCGGCGAACGTGCCGCTGGCAGCGTCGCCGCGAGCGACGCGTTCTTCCCGTTCGCCGACGGGCTCGAGATCCTGCTCGCCGCGGGAGTGAAGGCCGTGGTGCAGCCGGGCGGCTCGATCCGCGACGAGGAGGTCATCGAGGCCGCGAAGCTCGCGGGTGTCACGATGTACTTCACGGGCGAGCGCCACTTCTTCCACTGATCAGCGAACACATAGGTTCGCCCCACTAGGTTGTGGGGATGACCGCGCGCACGCTCAACCGCCCCCTGCCCGTCGCACGCCGCATCGCAGCGGCCATCCTTGCCGGATTCGTCGTCGCGGTGGTCACGCACGTGACCGTCGTTCTCGTGTTCTTCTCCGTGAACGGGGCGACGGCGGCGAACATCCCCGCGATCAGCGACTATTTCACCGAGACGAGCCTCGTGCTGCTCGTCCTCGTCGCGGTCGCCGCGCTGCTGGGCCTCCTGCGCCGCTGGGCGATCGCCGCGGTCGTGGGCCTCGTCGCGAGCATCCTCGCCGCCCTCGTGGGCACGACGCTGGGCGTGCTGCAGTCCGGCGCGGCCTGGACGCCGGACGCCTTCGTGTTCATCGCCTCGAGCCTCATCGCGACGAACCTGCTGTACCTCGTGGTCGCGACGGTCGCGACGGCGACGGTGGGCGTCTGCGTGTGGTTCGCCGTGGCATCCCTGCCCGGTCGCGCGAAGGCGCTCGTGCGCATGCCGTCCGCTCGCCTCGCCGAGGGCCAGGTCACTCACATCGACCGCGTCGCCGTGGACGAGGAGCTCGCCGATACCCAGTGGGAGGCCTACGTCGCCGCGCTCGAGGCCGAGGGCTTCGAGACCGTCGAGGTCGGCCTGAGCGAGGACCACCCCGACTCCGTGTTCGTCGAGGACGCGATCGTCGTCTTCGGCGGCACCGCGGTCATCACGAGCCCCGGCGCCGAGAGCAGGCGGGGCGAGACGGATGCCCTGCGCCCCCTCGCGCGCAAGCTCGGGTACACCGTCCGCGAGATCGAGCAGCCCGGCACTCTCGACGGCGGCGACGTGCTCAAGGTCGGCACGACCGTCTACGTCGGCCGCGGCGGCCGCACCAACGCGGAGGGCATCGCGCAGTTGCGGGCCATCGTCGCGCCGCTCGGCTACACCGTGGTGGCGGTGCCGGTCACGAAGGTGCTGCACCTCAAGAGCGCCGTCACCGCCCTGCCCGACGGCACGGTCGTCGGCTTCGCCAAGCAGGTCGACAACCCCGCGGTATTCGACCACTTCCTCGCCCTGCCGGAGCCGGGCGCCGCAGTCGTCGTGCTCTCGGAGGACTCGGTGCTCATGGCCGCGTCGGTGCCGAAGTCGGTGGCGCTCATCGAGAGCCTCGGCTACCGCGTCGTCACTGTCGACGTGAGCGAGTTCGAGAAGCTCGAGGGCTGCGTCACGTGCCTGTCGGTGCGCCTGCGTTAAAAACCTTGCGTACCGTCGTCGGGCGGGCCTAGTCTGGAGGGCTGCCTTGGGGTGGCACCAGACGCTACGGGAGGGCACCATGACGAAGACAGAAAACGCCACGACGCGCACGATCGCGACCACGGCCACTGTCTTCGGTGCCCGCTATCCGCGCGTGCGACTCGCCTAAGGGCCTCGCACCCTCCTGCCCCTCGACGGCGCACGACGCCGACCCACCACGCAAGTCCACACAGCGACGCGCCCGCGCCGCGCTCCCCATAAGGGTTCTTCTCCATGTCTTCACCCACGACCGACTCCGGTCGCACCAAGGCTGTCGGCACGTTCGCCGCAATCCGCCGCCTCTATCCCTACGCGAAACCGGCAATGCCGCGCATCTACCTCGGGATGGTCGCAGCGCTTGCCGCGGGCATCGTGGCCCTGCTCATCCCGCAGGTGCTCAGGTCGCTCGTCGACGGACCGCTGCAGTCCGGCGACTCCGCGCAGATCTTCCCCGCGTTCTTCCTCGTGCTCGGCCTCGGCGTGCTCGAGGCGGTCATGGTGTTCCTGCGCCGCACCTTCGTGCTCACGCCCGGCACCCACGTCGAAGCGCGCCTGCGCAACGCCCTGTACGAGAAGCTGCAGAACCTGCCGGTGAGCTTCCACGACCGCTGGCCGAGCGGGCAGCTGCTGTCGCGCGCGATCAGCGACCTGAACCTGATCCGGCGCTGGATCTCGTTCGGCATCGTCCTGCTCGTGGTCAACATCGTGACTATCGCCGTGGGCTTCGTGTTCCTGCTGAACATCTCGTGGATGCTCGGCGTGCTGTTCATGGTCTGCTCGATCCCGCTGTGGATCTACGGCTACCTGTTCGAGAACAAGTACTCCGTTGTGGCGCGCCGCAGCCAGGACCAGGCCGGCGACCTCGCGACCGCCGTCGAGGAGTCGGTGCACGGCATCCGCGTGCTCAAGGCGTTCGGCCGCGGCAAGCACGCGCTCGAGAACTTCTCCAACCAGGCCGAGGAGCTGCGCGGCACGGAGATCGAGAAGGCGAAGGCCATCGCGGGCATCTGGCTGTGGCTGCTGCTGGTGCCGGATGTCACGTTCGCCCTGTGCCTCCTCGGTGGAGTGTGGCTCGCGGTGGGCGGGCAGATCTCGGTGGGCGAGCTCGTCGCGTTCTTCGCGACCGCGACCGTGCTGCGCTGGCCCGTGGAGTCGATCGGCTTCCTGCTGTCGATGACCTTCGACACCCGCACGGCGGCCGACCGGTTCTTCGAGGTCATGGACTCTGAGAACACGATCATCGACCCCGAGACGCCCAAGACCGTGAAGGACCCGAAGGGCCGCCTCGTCTTCGACGACGTGCACTTCCGCTACCAGGACTCGCCCGAGAAGGTCACCGACCTCCTCAACGGCCTCGATCTTGCGATCGAGCCGGGCGAGACGATGGCGCTCGTCGGCCTCACCGGGTCCGGCAAGTCGACGGTCACTGCTCTCACCACCCGGCTCTACGACGTGACCGGGGGTGAGATCTCGATCGACGGCGTCGACATCCGTGATCTCCGCCTCGTCGAGCTGCGGTCGCTGCTGGCGATGGCCTTCGAGGACGCGACCCTGTTCTCGGCGAGCGTGCGCGACAACGTGCTCCTCGGGCGGCCGGATGCCACGGAGGCAGACCTGGCGGAGGCCCTCGACATCGCGCAGGCGTCGTTCGTGTACGACCTGCCGGAGGGCCTCGACACCAAGGTCGGCGAGGAGGGGCTCTCGCTCTCGGGCGGACAGCGGCAGCGCCTCGCGCTCGCGCGCGCCGTCGCGGCCCGCCCCTCGGTGCTCGTGCTCGACGACCCGCTGTCGGCGCTCGACGTCGACACGGAGGCCCTCGTCGAGGCCGCCTTGCGCAAAGTGCTCACGACCACGACGGCGCTTATCGTGGCGCACCGCCCCTCGACGGTCATGCTGGCCGACCGCGTAGCACTTCTCGAGAACGGGAAGATCACGGCGGTGGGCAAGCACTCGGACCTGCTTGCCACGAGCGAGCACTACCGGTTCGTCATATCCAGTCTCGAAGACGAAGAGAAGCGCGAACGC
Source organism: Rhodoglobus sp. (assembly GCA_025463515.1). Taxonomy (GTDB): domain Bacteria; phylum Actinomycetota; class Actinomycetes; order Actinomycetales; family Microbacteriaceae; genus Rhodoglobus. The sequence continues at coordinate 56,141 of JAODAQ010000033.1, forward strand.
GCGGAGGTGAGCTCATGAGCGGTGTTACCGGCGTTGAGGGCGAAGAGCGCAGCGACTACAGCAAGGCGGAGAGCCGGCAGATCAGGCAGCGCTCGCTGAGGCTGCTCGGCTCGCTCATCCGGCCCGTGCGCTCGAAGGTCGCCCTGACCATGGGCGTCGTCGTCGTGAGCACCGCGGCCCAGGTCGCGGGGCCGGCGTTCATCGCGTTCGGCATCGACAACGGCCTGCCCGCGGCGATGAAGCAGGACTGGATGCCGCTGTGGATGACGGTGATCGGATACCTCGTGACCGGCATCATCGGCGCGACCCTGATCGCGTGGTACACCGTGCTCACGGCGCGGGTGAGCCAGGCGATCCTGTTCGACCTGCGCAAGCGGGTCTTCCTGCACACCCAGCGGCTGTCGCTCGACTTCCACGAGAGCTACACGTCCGGCCGCATCATCGCGCGCCAGACGAGCGACCTCGACGCGATCCGGGAGCTGCTCGATTCGGGCATCAACCAGCTCGTGCAGGGCGCCCTCTACATGCTGTTCATCGCGATCGCGCTGTTCTCGCTCGACTGGGTGAGCGGCCTCGTGCTGCTCGGCTCGCTCATTCCGCTCGCCGCACTCACGCGCTGGTTCCAGATGCGGTCGCAGATGTTCTTCCGCGACACCCGCACCGCCTCCGCGCGGCTCATCGTGCAGTTCGTGGAGACCATGACGGGCATCCGTGCGGTCAAGGCGTTCCGCAAGGAGAAGCGCAACGAGAAGGAGTTCGGCGAGTTCGTCGAGGAGTACCGGTCCAGCAACTTCAAGGTGATCCAGCTGTTCGGCATCTTCGACCCCGGGCTCGTGCTCATCGGCAACATCGCGCTCGCCGTCATCCTGCTCGTCGGCGGCCTGCGGGTCGCGGCCGGCGGCCTCGAGATCGGCGCGCTGCTCGCCGCGCTGCTGTACTCCCGGCAGTTCTTCGCGCCCGCGCAGGAGATGGCGATGTTCTACAACTCCTACCAGTCGGCGGCGGCGGCGCTCGAGAAGATCTCGGGCGTGCTCGAGGAGAAGCCGAGCGTTCCCGATCCCACCCGGCCGATCGACCTGCGCAAGGCGAGCGGGCGCGTGAGCTTCGAGGACGTCGAGTTCGCGTACAAGGCCGACCGGGTGATCCTGCCCACGTTCGACCTCGAGATCCCGGCGGGGCAGACGATCGCGCTCGTCGGCTCGACGGGGGCCGGCAAGTCCACTCTCGCGAAGCTGATCTCGCGCTTCTACGACCCCACCACGGGCAGCGTCTCGCTCGACGGGGTCGACCTGCGCAAGCTGCATCCCAAGGACCTTCGTCGTGCCATCGTGATGGTCACGCAGGAGGCGTACCTGTTCTCGGGAACCGTCGCCGACAACATCGCACTCGGCAAGCCGGAGGCGACCCGCGACGAGATCGTGCGCGCGGCGAAGGCGGTCGGGGCGCACGAGTTCATCGAGTCGCTGCCGAACGGCTACGACACCGACGTGAACAAGCGCGGCGGGCGGGTGTCGGCCGGCCAGCGCCAGCTGCTGTCGTTCGCGCGCGCGTTCATCGCCGACCCGGTAGTGCTGATCCTGGACGAGGCCACTGCCTCGCTCGACATCCCTTCGGAGCGGCTCGTGCAGGAGGGCCTGCAGACCCTGCTGGCCGACCGCACGGCGATCATCATCGCGCACCGGCTGTCGACCGTGGCGATCGCCGACCGGGTGCTCGTCATGGAGCACGGCCAGATCGTCGAGGACGGAACGCCCCGCGACCTCATCGCGGGAACGGGCCGCTTCGCGCAGCTGCACGCGGCTTGGCGGGATTCGTTGGTCTGAGCCTCGGCCGCCTGCGCCGAGAGTGCAGTTTGACGCAGTGCGCCTTCGCGGCCACCCCGTCGAACTGCACTCTCAGACGCGGCCATTCCCTGCCGTGGAAGCCGAGAGCTAGGGTGAGGGGATGCTCGTAGCTTTCTCCGTCGCCCCTTCGGGCGGCGACTCCGACGGTTCGGTACACGAAGCCGTCGCAGCCGCCGTCCGGGTGGTGCGCGACTCCGGCCTGCCCAACCGCACCGACGCGATGTTCACCACGATCGAGGGGGAGTGGGACGAGGTGTTCGCCGTCGTCAAGGCTGCCACCGAGGCCGTGGGCGCCTTCGGGCCCAGGGTCTCGCTCGTGCTCAAGGCCGACATCCGCCCCGGCTACACCGGCGAGCTCGACGGCAAACTGCAGCGCCTCGAGCGCGCACTCGACGAAGGGAGCACGACATGACCACCATCACACCGTTCCTCTGGTTCGACGACGGCGCGGAGGAGGCGATCGCCTTCTACTCCGCGCTCTTCCCCGACGCCCGCGTGATCGAGGAGCACCGCGACGACAAGGGCAGGCTGTTCTACGCCACCTTCGAGGTCGCCGGGCAGCGCATCATGGCGCTCAATGGCGGGCCGCTCTTCCGGTTCACCGAGGTGATCTCGCTGTTCGTGTCGGTGGCGGACCAGGCCGAGGTGGACAAGTACTGGGATGCCCTCATCGCCAACGGCGGCGAGGAGTCGCAGTGCGGCTGGCTCAAGGACAAGTGGGGGCTGTCGTGGCAGATCGTGCCCGAGGCGCTCATGCGCTACCAGGCCGACCCGGACCGCGAGAAGGCCAACCGCGTCACCCAGGCCATGCTCAAGATGCGCAAGATCATCGTCGCCGACCTCGACGCAGCGGCCGCCGCGGGTTGAGTAGCGCGCCAGCGCGTATCGAAACCTAGGGGCGGCCTCCTGCCTGCCCCGCCCTTCCGTCCCTTCCGTCCCTTCCGTCCCTTCCGTCCCGCCCTTCCGAAATGACGGAAACGGGCAACCAATGACGGTGAAACCCTGACAAGCGCGCGGCCGGATGCTCGAATCTCCGTCATTTCGGAAGCTGGGGCTAAGCGGGGAGCGGGTCGAGTCAGAGGTGGTCTCCCCGCGCGACCGCAGCGAGGATGGAGGCCATCACTACGGGATCGTTCCTCTCGACCTGTGTATGGCTGAACCGAAGGGTGCGATAGCCCAGACCTGAGGCGACTGCATCCCGTCGGCGGTCTTCCTCGAAGTCGTTCCGAGCACTGTGGAACTCGTGCCCGTCTACTTCGACGATCAGGCGCTCCCCCAGGAGGAAGTCGACCCTCCCGACGCCGTCGATTGTGACCTGCTGGACGAAGGGGAGGCCGCAGCACAGGAGGTCGAATCGCAACAGGGATTCACCGCCACTCTCGCTCTCGCGCGACGCGTCGACCAGCAGTCGACGTTGCTCCGCCGGAAGCGCGGAGAGCAATCGCGCCCATTCGGCGCCGGTGATCACATTCCTCTGCAGTGCGGATTCCACGATCGCGAACGAGACTCGCGTGCTCGAGGTGCGGACTGCGACCCGAAGGCAGTCAACGGGCCCGGCGAGGGTCCGGGTTCCGGGTCTGCGCCGATCGGTCCAGGTGACACGGGTCTTACGGTCAGTCGTCGCCCTGAGGCGCTGGCGGGGGTCGTCGCGCGTGCGAAGGGCACGTGCATCCGGGCGCACTTGGATATCGACTGCCGCGGTCGACGGCGTCCACATGCCATGTGCTCGCGCGCCAGCCACGCCGGTCAAGCGGCCGCCGACCCGGTAGGCCTGACGTTGAGGCTCGGGAAGCTCCGGGCACGCGTAGTGGCCTTGCCGAACACGAATGACCTCGCCGCGCCGCGTGGCCCGCGTGAGTTGGTGCGACGTGTGCCCGTCGCCCAGGAGTTCGTGAGTCGCAGCGGCGCCGCCTCGCCTGTGTACATCTGCATGAATCGATCGCATGGCGGGAGTGTGAGTCGCGCGTGCGGCGTTCCAGGGCTCGCGCAGCGATCTGTGGACACCGCCCGACCTTCCGAAATGACGGAGGACTGGATGTGGCAGGGTTGGCTCCATAACGGACCGATATCCGTCATTTCGGGAGGTGGGGGCATCCGGGAGGTGGGGGCATTCGGGAGGTGGGCGACCGGGAGGGGCCGCCGGCTAGGGGCGGTGCCGCGCGACCGCGAGGTCGACGCGGTAGACGCCGTCGCGGCTCCACTTGAGCGGCGTGCCCTCGGCGCGGTAGTACTCGAGCGCGCGCGTCTCGTGGTCGAGGGGCGGATGCCCGCTCGCGCGCACCACGCGCCACCAGGGCTGATCCGACCCGTAGTGCGACATGACCGTGCCCACGGCGCGCGCCGCACGGGAGCCGATGGCCGCCGCCACGTCGCTGTACGCCATGACCCTGCCGGGCGGGATCGAGCCGACCACCTCGAGCACCGCCGAGATGAAGTCCTCGGGCGGCTTACGCACTGAGCGAGAGGGCGCCGATGTTCTCGCCGTACTGGGTCTCGCCCACGATGGTGAAGCCGACGCGGAGGAAGAACTGCTCCGGCCCTTCCTCGCCCGGCTCCCAGATGGCGGTGAGCCGCTCGAAGCCGCGGCTGCGGGCCTCGTCGGCGAGCGCCCACACTGCGAACTTGCCGACACCCGTGCCCTGGGCATCCGACGACACCGTCACGCGCCAGACGCAGCTGCGGAACTCGGGCTGCACGGCCTCCGGGTCGAAGTTTCCGCGGATGAACCCGACCACCGTGTCGCCGTCGAGCACCACCCGCGGCCACGACGTGGCGGGGTTGATGAAGCTGTCGGCGATGGCGTACGACGGGGGAGTGACGAACTGCTCCTGCCCGCGGCGGAGGGTGAGATTGTTGGCCGCGACGATGGTCTTCGCGGAGAGTTCTTCCAGTCGCAGTTCAGCCATGCAGAAAGAGTAACAGGCTGCAAAAGTATCTTGATGTCGAGATAGTTCCGCAACGAGCTATGCTGTTCACGGCCCAAAGACTAAGGAGTTCAGCTTGTCCAAGATCAAGGTAGAAGGCACCGTCGTGGAGCTCGACGGCGACGAGATGACGCGCATCATCTGGCAGAAGATCAAGGACACCCTGATCCACCCGTACCTCGACATCAACCTCGAGTACTACGACCTCGGCATCGAGCACCGGGATGCCACGGACGACCAGGTCACCATCGACGCCGCCCACGCCATCCAGAAGCACGGCGTCGGCGTCAAGTGCGCGACGATCACGCCCGACGAGGCGCGCGTTGAGGAGTTCGGCCTCAAGAAGATGTGGAAGAGCCCGAACGGCACGATCCGCAACATCCTCGGCGGCGTCATCTTCCGCGAGCCGATCATCATCTCGAACATCCCGCGCCTGGTTCCCGGATGGAACAAGCCGATCATCATCGGCCGCCACGCGTTCGGCGACCAGTACCGCGCGACCGACTTCGTCTTCAAGGGCAAGGGCAAGCTCACCGTGCAGTTCACGCCGGACGACGGCTCCGAGCCGCTCAAGTTCGACGTCTACGACGCCCCTGACGACGGCATCGCCCAGGTGCAGTACAACCAGGACGCCTCGATCCGCGACTTCGCCCGCGCCTCGCTCAACTACGGCCTCTCGCGCAACTACCCGGTGTACCTCTCCACGAAGAACACGATCCTGAAGGCCTACGACGGCCGCTTCAAGGACATCTTCCAGGAGATCTTCGACGCCGAGTTCAAGGACCAGTTCGAGGCCGCCGGCCTCACCTACGAGCACCGCCTCATCGACGACATGGTCGCCTCGGCGATGAAGTGGGAAGGCGGCTACGTCTGGGCCTGCAAGAACTACGACGGCGACGTGCAGTCCGACACCGTCGCGCAGGGCTTCGGCTCGCTCGGCCTCATGACCTCGGTGCTCTCCGTCCCGGACGGCTCGGTCGTCGAGGCCGAGGCCGCGCACGGCACGGTCACCCGCCACTACCGCCAGCACCAGGCGGGCAAGCCCACCTCCACGAACCCGATCGCGTCGATCTACGCGTGGACCCGCGGCCTCTCGCACCGCGCGAAGCTCGACGACAACCCCGAGCTCGCGACCTTCGCGGAGACCCTCGAGGACGTCGTCATCAAGTCCGTCGAGGCCGGCCACATGACGAAGGACCTCGCGGCCCTCGTCGGCCCGGACCAGAAGTGGGAGACCACCGAGGAGTTCCTCGACACCCTCGACAAGAACCTGGCGGCCCGACTCGCGTAGTGCGGGTTGAGTAGCGCGCTCTGGCGCGCGTATCGAAACCAACCGGATGCCCGGGGCTGCGGCCCCGGGCATCCGTGCGTTATCCGAACAGCTGGGTCCAGTAGATGCCGTACGACCCGCCATAGCTGACGCCCACCCCGAGCCGGGTGAGCGAGCAGTTGAGGATGTTGGCGCGATGGCCAGCGCTATTCATCCAGCTCTCCATGACCGCGGCCGCGGTGGCCTGCCCGGCGGCGATGTTCTCGGCGCTCGCGCTCTGGCCCGCCGCCTCGGCGCGCTGGAACGGGTCGAGCCCCTCGGGCGTGGTGTGCGAGAAGTAGTCGCGCTGCGCCATGTCGGCACTGTGCAGGCGGGCCACCGAGGCCAGCCCCTCGTCGTACGTGAGGCTGCCGCATCCATTCGCTACCCGCTGCGCGTTGACCAGCGTGAGCACCTCGCCCTCGGCCGGGTCGGCGCCGGGCACCGATGGCGGCTCGGGCGCGGGGGCCTCGGGC
>JAODAQ010000047.1 GCA_025463515.1 Rhodoglobus sp.
CCCATCGCTCGGCGTCGTCCGCCGAGTACTCGCGGGCCAGGAAGAAGATCTCCCGCGCGCGCTTCTGCCCGACCTGTCGGGCGAGGTAGGCCGACCCGTAGCCGGCGTCGAACGAGCCCACGTCGGCGTCGGTCTGCTTGAACCGGGCGTGCTCGCGGCTCGCGATGGTCAGGTCGCAGATCACGTGCAGGCTGTGCCCACCGCCGGCCGCCCAGCCGGGCACGACCGCGATCACGACCTTGGGCATGAACCGGATGAGGCGCTGCACCTCGAGGATGTGGAGACGCCCGGTGGACGCGGAGCCGTCGGCGTACTGATACCCGTCGCGCCCGCGGATGCGCTGGTCGCCGCCGGAGCAGAACGCCCAGCCGCCGTCCTTCTCGCTCGGGCCGTTGCCCGTCAGCAGCACGACGCCCACGCGGGGGTTCTGCCGCGCGTCGTCGAGCGCGCGGTACAGCTCGTCGACGGTGTGGGGGCGGAACGCGTTGCGCACCTCCGGCCGGTCGAACGCGATGCGCGCCACGCGGCCGGTGACGTCGAGGTGGTACGTGATGTCGGTCAGCTCGGTGAAGCCCTCCACCTCGCGCCACAGGGAAGCGTCGAACAGTTCGGAGACTTCAGCCATGCCGCAAGCCTAGCTAGCTGGTCTGGAGGCCAGACATGAACCGCAGGACCACGAGCAGCACCCAGGGGTTGGCGAGCACCGCGACCACTGCCGCTGCGATACCCCAGGCGCGGCCGCGGCCGATGATCGCGGCCACGACGCCCACGACCACGGCGAGCACCGAGAGGCCGATGGCGACGTAGCCGAGGTAGGTGCCGGTCGGGAAGTCGCGCCCTGTCGCCACCACGATCGCGGCGATGTGCACGCCGATCGTGCCGAGCGCGAGCACCGCGGCCGCGATGCCGAGGTAGGGCCGCCGAGTGGTGACGGGCTCCTCGACCTCTACCGGCCCCTCCTCGGGAGCCTCCGGCTCGTCCTCGATGGGCTGCACGAAGATGGGGACGACTTTGAGCGGAACGCGCTCAACTTCACCCGGACTGGTCACCGAATCACCCTAACGCCACACTGGTCCCATGCAACCTGCGCAGAGCCTCCCCTCGCTCACCGACCTGCTCGGCTCGGCGAGGGTAGTGGCGCTGCCTCTCGCGACGAGGTTCCGGCGGGTGGAGGTGCGCGAGGCGCTCCTGCTCGAGGGCCCGTCGGGGTGGACCGAGTTCTCGCCGTTCACGGAGTACGACGACGCCGAGGCGAGCGCGTGGCTCGCCGCGGCGATCGACTTCGGCTGGGGCATCCTGCCGCCGCTCGTTCGCGACTCGGTCGCCGTCAACGCGACCCTCCCCGCGGTCGGGCCTGAGCAGGTCGGGGCAGTGCTCGACCGGTTCCCGGGCTGCCGCACCGTCAAGGTGAAGGTCGCGGAGCCCGGGCAGAGCCTCACGGATGACGTGGCCAGGGTCGCCGCGGCGAGGGCGTACCTCGGCCCGTCCGGGCGGGTGCGGGTGGACGCGAACGGCGGCTGGTCCCTCGACGAGGCCGAGCGCGCCATCCACGCCCTCGCCCCCTACGACCTGGAGTACGCGGAGCAGCCGTGCGCGACCGTCGACGAGCTCGCCCAGCTGCGGGAGCGCGTGGCCTACATGGGCATCCCGATCGCGGCGGACGAGAGCGTGCGCAAGGCCGCAGACCCGCTCGCCGTCGCGCGGGCGGGTGCGGCCGACCTGCTGATCATCAAGGCCCAGCCCCTCGGCGGGATCTCGGCCGCCCTGGCGATCGTCGCCGAGGCCGGGCTGCCGGTCGTGGTCTCGAGCGCGCTCGACACGTCGGTGGGCATCTCGATGGGGCTGCACCTGGCGGCAGCGATCCCAGAGCTCGAGTACGACTGCGGCCTCGCCACGGCGTCACTGCTCTCCGAGGACGTGACGTTCGAGCCGCTCATCCCCGTGGACGGCGCGCTTCCGGTGCGGCGGGTGAGCGTGGAGCTGGAGCTGCTCGGCGAGCACGCGGCATCCCCGGAGCGCTCGGCCTGGTGGCTCGACCGCCTTGCCCGCTGCTACGAGCTGCTGTGAGGCGGGTTGAGTAAGGCGCTCTGGCGCCTGTATCGAAACCAGTGGTGGGCGTGGTTTCGATACGGCCCCAGAGGGCCTACTCAACCGGCTACAGGCCGCTGTAGGCGTGCAGGCCCTTGAAGAAGAGGTTCACGATCGTGAAGTTGAACACGACAGCAGTGAAGCCGATGATCGCGAGCCAGGCCGAGCGCGAGCCGCGCCAGCCGCGGGTCGCCCGGGCATGGATGTAGCCGGCGAAGATCGTCCAGATGATGAAGGTCCAGACCTCCTTCGTGTCCCAGCCCCAGTAGCGGCCCCACGCGCGGTTCGCCCAGATGGCGCCGGCGATGAGGGTGAAGGTCCAGAACACGAAGCCCACGACGATCATGCGGTACGCCATGTTCTCGAGCTTGTCGGCCGCCGGAAGCGTGTCGAGGAACCGCAAACGCGCGGCCTTGCCCGCCGCGCGCCGGGCCTGCAGAAGCTGCACTACCGAGAGGGCCGCGCCGAGCGCGAAGAAGCCGGTGCCGAGGGATGCCACGAACACATGGATCACGAGCCACGCCGACTGCAGCGACGGAGGCAGCGGAACGACGTCCACGTAGAAGTTGACCGTGGCGACGCCGAGCGCGATCAGGACGAAGCCCGTGACGAAGGCGCCGATGAAGCGGAGGTCCTGCCAGAACTGCACGGCCAGGAACACGCCGATGATGATCGCGGTGGCGGTGAGGGTGAACTCGAACATGTTGGCCCACGGCACGCGCCCGGCGGCCACTCCGCGGAAGACTGCGGCACCGACGTGCAGCACCCAGGCGATGACCGTGAGCGCCATGGCCGCGCGCAGGTAGCGGGGGGTCTTCGCCTTGGGCTCCGCGGGGGCATCCTTCTCGAGCACCGTCGTGTAGCCGTTGGCGCTCGCAGCCGCGATCTCGGCTGCGGCGGGCGCCGCAACGACAGCCACCCGGCGGGACAGGTCGAGCGTGAACATGATGAACGCCAGCGCGTAGATCGCCATCGCGGAGTACACGGCGACTGTAGAGAACTGGACGAGGGTGTCGGTCACGGTCCCACCTTAAGCCCGAGTTGATCGGTGTGACGGTCCGCGAACTCGGCTACCGCGGCGTCAAGACCCGGGTCGTCACCGCGCGCGAGGCCGGCGTACTCGAGGGAGAGGGTGCCGTCGTCATTCTGGGCGGCTTTCACCCAGACACGGCGGCGCGGGATGAACAGGCTCGTGACCAGGCCGGCGACGACGAGCACGGCGAACAGCAGCACCCAGAGCTGGGCCGGGTCGTGGTGGATGTCGAGGGAGACGAAGCGCGGAACGGACGTGAGCTCGATGCTGCCGAGGCCGTCCGGCAGGTCTGCCTTGTCGCCGGGCCGCAACTGGATGGCTGGCGTGCCGGAGTCGGCGCCGACGATCTGCGTGAGGTTGTCGAGCGAGAGCGCGTAGGCGTTGGTGCCCTGGCCGTTGTCGAGGCCGAGGTCGCCCGTGTACATGAAGAGGCTCAGCACCGGGTTGATCGTGTCCGGGTAGCTCGAGATGAGGGTGCCGTCGGCCATGGGCGCCGCGGTCGGATAGAAGAAGCCGATCATCCCGACCTGCTGGGCGAGGCCGTCCGGGATCTTGATGATGCAGTTGCTGCGCAGGTTCGCGTCCTGCGGGAGGCACGCGGTCGGCTGCGAGAACACCACGTTGCCGTCGGGGTCGCGCACCGTGACCACGGGGGCGTACCCGTTGCCGAGCAGGAAGACGTCGGTGCCGCCGATGTTGAGCGGCTCGTTGACCTTGATGGTCGCCTTCTGCGGCTCGCCGCCGCGCAGCGTCGTGGTGACGTTGGCGACGAAGTCGGTGGGCTGGCCGAGGGCGTCGAGGTTCTGCTCCTCGTAGGTCGGCACGAAGGTGTCGAGCGCGATCGAGTAGGGCTCGAGCGCGGCATCCGTGAAGAAGCGGCCCGGGTTGAAGGAGTCGTAGCTCGCGAGGGTGTTCGTCATGGCGTAGCCCTCCACCACGACGCGCTGGCCGGTGTAGCCGAAGCCGCCCCCGATGCCGACGGTCACGAGCACGCCGATCAGCGCGGTGTGGAACACGAGGTTGCCGGTCTCGCGCAGGTAGCCGCGCTCGGCGCTCACCGAGTCTTCGTAGACCTCGGTGCGGTAGCCCTGCTTGCGCAGCAGGTCTCTCGCGACGAGGACGGCGGTGGCGGCATCCCCGGTCGCCGACCTGGCCGTGAAGCCCTCGAGCCGCTGCAGGCGCGCGGGAGTCCTGGGGGGACGCGCGCGGAGGGCGTCGAAGTGGTGCTTGGTGCGCGGGATCACGCAGCCGATCAGCGAGATGAACAGCAGCAGGTAGATCGCCGAGAACCAGACCGACGAGTAGGTGGTGAAGACCTGCAGCTTGTCGAGGATGGGGGCGATACCGGGGTTGTTCGCCTTGTACTGGATCACGCCGTTCGGGTCGGAGCTGACCTGCGGCACGAGCGAGCCGGGGATCGCCGCGATCGCGAGCAGGAGCAGCAGGAACAGCGCCGTGCGCATGCTCGTGAGCTGCCGCCAGAAGAACCGCAGGTAGCCGACGAAGTTCAGCTTCGGCTGCTGGATGGTCTCCGGAGCGTCGAAGTGGCCCTGGGGCCGCGACGAGTCAGAGGACTGGGGCGAACTCACTGACCACCCCCTGGAAGTTGGACATCAGCGCGCCCCACAGGCCCGTGACCATGAGCACGCCCATCGCGATGAGCAGCGCGCCGCCCACGATGTTGAAGACCCGGATGTGCTTGCGCACCCACGCTACCGAGCTTCCGACCCAGCCGAAGCCGAGGGCGACGAGCAGGAACGGGATGCCCAGGCCGAGGCAGTAGAACAGGCCGACGATCGCGGCCCGCCCGGGATCGCCCTGGTAGCTCGCGAGCGCGGTCATGGCGACGAGGGTGGGGCCGAGGCACGGGGTCCAGCCGATCGCGAACACCGCGCCGAGGATGGGGGCTCCCGCCAGGCCGGTCCGCGGCCGCCACGCGGGCTTGAGCTGGCGCTGTAGGAAGGTGACCTGCCCGATGAAGGCGAACCCCAGCACGATGATGACCACCCCGCCGATGCGCTCGATGAGCGAGCCGTACTGCAGGAAGAAGACCCCGACCGTCGCGCTCAGCACCGAGATGCCGAGGAACACGACGCTGAACCCGAGCACGAAGAGGGCGGCGCCGAGGGTCGTGCGGCCGCGCTTCAACTCCGACGGGTCGGTCGCCCCCGTGACGTACCCGAGGTACCCGGGCACGAGCGGCAGCACGCACGGGGAGAGGAACGCGAGCAGGCCTGCGCCGAACGCGATCGGCAGCGCGAGCGCCAGCGCGCCCTCGCCGACGATGTCGCCCGGGTTCACCTAGTCGCCCTCGGCGAGGACTTTGTCGATCATCGAGGTGAGGATGCTCTTGTCCTGGATGAGCCCGCTGATGCGGCCGGCGACCTTGCCGTCGCGGTCCAGGATGAGCGTCGTGGGAACGGCGTTCGGGGCGACGGCGCCCTGGCCCGCGAAGGCGAGCTGCACCGAGTTGGTCTCCGCGTCGATGATCGACGGATACTCGATCTCGAACCGCTTCTCGAAGGTGATGGCGCCGTCCGCGGTGTCCGACACGTTCACGCCGAGGAACGGCACGTCGGTGTACTCCTCGCTGACGGCCTTCAGGTCGGGCGCCTCAGCGCGGCACGGCGGGCAGCTCGCGTACCAGAAGTTGATCACGTGCACCTGGCCCGCGAAGTCGTCGCTCGTCACGTCGTCGCCGGCCTCGGTCGTACCGGAGTACTCGATGGCCTCTCCGCGGTCGGCCGGCGGGATCTCGGTGTAGGCGCCGTCGCCCGACACGTAGCCCTGGCCTGAGCCGTCGGCGTACTGCTCCGCGAGCGGGTCGTTCGTGCATCCGGCGAGCGCCACGATGACGACGGCAATGGCGAGTAGGCGCTTCACACTGCTCCCGAGTCGATGGCTGACGCCAGCAACTGTTGCGCAGGTTCCTGATAGTCGACCTCGACGAAGCGGTCGCCGTCGCGTGCCAGGGTTGTGATGCTCGAGAGCGTGCAGCGGCGATTGCTCGGGTTGTGCGACAGGCGGAGGTCCTTCACGGAGCGCGCGACCATCACGATCGGCATCTGGTGGCTCACCATCACCACTTCTCCGCCGTCGGCCTGCTGCCAGGCGTCGCCGATGGCGGCGAGCATCCGGGCCTCGACACTGCGATACGGCTCGCCCCAGCTGGGCTTGAGCGGGTTGCGCAGCTGCACCCAGGCCTTGGGGCTCCGGATGGCGCGGCGAACCGAGGTGCCCTCGAACCAGTTCGTCGGCTCGATGATGCGCTCCTCGGTCATGACGGCCAAGCCGAACTGCTCGGCCCACGGCTTCGCGGACTCCTGCGCCCGCTGCAGCGGGCTCGCGTAGAGAGCAGTGACCGGATGCCCCTTGAGCGACTCCGCGGCGGCAGCGGCCATGGCGTGCCCGAGCTCGCTGAGGTGGAAGCCGGGGATGCGCCCGTAGAGGATCCCCTCGGGGTTGAAGACCTCACCGTGGCGGACGAGGCGGATGAGGTCTGCTGGCACCCGATTATTCTACGTGGCGTAGAACCTCTGTCCCCAGCACACTGAAGTTGTCCCTGAAGCGGTTGCCCGGGTCGACCTGCAGCTTGAGGCTTGTCAGGCGCTCGCGCACGGCCGGCGGCCACGCGTCGTCGATGCGCTCGGGCCGGGTGTCTGACTCGAAGCTCACGTAGAGCCCCTCGAAGTGCTCGCGCAGCGCGTCGAAGGCATCGTCGACCCTGGCGGCGTCGGACCCCATCACCACGAGGGCGAAGTTCGCCGACCGGTGCGGGTAGGCGGTGTCGCCCTCCGGCACGTCCGAGACCGCACCACCGACCGCGCGCAGCTGGAACCAGTGGACGGCCCCGCCCGCGAGCAGCCGGGCCGCCGCCTCCGCGAACTCCGGAGTGATGTGCTCGAGCAGCGCCGATCGCGAGACCGGCTCGCCCCTGCCGCCGTGCGGGCCGGGCTGGGTGTTGCCCATCACGTCCGCGTAGCGCACGAGCTGCACTGACTGCTGCAGGAGCGGAGCCTGCTCGGCCAGCGGCTGCAGCCTGCCGATGATCGTGTCCGGGTCGCTCGAATCGACGACGCCCATCAGCTGCGCGACCTGCGGCTGCCCCGGCGCGCGCCCGCCGAGGATGAGGAACGCGGTGGTGTCGCGCGGCGCCTCCTCCATCCAGGTTCCGTAGGCCTGGAGGAACTCCGCCGTGTCGGACGCGTCGAAGGCGAGCTGCGCCCAGCCGATGTCTCCCACCTCGTCCACCTCGAACTCGAACGAGACGACGATGCCGAGCTGGCCGCCGGCGCCGCGGAGGCCCCAGAACAGCTCGGCGTTCTCCTCGGCGGATGCCCGGACCACACTCCCGTCGGCGAGCACGACGTCTGCCGCCCGCAGGTGGTCGATCGTGAGCCCGTGCTCGCGCCCGAGGTAGCCCACGCCCGCCGCCGTGGCGAGGCCGCCCACCCCCACGCCGCCGTAGTCGCCGGAGCTGAGGGCCCAGCCGCGGCCGTCGAGGGCTGCAGCCACCTCGCCCCAGGTCGCGCCGGGGCCGATGCGGACGAGGCGCTGCGCCTCGTCCAGGACCTCGATCGAGTTGAGCGCGCCGAGGTCGATCACGATGCCGCCGTCGTTCGTGGAGCGGCCGCTGATGCCGTGCCCTCCGCTGCGGACGCCGAGGGCGACCTCGGGGTGGGCGCTCGCGAACCGCACGGCGTCGACGACCTGCGCCGCGTCGGCAGGGCGCAGCACGATGCCAGGAGAGCCGCCGCGCAGGTAGTTGGCGCGCACTCGGCCGTAGCCGGCGTCGCCGGGCTCGACGGCCCGTTCGACGAGGGATGGCGGGACCGCGTCGTAGTCGATGCCCTCCCGGCGCTGGGCGAGCGCGGCCGCACCGCGCGGCTTGGACCGGTCGGTGCCCCGCGACGCGCGCTCGGCGTCCACGGCCTCGCGCACGGCCGGGATCGCCTCCGCCGCGAACCGCTGCATCGTGGCCGGATCGTCAGTCGCGAGGATGAACGTGCCCGTGCCGTTCTCGAGCGCCAGGTCGATGAGCTGCTCGACCGGCAGCTCGCCGACGTTGAGCAGTCGCCGGATCTCGCGCGGGTCGCGCCCCGCAGCCTCCGCCGCCTCGTCGATGGCGGCGTTCCCGCGCTCGAGGTCGCCCGGCTTGAGGTACGCGAGGGAGGGAAGCCACCCGTCGCCCTTCGTGCCGATGAGCCGCAGCATCCGGGGCTTCAAAGCACCCACCCAGATCGGGATGTCGTGCGCCGGGGCCGGCCCGCGCTTGGCCCCGTTCACGGAGTAGAACTCTCCGGCCACGCGCAGCGGCTCTCGGGAGCCCGCGTCCCACACCCCGCGCATGATGTCGATCGCCTCGGAGAGCGCGTCGACGCCCTGCCCGGGTGTGAGCCGGCGGCCGCCGATGGCCTCGATCGCGTCCCAGAACCCGCCCGCGCCGAGGCCCATCTCGAAGCGGCCGCCCGAGAGCAGGTCGAGGCTCGCGGCCGCCCGCGCGAATACCGCGGGCTGTCCGCGCAGCGGGAGGTTGTGCACGTTGGCGGCGAGGTGGATGCGCTCGGTCTTGGCGGCTACCCAGGAGAGCAGGGTCCACGTGTCGTGGAACGAGGGCTGGTACGGGTGGTCCTGGAAGGTCGCCAGGTCGTAGCCGAGCTGCTCGGCGAGCACCGCGCGCTGCACGGGAGCCTGCGCGGGCGAGTTGGTGGGGGTGATGAAGACGCCGAAGGCGAGCGGATGACCGTAATCAGGCATGGCTTCAGACTCCTCTTCCCCGGCGCAAGTGACAAACCTCTCGTAAGCGGCTTACTATAGGTAAGTGACTATGACAACGTGGCAGCACATCAACGACGCCGAGTGCCTGCGCTTCAGCTCGTCGATCGAGCTGATCGGCAAGCGCTGGAGCTCGGGCATCCTTCTCGCCATCGCGCAGGGCGCCACGCGCTTCAGCGAAATCAGGGCGACCGTGACCGGCCTCTCCGACCGGCTCGCCGCCCAGCGGCTCAAGGAGCTCGAGCGCGACCTGCTCATCGAGCGGCAGGTGATCGCGACCACACCGGTGCAGGTGCGCTACGTCATCACCCAGCGCGGCCAGGACCTGCTGGACTCCCTCCAGCCCCTCGTGGGCTGGGGCCAGAAATACGGAACGCCCGCCGACAACTAAACTTTCAGGATGCCTGAACGCACCCTGATCAAGAACCTTGCCGCCGCGACCGACGGGCCCGTCTCCGTGTCCGGCTGGGTGGATACGGTGCGCGACCAGAAGAAGGTGCAGTTCGTCGTGCTGCGCGACGAGTCGGGCGCGGTTCAGCTCGTGAACCCCCGTCCCTCCGACGACGAGGGCAACGTCATCCCGTCGGAGCTCAGCGACA
>JAODAQ010000054.1 GCA_025463515.1 Rhodoglobus sp.
GAGCATGCTCTACATCACCCACGACCTGCTCTCGGCGCGGCTCGTGACCGACAACATCATGGTGCTCAACCACGGCAAGGTCGTCGAGCGCGGCGACACCGCGGAGGTGCTGCGCCACCCGCAGGACGAGTACACGGTGAAGCTGCTCGACGCCATCCCGAACCCGCGGAAGGTGGCCTGATGCCGCAGTTTCCCGAGGGCTTTCTCTGGGGCGCGGCAACCGCCGCCCACCAGATCGAGGGCAACAACGTCAACAGCAACTGGTGGGTGCACGAGAACGAGCCGGGCACGACGATCGTCGAGCCGAGCGGTGACGCGGCCGACAGCTACCACCGCTACCGCGAGGACATCGCGCTGCTGGCGGAGCTCGGGCTCAACTCCTACCGGTTCAGCATCGAGTGGGCGCGCATCGAGCCGGAGCGCGGCATGCTGTCACGGGCATCCGTCGACCACTACCGCCGCATGGTCGATGCGTGCCACGAGTTCGGCCTCGAGCCCATCGTCACCCTCATGCACTTCACCGTGCCGCGGTGGTTCGAACGGGAGGGGTTCTGGCGGGCATCCGACGCCGCCGACCTGTTCGCGCGCTACACCGAGCTCGCGCTGCCGGTGGTCGAGTCGGGCGTGCGGTACGTCTGCACGATCAACGAGCCGAACATCGCGGCCATGCTCGCGGGCGGTGAGGATGCCGCGAACCTGGTGGCCTACGGTCTGCCGCGGCCCGACCTCGGCGTTGCGGATGCCCTCCTCGAGTCGCACCGGCGCTCGCGGGAGGTGCTGTCGCAGGTGCCCGGCATCAAGTCCGGCTGGACGATCGCCACGCAGGCCTTCGAGGCCGCCGACGAGCCCGGCGCCGAGGAGAAGAGGCGCGAGATCGGCTACTCCGCCGAGGACTGGTACCTCGAGAACGCCGCCGGCGACGACTTCATCGGCGTGCAGGCGTATACCCGCAACATCGTCGGCCCGGAGGGCATCCGCCCGCCCGCGGACGACGTGGAGAAGACCCTCACGGGGTGGGAGTTCTTCCCGCCGGCCGCCGGCATCGGGGTGCGCGCGGCGTGGGAGCTGAGCGGCCATGTGCCCGTGATGGTGACGGAGAACGGCATCGCCACCCAGGACGACTCCCGCCGCATCGAGTACACGAGGGGTGCGCTCGAGGGGCTCCTCGAGTGCATCGACGACGGTGTGACCCTGCTCGGGTACCAGCACTGGTCGGCCCTGGACAACTACGAGTGGGCATCCGGATTCGCCCCGACCTTCGGCCTCATCGCCTGGGACCGCGAGACCTTCGCGCGCACGCCGAAGCCGAGTGCGCGTTGGCTGGGAGAAGTCGCGAAGTCCAATGCGCTGACGTAGCGTGGAACAGATGAGACTGCTCATCCCTGCACTCGCTGTTCTCGCGCTGGCCGGCTGTGCGACCGCGGAGCCGATGCCCGTGCCGACCGTCGTCCCCACCCCGACGACGACGGCGCCCACGATGCTGCCGCTGCCGGGCACGGACTTCCTGCTCGACCAGCTCGACACGTTCGCCGACGACACCCGGGTGCCGACGATCCGCTTCTCGACCGCGCACATCGCGGGCGAGGGGGAGGACTTCGAGTTCACCCTCACCGAGGGAACCTGGCTGCTGCGCGTCACGTGCGCCACCGACGCGAGCGACAGCGTCGACGTGACGCTGACCTTCACCGACGGCCGGCCGGATGTCACGTACGAGGCGTACTGCGGCGAGACCCCGCCGACCGGCATCGTCACCGCGACGACGCAGAGCCCGTCGTTCACCGGCGGCGGCGCGGTCACGATGCGCCTCGAGTCCGACAGCCGCTTCGTCGCGGCCGCGGGGCTCGTCCCGGCTGGTTGAGTAGGCGCCCTAGCGCCGTATCGAAACCCCGTGGGTTGAGTAGGCACCCTAGCGCCGTATCGAAACCTTGAAGTCGAACAACCGGTTTCGATACGTGCGCCAGAGCGCCCTACTCAACCCGCCTAACCGCGTTCTGGGGGCAGCGACTCCGCGGGCGTTCTGTGAGGCTTGAGCCATGGGGAAAGTCGTTCGGCTGCACGACGGGCTGCGCGCGCTCTATCCGGAGGCGATCGTCTTCGGGGGCATCGGCACATCTGACGTGGTGCGCGAGCTCGACCGCATCCGCGCCCTGCTCGGCCACTCCGCCATGACCGGCGACCAGTCGGCGCTCTCGATCGCGGTCAGCGGCGACGGCCTCGTGATCTGGGCCGAGTCACCAGTGCTCACGCTGCGCCTGGGCCAGCTCGCCGCGATCGGCATCGACGACGGCGCGATGGATGTCACGGCTGTCGTCGCCGGACGCACCGCCGCCTTCACCGTTCCGCTCGCCACCCCCGCCGAGGCGCACCACATCGCGGAACGCGTGCTCGTCGCGATCGCGGGCCGCTCCGCCTGAGCGGCTCAGGCCGTCGCGCGCTCCGGGAACCGCTTCAGCGAGCGCTCCTTCGCCTTCGCCGCCTCGACCTCGCGGTCTTTGGGCGGCCCGAAGGCGACGAGGTCTTCGAGCAGGTGCTGCGTGATGTGGGCGATCTCGTGCACGGCGCGGTTGAACGCCTCCTCGTTGGCCTTGGAGGGCTTGGTCGATCCACTGATCTTGCGCACGTACTGCAGCGCGGCGGCCTCGACCTCCTCATTGTTGGCGGCGGGCTCGAAGTTGTGGAGGACGTGGATGTTTCTGCACATGCCCTCCACGGTAGTCCGGGCACGGCGGGTTGAGTAGGGCGCTCCGGCGCACGTATCGAAACCCTCTCCCTCTAGTTAAGCCTGAGCGACACGTACCCCGATTCGCGCGCGGACGGGTGACAATTGCACGAAAGTCGCGCGGTTCCGAAAATCGCGCGAGGATCGGGGAACGCCGTGCCAGTGCTGGGGAATGGTTCACGAGACAGGGTCGACAGGATTGCCGCGGGGGTGGGCGGTGCCGCCTTTCTGGCCGGCATCGTGCTCATGGGGATCGGGGCCGCGGCTCCCGCGCCCGCCGCGCCGCCGAGCGCGCTGAGTACCACCGTCGTGTCGAGCCCGGTCCCGGGGAGCGCCACGACCGAGACCGTGACCACGACGAACCCGCCGACCCGGCCGACGCTCGCTCCCCGCATAGTGACCGAGACCACCGTCACGGAGGGCGGCGAGCAAGGCTCCGTTCTCGTCACGACGTCGCCGGCCGCGGCATCCGTCGACCAGCCGTTCTTGGGCAGCAAGGTCGCCGTCGTCGTCGTGCAGCTGCTGCTCATCACGCTCGCGTCGCTGTTCCTCGCGTTCGCGACCCAGCGCATCCTGCTCGGCGAGTACTGGCTGCGCCGCGTCGCGGTCGCGGGCGTGCGCAGCAGCCCGATCGACGAGGGCGAGGCGAAGGCGGTCAAACAGGACATCGTGGCGGCGACCGAGGCGCCCGACCTCTCGCGGCCGCTCTTCGAGAAAGCGGGGGTCGTGGATGCCCGGCTCCGCCTGCTCCAGAGCCGCATCGCCCTCGAGCTGGAAGTGCGCAAGCTCGCGCAAGACCACGACGTTCCCGCGAGCCTGTCGATCCCGTCGGTCGTGCGCGGCCTCGTCGAGAAGAAGAAGATGACGCCCAAACTCGCCTCGGGCATCACGTCGCTCAACGACCTCGGCGACCGGCTCGGCGGGGGAGCGGAGATCACCCCGGACGCGATCACCCTCCTGACGGAGAGTTACGCGCAGGCCCTCGCCAAGATCGGCGGGAAGATCAAGCGGTAGGGCTGAGCTCCGACGCCAGAACCTCGCGGTACACCTTGCGGGCCTTGGTGTGCACGGACGCACCCTCGCTCGTGAGCGCCACGAACATCGAGCGGCGGTCGGTAGTGCACTCCTCGCGCGTGAGGAGACCGGCGCGGGCGAGGCGGTCGACCACGCGGGAGAGCGCGCTCTGCGTCATGGGGGTGAGGTCGACGATGTCGCGCATCGTGCACTCTGGGGTGTTCGACTCCCACACCAGGTCGAGGATCTCGAACTCGCTCAGCCCGAGGTCGAAGTTCTGCTCGAGGGCGCGGTCGAGGTTCGCCGCAGTGGCGAGGTAGGTGCGCTGCCGTTCGCGCCAGTCGTCAATGACGTCGGCGTCCGTTCGCTGGGTCGTACTCATGAACACAGCGTAACGTATGACGCAACATTTCATGCGTTTGCATTGCATGAGTTTGCATTACATGACACAGCATGTATCTTTGACGGATGCCTGATACCTCCCCAGCAACAACCGCCCGCTGGTCCCGCGCCAGCTGGCTCCTCCTTCTCGTCGTCTGCATCGTGATCATGCTCGACGGCCTCGACGTCTCCATGGTCGGCGTGGCACTCCCGTCCATCGGCGAGGAGCTCGGGCTCGACACCGACAACCTCCAGTGGCTCGTGTCGGCGTACGTGCTCGGCTACGGCAGCCTCCTCCTCCTCGGCGGACGGCTTGCCGACCTGCTCGGGCGCCGTCGCATCCTGCTCATCGCCCTGTCGGTCTTCGCCATCGCGTCGCTCGCGGGCGGCCTCGTCGACGACCCGACGATCCTCATCGCGTCCCGCTTCGTGAAGGGCGTGGCCGCGGCCTTCACCGCTCCGGCGGCCTTCTCGCTCATCACCACGAACTTCGCGGAGGGGCCCGCTCGCAACAAGGCGATCTCGATCTTCACGACGTTCGCGGCGAGCGGCTTCTCGCTCGGCCTCATCGTGGGCGGGCTCATGACGACGCTCAGCTGGCGCTGGACCTTCCTCTTCTCGGTGCCGTTCGCCGTGACCGCGGTCGTGCTCGGCCTGTTCTTCATCCCGCGCGTGAAGCCCGAGACCGGGGGCGGCCACGATTTCTGGGGCGCGCTGACGCTGTCGGCAGGGATGCTCGGGCTCGTCTACACCGTCGTCTCAGCGCCGCACGTGGGCTGGGGCTCGCTCCAGACGATCGGCGGCCTGGTCGGATCCGCACTCGTACTCGCGGGCTTCGCCGTGATCGAGAGCCGGGTCAAGCACCCGCTCATCCGGTTCGGGATCCTCCGGCAGGGCTGGGTGGCGCGCGCCAACCTGAGCGCGATCGCGCTGTTCGGCTCGTACGTGAGCTTCCAGTTCATCCTGACCATCTACCTGCAGTCGGTGCTCGGCTGGTCGCCGCTCAGCATGGCGCTCGCCCTGCTCCCGACCGGGCTCGTGGTCGTCGGCAGCGCTCCGTTCGCCGACCGGCTGATCGCGCGCTTCGGCTCGCGCCGGCTGATCATCGTGGCGCTCGCAGCGCTCTCCGCCGGTTACCTGCTGTTCCTGCGGGTGGACGCGACGCCGAACTACGTGATCGACATCCTGCCGTCCGTCATCCTGCTCGGCATCGGGTTCGGCCTCGGCTTCCCGTCGATCCAGGTGCAGGCCACCGACGGCATCTCCGACAGCGAGCAGGGCCTCGCGGCCGGGCTCGTGCAGAGCAGCTCGCAGGTGGGCGCGGCTCTCGTGCTCGCCGTGACCACGGCTCTCATCGCCGGTGGCCAGGCGTCGCCGGATGCCACGGCCGGCCAGTTGCTCGACCAGTTCCGCCCCGGGCTCATCCTGAGCCTCGGCGTCGCGGTCGCGGGCTTCGTCATCACGGTGCTCCCGCGCCGACGCCGCGCGGCAGTAGTGGCGCCGGTCGAAGAGACCTCGGAGCGCGAGCCGGCCCTCACGCACTGAGCACCGGACGCCGGCTGCCCCTAGGGGTGGTCGGCGTTCGCGCGTGCTCACTCTTCACAAAGTGCTCCATCAGCCCCGATCTGGGGCAACTTTTGACGTCTCGACGGGCGAGGCCGCCCAATAGAGTGAAGTCGTGGCTAAGAAACCGTGGTTCCGTCGCCCCTCTCGCGTGATCCCCGCCGGCGCTCTCGCCCTCGGTGTCATCGCAGCCCTGGTCTGGACGCTGAGTCCGTGGCCGGCGTCGCTGCTGATCCGCGCGATGTTCGAGAAGGGCGCGGACGACACCGTCAAGGAGATGCTCCCGTACGCGCCGGATGCCGCGCTGCTCGATGAGCACCTCGACGTGCAGTACGGGACATCCGGAGCCGACACGACGCTCGATGTATTCACGCCGAACGCGACCGTCGGACCGCTCGCGACCGTGGTGTGGATCCACGGCGGTGCCTGGATCTCGGGAGACAAGGACAACGTGCGCCCGTACGTGCAGATCCTCGCGTCGCGCGGGTACACGACCGTGAGCCTCAACTACACGGTCGGGCCCGAGGCGACGTATCCGACCGCGCTCACCCAGCTCAACGATGCGCTCGGGTTCCTCGTCGCCCACGCGGACGAGTACAACATCGACCCCGACCGCATCATCATCGCGGGCGACTCGGCAGGATCGAACCTCACGAGCCAGCTCGCGACCCTCACCACGTCGCCGGCCTACGCCTCGACTGTCGGGATCGAGCCCGTCCTCACCAAGAACCAGCTGCGCGCCGTCATCCTCAACTGCGGCATCTACGACGTGAGCGAGATCCCGAACGCGCCCGGCATCGGCGGCTGGGGCTTCCGCATCGCTCTGTGGGCGTACCTCGGCGAGAAGGACTGGTCGAACACTCCCGGCGGCGAGGAGATGTCGACGCTCGACTACGTCACTGCGGACTTCCCCGAGACGTGGATCTCGGGCGGCAACGACGACCCGCTCACCCCCGGGCAGTCGGAGAAGCTCGCGGCTCGACTCACCGACCTCGGCGTGCCGGTCACGAGCGTGTTCTACCCGAAGGACCACGAGCCGGCCCTGCCCCACGAGTACCAGTTCCACCTGGACTTCGCGGACGCCAGGGAGGCGCTGGAGCAGACTGTCGCGTTCCTCGACCGCGTGAGTGGGTAGCCGCGCCGCCACCAGTCACGATAGGGGCTAGTCACGGAGCCGGGAGAGTTCTACTCTCGGCCCCATGGACCTAGGACTCACTGACAAAGTCGCCGTCGTCACCGGCGCGAGCAAGGGCATCGGCCTCGCGATCACGCAGGCGCTCGTCGCCGAGGGTGCGAAGGTGGTGGCGGGCTCCCGATCGTCGTCGCCCGAGCTCGACGAGCTGGTCGCGAGCGGGTCGGTCCTCTTCGAGAGCGTCGATCTCTCGGCACCGGATGCCCCGGCACGCCTCGTGGCGCGGTCGGCCGAGTTCGGCGGCCTCGACATCCTTGTCAACAATGTGGGTGCCGTTGCGTTCAGGTTCGAGGGGTTCCTCGCGATCACCGACGAGCAGTGGCTCGACACGCTCAACCTGAGCTTCCTCGCGGCGGTGCGCACGACCCGTGCCGCGATCCCGCTCCTCATCGAGCGCGGCGGTGGCAACGTCGTCACGATCGGCTCCGTCAACGCGTTCCTGCCCGACCCGCCCGTCGTCGACTACTCGGCGGCGAAGGCCGCGGTCTGGAACCTGTCGAAGTCGCTGTCGAAGGAGTTCGGAGCGCAGAACCTGCGCTTCAACACGATCAGCCCCGGCCCCGTAGCCACCCAACTCTGGCTCGGGGAGAACGGCGTCGCCGCGACCGCGGCCCGCAGCATGGGCGTCGACTTCGACACTGCCCGCGACCGGGTCGTCGCGAGCCAGGGCGGCTTCTCCACCGGGCGGTTCACCCAGCCCTCCGAGGTCGCCGACCTCGCCCTGATCCTCGCGAGCAACCGCGCGGGCAACGTCACCGGCTCGGACTTCCTGATCGACGGCGGCCTCATCAAGACCCTCTGATCCACCTCACCACTAAGGAGCAACGAATGGCCGGGAAGGACGTGGCCGACGACGTGCTGGCATGGCTCGAGCGGGTTGAGTAGCGCGCTCTGGCGCGCGTATCGAAACCGCGAGTGAGGTTTCGATGCGGCCGCGGGCGGCCTACTCAACCTGCCAAGAACTGAAGCGCCGCCTCGCGGAACTGCCGCGAGGTCGGGGCGTTGAAGTGATTGCGCCCGGGGATCTCGAAGAACGTGCCATCCGGGCTCGCCGCGCACAGCGTGCGCGACTTCTCGAGGATGCGGTCCTCGCTGCCCGTGGCGAACAGCAGCGGCTGCGAGGGCGCATTCTCGACGGTCGGCTGCTCGCCGTCGCGCATCCCCTCGACGAGCGCGATGAGCGCCGTGAGGTCGTTGCCGGGGATGCCCGCCGCCATCTGCACGTAGGCGGCCGTCAGCTGATCCTCCACCGGGGTGCCATCGGCGATGAACCGCCGCGCCTCGTCGAGCTTGAAGCGGGTGAGCGGGTCGCCGTCCGGAATGCCACCGAGCACTGCCCGTGTAATGCGGTCAGGGAATTCGCGCGCCGACTTCCACCCGACCCGCGCGCCGAGCGAGTAGCCCACGTACTGCACCTCGTCGAGCAAGAACGTGTCGAGCACCGACAGCACGTCGTCGGCGAGGATGCCCATGCTGTACTGCTCCGGATGGTGCGGCTTGTCGCTGGCCCCGTGACCGCGCTGGTCGATCGCGATCACATGGAACCCGGCGCGCAGCAGGTCGCGCACCCACCCCGTGAGGTTCCAGTTGCCGAGGGCGCTCGACGCGAATCCGTGGACGAGCAGCACCGTGGAGCCTGAAGGCTCGCCCCACTCGTAGGTGGCGATCTTCGTGCCGTCGGCGGCGACCACCGCGCGCGGGGGCGGGGCATCCGGATTCGGCATGACTCCCATTGTGTCGGCTGCCGGACGTAACTTGGCGTTGTGCCGGAGCATGTCGAGACCTGGTGGGCGCGTCGTCAGCGCTCGAAGGTCGCGCGCGTGCCGTACCCGGTGGGCTCGTACCGAGAGTTCTGGGAGACCTACCCCGTGCTCGTGAACCAGTACCACCCCGAGCTCAACCGCGGCATCGTATTGTCGCAGGTGCCGCCGGCCGCCGACGTGTGGCTGCTCTGGCAGTGCGACATGGGGCACCTGTTCGTCGCGACTCCGACCGAGCAGCGGCTGCGGCCGGGGCGCTCGCGGCGCCGGTCCACGTGGTGCCCCGAGTGCACGGGGCTCGCCGGCGCGTCCGTGTCGAAGCCGCGCTCGACGCTGTGCGCGACGTCGCGCGCCGAGGAGTACGTCGTGGGGGAGGCCTTCGTGAGCGACTGTGCCCCGCGCCCGGCCTCGGCGGCAGAAGACCTGCTGCGCCAGAGGCTGCTCGACCGGCTGCCGCTCATCACGTCCAACGCCGTGAGGGTGCCGCGCCCGTTCTTCACGCACCTCGAGGTGTGGCCGGACATCGTGCTGCCAGACTTGCGGGTCGCCATCGAGTACGACACGACGGGACGCGACGGCCTCGAGCATGTCGGCAAGCGTGAGCTCGTCGATATCCGGAAAGACCGCCTGCTGCGCGCCGCGCACTGGGAGGTCGTCCGGGTGCGCACCGGAAAGCTCAAGCCGATCGGGCCGCACGACGTGCATGGCGGCACCTCGGCCCGCACGGTCGACCGCGTGCTCGACCGGCTGCGGGAGATCCGCGGCGACCTGATCGTGAACTCCTGGCTGGCGTAGGCGGGTTGAGTAGGGCGCTCTGGCGCCCGTATCGAAACCGGTAGGCCAAGGTTTCGATACGGCGCCGGGGCGCCTACTCGCGCAGCCTGTCCGCCTCCGCACGGAGGTCGGACGAGCGCCGCGACGCCCGGTCGCGATCGCGGCCGAGGGCGCGCAAGTCGCGGTCCGACTCGCGCAGCTCGTCCTCGAGCGCGGCGACCTGCTCCTCGAGGTCGGCGAGCCGCGACTCGAGCCGCGACCGGCGGGTCTCGACGTCCGAGATGCTGCGCTCGATCCCGCGCACCTCGAGCTTGGCCTCGTCGGCCTTCTTCTCCGCTTCCTTCGCCGCCCGCACGACGGCGAGGTCGCGCACGGCTTTTCGCTCGGCGGCAGGGCGAGGGGCAGACAGCATGGATGCCTCGGGCGCCGCCACGGCATCCGTCAAGTCCACCGGCTCGATGCCGGTCGCCTCAAGCCCGCGCACCAGACGGCCACTTCGCACGGCCGCTGCGGCCGCCGGATCGTTCAGCGCCGCCTGGAGGGTCTTCGCGACCTCCTCGACCACGGTCGCGGTCAGGTTGTGGCGGGCGTCGGACGCGAGCCCGGATGCCTCCCTCGCGAGCGCGTTGACCAGCGCCCGGCGCTGGCGGGTGAGGTCTGCGAGCTGCGCTCGATCGAGCTCCTCCTGCGCCTCCCGCATGGTCTCCCCGAGCTCGGCGAGCTGCTCGAGCTCGTCGGCCCGCTCGCGTGCGAGCAGGTTCACCGCCCACGCCGCGGGGGAGGGCTTCTTCAGCTCCTGCACCCGGGCCGCGAGCTCGAGGTCTGCGGAGTCCTTCACCTCGCGCGCCGCGGCATTGCGGGCCGCGGTGAACTCCGCAGGCGCGAGTGCGTAGAGCGGGTCGGCTATCGAGGCGAGTGTGAGTTTCAGGCCGGCCACACCCCGATGATGAGCGCCATGACCATGATGGTCACGAGCTCGTGCGCGACGTTGAGGACAGTGAGCCCGGTCGGGCGGCCGTCGAACGCGTCGTGCGTGATGAACCTCGCGGCGGTGAATCCGGCCCACAGGATCAGGCCCGTGAGCAGGGCGTTCACGAGGAAGCTGCCGCCGTAGAACTCGAACGAGATCGACACGGCACCGGCGAGCACCCACGCCGTGACGAAGCTCACGATGACGGTGATGACGATGGGCCGCACCGCGTCCTTCGCATTGCCGGAGGGAGTGACGCCAGCGGCTTTCATCCAGTAGTTGCCGAAGACCTTCGGCGTGTACCAGATCGATCCGATGACCATGCTCGAGAGCGTGGCGAGGACTACGGCGATGTAGTTGATCGAGGGTGCGTTCATGCTACGAAACGTACTCCTTGAGGTGCTTGCCGGTAAGGGTGGATGCGTCAGCGACGAGTGCGGCGGGCGTCCCCTCGAAGACGACGCTCCCGCCGTCGTGGCCGGCGCCGGGGCCGATGTCGATGATCCAGTCGGCGTGCGCCATGACCGCCTGGTGGTGCTCGATCACGATCACGGACTTGCCGGAGTCGACGAGCCGGTCGAGGAGGCCGAGCAATTGCTCGACATCGGCAAGGTGCAAGCCCGTGGTGGGCTCGTCGAGGACGTAGACGCCGCCCTTCTCCGCCATGTTGATCGCGAGCTTGAGCCGCTGGCGCTCGCCGCCCGACAGGGTGGTGAGGGGCTGGCCGAGGCTGAGGTACCCCAGGCCGACATCGACCATGCGGGAGAGGATCGCGTGCGCCGCCTTCACTCCGGTCTCGTCGAAGTACTCCTCGGCCTCGGTCACCGACATCGCGAGGACCTCGGCGATGTTCTTGCCGCCGAGCGTGTACTCGAGCACCTCGGCCTGGAACCGCTTGCCCTCGCAGACCTCGCACACGTTCGCGACGCTGCCCATCGCGCCGAGGTCGGTGTAGATGACGCCGTTGCCGTTGCAGGTGGGGCAGGCGCCCTCCGAGTTCGCGCTGAACAGGGCGGGCTTCACGCCATTCTCCTTGGCGAATGCGGCGCGGATCGGGTCGAGCAGGCCCGTGTACGTCGCCGGATTGCTGCGGCGCGAGCCGCGGATCGGGGTCTGGTCCACCGAGATGACGTCGGCGCCCCTGGGCAGGGAGCCGTGGATGAGCGAGCTCTTGCCCGAACCTGCGACGCCCGTGATCACGGTGAGGACTCCGAGCGGGACGTCGACCGAGACATCCTTGAGGTTGTTGCGCGTTGCATTGCGGATCTCGAGCTTGCCGCTCGGGGTGCGCACTGACCCCTTGATCGCGGCGCGGTCGTCGAAGTGCTTTCCGGTGAGGGTGCCGCTCGCCCGCAGCTCCTCCACGGTGCCGGTGAACTGGATCTCTCCGCCGTTCACGCCCGCGCGCGGGCCCAGGTCGACGATGTGGTCGGCGATCGCGATCGTCTCCGGCTTGTGCTCGACGACGATCACGGTGTTGCCCTTGTCGCGCAGCTGGAGCAGGAGCGTGTTCATGCGCTGGATGTCGTGCGGGTGGAGGCCGATCGTCGGTTCGTCGAAGATGTACGACACGTCGGTGAGGCTCGAGCCGAGGTGCCGGATCATCTTGGTGCGCTGCGCCTCCCCGCCCGAGAGCGTGCCCGAGGGGCGGTCGAGCGTGAGGTACCCGAGGCCGACATCCACGAAGGAGTCGAGCGCGCCCTGCAGGTTCGCGAGCAGCGGTGCAATACCGGGGGAGTCGACGCCGCGCACCCACTCGGCGAGGTCGCTGATCTGCATGGCGCAGGCCTCGGCGATGTTGATCCCACGGATCCTCGACGACCTGGCGCCCTCGTTGAGGCGGGTGCCGCCGCACTCGGGGCAGGCGGTGAAAGTCACGGCGCGCTCGACGAAGGCGCGGATGTGCGGCTGCATCGCCTCCACGTCCTTCGACAGGAACGACTTCTGCACCTTCGGGACGAGGCCCTCGTAGGTCATGTTGATGCCCGCGAGCTTGACCTTGGTGGGCTCCTTGTACAGGAAGTCGTGCACCTCGGTCGGGGTGAAGTCGCGGATCGGCTTGTCGGGCGGCACGAGGCCGGACTCGGTGAAGATGCGCACCATCCAGCCGTCCGCGCTGTAGCCCGGGATCGTGAACGCGCCCTCGCTGATCGCCTTGCTGTCGTCGTAGAGCTGGGTGAGGTCGATGTCGGTGACGCTGCCCATACCCTCGCACCGGGGGCACATGCCGCCGGTGATCGTGAACTCGCGCTTCTCGGCCTT
This sequence comes from Rhodoglobus sp., assembly GCA_025463515.1. Classification (GTDB taxonomy): domain Bacteria; phylum Actinomycetota; class Actinomycetes; order Actinomycetales; family Microbacteriaceae; genus Rhodoglobus. Next base: position 12,636 of record JAODAQ010000054.1, read on the forward strand.
CTTGTCGCCGACCTTGATCGCGCCGCCACCGGTGGCCGACGCCACGTTGAACGAGAAGGCCTGCGGCGAGCCGACGTGGGGCTCGCCGAGGCGGCTGAACAGGATGCGCAGCATCGCATTCGCGTCGGTGGCGGTGCCGACCGTGGAGCGCGAGTTCGCGCCCATACGCTCCTGGTCGACGATGATCGCGGTGGTGAGCCCGGTCATGACGTCGACGTCGGGGCGGCCGGGCGCGGCCATGAGCCCCTGCAGGAACGCGCTGTAGGTCTCGTTGATCAGGCGCTGGGATTCAGCGGCGATAGTCCCGAACACGAGGCTGGACTTGCCCGAGCCGGAGACGCCGGTGAAAACCGTGAGCCGCCGCTTGGGCAGGTCGACGTCCACATTCTTGAGATTGTTCTCGCGCGCGCCGCGAATCGTGATGGTGTCGTGGGAGTCGGCTGTGTTCACGGTGTCCACTTAACCAGAGACTGCGGACAGAATGCTTCCTAGTATTGGCAGCTGCCCCTTGACGAGCTTCTCGCGCGCGGTGTCGAGGTCGAACCACTGCGCGGTCTCGAGCTCGGGAAAGTGCTGCATCCGCCCCGATCGCGGCGGCCACTCGACCTCGAAGGTGTTGCTCGCCACGAACGCGGCATCTCCTTCGGCCGTGAACACGGTCAGCCGCTTGCCGGAGGGCTGCCGGAACTCGCCGAGCAGCGTGTAGTCGGCTTCGGGCGCGGGTGCGCCGATCTCCTCCGCGAACTCGCGCAGGGCTGCGGCGAGCGGGTCCTCGTCGGTGTACAGCCCCTTCGGGATGCTCCAGGCCGCGGCATCCTTGCGAGCCCAGAACGGCCCGCCCATCTTGCCGATGAAGACCTCGAGGCCGGGCGTGCGCCGGTACAGCAGGATGCCCGCGCTGAACTCGACCATGCGCTCGACGTTACCCCCGCGCCCCGACACCCCCGCCCAACCTTCCGAAATGACGGAGATCGGGCCGCCGCGACGTGAATCCATGCGGACCCGCGCTCGACCGGACGCCTGAATCCGTCATTTCGGAAGGTCACGGAGGGGACGGATCGGCGCGGAGGGACGAGGGCTGAGGTTAAACGGCTCCGCCCGCCTCCCGGAACGGGACGGCGGGGGAGTCCGGCCGAGTCGCCTCAGCCGACCTTGCGGCGGTAGACCACGATCGCGAAGGCGTACGCGGCGATGAGGATGCCGACGAGCCACGCCAGCGCGATCCAGATGTCGTTGCCCACCGGCTCCTGGGCGAACAGCGCCCGGATCGTGTCCACGATCGACGTCACGGGCTGGTGCTCGGCGAACCAGGCGACGGGGCCGGGCATCGTGTCGGTGGGGACGAACGCCGAGCTGATGAACGGCAGGAAGATCAGCGGGTAGCTGAACGCGCTCGCGCCGTCCACGGTCTTGGCGGAGAGCCCGGCGATCACCGCGAGCCAGGTCAGCGCGAGGGTGAACAGCACGAGGATGCCCGCCACCGCCAGCCACGCCCCGACCGACGCTCCCGTGCGGAAGCCCATGATCAGCGCGACGCCGATCACGATCGCCACGGAGACCAGGTTCGCCACCAGTGAGGTGAGCACGTGGGCCCACAGCACGCTCGACCGCGCGATCGGCATGGACTGGAAGCGGTCGACGATCCCGCCCTGCATGTCGAGGAACAGCCGGTACGCCGTGTAGGCGATCCCCGACGCGATCGTGATCAGCAGGATGCCCGGGAGCATGTAGTTGATGTACGACTCGTCCGAGCCGGTCTTGATCGCCCCGCCGAGCACGTACACGAACAGCAGCATGAGCGCGATCGGGGTGACCGCGGTGGTGATGATCGTGTCCGGGCTGCGGAGGATGTGGCGCAGCGAGCGTCCGGTGAGGACACCGGTGTCACTGATGACGTGGGTGGTCATGCGATTTCCCTTTCAGATTCGGTCTCCCCGACGAGGGCGAGGAACACGTCCTCGAGGGAGGGCTGCTTCTCGATGTACTCCTTCTCGGCGGGCGGCAGGAGCTGCTTGAGCTCGCTGAGCGTGCCGTTCTGGATGATCGTGCCTTTGTGCAGGATCGCGATCCGGTCGGCCAAGTGCTCGGCCTCGTCGAGGTACTGCGTGGTCAGGAGCACGGTCGTGCCCTGGTCGGCGAGCTGTTTGACGGTCTGCCAGACCTCGATGCGCGCCTGCGGGTCGAGGCCGGTGGTCGGCTCGTCGAGGAAGATGATCGGCGGGTTGCCGATCAGGCTCATCGCGATGTCGAGCCGCCGCCGCATGCCGCCCGAGTACGTCGCCGCCTTGCGGTTGCCCGCGTCGGTGAGCGAGAAGCGGGAGAGCAGGTCGTCCGCGATCGCGCCCGGGTTCTTCAGGTGGCGGAGCTTGGCGACGAGCACCAGGTTCTCCCGGCCCGTGAGCACCCCGTCGACTGCGGCGAACTGACCGGTGAGGCTGATCGACTCACGCACGTCGCCGGGCTTCGCCGCCACGTCGAACCCGTACACGGTCGCCTCGCCCGCATCAGACTTCAGCAGCGTCGAGAGGATGCGCACGAGCGTGGTCTTGCCAGCGCCGTTCGATCCCAGCAGGGCGAAGATGGTGCCCGCCGCCACGTCGAAGTCGACGCCCTGCAGCACGTGCACCTCCTTGAACGACTTGGTGATGCCCTTCACCCGGATGGCGGGTTCGGTGGTCACTTCTGATCGCCTCCTTCGAGGTCGTCGATCGCCTTGGTCAGGCGAGCGCGCTCCTTGTCGATCCACTGCTGGCCGCTGTAGGCCCGGGCGAACGTCTCGGCGAAGTCCACCGGGTCGTCGCCGACGATGTCGCGCACCGGGGTGCCGTCCAGGGAGGCGCGCTCCCAGAGGTCCGCCAGGTCGGTGAACATCGTGACGAGCGTCTCGCCGTCGGTGATGCCGCCGTAGTACATGAAGTACCGGTGCATCGCCTTCGCGGCGGATCCGTACGGCTCGGGGAGGGCCTCGATCCGTGCCTTGTCCTGCTTGTACTGCTTCTTCTGCTCGAGCGACCCGGTCAGGGCCTCGATCCACTTTGCTGCCATGATTACTCTCCTTCGCCCTTGGGCTGTTCGGTCTGCTGGTGTTCGATGCTGTTGTGGAGCTGGCCGATCCGCTCTGAGAGGAAGCTCCAAGCCCCCCAGAACTCCTCGAGGTACTCGACGCCGGCGGCGTTGATCGAGTACACCTTGCGAGGCGGCCCCTTCTCTGACGGCACCTTCTCGACGTCCACGAAGCCGCGCTGCTCGATCCGGACCAGCAGCGCGTAGACGGTGCCCTCGACGATGTCGGAGAACCCCTGCTCGCGCAGTCGTGCCGTGATGTCATAGCCGTACGCCGGCTGGTCGGCCAGGAGTGCGAGAACGATGCCCTCCAGCGTGCCCTTGAGCATCTCGGTCATCTGCTTGGCCATGGAAACCTCCTTCCCTTTCTCTACTCAGTAGTGCTGACTACCACTAGATAGTAACGCCGACTACCGGTAGATAGCAACACTGAATAGCAAGAAAGTTTTCGGGCGCCGGTCAAGGGGCCGGATGCCCGTTGTGCCGCGCCCACCTTCCCCAAACGGCTGTTCAGCGCTCGGCGAAGGTGCGTTTGGGGAAGATGGGCGGCACGGGAAGCGGCGCGGGAAGCGGCACGCGAAGCGGCGGGGCCGGCGGCACGGAGAGCGGCGGGGCCCGGCGGCGGGCGAAGCGGCGGGGCCGGCGGCACGGCGAGGGTGGGGGCCCGCGAAGGTCGCGCTCCAGAACGTGCCGAAGCCGCGCAGTTGCCGCAGAGCGGGGGAGGCTAGCGGCCAGCCCCGAGCACGCGCGCCGCCTCCCGGGTGGCCGACGTGTTGAGCTGCCCCGCCCGCGAGCCGGCGAGTTTCGCGGCGATGTGCTCCGAGACGGTGATCGGCGCGTAGATCGGCTCCTCGCCGGGCTCGACGCACGTCGACAGCGCAGCGATGACGGCATCGGCGTTGCCGTCGTGGAAGTAGGCGGCAGAGCGCCGGCGCGCAATGGTTCCGTCGATGATGGGCGGCTTCACGCGGTGCAGGGTCGACTGCCAGCGCTCGTTCGTCCAGCGCGCGGTCAGATCGCCGAGGTTGATCAGGAGCGCGTCGTCATCCGGCGAGACGTCGTTCCACGACCCGTCCGCACCGAGCACCTGCAGGCCGCGCACCTGGTCGGCCCAGAGCACGGTCACGATGCCGAAGTCGGTGTGCTCGCTCATGCCGATGAGGTCGCCGTCGAGGTCGACCGTGCCGGGCGGCAGCGCGTAGTTGTTCATCCGCAGCACGTCGATCGAGTGGTCGGTGAAGGCGTCGAAGAACCTGGCGGGAAGGCCCAGTGCGGCGGCGAAGATCTCGGTGAGGGTGCGCGAGACCCGCTGCGCCTCCGCGAAGTAGAGCTCGACCTTCAGCCGGAACTTCGGCACCTCCGGCCACACGTTCTCGGCGTAGTCGGCCCGGCCCTCCAGCCCAAGACCCGGGTAGTCGGATGCCGCGGCCCCCACATTGAACGCCTCGAAGAAGTCGTTCATGCGCGACGCGGACTCGACGCCCAGCGACAGCGACAGGGACTCCGCCTTGGGCGGGCTGTACCCCCGGTTGATGCCCTTGGGCGTCACCGAGAGCTTCTTCTCCTCGAGGTCGCGCGAGAAGAAGCTGTCCATGGCCTCGGCGAGGCCGTCGGTGACGGAGGCGGGGATGCCGTGCCCGGTGACCTGGATGAAGCCGACCTGGCGGCACGCGGCATCCACCTCGGCGACGACGTCGGCGCGCTCCGCGGGGGAGCCGTCGCGCACCCAGGCGGAGATATCGACTGCGGGGACGTGGAATGCCATGCCGACAACGCTACGGACGGCCCGTTTCGTGCAGGTTGCGGGCGTGTTAGAAGAGCACGTCGATGTAGGGGATGAGCAGGAGGCAGCCGATGACCGCGACGGGCGCTCCGATCACGAGCGCGATGATCGCGGCGACCTTGCCGTGCCCGGTCCTGGTGAGCGCGATGATCGCGAGGACGACGGCGATGAGGCACACGGCCCCCGCGACGGCGAACCCGAAGCCGGCGAAGACGAGACCGCCGAGCACGGCCCATCCGGGAGTGTCCTTGGTCTGCTGGGGGCCGGTCAGGGTGCCGATGAGTCCGAGGATGAACGCGGCGAACGGCAGGAGCACTACTGCGGCGACCGCGATGACGAGGGCGGCAATGCCGAGCTTGTTGCGAATCGGTTTCACGGTCGAAGTATAGGGGCGGGCTGGCGCGCTTTCCATCGTCCGAGCATGAGCACCGAGACCGCCAGCAGCACGCTTCCGATGACAGCGAGCGTGAAGTCCATGAAGAACTCCATGACGAGGAACGACGGGATGAACGACAGGATCGCGGCCACCGCGACAACGCTCGTGGGCGGCGTCGCCGTGACCTCGCGCGGCGCCTCCCACCGGCCGACGAGGAAGGACAGGCCGAACACCCCCGCGAGCACGACGACGTAGAGGACCGGCCGCGACAGCCACCAGGCCGCCGACCCCGGTTCGGGCGCGGCCCCGGGGATGAGCAGCGACAGGCCCGTGATGATCAGGATGATCGGCAGGTGCCACAGGTAGATCGTCATGAGCCGGGTGCCCACCACGAAGACCACTGCCCGCGCGGCGTGGGTGTTCATGAGCTTCGACAGCGCGGGCTTGAGCAGCCGCAGCACGCAGGCCTGCGCGACCGCGAGAGCCACGAGTGGCAGCGTCGGCGGGTTGAGGTTGGTGAGCATGTCGAACGAGTACGGGCCGATGAACGTCATCGGTACGAGCGTCGCCCACGCGACCACGGCGATGAGGGCCAGCTGCCACCACGTCCGCGCGGCGAACCAGCCGTCGGCGTACCAGAAGCCGATCTGCTGCACGAGCAGCCAGACGAAGAACAGGTTGGCGAGCCCGATCTCCTGGATGCCCGTGCCGTAGCGCAGCGCGTCGACGACGATGGCGCCCGCGAGCAGGACCAGCAGTGTGGCGCGCGGTGCGCGGGTGTGCCATCCGACCATGAACGGGACCAGCGCCTGGCACAGCGTGTACGCCGCGAGGAACCACAGCGGGGACGCCGCACCCTGCACCGCGAGGTCGAGCAGCGCGGGATCGACGCCGAGCAGCTGCGCCCCGCCGATCACGACGACGTAGAAGATGAACAGCGGCAGCGCGGGCTGGGCGAGCCGAAGTACCCGGTTGCGCACGTAGTCCGCGGGGGTGCCGCCGCGCCGCACCATGCTGCGCCACGCGGTGATCGCCGCGAAGCCGCCCACGACGAAGAACAGCGGCATGATCTGCCCGGCCCACGTGACGCCCGCGAACCACGGCTGCGAGCCGAGCGGGCTGTCATTCGGCGACTGCGCGACCAGGTTGCCCTGGCCGTCGACGCCGACCCCCACCATCATGAGGTGGATCGCGACCACGAGCAGCACGCAGAACACCCGCGCGATATCGAGGGTCAGGTCGCGCTTGGAGAGATCGATCGACGACGACCGGTTCTCGACGGTTCGGGTTCGGGCGGCGTCGCTCATGCGAACACTCTAGGAGAGGCGCTCCGGCCAGACCTCGTGCGCGCCGCGGAAGGTGCGAACCTCGCCGTACTCGGTGCGCCCGCCGAACTTGGGCCGCTTGTACGGCAGCAGCACGAGCAGCGAGATGCCGTCCCGGTGCTCGAGGCGCACCTCGATCGCGTCCGAGCGCTCCTTGCTCAGGCGCGTGTTGAGCGTGAGCGCAGTGGCCCGCACGGATGCCGCGAGCCCCACGAGCTGGGCGGTGGCGGCCTGGGCGATCTCCTCCGACTCGGGGTGCTTCTCGAGCTGCGAGCGGTCGACCTCGGCGGCGAGCATCCGGCCGTCTGCCCCGACGACGAGGACGAAGGGGTCGAACGCCGCGGCCTGCGAGAGGTGCTGCTGCGCGATCCGCAGGGCTGCGGCGAGCAGCCCGTCGAGGTCGGAGCGCGCGGCGTCACCGAGTGCGTCGGCCGTTGTCATGCCTCAAACCTAGGGGAAGGTGACTCCGGTGAGCTGCTCCGAAACCGTCCAGAGGCGGGCGTCGTCGGCGGCATTCCTCGCCTGGCGGGGCGGTTTTGCGGGGCCGGGGCCGCCGGTGAGGCCGAGGAGCCCGTTCGGTCCGTAGTACGCGCCGGGCGCGGCATCCGGGCTGGTGGCCGCGAAGAGCGCGGGCAGGATGCCCTGCGGGATCTGCTGGCTCATGCCGGGGAGGCGCATGACAGCGTCCATGCCCCGCGTCGACAGCGTCGCGCCGCCCTGCTTCGGGCCGGTGGTCTGCAGGTTGGTGTGGGTCGCGCCGGGGTGGGCAGCGGCGCTCAGGATGCCCCAGCCGCCGGCATCGCTGCGCCGCTGCAGCTCCTGCGCGAACATCAGCATGGCGAGCTTCGACAGGCCGTACGCGCGCGTGGGGGAGTAGCGCTTGGCAGACTGCAGGTCGTCCCAGTCGAGGCGGCCCTGGCTCGCAAGCCCGCTGCTGAGCGAGACGACGCGGGATGCCCCGGCCGCACGCAGCAGCGGAAGCAGTCGCGCGGTGAGGGCGAAGTGGCCGAGGTAGTTTCCGCCGAACTGCAGCTCGAAGCCGTCCTCGGTAACCTGGCGCTGGGGCGGCATCATGATGCCAGCGTTGTTGAGGAGGATGTCGACGGCGCGGCCGTCCTTCTCGAGCCCCGTCGCGAACGCTTCGACGCTGGCGAGCGAGCTGAGGTCGAACTCGCGGATCGTGAGCTTGGCGCCGGGCGTGACCGCCCTGACCGCTGCGACGGCCTCCTCGCCCTTCGCGCGGTTGCGCACGGCGAGGACGACCTCGGCGCCTGCGGCAGCGAGCCGGCCCGTGAGGCCGAAGCCCAGGCCGCTGTTCGCGCCGGTGACGACCGCGAGCCTGCCCGTGAGGTCGGGGACGGCGATATCGGGAAGGGGCTTGGCCATGATCTCTCCTAAATGAATACTCATTCAATAACTAAGCACACTCAAGCACTCGCCGGTCGCGTTGTCAAATGAATATTCATTCAATAGGCTGGTGGCATGGTCACCAGGGATCCGGACGCGAAGCGCCGCCAGCTCGTCCAGGCCGCGCTCGCCGAGTTCGCGGCGCACGGCATCGCGGGCGCGCGTATCGACCGCATCGCCAAGGCCGCCAATTGCAGCGCCGGGCTCGTGTATACCTACTTCGGCTCCAAGGACGACCTGTTCTCCGCGGCGTTCGACTCGCTCATCGAGACCGTGCTCGAGGAGGCGCCCATCACCCCTGACGACCTGCCCGAGTACGCGGGCAAGCTGTTCGACGGCTACGAGGACCATCCCGAGGTCGCCCGGTTCCTGACCTGGCACCGGCTCGAGAGCGATCCCGACCGCGCGCCCAACGCGGCGGCCATCGCGAGCACTGCCGACAAGATCGCCGCGATCGAGGATGCCCAGCGCCGGGGCGTGCTGCCGGAGCACCTGGTTCCCGCCGAGCTGCTCGGCATGATCCTGCAGATCTCGGCGGTGTGGACCGCCGCGACTCCGGAGTTCGGCGAGGCCGTTGCGCAGTACACCCGCGCCGACCGCCGTCGAGTCGTCACGGACGCGGTGGCGGCGCTCATCCGGCCCTAGCGGTGGCAGGCCGCACGCGGCTATGAATGAGACATGACGAAAGCCACACTCACGGGCGGCCAGGTCGGCGCCTCGATCTTCGCCGGCATCTTCGGCCACCTGCTGTTCGCAGCGGGGTGGATCATCCTCGGGGTGTCACTCCTCGGCGGAACCATTGCCGCGATACTCGGCGGCACCGTCCAGAGCATCGGCGACGGCGCCGAGATCTTCGGCACGGCGGGAGGGGTGCTCGGCGGAATCGTGATCGGGTTCCTGATCGCGGCGGCCGTGCTCATCGTGCTCTCGATCGTGGTGAGCGGGCTGATCCTGCGCCGCGGCAAGGTGCGCAAGCCGTGGGCGACCACGTGGACTGCCGTAATCATCGCCGCCATCATCGACCTGCCGCTGATCCTCGCCTACTTCGCCATTGCCCGCTCGACGGACGGGCTGCCGTTCCCGCTCATCGCGCTCATCGGCACCGTGGTGGTCGGCATCCTCGTGTGGCTCTGGATGACGTGGGCGCACCGCGGCCCGGCGGTGGTCGTCGAGCCTGTCGAGGCCACCCCGACGAGCCCGTCGATCGACGTCAAGCGCGACTAGCGCGGGTGGTCGAACAGGCTGCGCAGCTGGTCGGTGATCGCCGCGCGCTCCTGCTCGTCGGTGAGCGTCGCGACGCCGTCGCCGGGCTGCGCGCCGTAGTCGCCGAAGCCCGCGTGGTTGAGCCCCTCGATCTCGACCACGTTGGCCTGCGACGGCAGCAGGTGCCGCGCGGCCTCGATCTTGTCGGGCGTGCTGAGGCCGTCGTCGCTGCCCGAGATGCTCAGCACCTCGAGGCCTGAGCCGCTCAGGTCGTTGGCGCAGTAGCTGCCGAAGAGGACGAGCCCCACCACGTCGCCGGACTCGGCGAGCTGGCACGCCCGGACGCCGCCCAGGGAGTGCCCGCCCACGAACCAGCGCGTGACATCCGGAGCGTCTGCCTCGAAGTAGGAGACCGGGCGCGTGTCGAAGAAGGCGAGGTTGAGGGTCGGCTTCGTGATCACGACGGTCGCGCCGCTCTGGGCCACGATGCCGGAGAGCTTGTAGAGGTAGGCGTACGGGTCGACCTTGGCACCGGGGATGAAGACGAGGCCGGCGCCGGTCGCGCCGCCCGTGGGGGAGATGACGATCGAGTGGTCTGTCGAGGTGATCTGCACCGCCGGGTCGTTCCAGGCCTCGAGGGCGGCCGCGCGGTCGCCCCGCATCACCATGCTCGAGTAGAACAGGAACGCGACGACCGCGAGCACCACCACGACGATGACGACGGCGATGGTGCGCCGGAAGATTCTCATGTCGCGAGTTTCCCATGGATGTCGATTTCGCCCTCGCCCCGTTCGTCGCACTTGCGTAACGTCACCCCAAGGAGGAAAACATGCAGTACCTGCTCTTCATCAACAACTCGCCCGACATCGACCCGTCGGCTCCGCCCGAGAAGGAGCCGATGGACATCGAGGACTGGGTAGACCAGATGGACGCCCGCGGTGTCCGCAAGTTCGGCGACCGCCTGCAGTCGGCAGCGGATGCCACGACGGTCCGGGTGCGCAAGGGCGAGCTGCTCGTCACCGACGGCCCCTTCGTCGAGGGCAAGGACTACATCGCCGGCATCGACATCATCGAGTGCGCGGACCTGGATGAGGCGATCGAGATCGCGCGCCTACACCCCATGGCCACCGCCGGCAACATCGAGATCCGCCCGTTCTGGGTGTGGGAGGACTAGTCGAGGAGGCGGTCGCCCGCGCGCACCGCGAGGAGTGGGGGCGCATCGTCGCCACACTCATCCGCGTGACGGGCGACTGGAGCCTCGCCGAGGACTGCGCGCAGGATGCGTTCGAGTCCGCCCTCGCGCGCTGGGGCCGCGACGGCGTGCCCGACAACCCGGGCGCGTGGCTCACGACCGTGGCGAAGAACCACGCGATCGACCGGCTGCGCAGGCGCGCCAATGAGCAGTCGAAGCTGAAGGAGGTGATGGCGCTGGACGACCCCGAAGACGACCAGCTCGACGACCGCCTGCGGCTCATCTTCACCTGCTGCCACCCGGCCCTCACCCTCGAGTCACGGGTGGCGCTCACCCTGCGCACCGTCGCCGGACTCACGACGGGCGAGATCGCGCGCGCGTTCCTGGTTCCGGAGGCGACGATGGCACAGCGGCTCGTGCGGGCGAAGGGCAAGATCAGGAACGCGGGCATCCCGTACCGCGTTCCTCCCGGCCACCTGCTCGGCGAGCGGCTGCCGGGCGTCCTCGCGGTGCTCTACGTGCTCTTCACGGAGGGCTACTCGGCGTCGTCGGGCGAGCGCCTCGTGCGCGAGCCCCTCGCCGAGGAGGCGATCCGTGTCGCGCGGATCCTCGCGCTGCTCATGCCCGACGAGCCGGAGGTGGGCGGACTGCTCGCGCTCATGGTGCTGCAGCACGCACGGCGGGCGGGGCGCACGGATGCCGCGGGCGACCCGGTCTCGATCGAGGAGCAGGATCGCGGCTCCTGGGACCGCGCCGCCATCGCCGAGGGCCTGTCGATCCTGCGGCGCGCGCTCCGGCGCCACCGTGTGGGCGGCTACCAGCTCCAGGCCGTGATCGCCGCCGAGCACGCCTCGGCGCCGAACTGGGGGCAGACCGACTTCCGCGCGATAGTCCGGGCATACGACGACCTGGCCCGGCTCGACCCGTCCCCGGTGATCGCCTTCAACCGCGCGATCGCGTGGGGCATGGCGGAGGGCCCGACGGTCGGCCTCGAGCGGCTCGACCTGATCGCGGACCGGCTCGAGGGCTACTACCTCCTCCCTGCCGCGCGGGCGGACTTCCTGCGCCGGCTCGGGCGCCGACGGGAGGCCGCGGAGCAGTACGAGCGCGCGCTCGGCCTCGCGCCCTCCGAGCCGGAGACCCGCTTCCTGGAGCGGCGATTGGCCGAGGTCACGGCGCGCGAGTAGGGTCAGCCGGGTGGCACAGAACATCGGCACCCTCGTCATCCTCGGTGCGGGAGGGGACCTCACGTCGAGGCTCCTGCTGCCCGGCCTCGCGTCGCTCCTGGGCTCCTCGCGGGGCAAGGAGCTCCAGCTGATCGGCGTCGACCGCGGTGACCTGACGGATGCCCAGTGGCGCTCGCGGGTCAAGGGCGCATTCAAGGCGGAGCCGTCGGCGCTCGCGGCATCCGTGGCATCGAGCGCACGCTACATCAAGGCGGACGTGACGAATCCGGATGACCTCGCGCGCGTGCTCGCCGAGGCCACCGGCCGCGTCGCCCTGTACTTCGCGCTGCCGCCCGCGGTGACGATCCTCGCGTGCCAGACCCTCGCGACCATGACGCTGCCGAAGGGCATCATGTTCGCCCTCGAGAAGCCGTTCGGCACCGACCTCGCGAGCGCGAAGAAGCTCAACCGGCTGCTCGAGACGATCCTGCCGGAGGAGCAGCTGTTCCGGGTCGACCACTTCCTCGGCAAGTCGACGGTGCTCAACCTGCTCGGGCTGCGCTTCGCGAACCGCATCTTCGAGCCGCTGTTCTCCGCGCCGAACGTCGAGAAGGTGGAGGTCGTGTTCGACGAGAGCCTCGCCCTCGAGAACCGGGCCGGCTACTACGACAAGGCGGGGGCGATGGTCGACATGGTCCAGAGCCACCTGCTTCTCGTGCTCGCCCTCACCGCGATGGAGCCGCCGGCCAGCCTCGACGCGAACGACCTGCGCGGCAACATGGCGCAGGTGCTGCGCGCGACCCGGCTGCGCGACCGCAAGGGCACGTCGAGCCGCCGCGCGCGCTACGGCGCCGGCACCATCGGCGGCCGCAAGCTTCCCGCCTACGTGAAAGAGGAGGGGGTCGACCCCGTCCGCGGCACCGAGACCCTCGCCGAGCTCACGCTCGAGATCGACAACTGGCGCTGGGCAGGGGTGCCGTTCATCCTGCGCTCGGGCAAGGCTCTCGGCGACACCCGCCAGGACATCCTCGTGACGTTCAAAGAGGTGCCGCACCTTCCTGCCGGCCTCACGGGCGTGCCCGGGCCGTCGTGCCTGCGCATCTCGCTCAAGCCCGCGACCCTCGAGCTCGACCTCATCATCAACGGGCAGGGCGACCCGTTCGTCCTCGAGCGCAACGTTCTGCACAGCGACCTCGGCGCGGGCGAACTGAGCGCCTACGGCGAGGTGCTGGCCGGGATCATGGAGTGCGACCCCACCCTCTCGGTGCGCGGCGATGTCGCCGAGGAGTGCTGGCGAATCGTCGAGCCCGTGCTCGCGGCCTGGCGCAAGGACGCGGTGCCGCTCGAGACCTACGCGGCAGGCTCGAGCGGTCCGAAGGGCTGGTGACCTTGGCGGGTTGAGTAGAGCGCTCTGGCGCTCGTATCGAAACCAGGTTTCGATACGGCCGCGGGCGGCCTACTCAACCAGCCTGCGGCACCAGCTCCTGCAGCGCCCAGCCGTTGCCGTCCACGTCGTCGAAGTAGACGAAGCGGCCCCAGGGCTGCTCGTCGACGTCGCTGGCCTCGATGCCCCGCTCCCGGAGGAACGCGAGCGCCTCGTCGGCACTCGCGACGACGCACTGGATGCCCTTCTGCGAGCCCGGCGCCATCGGCGAGAAGTTGAGGTCGAGCACGATCGAGCAGGCGGACCCCGGGGGAGTGAGCTGCACGAAGCGGACCTCGTCGCTCACGGTGATGTCGTGGTCGGCGTTGAAGCCGGCCTTCACGTAGAAGTCCTTGGCCTTGTCGATGTCGGCAACGGGTACGGAGAGGAGTTCGATTTTCATGTCCATGTCTCAAGGCTACGAACCACTGCGGACGCTTTCTGTCCTCAATCAACCGAAGCCCCAAACGCGAACCCCGGATGCTACGAATAGCAGTAGACCGAAGGGCGGACCCATGGCGGGCTCAAGCGCAACAGCAGTGGCGATGGCGGCGGCTACGCCCAAGGAGGCGTACGAGATCTCCGGCCCGCTCGACCCCGCTAGGTTCTACCCGAAGTCGGGAGCGCTGCCCGCCGTCGTCGGGGTGCGCGACCAGTCCGGCACCTGGGACGCTGTCGGCCGGACCCGCAGGCTCGAGCTCTCCGACGGCGGCCACGTCATCGAGACGATCACCGACACTGACTCGCCGACCTACTTCGCCTACGAGCTGAGTGACTTCCAGAAGCTGTTCGGGGCGCTCGTGACGGGCGCTCGCGCCGAGTGGCGGTTCGACCGCGAGGCCGAGGGGACGAGCATCCGGTGGACCTACACGTTCTTCGGCAAGCCGGGGCGCGGCTGGATCGTGAGCCTCATCGTCAGGCTGCTCTGGGCGCCGTACATGCGCAAGGTGCTGCCGCCCATCGCGAACGAGGTGTCGCGACAGGCGGCAGCGCAAGCGAAGGCCTAGGCGGCCTTCTTCATGGCCCGGATGCCCACGCTCAGCCCGATCACGGCGAGCACGGCGGCGGCCACGAATCCCCAGACCACCGTCATCGACGCGAGGTCGCCGGAGAGTAGCGCCCGCTCCGCGGCGACCACGTAGCTGATCGGGTTGAACGCGGCGGCGACCTGCATCCACTGCGGAGCATGTTCGAGCGGCAGCAGCATTCCCGACAGGATCATCAGCGGGAACAGGGTCGCCTGCTGGATTCCCCAGAACATCCAGTCGTTGTTGCGGCTCGCGAGGGCGAGCGAGTAGCTGAGCGCGCCGAACCCGAGGCCGAACAGCGCCAGCAGCACGAGCCCGAGAGCCAACCCGATCGGGTTCACGCTGAACCCGAACGGGATGGTCACGAGCGCGATGATGCACGCCTGCACCATGATCGGCACCATCTCCTTGAGCGCGCGCCCGACGAGCAGGCTCGAGCGCGAGATCGGCGCGACCAGGGTGCGCTCGTGCGAGCCGGTCTGCATCTCGTAGAGGAGGTTCGAGCCGGTCGTGCCGGTGCCGAACAGGGCGATCATGACGAGGATGCCCGGCACGAACGACTGCAGGGTCGCCGCCGCGGGCTGCCCGGAGGTCGCGACCAGGAGCGGCCCGAACAGCCCCAGGAACACGAGCGGCTGCACGAGGCTGAAGATGAGCGAGAACGGGTCTCGAAGCACGGGCCGCAGCTCGCGGGTGAGGACATTCCAGGTGTCTGTGGTGATGGTGCTCATGCGTTGATCTCTTCCTTGCTGGTGGCGGCGTCTTCGCGCAGGCTGCGCCCGGTGAGGGCGAGGAACACGTCGTCGAGGGTGGGTTGGCGGAGGGTGGCGGATGTCACGGAGTCCAGCTCGCGGAGCAGCCGGGGCAGCACCAGCTCCCCGTGGTCGACCGTGAGGCTGAGCGAGGAGCCCGCTGCCGTGCCGCCCGCCCGCGCGGCCGCCGCTCGCGCATCCGCCTCACTGGCGAACCCCAGTGTGATCACGTCGCCCGCGAGCGTGGTCTTGAGGTTGCCGGCGGTGTCGTCGGCGATCATCCGGCCGTGGTCCATGACGAGCACGCGCTCGGCGAAGAGGTCGGCCTCCTCGAGGAAGTGCGTCGTCACGAAGATGGTCGTGCCGTGCTCGCGGCGCAGGTCGAGGATGTGCTGCCACAGGTTCGCGCGGCTCTGCGGGTCGAGGCCGGTGGAGGGCTCGTCGAGGAACAGCAGCTCGGGAGAGTGGATGAGCCCCAGCGCG
The DNA here is from genome assembly GCA_025463515.1 of Rhodoglobus sp. GTDB lineage: Bacteria > Actinomycetota > Actinomycetes > Actinomycetales > Microbacteriaceae > Rhodoglobus. The sequence goes on from JAODAQ010000054.1 coordinate 27,837, forward strand.
ATGTCGAGCCGCCGCTTCTGCCCTCCGCTCAGCCCGAGCACCTTGCGCGTGGCGAGCGGCGCCAGGTCGAGCGACTCGAGCAGCTCGTCGGCCCGCGTCGCGGCGGCCCTGCGGCCCATTCCGTAGAACGCGCCCTGGCTGAGCAGCTCATCCCGCACGCGCTGGTTGTGGCCGGCGCTCGTGCCCTGGCCGATGTAGCCGATGCGCCGCCGCACTCCGGCCGGGTCGCGGGCGATGTCGTGCCCGACGACGGTCGCGGTGCCGGAGGTCGGCGGGAGCAGGGTGGTGAGCATCCGGAGGCTCGTCGACTTTCCGGCGCCGTTGGGGCCGAGGAAGGCGACGAGCTCGCCGCGCTGCACATCGAGGTCGAGGTCGGTGACGGCCTCCACGACGGCCTTCCGGACGGTGAACGTCTTGGTCAGGCCGCGGGCGGTGATGATGGTGTCTGTGGTCATGGATGCCACGGTACGAACCAATGCGGACTGTTCCTGTCCTCGATCCGAGGCAGAATCGACTCATGTCCGATTCGACGACAACCTCCCGGGTCTTGGCCCTGCTCAACCTGCTGCAGACGCACCGGCACTGGCCCGGTCCGGAGTTGGCAGCGCGGCTGGATGTCACGGCCCGCACGCTGCGCCGCGACGTGGAGCGCCTGCGCGAGCTCGGCTACCGCGTGGAGTCGGTGCCGGGCGCGGGCGGCGGTTACCGGCTCGAGGCCGGCGCCGCGCTTCCGCCGCTGCTGCTCACGGACGACGAGGCCGTCACGATGGCGATCGGCCTGCGGGTCGCGGCAACACAGGGACTCGCGGACGGCGCGACGACGACCCTCACTGCCCTCGCGAAGCTCGAGCAGGTGCTGCCGTCGGCCCTCCGCCAGCGGGTGAACGCGCTCGCCTCGAGCGTCCAGTCGGGGGAGTCACGGCAGTCGGTGGTCTCGCCCGAGATCCTCGGGCAGCTCGCCCTCGCGTGCCGCGACCAGGAGCGCATCCGCTTCGACTACGTCGCCGCCGACGGCACCGAGTCGCAGCGCGTCGTCGAGCCGCACTCCCTCGTGCCGCGCGGCCGCCACTGGTTCCTCGTGTGCTGGGACGTGCGCCGCGACGACTGGCGCACCTTCCGCGTCGACCGCCTGTCGAACTTCTTCGGCACCCGCCTCGCGTTCGTGGCGCGCGACCTCCCGGCCGAGACTGCAGCCGAGTTCGTGGCCATCGCCCACGGCAAGCTGCGCGCGCGGCTCACCGCCATCGTGCACATCGCCATGCCGCTCGACCAGATGCGCCTGCATTTCGGCCCCTACGCGACCTACGCGACGCCGCTGGACGAGCGCACCACGCGCTGGCCGATCGGCGGGCAGACCGTCGAGGAGATGTTCGGCGCTCTCGCCTGGATCCCGGCGGGCGTCGAGTTCACCGTGCACGAGAGCGACGAGCTCGCGGGCTTCGTCCGCGACATCGCCGCACGCCTGGGCCGGGCCGCCTGAGGCGCTGCCAAGACCCGCCCCGACGGGCACCGCGTCCGGTCGCCAGCTGAGGCGGTCCTCCCTCCGCCCGTTCCGCCAGCTCAGGACATTAGTTCGGGACCCTTACGAATGTCCTGAGTTGCCGGAGCGCCGGGGTTGAGGAGGCGCAGGCCCCGCGGGGTGGTCGAGTCGGTGGCCGGGTACGCGGCAACCATTGCCGCACGCTCGCGCGGGTACGTGGGTGTCGGAGAGCACGACGACTGACGTCACGCCGTCTTCATCACGTCGGCGGTGAACGCCCGCACGCGCGTCACGAGACCCTCGATGCGCGTGGCGAGCAGTTCCTCGGGGTTGAGCAGGTCGTGCGCGGGCGGAAGGATGCGGATCATGTGCGAGCACGCCAGGTCGTCGCACACGTAGGTGCCGATGGTGTTGCCGTCCCTGCCGGACTGGCCAGCGCGCGGGGCGGAGAACAGCGAGATCTCGTCGGAGCGGCGGGTGATGCGGCACCACGAGCACATCGCGGCGATCCCGGGGCGCAGGGAGAACTCGGAGGCGCGCAGCACGAGCCCGACCGGCCGCTCGTCGACCCAGTGCACGAGGTAGCCGCGCTGCGGGGACTGCTGGTCGCGCCAGCCGAGGTACTCCCGCTGCTCCCAGAGCACGTCGTGCAGGCCCGGCATGGGCACCCGGCCCGCCTCGCCCTTGGAGGCGTTGACGAAGCTCTCGCGAATGTCGTCGGGTGTCAGCTGCTTCACGCCGTAAAGCCTGCCTCAACCATGTCGATAACGCGCTGTGTGACGGCATCGGCCTGATCGCGCGGCAGGGCGCGCAGCGGCCCGTCGATGCAGAGCAGCGCGAATCCGTGCACGGACGACCACGCCAGGAACTCTGCCTGCGGGCGGCGGGCCGCGGGCATGATCCCGGATGCCACGAACTCGTCGAGCGCGACGCTGAGCAGTTCGAGCGGCGACCTGCCGCTGGGGCCCGACTTGCTCGCCGCAGACGACGTCTCGAGGTTCGTCGGAACGAAGAACGCGGCGCGGAACAGGCCCGGCTCGTCGAGGGCGAACGCGACGTAGCCCGTGCCGACCGCCCGGAGCTGGGCCCGCGCGACCGCTTCCTTCGTGCCCGCCGGGATGCCGTCGAACAGGGCGTCGATGCGGGTGGCGAGCATCGCCAGGGCCTCGTCGCTCACGGCGGAGAGCAGAGCGTCGCGATCGGCGAAGTGCCGGTAGGCGGCGTTCGGGGAGACGCCGACGCGGCGGGTGGCCTCGCGCAGGACTACGGCGTCCGGTCCGCCTTCGCGGGCGAGCTCCATGCCCGCGGCGAGCAGGGCGTGCCGGAGGTCGCCGTGATGGTAGTTGGGTCGGGACAGTGCGCCGGCAGTGGTCACGCGACTCCCTTCTGCGAGCGACGGGGTCTTGGTCGCTCTGTCATCTTATGACAGTGTTTACAGCGTTAACATCAAAGGAGATCAGGCATGTTCGGTGACACCAAGGCATTCAGCGGGTTCTCGGTCGACGACATCGACGAGGCCCGCACGTTCTACCGCGACACCCTCGGCCTCACGGTCGAGGACAACGCGATGGGCTTCCTCAACATCCACCTCGCGACGGGCGGTGTGATCCTCGTCTACCCGAAGCCCGACCACGCCCCCGCCACATACACGATCTTGAACTTCCCGGTGCCGAGCGTCGACGCCGCCGTCGACGAGCTGAACGCGAAGGGCGTCGTGACGAAGATCTACGAGGGCGATTCGACCGACTCCCGCGGCATCGCCCGCCCGGACAAGCCCGAGTGGGGCCCGGTGATCTGCTGGTTCAAGGATCCGGCCGGCAACGTGCTCTCCGTACTCGAAGACTGAAGCTTCCGCCCGACGAGCTTCGCCAGGCGGTGGGTCGGCCGCTCCACCACCAGGTGGAACAGCCAGCCGAGCAGCAGGCTCCCCGGGATCGCGATCGCGGCGACGAGCTTCCAGTGCGCGTCCCCGAGCGCGAAGGCGAGCGTTCCGATGAGGGGCGCCTGCACGAGGTAGAGGCTGAACGAGATCTTCCCGAGCCAGCGCGGCACGGCACTCGACAGCGCGCGCTCCGCGGTCGGCGAGCCGACGGCGACGACGACAAGACCCGCGGCGCCCACGCCGGCGAGGCCCCACAGCACGTCGGCGCCGATGGTGCCCTCGATGGGCCGGCCGAGCCAGCTGCCGATGAGCAGGGCTCCGGATGCCACGGCCAGCGCCACCCGGCCCAGCCGCGGCCACGCCCCGACGGCGCTGCGCAGCTCCGGCAGCCGCACCGCCATGAGCGCGCCGAGGAAGAACACCGGCAGGTACACGAGCGCGTCGACATCCACGAGCCGGCCGGTGACGGTCGCCGCCGTGGCCAGAACGGCGGCGAACACCCAGTGGCGCCGCAGCGCCCGCGCCACGATCACGAAGAGCGGCAGGCTGAGGGAGAACACGAGCTCCCAGCGCAGCGACCACAGCACGTTGTTGACGTCGTAGGACGCCTTCCAGAGGCTGCCCTCCTGCAGGAGCTGGGGCCACGAGAGCACGAGGGCGTTCCCGCGCGCGAGCCACGAGTCGGGCGTGACCGAGGCGAGGTCGCGCGGCAGGAGCGCGATGGCAAGGGCCGCCAGGGCCAGCGAAGCCCACACGGGGAGGTAGAGCCGCAGCATCCGGCCGCCGTAGTAGCCGAGCCAGCCGAAGCCGTCGCGCAAGGCCGGCAGGGTGACCACGAGCCCGCTCAGCACGAAGAAGACCAGCACGGACTCGGTGCCGGCGGTGAACAGCTTGAGCGGCGTCTGGGTGAGCAGCGACCACTCGGCGGGGCTCAGGAAGGGCCGCGCGACGAGGCTCACGTGGTAGAGGACGACGACGAGTGCCGCGATTCCGCGGAGCCCGTCGAGCCCGGTGAGACGGGTGTTCGCAGTGCTTGTCACTCACTCCACGGTAGGCACCCCGTCTGGACGGTTGCTGGACGGGCGCTCGGCAGTACTAGTGGTTGAATGGCGGGAATGACCGCCATTGCCGACCTCGCCGCCGACCTTTCGGCGGCCCGCTTCACCGTCGACGCGCTAGGTGAGCTCTGGGGCGAGGATGCCGCGGCAGCACTGCACCGCGGCCAGCGGGTCCCGGCCCTCCGCGCCCTGTCGGCGGTCGAGCTCGTCGAGGCGCCGCCGCTCGCCACGCTCGCCCGCGCGTTCGTGCTGGGACTGCCCGTCGTGCCGTCGGCGCTCGCCGCAGCCCTCCCGGTGCTGGGCTTCGAGGGTGCTGTCGCCCTCGGGCTGGTCGACGAGGCGGGCGCCCCGCTGCTCGACCTGCGCCCCTACTCCTTCGTCGACGGGAGCGGCGTCGTCTCCTGGTGGATCGCCTCCGACCTGGGCGAGCTCGCCCTAGGCCACGCGATCCCCGAGCAGCACGTCCTCGGTGTGGGCGGCGCCTCGACGACACTGAGCGGCCTCATGGTCTCGCGGCCGGTCGAGCTCGCGCTCGACCTCGGCACCGGCTGCGGCATCCAGGCACTGCACGCCGCCCGGCACGCCAAGCGCGTCATCGCGACGGATATCTCGGAGCGCGCCCTCGAGCTCGCCCGGTTCAACGCCGAGCTCAACGGGGTGGCGAACATCGAGTTCCGGCTCGGGAGCCTGTTCGAGCCCGTGCCCGAGCGGTTCGGCCACGTCGTCTCCAACCCGCCCTTCGTCATCACGCCGCGCAGTGCCGAGGGCGTTCCCGCCTACGAGTACCGCGACGGCGGGATGGTGGGCGACGCACTGGTGGCCTCCGTCATCAAGGACGTCGAGGCGCACCTCGAGCCCGGCGGCGTCGCGCAGCTGCTCGGCAACTGGGAGTACGGATCACAGGACGGCCTGGCCCGCGTCGAGCAGTGGGTGCGGTTCACGGGCCTCGACGCGTGGGTGGTCGAGCGCGAGCGGCAGGATGTCGAGCAGTACGCCGAGACCTGGATCCGGGACGGCGGCACGCGCTCCGGGGCGGAGTTCGACAGGCTGTACGGCGCGTGGCTCGACGACTTCGCGGCGCGCGGGGTCACGCACGTCGGCTTCGGCTACGTGACTCTTCGCCGGCCGGTCACGGGCGCCCCGACGCTGCGGCGGTTCGAGGTGCTCGACGGCCCGATCGCCGGCGCACCGGATGTCTCGGCCCTCCTCACCGCGCACGACTGGCTGCGCGATCGCGACCTGCTCGCCGAGTCGCTCACCGTGGCGCCGGATGTGACGGAGCAACGGCACTACTGGCCAGGGGACGAGCATCCGACAGTCATGGATCTCCGCCAGGGATCGGGCTTCGCCCGCACCGTCCCGCTCGGGACGGCGCTCGCCGCGGTCGTGGGCGCGTGCGACGGCAGCCTGCCGCTCGGTGCCATCTGCGACGCCGTCGCCCAGCTGCTCGAGGTCGATGCCGCGGAGCTCACGGCCGAGGTGCTGCCGCAGGTGCGCGAGCTCGTGCTGACCGGGCTGCTGCTGCCCTAGCGCGGGTCGCGCCCCGTGAGGGCGAGCAGCCGCTGCTGCAGGGGAGCATCGTCGGGCAGCGGCACCGGTGCCGCGTACAGGCCGCTCGCGGCGAGGGTGTCCTTCTGGGGCTCGAACACCGTCCAGACCGCCTCGACGATCTCAGCGTCGAGCTCCTCGTCGGCGCCGATGGCACGGGCGAGGTCCCAGGTGTGGATCGCGACGTCGGCGACCTGCTCCCGGAGGTAGTCGGCCATCGTCACGGTGTCGTAGGAGAGCTGCACGCGCGTGTCGGGCGTCGTCGCCATCCACGCTGCGTTCGCGGCGAAGGCGTACAGGTCCCATTCCTCGCGCAGGTTCTCGCGCAGCGGCTGGATGTCTTTCTTGGCGCTCGTGATGCTCTGCCCGGCCAGCAGGTAGGGCACCCACTGCTGCTCCTCGATCACGTGGGAGACGAGGTCGCGCACGCTCCACTCGTCGTCGGGTGTCGGTGCGTCCCAGTCGGTGACGGCGGCGATGCGCCGCGAGAACTCGCCCTGCACGCGCTTCTGCAGTGACAGCCAGTCGTACTCCATCGATGTCCTCCCAGACGATTGATCCGAGGGTAGCAACAGGGCGTCGTCGCGGCAGATTCCCGCGTTAAAGTTGCCTCGTGGCGAAACCATCGAAAGACGAGCCGGCCAAGCCCTCCCGCAGGCGCTTCCTGCAGACCACGGCGGCCGCCGGGCTGGGCGGCTTCGCCGCCGGTGCGGCCGTCGTCGCCGGGATCGACGGCGCCGTCAACTCCGCCAAGCCGGTCGCGGGCTTCGACCCGCTCGAGCCGCGCAGCGAGCCGGGGTTCGACCACGTGGTCGTGATGATGTTCGAGAACCGCTCGTTCGACAACATCCTCGGCTACCTCTACACCGACGCCGAACTGCCCGAGGGCCAGACCTTCGACGGCCTCAACCAGGGCGACTACTCCAACGTGGGGCCGGCGGGCGAGGTGATTCCCGCGCACGTGTACATCGGCGAGACCGATGCCGTCATGCGCCACCCCTCGCCAGACCCCGGCGAGCACTACCCGCACGTCAACACCCAGGTCTTCGGCATCGTCGACCCCGAGTCGAACGCCGACCTGTTCTCGAACGAGCTGCGCGAGCCGTACAACGCACCGGTGAAGGACTCGAGGCCCGACATGTCCGGCTTCGTGAAGGACTACGTCGTCAACTGGCGCGAGCTCAAGAAGGGCGCCGAGCCGGTCTACGACGACTACCGCGTCGTTATGGGCAGCTTCTCCACCGAGATGCTGCCGGTGTTCTCGGCGATCGCCAAGGGCTTCGCGGTGTACGACGCCTGGCATGCTGGCGTGCCGTCCCAGACGTTCTGCAACCGATCCTTCTTCCACGCGTCCACCTCGCACGGCTTCGTGACCAACAAGGACGGCGGCGGCTACGACAAGTGGATCGACGCGCCGGCCGCCCCCACGATCTTCAACCGCCTCCAGGATGCCGGGCTCACCTGGCGCGTGTACTACGACGCCCAGCAGATGGTGTCGTTCACCGGGATGCTCCACGCCGCAGTCCTCGAGCCGTACTGGAAGAGCAACTTCCGCAGCATGGAGCAGTTCCACGACGACGTGAAGAACGGCACCCTGCCCGAGTACGCCTTCATCGAGCCGCGGATGGTCTTCAACCACAACGACATGCACCCGCCGTTCGGCACTCTGCGCGAGGGGGAGTACGAGGGGCAGAAGGTCTACAACTCGGCACTCTCCGACGTGCGCGCGGGGGAGGCACTGCTGCACTCCGTGTACACCTCGCTGCGCGGGGCGAAGTCTGCACAGGGGTCGAACGCGCTCAATACGGCGTTCGTCGTGACCTTCGACGAGCACGGCGGCACCTACGACCACGTGCCGCCGCCCAGCGCGGTTCCGCCCGAGTCGGGCGCTCCGTCCGGCGAGATGGGCTTCACCTTCGACCGGCTCGGCTGCCGCGTTCCCGCCATCGTCGTGAGCGCGTACACCGCGGCCGGCTCGATCGTGCACGACGAGATGCACCACGGGTCGATCATCTCGACGCTCAACCGCCTCCACGGCCTCGAGCCGCTCACGCGCCGGGATGCCACGGCGAACAACGTCTTCAACGCGATAAACCTGACCACGCCGAGGCAGCCGTACGAGTGGCCGTCCACGCACCCGCAGTACACGCCCCCGAACCCGGAGGCGGTGCCCGCGCCGCACGAGGAGCACAAGCACCGCCCGCTCAGCGCACCCGCGGAGGGGCTCCTCGGCCTGCTGCTGGCCAAGTACGAGCCGAAACGGGACGTGCCGAAGACCTTCGGCGACGCCTACGACGTGCTCGTGAAGCACGGCAAGGGCTTGTTCGGAGACCGCGACTAGAGTCCACAGGCGCCGCTCACAGTTCTCACATCTTTCATCGAGCCGATCGAGAGATACTGGCGGAATGCGCGCGCGACGATACCTCCTCACAGGGATCGCCGCGATCTATTTCGGGGCGCTCATCGGCCTGACCTTCGTGCCGGGCTCGGCGTCCAACCGGGCGCTCTGGGTCTGGCCGTTCGTGGCGTTCGTGCCCGTCGGCATCCTTCTGCTCCTCCTGCTCGGCCGCCGTCGCTGGTGGGCCGCCATCGGGTTCGCGGTGCTCGGTTCTGCGTGGATCGAGGCCGCCCAGTCCGTGTGGATGCCCGTGGGCTACGCCGAGGTCTGGGACATCGTCTGGGCGAGCTCGGGCGCGATCGCGGGCGTGCTCGTCGCGGGCATCCTCACCTCGATCAAGGTCCGTTCCATGCGTGTACATGAACCTCACAGGATCGTCGCGCAGGCTGGACGCAGGGAAATACCCCAGGACTGAGCAAGCGCCGGCGTGAATTACCGCCGGGATGACGCTTCCTTCGTGAGTCCGTGCAGCACCACCCGGTGCCAGACCCAACCCGATGTGCCGTTGTTGCACGTGCCTGCTGTGCCTATCGCGCGGGGCGCCCAGTTCGAAAGTCAGTCGCTTTGCTTACCTCTCCACGTTTGTCGTTCCCGTCCGCCCGCCCGCTCTCGGAGCCCCGCCTCATCGGCTTCCTCAACGCCAACCGGCGCCTGCTGGTCATGACCGCCGTGGTGGCCACCGGGCTGCTCACGAGCGTCCCGTCGCTGCCCGCCCAGGCCGAGGCGCTGCTCAACCCGCCGCCCGCACCCGTCGTCCTGCAGTCGTTCACCGCCCCGGCCGCCGTCGAGGCGCCCGTCGTGCGCGACGGCTTCAGCATCTCCACGTACTCGGTAGTGCAGTGGCCAGTGCCCGTGGGCACCCCCATCAGCAGCGGTTTCGGCCTGCGCGAGTGCGACGGCTGCAGCACGGACCACACGGGAACCGACTTCAACCCCGGCAACGGCTTCGCGATCCCCGCGATCGCGGACGGCGTCGTGACCGAGGCGGGCTGGGACTCGACCGGCTACGGCAACAAGGTAGTGATCCAGCACAACATCGACGGCCAGATCGTCTCGACCCTCTACGCGCACATGCAGGACGACTCGATCGCCGTCACCGTCGGCCAGGTCATCACGCGCGGCACCATCCTCGGCCTCGTCGGCGAGACGGGCGAGGCCACCGGCCCGCACCTGCACTTCAGCGTCATCATCGACGGCACCATGGTCGACCCGTACCCGTGGCTGCTGTCGCACGTGAATGTGTGAGTTGAACAGAGCCTGATTCTCAGGTTCTGTTCCTAGGCTTCCGCCATGGGACTCTTCGATCGACTCTTCGGATCCGAACAGCAGAACACACAGCCGCCGCCCGCGCGGGCGCGCACGACGGACGAGATCGCCGTCGAGCGCTACCGGTACCTCCTGCGCACAGCCCCGCCCGAGACGCTCGAGCAGGTGCACGCCGAGGCCTTCGCCAAGCTCACCGACGAGCAGCGCACGCTCGTCTACCAGGAGCTCTCGCAGTCCGGCGAGCAGCCCAAGGGCACGGATGCCGCATCCCTCGCCCAGGCCGCGACCCGCTCCGAGCTCCGCCAGCCCGGCACCCTCGAGCGGTCGTTCCAGGGCCCGAGCTTCGGCGCGATGGTCGGCAGCTCCCTCCTCGGCACGGTCGCCGGCTACGTGATCGGGTCGGCCATCGTCTCGGCCTTCCTCCCGACGGACATGGGCGGCACGGATGCCTCGGCCGACGGCTCTTCGGACGCCTCCGCCGATTCGGCCGATGCGGGCGCCTCGGCTGACTCGTCCGGCGGCGACTCGGGCTTCGGCGACTTCGGCGGCGGGGGTGACTTCGGCGGCGGCGATTTCGGCGGCGGCGACTTCTAGCCGCGGCTCGGCGACCCGCAGCCGACCGCGGCGCGCCAACCGCACCGTGCGCGGCAGGTCCCTTACCCTCGACCGGTGACTGACGACCGGTATGGCAGCGATGTCCTCGCGGGGTTCCGCCAGCAGCGCGGCCCCGCTCCCGTTCCGGCCCTGGAGGTCGAGAAGGGCCTCGTGCTCGAGGAGACCGGCACCGGTTTCGTGGGCGCGATCATCGCCTACGCGAACGGCCTCATCGAGCTGGAGGACCGCAAGGGCTCCGTGCGCACCTTCTCGCTCGGGGCGGGATTCCTCGTCGACGGCAAGGCCGTCAAGCTCGTCAAGCCGACCCCCGGCGCCGCTCCCGCCCTGCGCAGCGCGTCTGGCTCCGTGGCTGTCACGGACCACACCGCGCGTGTCGCGCTGCCCAGCCGCATCTTCGTGGAGGGCCGCCACGACGCCGAGCTCGTGGAGAAGGTCTGGGGCCACGACCTGCGCGTCGAGGGTGTCGTCGTCGAGTACCTCGGGGGCGTGGACGACCTGGAGGCGCTCCTGAAGGAGTTCGGGCCGAGCCCGGAGAAGAAGGTCGGTGTACTCGTCGACCACCTCGTGACCGGGTCGAAGGAGAGCCGTATCGCCGAGGCGGTCGGCCGCGGGCCGTATCGCGACGATGTGCTCGTGGTCGGGCATCCGTTCATCGATGTCTGGCAGGCGGTCAAGCCGCAGCGCCTCGGGCTCGCGGCGTGGCCGGTGATCCCGCGCGGTACCGAGTGGAAGCACGGCATCTGCGCCGCGCTCGGCTGGCCGCACGAGGACCAGGCGGACATCGCGCGCGCCTGGCAGCACATCCTCGGCAGGGTCGACAGCTACGCGGACCTGGAACCCGAACTGCTCGGCCGGGTCGAGCAGCTTATCGACTTCGTCACGGCCTAGACGCACCAAACTCTCAGCACAACCCCTGAAAACATCCAGAGGCGCGACGTACGGTCGAAGGGATGGACGACTACCGCTCAGCCCCCGCGGACCACCCCCAGGTGCACTTCCCTGCGGGGCGCCAGTTCGCGCTCACGTGGGGCATCCCCGACGACTTCGGGGGCATGACCAGCGCTCTCCTGCACCGGTCGCGCGCGATCGTCCGGCTCGCGGGCCAGCCCGTCGACCTCCTGACGTTCGACGCCCGGCCCGACTACCCCTCCGTCGACCGCGACCTGCGCGATCGCGGCGAGCTCATCGACGGCGTGACGCTCATCAACCTCTGGGACTGGTTCCGCGAGCACGACCTGCCGACGGATGCCCCGGGCTCCCTCAACCTCGAGAAGCACCCGTTCACCCCGCTGGGCGCCGACCAGGCCCACGTGTCGACGTGGCGCGGCGACCGCGAGCTCAGCCGCGCGCGAGTGGACGGTGGTACGACCCTCCAGGTCGACTACTACCGCGAGGACGGCACGCTGCTCGCGAGCGACCGCCGCGATGTCGACCAGGAGGGCGCCGCCGGCAAGCGCGCCGTCGTGCTGTGCGACCGCCAGGGCCGGCCTGTGCGCTCGTGGAGCGGCGTCTGGGCCTTCTACCGGTACTGGCTAGATGCACTCCGGCAGCGCGAGCCGTCGTTCATGATCGTCGACTCGAAGCCCGTCGCGGCCTTCATGGCCACCTACAAGCGCAAGCGCGCCGTGGTCGTGCACGTCGTCCACAGCTCGCACCTCGCCGAGGACGACACCGAGAGTGCGCGCCTCAAGGCCAGTCGCCGGCCGGTGTTCGAGAACCTCGACGGCTACGACGCCGTGGTATTGCTCACGCAGCGGCAGAAGGCGGATGTCGAGCGCCTCGCCGGAGTCCGCGACAATGTCGTGGTCATCGGCAACGGGCGCGAGCTGCCCACCGTCAGCAAGCAGGAGCCGCGGGCGGTCGGCGACGGGATCATGCTCGCGTCGCTCACGACGCGCAAGCGCGTCGACCACGCCGTGCGTGCTGTCTCGCGAGCCGCGGTCGGGCATCCGGAGCTCTCGCTCGATGTGTACGGCGACGGCCCCGACCGCGACCACGTTGCGGCGACGGTCGCCGAGCTCGACGCGCCGGTGCGGCTGCGCGGCCACGTCCCGGACGCGCGGGAGCTCCTCGGCAGCGCCTCGTTCCTCCTGCTCACGAGCACCTCGGAGGGGCTGCCTCTCGTTCTCGTCGAGTCGATGGCGGTGGGGTGCATCCCGATCGCCTACGACATCCCCTACGGGCCGGCCGACGTGATCCAGCCGGGCCGCAACGGCTATCTCGTGCCCGGCGGCGACCCGGACGCGGTGGCCCGCGCCATCGACGACCTCCTCGCGCTCAGCCCGCGCCAGGTGGCACGGCTTCGGCGGCACGCCCGCCGGTCGGCGCAGCAGTTCTCCGACCTCGCGATCACCCGCCTGTGGAGCCGTGAGCTGCGCGCCGCCGCCGCGCGGAAGGCCGCCGCATGGGCGTCGTCGTCCCAGCAGCAGGCGTCCGAGCAGCAGGTGGGCTAGCGGCGGGAGTACTCGCGGCGCACCATGCCCACGCAGTGGTCCCACGAGAGCGACTGCCCGACCTCGACGGCGCGGGCCAGATCCGGGCCGTAGAGGGCGACGAAGACCGCGCCCACGCGCTCCACGAAGCCCATGGTCTCCCGGGCGGCGAGGACCGCGTACAGGTCGTCGCGCACGATCGCGATCTGCGGCTCCGTCGAAGTGTTCTGATGCTGCGGCCGCCGGCGGCGCTCGCCGGTCTGCAGTGTGTCCGTCATGGGCAGCTCCTCACCGAGTTACCGAAATGGCCCCCGAACGGGGTTGGACTAGTCCATCATCGACAAACGATTTCGACCAGAGCTTGACAAGGTCGAGACTGGGCCCCATGAGCGACCGGACGAAGACCATCACCTGGCAGGACCCGATGATCGGGGCGAAGGCCATGACCGCCCTGAGCGGGCTCGACTACATGCGCGCGCTGCTCGCGGGGGAGTATCCGCCGCCGCCCATCCTCGAGGTCATGAACCTGCACCTCGAGTCGGTCGAGGTGGGCACCGTGACGTTCACCGCGCAGCCCGACGAGTCCCACTACAACCCGATCGGCGCCGTCCACGGGGGTTTCGCGTGCACGGTGCTCGACTCGGTTGCCGGATGCGCCGTGCAGACGACCCTCCCGCTGGGCTTCGGCTACACCTCCCTCGAGATCAAGGTGAACTACCTCGCGGGCATCACCGCGACGACCGGGCCGCTCACGGCGGTGGGAACGGTCATCAAGCCGGGCAAGCGGGTGGCCTTCGCCGAGGGCGTGCTCACCGACTCGAGCGGCAAGGTGGTGGCGACGGCGAGCAGCACGCTGCTGGTCTTCCCGATCCCGCCCCAGGCGGGTTGAGTAGGCCGCCCGCGGCCGTATCGAACCGGGGGTTACCCCGATACCGTCGGCGCATCTCCGGTGGCATGGTTTAACCATGGCTATTTTGCGCAGACCCAGAACCGGCCGAGTCATCGCGGGAGTGTGTGCAGGGCTCGCCCAGCGCTTCGGATGGAACGCCAACATCGTGCGCCTGCTGTTCGTGCTCTCGTTCCTGCTCCCCGGCCCGCAGCTGATCTTCTACTTCGTGGCCTGGATCGTCATCCCGAACGAGCTCGAGAGCACTACCGCGCTACGTTGACCAGCCCGTTGAACCCCTCGGGCACCACCACGAGGTTGCCCGCAGCGGCTAGCTCCTTGAGGGTGTCCAGATAGCGCTGCTGGAGGATCGCGTCCGTCAGCGACGCGTTGAGGATCGCGTTGGCGTCGGCTTCCGCCTGCGCCTGCACGACCTTCTGCTGGGCTGACACCTTCGACGCCTCGAGCTTGGCCTGCTCGGTCTGCACGTTGATCTGCGCCTCCTGGGCGGCGGCGTAGGCGGCGGTCACACTCTCGCCGTAGCGGATCTCCTGCAGCGCGACATCCTCGACGATGATGCCGTCGTCCTCCCAGCGGTCCTCGAGCGCTTCGAGGATCGCCTCCTGCACCGCGTTCCGGTCGGTGAGCATGTCGATGGTACTGAACTTGCCGGGGATCGAGCGGACCACCGAGCGGATGTCGTTGAAGATGAGCCGCGTGCGCAGGTTCTCCTCGTTGAAGTACTGGCTGTAGATGTCGATCACGGCGTCGGGCTTGAGCGAGTAGCGGATCGCGATGTCGATGTTCGCGGTGACGCCCTCGGAGTCCTGCACGGTGATCTGCGGGCCATCCGGAGCGCCGCCGATGTTGTCGCCCTCGCCGCTGACCTGCTCGGTCACGAACACGGCGCGCTGGTTGCGCACGTCGAAGGTCACGACGTCGACCCACGGCGCCTTCGGGTGCAGGCCGCTCGCGGTCTCGTAGCCGACGATGTTGCCGGTCCAGTCGCGCAGCACGTTCGCCTGGCCTACGTCCTGGCGGAAGAACGAGCTGAAGGCGATGAGCACGACGCCGAGCACGAACAGCAGCGCCGCGGCCCAGCGGGCGAACCGCGAGATCGTGACATTGCCGCCGGAGCGGAACGCGCTGCCGACGGGAGTCTCGCCTGAGGCGACCACTCGCCGCTTGGCGTTGGAGCCGGCGACGACGAGCGCGACCACTCCGAGCAGGATGGCGATGATGGCGATGATGAACATGGCGTCAGGATAGCGGGTACCGTGTTGGCATGCTCCCGCTGCCGACCGTTTCGATCGTCATCCCCGCATACAACGAGCAGGACACCATCAAAGCCTGTGTCCTCGCGGCTCTCGACCAGACGGTCATGCCGTTCGAGATCATCGTTGTCGACAACAAGTCGACGGATTCCACGGCCGCCGTGGTCCGCGCCCTGCAGAGCGCCTACCCCGAGGCGCCCATCGTCTACCTGCAGCAGAACGAGGTGCAGGGGCTCATCCCGACTCGCAACTTCGGACTCGACAACGCCCGCGGCGACATCATCGGCCGCATCGACGCCGACTCGGTGCTCGAGCCCACCTGGGTGGCGGAGGTCATCCGGGCCTTCGACGACCCGAACGTCGCCGCGTGCACCGGGCCGGTCCTGTACTACGACATGCCCCTGCGCCGCTTCGGGCACATCGCCGACGACGCGATCCGCCGCGCGATGATCGTGATCACCCGCGACTACCACCTGCTGTTCGGCAGCAACATGGCACTGCGCGCGACCGCGTGGCAGGCGATCCGGGATGAGGCCTGCCTCGACCCCGACGACGAGCTGCACGAGGACATCGACCTCTCGATCCACCTGCACGAGAAGGGGCTGAAGGTCACCTACTCGTCCGAGATGGTGACGGGGATGTCTGCGCGGCGCCTGGACAACAATCCGCGCCAGTACTACAGCTACGTGATGCGGTTCGAGCGCACGTACAAGAAGCACAAGATCCGCAGTGTGGCGCTGCGGGCCCCCATGGCCGTACTGCTGTCCGCGTATCCGGCCCTCAAGGCAATGCGGCAGAACGAGCTGCGCAAGGAGGCGAGGGCGGCCGAATGACGCGCTCGGTGGCACTCCTGCGCGGCATCAACGTCGGCCCGACGACGAAGGTGCCGATGGCGCTGCTGCGGGAGCTGTTCGCCGCGGCCGGCGCGACCGACGTGGTGACGCTGCTGAACAGCGGCAACGTGGTGTTCTCGGGCTCGGTGGATGTTCCCGCTCTGCTCGCGCGCATCCGCGCCGAGACCGGGGTGCAGACGCACCTGCTCATCGTGCCGGGGGAGCAGCTGCGGCGGATCGCCTCGGCCTTTCCCTACGAGGGCGACGAGTCGCGCCTCGTGGTCGCGTTCATGCCTTCGGTGCCGGCCGTCGAACTTCCGGATGTCGCACCCGAGTTGATCTCGCTCGGCAAGGAGGCTGTGTACCAGTCGCTGCCGAACGGAGTCTCGCAGACGAAGCTGAAGCCGGCGTTCTGGAAGCAGTTCCCGCCGGAGACGACCGCCCGCAATCTGCGCACCGTGAAGAAGCTGGTGGAGCTGCTGTGAGCGCAGCGCGCTGGAGTTCTCCCGCCACCCTCGTCATCGCCGCGATAGAGCTCGCGGTGAGCGCGTGCTTCGCGGTGCTGGCCGTAGTTCTCTTCGTCCGAGGCGACCTTCTGGGCCTGTTCATCCTCGTCCTCGCAGCAATGGCCGGCATACCGGGAGCTCTGCGCATCCACGTCTTCCTGAAGGTGCGCGCCGCGCCCATGGCGCCCGACTAGGCGGCTCGCGCGTCCAGGCTAGATTCCGGAAGTCGTTGTGCCTCCTCCACAAACCCGGGTCCCGCCCGCTGTCCCGAGACTCGATCGACCGGGCGGCCAATGTCGGCGGCGGATGATCTAATACAGGTATGCCGCATCTCCTCGACCCCGCCAACGCCGACGTGCGCGTCGAGTTTGGCATGGCCGAGGCCGAGGTGGCCCTCCACGCGCAGTGGCGGGCGGCGGCCGCCACATTTCGGGCGATCGAGAAGGTCATGCGCGAGGCAGCGCTTCATCCCGTGCTCTTCGCCCCAGCCGGTCGGATGAGTGCCCGCGACACTCTGGAGTATGCCCAGCGCGCCGCGGCGGCCGACCTCGCCGTGCGGCTCAATATGGCCGAGGGCACCGTCCGGTCGCAGGCTGACATCGCCGCGAAGCTGCGCACGCGCCTTCCGGGCCTTTGGGCCGCGTTCGGCGACGGCGAGCTCTCAACGCAGAACGCCCGCGAGGCAGCGGCTCTCGTCTCCGACCTTCCCGAGGTGCACTGGGCGGCTTTCGATCTCGCGATCGCCGAGCCCGCTCAACAACTGTCGCCGCCGCGGTTTCGCGTGCGGGCGCGGGCGCTGCGCGACAAGCTCCTCATCCAGACCGCCGTCGAGCGGCACGAGCGCGGGCTGCTCGAGCGCGGCGTGTGGTCGGAGCACGACCGCGACGGCATGGGATGGATGAGTGCCCGCCTTTCCTCTGAGCAGATCGTCCTTGCCGAGGCCCACATCGACGCGCTGGCGTTCGAGCTGCACAAGTCAGACGAGGAGAGCCGCACCATGCAGCAGCTCCGCGCCGACGTCGTCGCCAACCTGCTCACCGGGCGCGAGACGGGCGCGGCACGGGTCGCGGTGGCTCTGACCGTGCCGGTATTGACCCTGCTTGGCGAGACGGATGACCCCGCCGTCCTCGAAGGGGTCGGTCCGATCGACCTCGAGACCGCACGCGCGCTGTGCGCCACCGCCCCGTCTTTCACCCGGTTGCTGACCGATCCGATCCGCAACACCGTCCTCGCCATGGATCCGCAGCAGTACCGGCCCAGCCTGGCGCTCAAGCGCTGGCTCGAGCACCGGGATGTGACCTGCACGTTCCCCGGCTGCGGCCGCCGCGCGGCCAGCTGCGACCTCGATCACGTGACGGCCTGGGCGGAGGGCGGCACCACCACCGCCGACAATCTCGCGCACCTCTGCCGCAAGCACCACACCATGAAGCACAGCACCCGATGGCGGGTGGAGAAGCCGCCCGGCCGAACCTCGGTGTGGACCAGCCCTACTGGGTTCGTACGAACGTCCGATCCGCCGCCGTTCTGACAGCGACTGAGGACGAACTCTCCGCTAGAACTTGCGCGTGAACGGCAGCGGCTTCCGCATCCGGATCAGGAGCAGCAGCGGCACGAGCACGTACGGCAGGTTGAACGCCAGGAACTTCGCCGGGTTCTGGGTCTGGAACTCCGGCTCGCCGAAGAACTCCACGCCGAACACGATGATGCCGGTGATGCCCGCGATCATCGTCGCGTAGATGGTGGCCGGGAACTGGATCCAGTTGCGGCCGCGGATGAGCGCGTACACCAGGAAGAAGTAGAACGGCATGTAGACGAAGGCCGAGAGGCCGGTCACGATCCGCATCCAGGTCGGCGGGTGCATGAAGAGCGGGTCGGCGTCGTGCGCGTACCAGTAGTTCGAGTTCGCGAAGAAGTTCGACGACGGCTCCGTGAAGTCCACGCCGATCGTCGGCAGCAGGTCGCTGATGAAGCAGGTGATGATGAAGATCGAGAAGAAGACGGCGAAGACGATGTCGATGGGCCGCTTGCGAAGAGGCAGATTGTCCGGATGCACGGTCGATAGGCTATCGCGCCAGCTGAGGCAGCACGTCCCGGCGTGGGAGAAGCCGTCCATGGTTCGACCCTACGAGCCCTAGACTGGTGCCGAACACGGGAGTCCGGTGAGCCGGGCTGAGAGGAAGCTTCTCCAAGCTTCGACCGTCGAACCTGATCTGGATCATGCCAGCGCAGGGAGGCATTCTCGAAACCCGTGCCGTTTCCTAGTGGAAGGCACGTCCTTGAAGTACGCAATCATCGCGGGGGCACTCGTCCTCGTCCTCGCCGGGTGCAGCGCGCCCAGCACAGACACCAAGCCCCTCGTGCTCGTCACGCACGACTCGTTCGCGCTGAGCGAGGGCATCCTCGAGCAGTTCACCGAGCAGACCGGCCTCGAAGTGCAGGTGCAGTCGTCTGGGGATGCCGGCCAGCTCGTGAACACGCTCGTCCTGACGAAGGACTCGCCGCTCGGCGACGTCGTGTTCGGCATCGACAACACCTTTGCGAGCCGCGCCGTGGAGAACGGCGTGCTCGCCGACTACTCGTCGAAGGACCTGACGAGCGCGGAGGACCAGTACCTCCTGCCGGAGGGCCAGGGCCGCGAGCAGCTCACCCCGATCGACAACGGCGACGTGTGCGTGAACGTCGACCACGAGTGGTTCGCCGAGAAGGGCATCGCCGAGCCGACCTCGCTCGACGACCTCATCAAGCCCGAGTACAAAGACCTCTTCGTGACAGAGGCCGCCAACTCGAGCTCGCCCGGCCTTGCGTTCCTGCTCGCCACGATCGCCAAGTACGGCGATGACGGCTGGCAGGACTACTGGACCAAGCTCATGGCCAACGGCACCAAGGTCGACGCAGGCTGGAGCGACGCGTACTACGTCGACTTCTCCGGTCCGTCGAGCGAGGGCGACCGGCCCATCGTCGTCTCCTACGCGTCATCCCCGCCGTTCGAGGTGCCCGAAGGGGCAACTGTGGCTCCGACGGGCGCTCTGCTCGACACGTGCTTCCGCCAGACGGAGTACGCCGGCGTGATCGCCGGGACGAAGAACCAGGCCGGCGCGCAGAAGCTCGTCGACTTCCTGTTCTCCACGACCGTGCAGAACGACATCCCGGAGACCATGTACGTCTACCCGGTGAACGCGAAGGCGACCCTGCCCGAGTCGTTCACCAAGTTCGCCAAGATCGCGGAGGACCCCTTCGTGGTGAGCCCCGGCGATATCGACAAGAACCGTGAGACCTGGCTCTCCCAGTGGGCAGCAATAGCGACCCCGTGACCCGCATCCGCACGTCGCCGGGCACCGTCATTGCGACGGTGCTCGGCGTCGGCGTGCCTGTCGCGTTCCTCGCGGTGTTCTTCGCGTGGCCTGTTGCCGCGATGATCGGCCGCGGCTTCGCTGACGGGCTCGGCGGCTTCGGCGAGGTGTTCTCCCGGCCGCGCACGATCCGACTCGTGGGCCTCACGCTCGGCCAGGCCGCGCTCGCGTCCGTGGTCTGCGTCATGCTCGGGCTTCCCGTGGCGCACGTGCTCTACCGGCTGCGGTTCCGCGGTCGGGCGATCGTGCGCGCGCTCGTGATCCTGCCGTTCGTGCTGCCCACGGTGGTCGTCGGCGTCGCCTTCCGCACCCTGCTGCGCGACACGCCCCTCGACGGCACCTTTGCCGCGATCATGATGGCGCTCGTGTTCTTCAACATCGCAGTGGTGGTGCGCACGGTCGGCAGCGCGTGGGAGGGGCTGGATCCGCGCCAAGAGGATGCCGCCCGAGTGCTCGGGGCGAGCCCGGCCCGCGTGTTCTTCACGATCACGCTGCCGCGGCTCGGTCCGTCAATCGCGGCCGCGGCATCCATCGTCTTCCTGTTCTGCGCCACCGCGTTCGGCGTGGTCCTCGTGCTCGGCGGCACGAAGTTCGGCACCATCGAGACCGAGATCTACCTGCTCACCACGCAGTTCCTCGACCTGCGCGCGGCAAGCGTGCTGAGCGTCACCCAGCTCGTGATCGTGGTCGCCCTCCTCGCGGTCGTGGGCCGCGTGCGGGGCAGCACCCAGCGCCGCGTCGCCGCCGCGCGGAAGCCCAGGCGCACGGATGCCGCCGCCATCGTCGCCGCGATCCTCGTGACCGCGGCTCTGGCGATCCCGGTGCTGTCACTCGTCGAGCGCTCACTGCGCACGTCAACGGGCTACGGACTCGCCAACTACGCCCTCCTCTCGGGCACCGGCACGCGCAACGCCCTCGTCGTGCCGGTCTGGGTCGCCCTCGGCAACTCACTCACGACGGCGGTGCAGGCAACGCTGATCGCCGTGATCATCGGGGTCGTCGCGAGCCTCGTGCTGAGCCGCAGCCCGCGCAGCCCGCTCGCCCGTCGAGCGCTCGCCGCGTTCGACGGCGCCCTGCTGCTGCCGCTGGGGGTCTCCGCGGTCACTGTCGGCTTTGGCTTCCTCATCACCCTCAACCAGCCGCCGCTCGACCTGCGATCGTCGCCGATCCTCGTGCCGATCGCGCAGGCGCTCGTCGCGCTGCCGCTCGTCGTGCGGACCGTGCTGCCGGTACTGCGGTCGATCGACCCGCGGCTGCGGGAGTCCGCCGCCGTGCTCGGCGCGGCGCCGTGGCGGGTGCTGCGGGACGTGGACCTGAGCATCGTCGCGCGGCCGGTGCTCGCGGCATCCGGCTTCGCCTTCGCTGTTGCCCTGGGCGAGTTCGGCGCGACGAGCTTCCTTGCCCGCCCCGACCGGCCGACGCTGCCGGTGGTGATCGTGCGGCTGATCGGGCTGCCCGGCGGCGACAACCTCGGCATGGCGATTGCGGCATCCGTCGTGCTCGCGGGAGTGACGGTCGCCGCGATCGCGCTGGTCGAGCGGCTGCGCGTCGATACGGTGGGAGCATTCTGATGACATTGGACGCCGAACACCTGACGGTCTCGTACCTGCGCGAGAAGGGGCGGAGCGCGCTCGCGATCGACGACGTCTCGCTCAGCCTCGACGCCGGCCAGGTGCTCGCGGTACTCGGGCCGTCGGGCAGCGGCAAGTCCACGCTGCTGCGCGCGATCGCGGGCCTCGAGGTGCTCGACAGCACTGTCACGGGCACCGGCCGCGTGCTGTGGGAGGGCGTCGACATCACCGCGATGCCCGTGCACAAGCGCGGCTTCGCCCTCATGTTCCAAGACGGCCAGCTGTTCGCCCATCGCTCGGTGGCCTCGAACGTCGCCTACGCCCTTCAGATCGCCCGGATGCCCCAGCTCGAGCAGCGCGACCGGGTCGCCGAGCTGCTCGCTCTCGTCGGCCTCGAGGGGTTCGGCGACCGGCGGGTCACTGAGCTCTCCGGCGGGGAGCAGCAGCGCGTCGCACTCGCCCGCGCGCTCGCCGCGCGCCCGCGGCTGCTGCTGCTCGACGAGCCGCTCAGCTCGCTCGACCGGGAGCTGCGCGAGCGCCTCGGGCGCGACCTGCGGCGCATCCTCGTCGAGACCGGGACCACCGCGCTCTTCGTCACGCACGACCAGGGCGAGGCCGTGCTCGTGGCCGACCGCATCGCGATCATGATGGACTCCCACCTCGTGCAGATCGGCTCGGCGGCCGAGGTGCTCGAGGCCCCCGCGACGCCCGAGGTCGAGCGGTTCCTGGGCCGATGATCATCCTGATCGACGGCCGGTCGGGCTCAGGCAAGACAGAGCTCGCGACCCTGCTCGCCGCGAGGCTCGGCGCGCAGGTCGTGCGGCTCGATGACGTCTACCCGGGGTGGGACGGGCTGGATGCCGGCAGCGCGGCGGTGCCGGGCATCCTGTCGTCCGGCCGCTGGCAGCGGTGGGACTGGGCCACGTCGCAGCCCGCGGAATGGCACTCGGTCGACCCCGATCGGGCGCTGATCGTGGAGGGGGTCGGCGCGATCACCCGTGCCTCGCTGCCGCTCGCCGACCACGCGCTGTGGGTCGAGCTCGACGGCGAGACGCGCAAGGAGCGCGCGCTCGCGCGAGACGAGTACTTCGCGGCGCACTGGGACGAGTGGGCCGCGCAGGAAGCCCGTCTCATCGCGCGGGAGGACCCGCGGTCACTTGCCGACTCCGTCGTGGACGGGCGCGCGGTCGAGGCGTTCTCCTTAGAGTGGACACCATGACCTCCCCGTTCATCTCGGTCGGCGAACTCGCCGACGCGCTCTCCGGTTCCACCCCGCCCGCCGTGCTCGACGCCAGCTTCGTGCTGCACCCGGCGAAGGAGGACGGCGACTACCGCACCGACTCCGGGCGGCCGAAGTGGCTCGAGGCGCACATCCCCGGCTCGCAGCACGTCGACGTCTCGACCCAGTTCAGCGACCCGACGGCGACCCTTCACTACACGCACCCGGAGCCGCAGGCGATCGCCGACGAGCTCGCGCGCCTGGGCATCCGGCACGACCGCGCTGTCGTCATCTACGACTCGACCGGCAACCTGTTCGCGGCCCGCCTGTGGTACCTGCTGCGCTGGATCGGAGTGCCGGCCCGCGTGCTCGACGGCGGTTTCGCCGCCTGGCAGACCGCGGGGGAGCGCACCGAGAGCGGCGAGGGCGAGGTGCCCGAGCCGGTGCCCGGCTGGCAGGCCTCGGCCGTGCGCAAGGCCTGGGTGAGCAAGAGCGAACTGCTCGAGCGCGATCCGGATGACCCGAGGCCCCTGGTCTGCGGGCTGCCCGCCGGCTCCTTCACCGGGGCTGACCCCACGAGGTACTCCCGCCGCGGCCGGATCCCCGGCAGTGTCAACGTCTCGAGCCGCGACCTGTTCTCCAAGGACGGGCACGTGAAGACCCGCGTCGAGCTGATACTCGCGTACGACGCCGCGGGCATCGACGTGGCACCGCGCAGTTCCGAACGAGCACAGGGCAGTTCCGAACGAGCACAGGGCAGCGACGAGGAGGTGCTGCTCTACTGCGGGGGCGGCATCTCTGCCGCGGCCAATGCGCTCACCCTCGCGGCGATCGGCACCTCGGCGGTGCGGATCTACGACGGGTCGCTCGAGGAGTGGTCGGCCGACCAGACCCTGCCGCTCGAGGTCGGAGAGCCTACTTCTTAGCCCACGTCAGGGTGAGGTCGCTGCCGCGCTGGTGGGTGGTCATCGTGCCGCCGTCGCAGGTGAGCTCCACGCCGACCGAGTCGTCGATGTCGGTCTGCACGAGCGTGTAGGGGAGCGTCTCGGCGGCGACACCCTTGACGGTGGCGGTCGTGTCGACGTTGAGGCCGGTGGCATCCCAGTCCCGCGGGATCGCCACCTCGGCGTTGATGTAGGCGATACCGGTGGCCTTGCCCGAGTGCTTGTCGGTGACGACGGTCAGGTTGTCCTCGGCGCCCGAGGTGAGCGTGAGCGTGTAGTCGGTGTCGAGCGCGACCTTGCCGTCGAGGGCCCAGGTGAGGGTCTGGCTGCCGTCGATGGCGGCGGTCGCGGTGATCGCGCGGGTCGCGAGCTCGGCCTGCATGGCCGTCGCGAGCGCGGCGGTGTCGAGCGACCAGGTGTTGCCGAGCACGCACTTCGCGATGCCGGTGAGGGGGGCCGGGGGAGCGACTTCGACGAGCGAGCAGCCCGCGAGGCCGACCGCCGCCAGGATCGCCAGTGCGCCTGCCGTCGAACGGCGTACGGACAACGAGCGTCGTGCTGTGGACAAGAGGGCCTCCCCGGTAACGGTCTCCTAGCGAATCTTAGTTCGAGATTCCGTGAGCACCGTGAGGCCCGGCGGTGGGGCGCAGACCGGCCGTTCCTATCCCCAGCCCAGCTCGTGGAGCTGCTCGTCGTCGATCCCGTAGAAGTGGGCGATCTCGTGCACGAGCGTCACGTGGATCTGGTCTTTGAGCTCGTCGAGGTCCTCGCTCACATCCAGGAGGGGCTCGCGGTACAGGATGATCCGGTCCGGCAGCTCGCCGAAGCCGTAGTTGCCCCGCTCGGTGAGCGCAACGCCGTCGTACAGGCCGAGGAGGTCGAGCGAGCCGTCCTCCGGGCGGTCCTCGGTGACGAACACGACATTGTCGAGGCCGTCGATCATGTCGTCCGGCAGCAGGTCGAGCTCGTCCACGACGAGGCGCTCGAACGCGTCGGCGTCCACCTCGTCGGGGCTCACTCGATCACCTCCACCAGGGTGCCCTGCAGGTAGCCGAGCCAGTCGTAGAGGTCGAGCATCCCCTCGTCGCCGTTGCCCTCGTCGCCGTCGTCCTCGATCTGCAGCCGGGCCGCGAGAACGAGCCGAAGGTCGGTGAGGTGCCGGAGCCAGGCCTGCACGTCGCCCTGGTCGAGCACCGCGACCTTGGTCGAGACCGTCCGGATGACCGCCAGCGCGTTCGCGACCTTGCGGTCCACCAGCCCGAGCTCCGTGAGCCGCCGGTGCTCGGAGGCGGCCCCGGCATCGCCACGGTAGGCGTCGGGGAGCAGCCGGGCCATCGCGGGGTCGAGAGGCGGTGCGGAGGGGCCGCCGATTCCCAGCTGCGCGTAGAGCACGTCGGCGGGGGACTCGGCGGCGCGCTCCTCGAGCAGCGCCACGAGCTGGCGCGCGAGAGCTTCGAGCAGCTCGCGCTCGCCCGGCGTGAAGCGGGCGGTCACGAGCTCGCCATCGCGCGCGAACGGGATCACGAGCCCTCCTTCGCGAGGGTCGCCCACAGGCCGAAGTCGTGCATGGCCTCGACATGTCGCTCCATGTCCTCGCGGCCGCCGGATGCCACGACCGCGCGCCCCTCGTTGTGCACGAGCAGCATCAGCCGGTCAGCCTCCTGCGCACTGTGCCCGAAGTAGCTGCGGAACACGTAGGAGACGTAGTTCATGAGGTTCACCGGGTCGTTCCACACGATGGTGACCCACGGCTGGTCGCTGAGGGTCTCGGAGCGGAGCTCCACATCCTCGAGGACCTCGGCCACGCGAACCTCCTGAAACGGAAAACGGCCTGACTTTGCAGTCAGGCCATCTTCACTTGGGGTGATCGACGGGGCTCGAACCCGCGACATCCGGCTCCACAAGCCAGCGCTCTGCCAACTGAGCTACGACCACCATGGATGCTGCGCTTGCGGCACAGCCCGTCAAGTGTATTACAGACTCACGCGGTTCACAGACGCCGTGCAAATCCCTCCACCACTTCGGCGGAGATCGCCTGCACCTCTTCCGTGGTCAGACCGGGCTCGGGCGTGAACACCGCCTTGCGGTAGTACTCGAGCTCGCGGATCGACTCGCGGATGTCGGCGAGGGCGCGGTGACCGCCGTCCTTCGCGGGAGCGTTAAAGTACACGCGGGGGAACCAGCGGCGCGACAGCTCCTTGATCGAGGAGACGTCGATGCTGCGGTAGTGCAGGTGCGAGTCGACGCGCGGCATGTACTTCGCGAGGAACGTGCGGTCGGTGCCGATCGTGTTGCCCGCGAGCGGCGCCGTCTGCGGCGTCGGCACGAACTTCAGGATGTACTCGTTCACCGCGTACTCCGCGTCGGCCAGCGCTACTCCGTTCGGGATCTCCTCGAGGAGGCCGCTCTCCCTGTGCATGTTGAGCACGAAGTCGCCCATGTTGTCGAAGGCGGACTGGTCTGGCTTGATCACGATCGAGAACCCGGGGTCGACGGCCACGAGGTCGTAGTCCGTGATGACCACGGCGACCTCGACGAGCTCGTCGATCGATATGTCCAGCCCCGTCATCTCGCAGTCGATCCAGACGAGCAGGTCAGAGGTGGAAGCCATGCGGAAAGTCTAGGCCGCGTCACCGATAGTGATCGCCTGGGCCTCCGTCACCGCCGGCTCCGACTGCGCGCCGTTCACTCTCGCGAGCGCGCGGCGCCCCACGATGATGAGCGTCGCCGAGAGCGCGACGGAGAATGCGCCGACGAAGTACGGCGTCGCCGAGGTGAACGTCGCGGCGAGGGTCGTCGCGAGCGGGGGTGCCACCGCTCCGCCGATGAACCGCACCGCCGAGTAGGCGGAGGACGCCACCGAGCGGGGCAGGTCGGTCGCCTCCATCACGGACTCGGTGAGCACGGTGTTCAGCACCCCGAGGAGCAGCCCGCCCACGACTACCGCGGTCACGAGGCCGGCCTGCGAGTGGATGAACACGCCGGCCACCACCAGGTCGAGCGCGAGCAGCGGCAGCACGATCGACAGGACTGTGGTGCGCGGCATCCGTGCAGTCAGTATCGGTGCCACCCACACGCTCGTCACCGCCAGCGCGACGCCCCAGCCGAAGAAGGTCAGGCCGATGCCCATCGCCTCGAAGCCCAGCGGGAACGGCGTGTAGGCGAGCAGGACGAAGAAGCCGATGTTGTACAGCAGCGCGGCGCCGGCCAGGAGCGCGAGCGCCGGGTTGCGCAGCGCGCGCAGGGGAGCGGAGAGCCGCGTGGGCTGCAGTTGCGACCGGTCCTCCTTCTTCAGGAGCACCGTGATCGCGATGAACCCGATCGCCATCAGGGTGGCGGTGCCGAAGAACGGGCCGCGCCAGCTGATCGAGCCGAGCAGGCCGCCGAGCAGCGGTCCGATCGCGATGCCGAGGCCCAGAGCGGCCTCGTACAGGATGATCGCTGCCGATGTTCCGCCGCTGGCCGCCCCCACGATCGTGGCGAGAGCCGTGGAGATGAAGAGCGCGTTGCCCAGGCCCCAGCCGGCGCGGAAGGCGATGACGGCCTCGACGCTGCCGCCGAGTGCCGCGAGGAGCGCGAAGAGGACGATCAGGCCGAGGCCGATCATGAGCGTGCGCTTCGGGCCGATGCGGCTCGACACCCAGCTCGTGACGAGCATGGCGAGGCCGGTGATGAGCAGGTAGCTGGTGAAGAGCAGCTCGGTCTCCGTGGGGGTCGCCTTCAGGTCG
This sequence comes from Rhodoglobus sp., assembly GCA_025463515.1. Lineage (GTDB taxonomy): Bacteria > Actinomycetota > Actinomycetes > Actinomycetales > Microbacteriaceae > Rhodoglobus. Next base: position 54,827 of record JAODAQ010000054.1, read on the forward strand.
GCGGCGATGACGGGGAGGATGGGGTCGACCAGGCCGATGCCCATGAACGCGATCACGCACGCGAAGGCGACAGCCCAGACCTGCTTGGGCTGCTTCAGGATGCTGCCGGCGCTTTCCCCCGTGCTCATGCCGCCACCGCCACGGACCCGACCCGCTCCGACAGGATGGCCGCCGTGCGCTCGATGGCCTGCCAGCCCTCGGCATCCAGATCGACGAAGAAGGGCGCCATTGCGCTGGCCAGCTCCACGCGCCATCCGGCCAGAGCGGATCGGCCCCTGTCGCTGATGGCGATGAGCCACGCGCGCGAGTCCTCGACGTCGGCGATGCGGTACACCCACTCGTCCTCGACGAGGCCCTGGAGGAGCTTGGTCATGCCGGGCTGGCTGATGCGGGCGGCCTTCGCGAGGTCGCCGATGCGGTGCGGGCCGTCCGTGGAGAGCACGGACAGGGCAGACCAGGTGGCGGAGGAGACGGCGGATCCGGTGGTCTGCGCGGCAATGCGGGTAAGGCGGTGGCTCGAGACCAGGAGCGTCTCGAGGATCTGCGTGGTGTTCATGATCAAAGTATATAACCAAGTTATATAACTCATCGTCTGGTAAGACTTGAGCATGAGCGATTCAGCACCCCAGGTCAGCCGCGGCGACGAGTACGTCGTCTTCTACGTGGGCGGCCCCTACGACGGCCAGAACGACAAGCGCATCAGCACGGATGGCACGTGGGAGACCGAGATCACGGTCATCGCCGCCGTCGACGGCAAGGAGACGCAGCTCGTCTACGTCTCGCCGGTGGCCCGCGAGGTCGGCGAGCAGGTGCAGGTCACGTACACCTGGGACCAGTCCGACAGCGACCCGCTCGAGGCTCTCGACGAGCGCGGCGAGGAATAGCCCGCACCCTCTCTCGGGTTGGCCCCCGTGTGAACCTTCTCTTCTTCTCGTCCAACTTCTGCGAGCCGTGCATGGTGACGCGCAAGGTCCTGGGCGAGGTGTCGGCCCTCGTGCCGAGCGCGCGCATCGCCGAGCTGGACGTCGTCCGCGATTCCGACGAGGCCGAGCGGGCGGGCATCCGGTCGACGCCCACCGTCGTGGTGCTCAAGGATGACGGTACCGAGGTATTCCGCGCGGAGGGCGTGCCCAGCCTGAACCAGGTGCTCGTGGCGCTCGCGAAGGCGGTCTGAGTCAGCTCGACGATCGAGTGCCCCCGGCGCGATTCGAACGCGCGACAAACGGATTAGAAGGCCGCTGCTCTATCCACTGAGCTACGGGGGCGTGAGTCAAGTTTAGGTGCGCGCTGGCACACTGCCGGTCTGCGCAATACGCTGGCGCCCATGATGCGAACTCTGGGAATCGCCGCGACGGCCGCGCTGGCCGCACTCGCCCTCGCCGGCTGCGTGCAGTCCGGCCCGACGGTCGTGACCTTCGAGGTCGCCGATCAGGGCACCTACAAGATCGAGCTCATCACCGACGAGCAGATCCAGCACGTCAAAGACCTGATGGCCGGCAGCGAAGAGGGGCGCATCCCGCTCGGAACGATCGTGCGCGACGATCCGAGTGTGAACGCGCCGTGGTCGTGGCACATCGACCCGAAGACTCTCGAGTTCGCCGACCAGGCCATCGAGGTGTGCGACGGCCTGCCGGAGTACGTCGAGGACGGCACCCTGACGTCAGACACCTACTGCCCGTGGTCGGCCGTGCCGATCAAGCTGGAGGGCCCGGGCTCCTAGGCCGTCGGAAGCACCGTGGTCGTCGCGGCCTTGTCGTCGGAGTGCTGCGCGGCGTTCCACGCCTGCTGCTTGCTGGCGAGGTCGTCCACGGGCGGAGCGGCAGCCTCGTACTTCCACGCCGCAAGGTCCTGCGCGAACAGCTTGCGGGCGCGAGCCGGCTTGGCCTGCCACGCAATGAGCCCGTCCTGGAAGTCGGCCAGATCCTGCTCGGCCTGGAAGCTGTAGTTCGCGGAGTTCGCCTTCATCGTGGCGAGCTGGTGGGCGGCCCAGTCGGCGGCAAGACCGGCGCCGGCGACGGGCAGGAGGCGCACTCGAACCTCGGCCTCGCTCGTCTGGTGGTCGACGTGGTCTTTCTCCGCGGCGGACAGGGTGTTCCAGCCCGCGGCACGACGGCCGGAAGCGATGAGGGCGGCGATCGCGGAGGCTTTGTGCTCGCGATCCTGTTGCGCGATGAGGCGCTTGATCGAGCCGCGCGCGATGAGCGTGGCCACGACTCCGGCGACGAGAATCGCGATCACAGGCACGACTGCGCCTATCGTGACGCGCCCGTCATACGAGCTGAACCACTTGACGATGTCATTCCACCAGGCCTCTAACATGCAGGCACTGTAACCCCGGGGTACGCGGGGTCAGAGGAGCGACAGCGGAGTGTTAGAACCTGAAGCACTCCATCGCGGCGCCGAAATCCCAGAATTCACCGACGGGCAGGAACCGCCGCTGGCGCTGCAGCATCCGCTTCGCCAGGAATCGGGGGCCCGCGGGAGTCGCGCTGCGCTCGACATAGCCGAGCACCTCGCCGTCTGCACGGGTGATGCGCCAGAGGTCTTCGTGAAGCTGCACGGTTGCGACGCCATCCTTGACACGGGTGGCCGGTGCGAAGTCGAGAATCGTCATGGTTCGAAGATATGTTCGACCACTGACATTCGCCGTCGCTAGTCGAGCGGCCTCTCCAGCGCGAGGTCTGCGTCGATCACCCGGTGCGCGCGGGAGGTCTGCGCCAGCACGATGCCCACGAGCACTACTGCAGCGCCGACCAGCTGCAGGGCATCCAGCTCCTCGCCGAGCCACAGCCACGCGACGACGAACGCGAAGATCACCTCCGACGACGCGACGATGCCGGCGGGGGTCGCCTTCAAACGGCCGATCGCGGCGAACGACAGCAGGAACGGCGCGAACGAGCCCAGCACCACCAGCACGACCACCGGTATCCAGAGCGGCAGCACCACGTCGGCGAGGTTGCCGCCGAGCGACACCGACTTGGCCGCGAGCGCGGGGTCCACGTTCCACCACCCGCTGAAGAAGGCCCAGAAGAGCGTCGCGAATCCACTGGTCCAGAAGGCGACGGCAAGGGGGGATGTCGCGGTGACCTGCCTCTCGCCGACCAGGAAGTAGATCGCCAGCGTGACCGCCGCAGCCAGGGCCATCGCCACGCCGAAGCCGTCGAGGGAGCTCGACCAGACCTGCGCGACCACCGCCAGCCCGACCAGCACGAGCCCGATCGCGACCCACAGCCGTGCCTTGACCTTCTCCTTGAGGAAGAAGAACGCGACGACGGCCACCAGCAGGACGGCCAGGTACTCGAACAGCAGCGCGATGCCGACCGGCAGCAGCTGGATCGCGTAGGCGTAGGTCGCCTGCAGTGCGGCGATCCCGACTACGCCGAGGACGGCCATCACCGCGATCTGGCGCGGCGGCAGCCTGAAGCCCCGCCGGTCGACGACGAGCATCACCGCGCCGGCGATGACGCACGTGCCGAGCGTGCGGAACTGCGTGACCTGCATCGGGTCGAGGCCGTTCTCCAGGATGACCTTCGTCATGCTCCCGTTCGCGCCGAACAGCAGCGCTGCGAGGAACCCGAAGAGGTAGCCCACCTCAGGAGGGGGAGCCGGTGCCGTGCACCGCGAACGGCTCGATGGCCGCGATCTCCTCCGCCGTGAGCGGCGCCGAGTCGAGCGCCGCGAGGTTGTCGTCGAGCTGCGCGACGCTGCTCGCGCCGATGAGGGCCGAGGTCACCTCCGGCACCCGCAGGACCCACGACAGCGCGAGCTGGGCGAGCGACTGTCCACGGCCGTCGGCGATCTGCTGCAGGCCGCGGACGCGGTCGAGGTACTCGGGCGTCATGTTGCGCTCACTGAGCCACTGCGTGGTGGCTGCGCGCGAGTCATCCGGAATGCCGTTCAGGTAGCGGTTGGTGAGCAGGCCCTGAGCGAGCGGGGAGAAGACGATGCTGCCCACGCCGAGCTCGGCGAGCACGGGGAAGAGGCCGTCGTCCTCGATGTGGCGGTCGAACATGTTGTAGCGCGGCTGGTGGATGAGCAGGGGCACCTTGTGCTCGGCGAGGGCCGCGTACGCCGCGCGGGTCTGCTCGGCGTTGTAGTTCGAGATTCCGACGTAGAGGGCCTTGCCGGAGTGCACCGCGCTCGCGAGGGCGCCCATCGTCTCCTCGATCGGGGTCTCGGGGTCGGGGCGGTGCGAGTAGAAGATGTCGAAGTAGTCGAGTCCGGTGCGCTTGAGCGAGGCGTCGAGCGAGGAGAGCACGTACTTGCGCGAGCCGAAGTCCTGGTACGGGCCGGTCCACATCGAGTAGCCGGCCTTGGACGAGATGATGAGCTCGTCGCGGTACGGGGCGAGGTCCTGGGCGAAGATCGCGCCGAAGTTGCTCTCCGCCGAGCCGGGGGGCGGGCCGTAGTTGTTCGCGATGTCGATGTGGGTCACACCGCGGTCGAACGCGCGCCGAAGGATCGCGCGCTGGGTGTCGAGGGGGCGGTCGTACCCGAAGTTGTTCCAGATCCCGAGGGAGATCTTCGGGAGCTTGAGGCCGCTGCGGCCCGTTCTCACGTATTCGAGCTGGTCGTAGCGGGCGGCGTCGGCGTCGTAGGGCATGCTCCAAGCCTAGGGGGCGTCGCGTGGCGCATCCTGTGCAGGCGGCGTAACGTCGAAGGGCAACGAAAGGGGCTCAACGATGAGCGACATGACCATGACCGGGCAGACCTGGGTGGCCTTCGGGCCGGCAGGAGCGGTCGGCTCCGTCCACGGAGTGGACGGCGGCTTCACCTTCAAGCTGGTAACGGATGACGGCTTCCGCGCCGTGTACCCGACCCTGGAGGCCGCGCAGGGCGCGCTCTACTCGAGCCTGCTGCCCGGATCGGAGTGGCCGGAGTTCAAGGAGCACTAAGCCTCCTCCCCAGCACGCTCGACGGCGATCGCTCCCCTGTTGGGGAGCGGTCGCCGTTTCGCTGTTGCGGGCCGGATGACACTGGCTGCGACGGATCCCGGGGGCGGCTTTCCCGGCACGAGTGCCGCACCCCGGGGTCTGTCTCCCATCCGAGCAGCATCTCCCCGAGTAGACGGAGCAGCCATGACAGACACCATCACGATCACGGGCGTGGTCGCCACGATCCCGCGCCACATCCTCACGAGCGAAGGGCTCTCGATCACCTCGTTCCGCCTCGCGTCCGCCCAGCGCCGCTTCGACCGCTCGAAGGAGCGCTGGATCGACGTCGAGACGAACTGGTACACGATTACGTCCTTCCGCCAGCTCGCGCTGAACGCCTCGATGTCGGTCGAGAAGGGCCAGCGGGTGCTCGTCACCGGGCGCCTGCGCATCCGGGAGTGGGACAACGGCGAGCGCGTCGGCACCACCGTCGACGTCGAGGCCGAGTCGATCGGCCACGACCTGGCGTGGGGCACGGCGACGTTCTCGCGCAGCATCGTCTCGAGTGCCGTGCCGACGGCGGCGGTGCCAGAGGCTGAGGCGGACGAGAGCCACGAGGAGTTGGAGCGGGACGAGGTGCACGACGGCGCGCCTGTCCTGGTGGAGGAACAGGCCGTGCCGTTCTAGGTGCCGCCCAGCCGGCGCACTCTAGAATCACTCAGGGACAGCGCCAACGGGCGCCGCAGCGATCGTCGGAAGGGCACCATGGCTCGGAGTACTACTGCGGCCGCCGGGCTCGTGGGCGTTGCGCTCGTGGCGGTCCTGGCGCTCGCCGGCTGCGTGCCGTCGGCACCGACACCGGTGCCCACGGAGACTGCCGCGGTTCCCAGTTCGGGGCCGACCTCGACGGCTCCGGCTGTACCGGTGCTCGTGGAGGGCGGCACCGCGAAGGAGAACCAGCCGTACTTCGACAAGGTGAACCTCGAGTACTTCACGGCCAACGGCACCGGGTCGAGCAAGGGCATCGTCGACAGCCTCGTCACGGCCGGCTTCCGGAAACAGGACATCGAGGTCACACCCGACCGCACCTCGATCGACCTGCAGGCGGACTCGATCGTCGTCTCGGTGCGGCTCAAGGGGGAGTGCCTGATCGGCGACTTCCAGGCGTCCGGCCTCAAGAGCATCGTGGCACCACTGCTCGGCACGGGCGGCTGCCTCATCGGCAAGACGCTCACCATCGACTGGTAGCCCTCCCGCGCTCTCCTAGAATCGACCCATGGCCGAATTCATTTACTCCATGGTGCGCGCCCGCAAGGCGGTCGGCGACAAGCTGATCCTCGACGACGTCACCATGTCCTTCTTTCCCGGCGCCAAGATCGGCGTCGTCGGCCCGAACGGTGCTGGCAAGTCCACGATCCTCAAGATCATGGCGGGGCTCGACACCCCCAGCAACGGCGAGGCTCGGCTGAGCCCCGGCTACAGCGTGGGCATCCTCATGCAGGAGCCTGAGCTCGACGAGAGCAAGACCGTGCTCGAGAACGTGCAGGACGGTGTCCGCGCGATCAAGGACAAGGTTGACCGCCATGCCGCCATCGGCATGGAGATGGCAGAGCCTGACGCCGACTTCGACGCGCTGCTCGCCGAGATGGGCACGCTGCAGGAAGAGATCGACGCCGCGGACGCGTGGGATCTCGACTCCCAGCTCGAGCAGGCGATGGATGCCCTGCGCACGCCGCCCGGCGACTCCCCGGTCTCGAACCTCTCCGGTGGTGAGAAGCGCCGCGTCGCACTCACCAAGCTCCTGCTGCAGAAGCCCGACCTCCTGCTGCTCGACGAGCCCACCAACCACCTCGACGCCGAGAGCGTGCTCTGGCTGGAGCAGCACCTGGCCAAGTACCCCGGCGCCGTGCTCGCCGTCACCCACGACCGGTACTTCCTCGACCACGTCGCCGAGTGGATCGCCGAGGTCGACCGCGGGCACCTCTACCCGTACGAGGGCAACTACTCCACCTACCTCGAGAAGAAGGCCCAGCGCCTTGAGGTGCAGGGCAAGAAGGACGCGAAGCTCGCCAAGCGCCTGAGCTCGGAGCTCGAGTGGGTCCGCTCGAACGCGAAGGGGCGCCAGGTCAAGTCGAAGGCGCGCCTCGCCCGCTACGAGGAGATGGCGAACGAGGCCGAGAAGACCCGCGTTCTCGACTTCGAGGAGCTGGTCATCCCCGTCGGCCCCCGACTCGGCGCGCAGGTGATCGACGCGAAGAACCTCAAGAAGGGCTTCGGCGAGCGCGTGCTCATCGACAACCTGAGCTTCACGCTCCCGCGCAACGGCATCGTCGGCGTGATCGGCCCGAACGGCGTGGGCAAGACCACGATGTTCAAGACCATCACGGGCCTCGAGCCGCTCGACTCGGGCGACCTCAAGATCGGTGAGACCGTCGACATCTCCTACGTCGACCAGGATCGCGGCGGCATCGACCCGAACAAGACGCTGTGGGAGGTCGTCTCCGACGGGCAGGACTACATCCAGGTCGGCAAGACCGAGATCCCGTCGCGCGGCTACGTCAGCCAGTTCGGCTTCAAGGGCCCCGACCAGCAGAAGAAGGCCGGCGTGCTCTCGGGCGGCGAGCGCAACCGCCTCAACCTCGCGCTCACGCTCAAGCAGGGCGGCAACCTCCTGCTGCTCGACGAGCCCACCAACGACCTCGACGTCGAGACGCTCGGCTCGCTCGAGAACGCCCTGCTCGAGTTCCCCGGCTGCGCTGTGGTCATCACCCACGACCGGTGGTTCCTCGACCGCATCGCGACGCACATCCTCGCTTACGAGGGCACCGACGAGGATCCGGCGAACTGGTACTGGTTCGAGGGCAACTTCGAGTCGTACGAGGAGAACAAGATCGAGCGGCTCGGTGCCGACGCGGCCAAGCCGCACCGTTCCGCCTACCGCAAGCTCACGAGGGACTAGCGCCGATGACAAGGCTCCACGTTGCGATCCCGCTCCGCTGGAGCGACTTCGACGCGTACGCCCACGTCAACAACGCCGAGATGCTGCGCCTCCTGGAGGAGGCGCGCATCCAGGCGTTCTGGCGGCCGGATGAGGGCGTGGGGCTCGACACCGCGATCCTGGACGCCCGCCCCGGCGCCGAGACGATCGGCCTCATCGCGCGCCAGGAGGTCGAGTACCTCGCGCCCATCCCGTACATGCGCTCGCCGATCGACATCGAGATGTGGATCGGGCGCCTCGGCGGGGCGAGCATCGAGATCTGCTACGAGATGTTCTCGCCCGAGGGCGTGACACCGCGGATCCTGTTCACGAAGGCGGCCACCACCCTGGTCATGGTGAACGCGGAGACGGGGCGTCCGGTGCGCATCTCCGACAGCCTGCGCGAGGTCTGGGAGCCGTACGTCGAAGAGCCGGTGACGTTCACCAAGCGCGGCTAGCTCGACGGCACCCGCACGGTGATCTCCTGCGCGACGCTCGCGAGCAGCAGGCCGTCACGGCTGTAGATGCGCCCCTGCGAGAGGCCGCGCCCGCCGACGGCGGTCGGGGACTCCTGCACGTAGAGCATCCATTCGTCCACCCGCCCGAACCGGTGCAGCCACATCGCGTGGTCGAGGCTCGCGACCTTCAGCCCGGGCGTCGCCCACGGCAGGCCGTGCGCGCGCAGCACCGACTCCTGGATCGAGTAGTCGCTCGCGTAGACGAGGGCCGCGCGGTGCAGGGCGGGGTCGTCGGGCATCGGGCCGATGGTCTTGAGCCACACCGCCTGGTGGGGAACGGTGCCGCCCTCGACGGCGAGGTAGATCGGGCTCGTGACGTAGCGGAGGTCGAAAGCGCGCCCGCTCGACCAGCCGCGGGCGACCGGATGATCGAAGCCGGCGAGCACGTCGGCCGCCGTGGGCAGCGAATCGGGGTCGGGGAGGTCGACGGGCATGTCGATCTGGTGGTCGAGGCCGGTGTCCTCGTCCTGGAAGGAGGCGATCATCGACAGGATGGGGAGCCCGCCCTGGTAGGCCTGAGTGCGGCGGGTCGAGAACGAGCGCCCGTCGTGGATGCGGTCGACCGAGAACGTGATGGGGAGGCCGATGTCGCCGGGCCGGAGGAAGTAGCCGTGCATCGAGTGGGGGTGGCGGCCGGCCTCGATGGTGCGCTGCGCCGCGACGAGGGACTGGGCGAGCACCTGCCCGCCGAAGACCCGCCCGTGGGGCATCCACTGGGTGGGGCCGGTGAAGATGTCCTCACTCGTGCGCGCGCCCGTGTCGGTGAGGTCGAGCGTCTCGAGGAGGCCGGTGAGTGGGTCGCTCATGACCTGTAGTTTAGAGAACCTATGAGCCGCTCATTCACTCTCGTGGATTCCCTCGCCCTCGGCGACCTGCACGTGTTCCTCGGTCGCGCCCTGCGCGTGGAGGACGGCTCGGTGCGCCTCATCGCGGGGTCGGGCGTGCTCGCGGTCTACGTCTCGGTGCTGCATCCGGCCGGCCTTCTCGACGAGAGCCCCACGGTGCTCGGCCTGCGCACGTTCGCCCTGGTGCGGGGCGCGGAGGACGAGGGTGACGGCTCGTTCGACGTCGTCGTGCCGACCAGGTCGCTGCTCATGCGCGCGGAGGGCAAGCTCGAGGCCGCGACGGCGGCCGTCGCCGAGCCGGTCAGCGTGAGCCTTCCGCTCGAGGTCAACTCCGTGTCGTGGGCGGCGATCTCGCCGCCGCGCGGGGGATGGCTCGCACTCGAGTCCGTGGCGTCGGGAACGCTCGACGCGGTCGCCCGTGCGGGAATCGACGAGGTTGCGGCAGCCATTCCGACCGGCACCGGGGAGCAGATCGTGCACCGGGTCCGCAGCGAGATCTGGGGCCGCCCGCTCACCGGCTTCGACCACATCCCCGGGGGTGCGGCGTTCGCCGCCCTGAGCCTGGGGTTCCTCGGGGATGACGACGTTGTCGCCGTCTACGAGACGGGCCCGTGGACCCGCCTCACCACCCGTCGCGGGCACATCCTCGTCAAGCGCCGCGCGTGGGCGCTCGCCCGTTAGAAGCGCTGGCTAGTAGTACGTGGGCATCTGGGACACCATCCCGGCGACCAGGAAGCCCACCCACGAGATGGTGAAGATGAAGGTCAGGACGATGATCGCGATGACCACCCACATGACCGCGAGGCCCTTGCCGGTGCGCCGCTTGGTGACGACCGCGCGGCCGATCGCGTAGACCGGGTACCCCGCGAGGCCGAAGAAGCCCCAGGCCCAGTGGAACGGCTTCGGAACGCCCGCGGCCTTGAGCCAGCGCCAGTCGAGCCACGAGAACAGGACGACGAGCGCCCCGAGCACCCAGCCGCTCACGCTCAGCAGGATGAACGCCGGCGAGGTCATCATCTGGAGCTGCACCCGCGTCGCCGAGTCCGGGTCGCTCGGGTCGAGCCCGGTCATGAAGCCGGCGAAGATGCCGGGGAGAAGCGCGCCGAGGAACGGGAGGGTGAGGTAGGGCACGAAGACGACGAGCCAGATCCACACGTTGTAGACCCGCGTGCCCTCGGGCGCCTTGAGGGCTGCCGCGGGGGTGTACGGGTCGCTGTAGTTCTCGGTCCACTGGGCGCCGTCCCACCAGCGGTTGCGCTGGGGGTTCGCGGGGTCGGCGTACCAGCCGGCGGGCGTGGAGTTTGCGGGGGTGGTCATCGTGCGTTCCTCTCGACGGGGTGCAGCTGCACTATGGGGATGATGCGGTCCGTCTACTCCTGGTAGCCCGCGAAGCCGGGGTTGCGCGAGGCGAAGCGGTTGAAGAGCGTGTCGCGCAACTCGCTGTCGACGGGCTCGGCGGTCGCGTCGAACTCCTCGATGCCGCGATCGGATGCCTGCTCGACCTTCACCTCGGGGTGCACCACCAGGTTGTGGTACCAGGCGGGGTTCTCGGGGGCGCCGGCCTTCGACGCGATCACGAAGAGGCCCTCGGGCTCGGCGAAGTACATCATCGGGGCGATGCGCGGCTCGCCCGACTTCGCGCCGGTCGTGTGGAGCAGGAGCAGGTGCGAGCCGAAGTGCTCGACCACGCCGTTGTTGGTGCGGAACTGCTCGATGACGTTGTCGTTCCAGCTCATGCTTCCAACGCTACCGCGCGGCCGGCGGTTCGCCCGGTGAACAGGCAGCCGCCGAGGAACGTGCCCTCGAGCGAGCGGTAGCCGTGGATGCCCCCGCCGCCGAAACCGCTGGCCTCGCCTGCGGCGTAGAGGCCCGGGACGGGCTCGCCGTTCGCCCCGAGGGCGCGGCCGCTCAGGTCGGTCTGGATGCCGCCGAGGCTCTTGCGGGTGAGGATGTGCAGTTTGACCGCGATGAGCGGCCCCGCCGAGGGGTCGAGGATGCGGTGCGGCTTGGCGACGCGGATGAGCTTGTCGCCGCGGTAGTGGCGGGCCTGGCGGATGGCGTTGATCTGGGCATCCTTGGAGAAGTCGTTGGCGAGCTCTCGGTCGCGCGCCTCGATCTCGTTGCGGACGAGGGCCGCGTCGATGGTGACATCCGGCGACTTCTCCTGCATGCGCGAGATGAGCTCCTCGAGGGTGTCGGCGACGATGAAGTCCTCGCCCTTCTCCTTGAACGCCTCGACGGGCCCTGTGGCCCCCTTGCCGAGGCGCTGCTTGAGCAGCTCGCGCACGCTCTTGCCGGTCAGGTCGGGGTTCTGCTCGCTGCCGGAGAGGGCGAACTCCTTCTCGATGATGGCCTGGGTGAGCACGAACCACGAGTACTCGTAGCCGGTCGCGGCGATGTGCTCGAGCGTGCCGAGGGTGTCGAAGCCGGGGAAGAGCGGCACCGGCAGGCGCTTGCCCGTGGCATCCAGCCAGATGCTCGACGGGCCGGGGAGGATCCGGATGCCGTGCCGCTCCCACACGGGCGCGTAGTTGGTGATGCCCTCGACGTAGTGCCACATGCGGTCGCCGTTGACGAGCCGCGCGCCGGCCTTCTCGGCGATGCCGAGCATCCGGCCGTCCACGTGCGCCGGCACGCCGCTCAGCAGGTGCTTCGGGGCCGCGCCCATGGACTTCGGCCACTGCTTGCGCACGAGGTCGTGGTTGCCGCCGATGCCGCCGCTGGTCACGATCGTGGCGGCCGCGCGCTCGTCGAACTCGCCCACCGCGTCCCGGTTGCTCGGGGCGCCGCGCTCGGCGTCGTCCGGTGCGAGGATCGTGCCGCGCGCGCCCACGACCGCGCCCTTCTCGACCACGAGCTCGTCCACGCGGTGCCGGAACTTGAGGGTGACCAGACCCGCAGCTGCGCCCTCGCGGACGATCTTGACGAACGGCTCGAGGATGCCCGGCCCGGTGCCCCACGTGATGTGGAACCGCGGCACGGAGTTGCCGTGCCCGTTGGCGGTGTACCCGCCGCGCTCGGCCCACCCGACGACCGGGAAGAACGACACGCCCTTCTCCCGCAGCCACGACCGCTTCTCGCCGGCGGCGAAGATGAGGTACGCCTCGGCCCACTGGCGCGCCCAGTCGTCCTCGGGTCGGTCGAAGCCCGCACTGCCGAACCAGTCCTGGCGGGCGAGCTCGAACGAGTCCTTCACGCCCATGCGCCGCTGCTCGGGGGAGTCGATGAGGAAGAGCCCGCCGAACGACCACCACGCCTGACCGCCGAAACTGGCCTCGGGCTCCTGCTCGAGGATGGTGACGGTCTTTCCGGCGGCCACGAGCTCGGAGGCCGCGACGAGGCCGGCGAGCCCGGCGCCGACGACAATGGCGTGCGCGGGGGTGGTGGGGGTCATGGCACCGATGCTAGCGTCGAGTCGAACCTGCGCAATGGCGCGCGGGTCCAGCTACGGTGCAATCCACCACGGCTGTGATTGGTCGCTCCGCTCAGGCTTACCTGCCGGCGGTGGAGCAGATCGGAGTGTGCATGAGTACAGCAGTGTCCGCCAAGGCCCCGAAGGTCGCGCTCGAATTCGAGTCGAACGACCTCGTGCAGCTCCTTGATCCCGACGGCCGTCGCCTCGCCGACAGCCACTACGACCCGTTCGTCGCGGATATCACCGACGACCGGCTCACGGCGCTCTACGAGGACCTCGTCCTCGTGCGCCGCATCGACACCGAGGCCGTCGCCCTGCAGCGCCAGGGCGAGCTCGCGCTGTGGCCGCCGCTGCTCGGCCAGGAGGCCGCGCAGGTGGGCTCCGCCCGGGCGCTCCGCAAGGACGACTTCGTGTTCTCGAGCTACCGCGAGAGCGGTGTCGCGTTCTGCCGGGGCATCGAGCTGGTCGACCTCGCCCGCGCGTGGCGGGGGACCTCGGCATCCGGCTGGGACCCGTACGCGGTCGGGATGGCCACGCCCGCCGTGATCATCGGCGCGCAGACCCTGCACGCCACGGGCTACGCGCTCGGGTGCGTCAAGGACGGCGTGGACTCGGTGGCCATCGCGTACTTCGGCGACGGCGCGACGAGCCAGGGCGACGTGAACGAGGCGATGGTGTTCGCCGCGACCTTCCACGCCCCCGTGATCTTCTTCTGCCAGAACAACCAGTGGGCGATCTCGGAGCCCGTATCGCTGCAGGCAGTTCGGCCCATCGCCGACCGGGCACCCGGGTTCGGCATCCCGAGCGTCCGCGTCGACGGCAACGACGTGCTCGCCGTGACCGCGGTCACGCGCGAGGCCCTCGAGCGCGCCCGGAGCGGCGGGGGCGCCACCTTCATCGAGGCGGTGACCTACCGCATGGGCCCGCACACCACCTCCGACGACCCCTCGCGCTACGTCGACCCGCTGCAGCGGGAGGAGTGGGCGGGCAAGGACCCGCTCGCGCGGCTGGAGAAGTACCTGCAGCTCTCGGAGGACGAGGCCGCCCGGATCGCCGCGCGCGCCGACGAGGTCGCGAACGACTTCCGCACGGCGTGCAAGAGCATCCAGGACCCGGAGCCGCTCAGCCTCTTCGACAACGTCTACGCGACGCCGCACTCCGGCCTCGCGCGTCAGCGAAGCCGGTACGCGGCCTACCTCGAGGGGCTCGAGTCATGAGCGAGCTGACTCTCTCCAAGGCGATCGGCAGCGGACTGCGCCGCTCGCTCGCCGCCGACGACCGCGTCGTGCTCATGGGCGAGGACATCGGCAAGCTCGGCGGGGTGTTCCGCGTGACCGACGGGCTCCAGGCCGAGTTCGGCGCGGACCGCGTCATGGACATGCCGCTCGCCGAGTCCGGCATCATCGGGATGGCCGTGGGGCTCGCCTTCCGCGGCTACCGCCCGGTTGTCGAGATCCAGTTCGACGGCTTCATCTACCCGGGCTTCGACCAGATCGTGGCGCAGGTGGCGAAGCTGCATGCCCGGACGGGCGGCAAGGTCCGGATGCCGCTGACCATCCGCGTCCCGTTCGGCGGAGGTATCGGCGCGGTCGAGCACCACAGCGAGTCGCCCGAGGCCTACTTCGCGCACACCGCGGGGCTGCGCGTCGTGAGCTGCTCGAACCCGCAGGACGCCCACACGATGATCCGCCAGGCGATCGCGAGCGACGACCCGGTGCTGTTCTTCGAGCCGAAGCGGCGGTACTGGATGAAGGGCGAGGTCGACGAGGACTACGACTTCCCGCTCGAGAGCGCGCGGGTGGTGCGCGAGGGCACGGATGTCACGCTCCTCGCCTACGGACCGCTCGTGCCGACCGCCCTCGACGCCGCCACCGCGGCCTCGGACGAGGGCATCTCGATCGAGGTCGTCGACCTTCGCTCGCTCTCCCCGCTGGACTACGACACGATCGAGGCGAGCGTGCGCAAGACCGGGCGCGTCGTCATCACCCACGAGGCCGCCGAGTTCGGCGGCGTGGGCGCGGAGCTCGCGGCGGGCATCACCGACCGCTGCTTCTTCCACCTCGAGGCCGCGCCGCAGCGCGTTGCCGGGTTCGACATCCCGTACCCGCCCTCGAGGCTCGAGGAGCACTTCCTGCCAGACCTCGACCGGATGCTCGACGCCGTCGACCGCGTGCTCGGCCGCGCCAACTCGCTGACGGGGTGGACGGCATGAAGGACTTCGTGCTGCCCGACCTGGGCGAGGGCCTCACCGAGTCGGAGATCGTGGAGTGGCACGTCGCCGTGGGCGACCGCGTCACCCTCAACCAGACGCTCGCGGATGTCGAGACCGCCAAGGCGATCGTGCAGCTGCCGTCGCCGTTCGAGGGCGTGATCGGCGCGCTCTACGCCGAGCCAGGCTCGACCGTGCGGGTGGGGGCGCCGATCGTGGGCTTCGAGTCGGCGGATGCGCCGGCGGCGGTCGCGCGCAACCCCGTGCTCGTCGGGTACGGGGCGCCGGTGGAGACCGGTGACCGGCCGAAGCGGAAGGCGCGCTCGCTGCCCGCTGCCGCGTCGCCGGAGCAGCCCGTGTTCGTCGCGCCGCGAGGCGCGGCACTCTCCACCCCGCCGGTGCGGAAGCTCGCGCACGACCTCGGCGTCGACCTCGAACTCGTGCAGGGGACGGGGGAGGGCGGAACTGTCACCCGCGAGGACGTGCGGGCCGCGGCATCCGGGGCGCCTGTTGCCGTTGTTGCCTCTGCGGCTGGCGACCGGCGGATTCCGATCAAGGGCGTGCGCAAGGCGACCGCGGCGGCGATGGTCGCGAGCGCGTTCACGGCGCCGCACGTCACCGAGTTCCTGACCGTGGATGTCACGCGCTCGAGCGAGCTCGTCGAGAGGCTGAAGGCTGCCGGCGAGCGGGCCTCGATGCTCGCGGTCGTGGCCAAGGCGCTGTGCATCGCGGTGTCG
Source organism: Rhodoglobus sp. (assembly GCA_025463515.1). Taxonomy (GTDB): domain Bacteria; phylum Actinomycetota; class Actinomycetes; order Actinomycetales; family Microbacteriaceae; genus Rhodoglobus. Next base: position 70,402 of record JAODAQ010000054.1, read on the forward strand.
CGCAACCCGTCGCTCAACTCGCGGTGGGACGAGACCGACATCGTCGAGTTCGCCGCGGTGAGCCTGGGGATCGCCGTGGCGACGCCGCGCGGGCTCATGGTGCCGAACATCCCCGGCGCGCAGGGGTTCACCCTCGGCGCGCTCACGGAGGCGATCGCGGCCCTCGCGGCGAAGGCCCGCGCGGGCGAGATCACCCCCGCCGAGCTCTCGGGCGGGACGATCTCGATCACCAACGTCGGCGTCTTCGGCGTGGATGCGGGCACGCCGATCCTCAACCCCGGCGAGGCCGCGATCCTCGCGATGGGCGCGGTACGGCGGCTGCCGTGGGAGTTCGAGGGGCAGGTCGCGCTGCGCGACGTGATGACGCTCAGCCTCTCGTTCGACCACCGGCTCGTGGACGGCGAGCAGGCGGCCAGGTTCCTCACCGACATCGGCCGCGTGCTCGTGGACCCCGCGACCGTGCTCGCCCTCGTCTGATGGCCACGCTCGCCTTCGAGGCCGCCACGGTCGCGGAGAACTACCAGCGGTACCTCGAGCCCGTGCTGTTCGGACCGTGGGCGCACCGGCTCGTCGCCTACGCGGGAGTGCAGCCGGGCGATGTCGTGCTCGACCTGGCCGCGGGCACGGGAGCCGTCGCGCGGGTCGCGGCGCGCGCCGGAGCGGAAGTGATCGCCACCGACTCGAGCGCGCACATGCTCGAGTACGTTCCGGCGGGCATCCGGACCCTCGTGTGCCCGGCGACCTCGCTCGACCTGCCCGACGGCTCCGTCGACGTGGTGCTGTGCCAGCAGGGGCTGCAGTTCATGACCGACCCGGTGGGCGCGCTCCGTGAGGCGCTGCGGGTGCTGCGGCCGGGCGGGGTTGTCGCCGTGTCGGTGTGGGCGAACGACGAGCGCCTCGACCCGTTCGACGCTTTCGCCGAGGCACTGCAGCGGGATGCGACGGCCGCGGGCTCCACGCGCACGATCAGCAACGCGTCAGTGGCGACCACCGTGCACGGCATCGTCGACGACCTGCTCACGGCCGGCGCCGCGGACGTGCGCGCGACCCGGCAGGAGCTCGCGGTGCGCTGGCCGACCGTGGACTCCGAGATCGCGGGGCTGTTCGGCACGCCGTTCGGGCCGTTCGTGGAGGGGCTGCCGGCCGACCGCCGGGAGCACGTCCTCGACGATGTCCGCGAGCGCCTGTCCAGCGACGGGCGCACGGCGACGCACCTCACGACCTCGGTGCTCGGGCGGGGCGTGCGGCGGTAGCGGGGGCGCGGGATGCCGTCCGCGTCAGGCGCGGAGCGCTGCCGCCGCCATGCGCTCGAGCACCGCGCGCGTCTGTGCTTTCTCAGAGCCCCTCGTGCTGCCGCTGTGGGGAGTGGAGTTGATCAGGCCGAAGGTCGCGTGCGCCTTCGTGCGGAGGGTCGTGCGCTCGACGCCGGGCTGCAGCTGCCCGAGCACGTCGACCCAGAGCTCCACGTAGGTGCGCTGCAGGGCGCGGACGTCGTGGCGGTCCGGGTCGGCGAGGCTGTCGAGGTCGCGGTCCTGCACGCGGATGACGTCGGCGTTGGCCAGCGCGAAGTCCACGTGGAACGCGATGAGGGCGTCGAGGGCAGCCGCGGCATCCGGGGCCTCGTCGACCACGGCGCGGCCGCCGGACGCGAGGCCCTCGCTCACGCCGACGAGCAGCGCGCCGAGTACCGCCTGCTTGCCGGCGAAGTGCCGGTAGAACGCCGGGCCGCTGACGCCGACGGCGGCGCCCAGGTCTTCGAGGGAGACGCGGGCGAAGCCGCGCTCGGCGAAGAGGTGCGCGGCGGCCGCCAGCATGGCAGCGCGGCGGTCGGCCTTCGCGCGGCTGCGGGTGGTGTCGCTCACGCCCGCCAGTCTAGACAGTTCAGTTAATCAACGCTAACCTAATGACAGTTAATCGCCACTAACTCAGCAAGGTTGTCGATGGAGACCCTCTCGAGCACGGTCGATCCGTCCAGTGACGGATTCGCCGCGAACGATGCCGCGCACCGTGCCCTCGTCTCCGAGCTGCGCGACCGGCTTGCGACCGCTGCGCTGGGCGGCCCCGAGCGCTCGAGGGTGCGCCATGTCGAGCGCGGCAAGCTGCTGCCGCGCGACCGCGTGGACGAGCTGCTCGACGAGGGCAGCCCCTTCCTCGAGCTCGCGCCGCTCGCCGCAACCGGCCTCTACGACGACGAGGCACCGGGAGCCGGCGTGATCGCGGGCATCGGGCTCGTGCACGGCCGCCAGGTGCTCGTGATCTGCAACGACGCGACGGTCAAGGGCGGCACCTACTTCCCCATGACGGTCAAGAAGCACCTGCGGGCGCAGGAGGTCGCGCTCGAGAACCGCCTGCCGTGCGTGTACCTCGTCGACTCCGGCGGGGCGTACCTCCCGCTGCAGGACGAGGTCTTCCCCGACCGCGAGCACTTCGGCCGCATCTTCTACAACCAGGCCCGGATGTCGGCGCAGGGCATTGCCCAGGTCGCCTCCGTCATGGGCTCCTGCACCGCTGGTGGGGCCTACGTTCCGGCGATGAGCGACGAGACGATCATCGTGCGCGGACAGGGCACGATCTTCCTCGGCGGACCGCCCCTCGTGAAGGCCGCCATCGGCGAAGTAGTGACCGCCGAAGAGCTCGGCGGCGGGGAGCTCCACTCCCGGGTGAGCGGTGTGACCGACCACCTCGCGGACGACGACCGGCACGCGCTCGGCATCGTGCGCGACATCGTCTCGACGCTGCCGAGGCCCGCGCAGAGCGCCTGGGATGTCGCGGAAGCCCGCGAACCGGTAGTCGACGAAGCCCAGCTCTACGGCGCGGTGCCCACGGACGTGCAGCAGTCCTACGACGTGCACGAGGTGATCGCGCGGCTGCTCGACGGCAGCGAGTTCCACGAGTTCAAGCGCGAGTACGGCAAAACCCTGGTCACCGGGTTCGGGCGGCTGCACGGGCATCCGGTCGGTATCGTCGCCAACAACGGCGTGCTGTTCAGCGAGTCGGCGCTCAAGGGCGCGCACTTCATCGAGCTGTGCGACCAGCGCGGTATCCCGCTCGTGTTCCTGCAGAACATCTCCGGCTTCATGGTCGGCCGCGACGCCGAGGCGGGCGGCATCGCCAAGAACGGCGCGAAGATGGTGACGGCCGTCGCGACCACTCGCGTGCCCAAACTCACCGTCGTGATCGGCGGCTCGTTCGGCGCCGGCAACTACTCGATGTGCGGCCGGGCGTACTCGCCGCGCTTCCTGTGGATGTGGCCGAACGCGCGCATCTCCGTCATGGGCGGGGCGCAGGCAGCGTCGGTGCTGAGCTCGGTGGGCGATGCCGACCCCGCCACGATCCGCGCGCAGTACGAGACCCAGGGCAGCCCGTACTACTCGACCGGCCGTCTCTGGGACGACGGCATCATCGACCCGCTCGACACCCGCCGGGTGCTCGGGCTCGCCCTCGACGTGTGCGCAGCGGTGCCGCTGCCCGACCCGGCCTTCGGGCTGTTCCGGATGTGACCGCGCATGTTTGACACAGTGCTCGTCGCCAACCGGGGTGAGATCGCGTGCCGGGTCATCCGTACGCTGCGCGAGATGGGCATCCGTTCCCTCGCGATCTTCACCGAGGAGGACCGGGGCGCCCGCCACGTGCAGCTCGCCGACGAAGCGGTGCTCGTGCCGAGCTACCTCGACATCCCCGCGATCGTCGCGATCAAGGCCGACGCGGTGCACCCGGGGTACGGGTTCCTCTCCGAGAACGTGGACTTCGCGCGGGCGTGCGCTGCCGCCGGGATCGTGTTCATCGGCCCGCCGGTCGCCGCGATCGAGGCGATGGGCGACAAGATCCGCGCCAAGGAGCACGTGTCCGCGCGCGGCGTGCCGGTCATCCCGGGCGCCGGCACTTCCGAAATGACGGATGCCGAGCTGATCGCCGCTGCCGAGAACGTGGGCTTCCCCTTGCTGATCAAGCCTTCGGCCGGGGGCGGCGGCAAGGGGATGGTGGCAGTTTCCGTCATTTCGGAATTGCCGGAGGCGCTGGCCAGCGCCCGCCGCATCGCGACGAAGGCCTTCGGCGACGACACCCTGCTCCTCGAGCGGCTGGTCACCGTGCCGCGGCACATCGAGGTGCAAGTGCTCGCCGACAGCCACGGCCGCGTCATCCACCTCGGCGAGCGGGAGTGCTCCCTCCAGCGCCGCCATCAGAAGATCATCGAGGAGGCGCCGTCGGCGCTGCTCGACGAGGCAACCCGGCAGCGCATCGGCGAGGCCGCCTGCGAGGTCGCCCGCAGCGTCGACTACGTGGGCGCCGGCACCGTCGAGTTCCTGGTCTCCGACGAGAACCCCGGCGAGTTCTTCTTCATGGAGATGAACACCCGCCTCCAGGTCGAGCACCCCGTCACCGAGCTCGTGACCGGCGTCGACCTCGTCGAGTGGCAGTTGCGCATCGCGGCGGGGGAGCCGCTGACGCTGAACCCCCGGTTGCGAGGCCACGCCGTCGAGGCGCGGCTGTACGCGGAAGACCCCGCCGCGGGGTTCCTCCCGTCCGCCGGCGAGATCCTGGCCCTGCACGAGCCGACGGGCGTGCGCGTCGACAGCTCGCTGAAGCCCGGCCTGGTCGTCGGCACGAGCTACGACCCGATGCTCGCGAAGATCATCGCGTGGGCACCGACCCGCGCGGAGGCGCTCGCCCGCCTCGACGGCGCCCTCGCCGAGACGTCGGTGCTCGGCATCCGCACCAACCTCGCTTTCCTGCGCGCACTCGTCACGGATCCCGAGGTGCGCGCGGGCCGACTTCACACCGGGCTGATCGAGAGCCTGCTTCCGTTCCAAGACGAGGCCCCGGATGCCGCGGCGCACGCCGCGCTCGAGCACCTGCAGCTCGTCTCCCGGCAGACGGCGGGGCCGTGGGGTGCAGCGGACGGGTGGCGGCTCGGGGATTCAGGGCTTCGATACGGCCGCGGGCGGCCTACTCAACCCACCAGCACCGCCGAGACGGTGACCGTCGAGCTCGACGGGGTCGTGACCACGTTCCGCTGGGCGAGGGGCCCCGGCGAGGTGTGGCTCTCGCGTGACGGGGCGGTGCACCAGTTCGCCACGCCCAGCAGGGAGCAGCGACTGGCTGCGCACCGGGCATCCCTCGGCCGCGTTGCCGGCGCGGTGAGCCCGGAGGTGCGATCCGCGATGCCCGGGACTGTCGTCTCGGTCAGCGCGCGGACAGGAGATGTCGTCGAGGCGGGCCAGCCCCTCCTCGCGATCGAGGCGATGAAGATGGAGCACACCATGCTCGCGTCTGTCGCCGGAACGGTGACCGTCGAGGTTGCCGAAGGCGACCAGGTCCGGGTGGACCAGGTCGTCGCCGTCATTCATCCCCACGAAGGAGAAGCAGCATGACCATGGTTCTGGATCTCGAGCTCACCGATGCCCAGGAGAAGTTGCGCGCCCAGGTGCGCGACTTCGCCGATACTGTCGTCGCCCCGGCCGCGTACGAGTACGACACGAAGCGCGAGCTGCCGTACGGCATCATCGCGGCCATGGGCGACATGGGGCTGTTCGGCCTGCCGTTCCCGAAGGAGTACGGGGGACAGGGCCGCACCTACGTCGACCTCTGCATCGCTATTGAGGAGCTGAGCAGGGCCGACCAGTCGATCGGCGTGACCCTCGAGGCCGGGGTGGGCCTCGGGGCGATGCCGATCTTCCGCTCCGGGACGGAGGAGCAGCGGCACCGCTGGGTGACGCCGCTCGCGCAGGGGAAGGCTCTCGCGGGCTTCGGGCTGACCGAGGCGGATGCGGGCTCCGACGCCGCCGGGACGAAGACCACGGCCGTGCTCGAGAACGGGGAGTGGGTGATCAACGGCACGAAGCAGTTCATCACCAACTCGGGCTCCGAGATCACGTCGCTGGTGACGGTCACCGCCGTCACGGGCCGCCGCGACAACGGGGCACCTGAGCTCTCGGCCATCATCGTGCCGAGCGGCACCCCGGGCTTCGAGGTGCTGCCGCCCTACGACAAGGTCGGCTGGCACACCTCAGACACGCACCCGCTCGTCTTCACCGATGTGCGCGTGCCCGAGGAGAACCTCCTGGGCGAGCGCGGGCGCGGCTTCGCGAACTTCCTGGAGAGCCTGGACGAGGGCCGCGTCGCCTTCTCCGCGCTGTGCACGGGCGCCGCTCAGGGCTGCCTCGAGGAGGCGATGCGCTACGCGAAGAGCCGCAACGTCTTCGGCCGCTCGATCGGCTCCAACCAGCACATCGCGTTCAAGATCGCCCGGATGCAGGCGCGCGTGCACTCGGCGCGGCTCGCCACCTACGAGGCCGCCCACCTGCTCGTGGCGGGCAAGCCGTTCAAGCTGGAGGCGAGCCTGGCCAAGATGATCAGCAGCGAGGCCGCCATGGACAACGCCCGGGATGCGACGCAGATCTTCGGCGGCTACGGATTCCTCAACGAGAACCCGGTCGCGCGCCACTACCGCGACTCGAAGATCCTGGAGATCGGCGAGGGCACCACCGAGGTGCAGCTCATGGTGATCTCGCGGGAGCTGGGCTTCTGATGCGCGACGTCGAGCAGCGCGGGCTCTACTACGAGGAGTTCGACTCGGGCGTGCGCTACCTGCACCGCCCGGGCCGGACGGTCACGGAGGCTGACAACGTGCTGTTCACCACCCTCACGATGAACACGCAGGCACTGCACCTCGACGCGGCATGGGCGCAGACGCAGCCCTTCGGGCAACGGCTCGTGAACTCGATGCTCACCCTGTCGACGATGGTCGGCAGCTCGGTCGCGCAGCTCACCCAGGGCACGATCGTGGGCAACCTCGGGTTCACGGAGGTCGCGTTCCCGCACCCGCTCTTCCACGGCGACACGCTCTACACCGAGACGGAAGTGGTGGAGAAGCGGCTGTCCGCGTCGCGCCCGGGCCAGGGGATCGTCACGCTCAAGCACACCGGAAAGAACCAGGACGGGGTGGTCGTCGGCGTCGCCACGCGTACTGCCCTGGTGTGGTGCACCCCGTGACGTTCGACCTCGGCCCCGCCCTGCTGTTCTGCCCCGCGGACCGGCCCGAGCGCTACGCCAAGGCGGCGGCCCGAGCAGATGCCGTGATCCTCGACCTGGAGGACGCGGTATCCCCGGGCGCCAAGGCGGAGGCTCGCGAGTCGCTCATTGCGCATCCGCTCGACCCTTCTCGGACGATCGTGCGCGTCAACCCCGCCGGCACCGACGACCACGAGCTCGATCTCGAAGCGATCGACAGCACTGACTACCGGTACGTGATGCTCGCCAAGACGAGCGGGGCGCGCGACCTCGAGCGACTGGGCGACTACGACGTGATCGCGCTGTGCGAGACGGCGGCAGGCATCGTCAACGCGGCCGCGATCGCCGCCGTCGACGCGGTGGTCGGGCTCATGTGGGGCGCGGAAGACCTCGTCGCCTCACTCGGCGGCTCCTCGAGCCGGCACGACGACAGGCGCTACCGGGATGTCGCGGCGCACGCCCGCTCGACGGTGCTGCTCGCGGCGGGGGCGCACGGCAAGGCCGCCGTCGACTCGGTGTACCTGGACATCCCGGACCTGCCGGGCCTCGCCGCCGAGGCCGCCGACGCAGCGGCCGTGGGGTTCGCGGCGACCGCGTGCATCCACCCCGACCAGGTGGCGACGATCCGTGCCGCCTACGCGCCGAGCCCCGAGCAGCTCTCGTTCGCGCGCGAGCTGCTCGCCGCGGCGGAGCACGAGCGCGGGGTGTTCACGTTCCGCGGCCGCATGGTGGATGAGCCCGTGCTCCGGCACGCGCGGACGGTGCTAAGCCGGGGTTAGGATCTCGTCCGCGTTGTCGGCGATCCAGTCCATGAGGGGCAGGAGGCGGGCGGCGAGCTCGCGGCCGCGCTCGGTGAGGCTGTAGTCGACTCGCGGCGGGATCGTCGGCTGGGCATCCCGGTTCACGAAGCCGTCGAGTTCGAGGGTGCGCAGGGTCTGCGCGAGCATCTTCTCGCTGACGCCCTCGACCGTGCGGCGCAGCTCGCCCCAGCGCAGGCCGCGCTCGGCGAGTGCGATGATCACGAGCACGCCCCACTTGCTCGTCACGTGGTCGAGTACGGTGCGAGACGGGCAGTTGGCGGGAAGGATGCCGTCGGTGAAGCCGTGCGAGTTGCTAACGTCCATGCAAGTAACTTACCAAAAGGTGGGTACCTGCGTACAGGAAGTAGACTCGCGGCATGTCAATCGTCGTAACCGGTGCCACAGGGCACCTTGGCCGTCTCATCGTCGAAGCCCTCCTCCGTGACGGAACGCCTCCGGGCGACATCGTCGCCGCCGGCCGCAGCACCGGAAAGCGCGACGACCTCGTCGCCCGCGGTGTCCGCGTGGCCCGAATCGACTTCTCCGAGCCCGATACCCTCGATGCAGCTTTCGCGGGCGCGGGCACCGTCATGCTCGTCTCCGCGAGCGAGCCCGGCCAGCGCTTCGCGCAGCACAAGGCAGCGATCGACGCAGCGAAGGCGGCCGGCGTGAACCGCATCGTCTACACGAGCGCGCCCGCCGCAACCACCTCGGCCCTCGTCCTGGCGCCCGAGCACAAGGCCACGGAGGAGTACCTCGTCGAATCCGGGGTCCCCTTCACCATCCTGCGCAACGGCTGGTACACCGAGAACTACACGGGTGCCGCCCGGCAGGCCATCGCCTCCGGGACGCTCGCCTCGAGCACGGGCGCGGGCACGGTCTCGAGCGCATCGCGCAAGGACTACGCGGATGCCGCGGCCGCCGTCCTCCTCGACGACTCCTACGCTGGCAAGACCTACGAGCTCTCCGGTGACACCGCGTGGGACTTCGCGGAGCTCGCCGCCGCGATCACCGAGATCTCCGGCACCCCGGTCGCGCTCGCCGCGCTCACCCCCGAGGAGCACCGTGCGGCTCTGCTCGGCGCCGGCCTCGACGAGGGCACCGCGGGGTTCGTCGTGGCACTGGACGGCAACATCCGCGACGGGCTGCTCGGGCACACGCCGGGCGATCTCTCCCGCCTCATCGGCCGCCCGACCACCCCGCTCCGCGACGGCCTCGCCGCAGAGCTGGTTGAGTAGGCCGCCCGCGGCCGTATCGAAACCTCACACGTGACAAGCCTTCGTGAGGTTTCGATACAGGCGCCAGAGCGCCTTACTCAACCCGCTCACTCGTCGAACGTGTTCACCATCGCCTGTGCGGCGCGGTCGAGGTACGCCCACAGTGTGGCGTCCTGCAGGGGCGGCAGCTCGAGGGTGTCAAGGGCCGCGCGCATGTGCTTCAACCAGCGGTCACGGGCATCCGGGTTGACCTTGAAAGGCATGTGCCGCATGCGCAGCCGCGGGTGCCCGCGCTCCTCGCTGTATGTCGTGGGGCCGCCCCAGTACTGCTCGAGGAACCCGGTAAGCCGCTGGATCGCGCCCTCGAGGTCGGGCTGCTCCGGATACATCGGCAGCAGAACCTCGTCGGTGGCGATACCCGCGTAGAACTCCCGCACGAGCCTCTCGAAGGTGGGCCGGCCGCCGACCTGCTCCCAGAAGTTGCCCTGCACAGCCTCGCCGCCCGCGCTCATGCGCAGCGTCACCGGATTGGGCTCGTGGCCGTCACTCATTTGTCAGTAGCTTTCGGGTCGTTCTGCACGGCGACCGGCCTGGTGCGGGGCGGGCGTGCACCGCGCACGCTCGCTGCGCCGTCCGAGCCGCTCAGGACTATCGAGTTCAGGGCGGGAAGCTTCACGCCGGCCTCGTCGAGGGCGCGCTTGAGGCGGGCGCGCAGTTCGCGGGCCACGTCCTCCTTCGAGGCGGACGCGGTCTTGACGACGAGCCTGAGCACGATCGCCTCGGCGGAGATCGACTCGATGCCCCAGATTTCGGGCTTTTCGAGAATCCGGGACTTCCACTTGGTGTTGGCGGCCATGTCGCGGGCCGTCCCGAGCACCTTCTCCTGCACGGCGTCGAGGTCGACGTCGTAGGGGACGGCAAGGTCGATGATCACGCGCGCCCAGCCCTGCGACATGTTGCCCACCCGCAGGATCTCGCCGTTGCGCACGAACCAGAGAGTGCCGTTGACGTCGCGCACGAGGGTGATCCGGATGCCCACCCCTTCGACCACGCCGGTAGCGGGTCCCAGGTCGACGACGTCACCCACGCCGAGCTGGTCCTCCGCGACCATGAACAGGCCGCTCAGCACATCCTTGACGATGTTCTGCGCGCCGAAGCCGAGCCCCGCGCCGAGGGCGGCGGTGATGAGGGCGAATGCGCCCGTCGCCTCGGGCACGAGCGTGGTGAACAGCACGAGCACCACGAGGATCACGATCACGGCGGTCACGATGTTGCTGAAGACGCTGCCGAGCGTGCGCGTGCGCTGGACGATCCGCACCGCGGCGAGGGGCGACATGAGCAGCGCCTGGGTGTCCTCGAAGTTTTGCTTCTTCTTGGCTCCGTTGACGATGCGGCTCACCACGCGCCTGATGATGAACAGCAGGATGCCCCGCAGCACGATCGCGCCGACAACCACCGCCACCGACACCGCGAGCTTGTGCCAGCCGCTCTCGGGGTCGGTGAGCTGCAGCCAGATCGCGTTCCAGTCCATCAGCTCGCGTCGCGCTCCTGCGCCTTGAGAGCGCGCTCCACGCCCGCGAGGTTCTCGATCACGAGCCTGCGGAGGGCCGGGATCTCGGGGTTGCCCGCGAGCCAGGCGTTCGTGGCATCCACGAGGCCCTGGGATGCCAACGGCGCGGGGTAGAGGCCGAGTACGACGTACTCGGCGATCTTGTACGAGCGGTTGGCCCAGATGTCGTTCAGCATCCCGAAATACGGTGCGACGAGACCCTCGAGCACTGACGGGTCGTTGACGTGCTGGTAGCCCATCGTCACCATCCGCACGATGGCGTTCGGCAGGGTGTCGCTCACCACCAGCGAGTCGAACGCCGCGCGCTTGCCCTCGGCGGTCGCGAGCGTTGCGTGGGCGCGGGCGGCTGCCTGAGCACCGTTCGAGGTGTTGTCGCCCGCGAGCTCCTTGTCGACCTCGGCCGCGTCTGCTGCACCGTTGAGGACGAGCCCCTCGAGGATCTCCCAGCGCAGGTCGGTGTCGATCTCGAGGCCGTCGAGCACGACCGAGCCGTCGAGCAGCCCGCGGAGGGTCGCCACATGGTCGGCCGTGGACGCGATGTTGGCGAAGAACTTCGCGAACTGGAACTGCGCGTCGGAGCCGGCGTGCGCCTCCTTCGCGAGGATCCAGAGTCCGTCGCCGACCGCCTCGATCGTCTCGTCGCGGCGCGACGGGGTCACGTAGACCCGCGCGACGGTCGTGAGCTGCGTGAGCGTCGTCCGGATCGTGGTCGACTCGGTCTCGGCGGCGATGTTGTTGAGCACGAGCTGCACGTAGTCGGAGGGGGATGCCTCGGCGTCGCGCGTCGCGTCCCACGCCGCACCCCACACGATGGAGCGCGCCAACGGGTCGTCGATGTCCTCGAGGTGCTCCATCGCTACCTCGAGCGACTTCTCGTCGAGGCGGATCTTGGCGTACGCCAGGTCCTCGTCGTTGACGAGCACGAGGTCCGGCCGCTTGAGCCCGACCAGCTCGGGCACCGGCGTGGAAACGCCGTCGACGTCGATCTCGACGCGGTGGTCGCGCACGAGCTTGCCGTTGTGCAGGCCGTAGAAGCCGATCGCGAGACGGTGGGGCCGGATCGTCGGGTAGTCGGCGGCGGCCTCCTGCTGCACGACGAAAGAGGTGATCGCGCCTTCGGCGTCGGTCTCGATCAGGGGCCGCAGCGTGTTGACGCCCGCGGTCTCGAGCCAGAGCTTGCTCCACGTGCCGAGCTCGCGGCCGCTGGTCTTCTCCAACTCGGCGAGCAGGTCGCTCAGCTCGGTGTTGCCGTGCGCGTGCTTCTTGAAGTACGCCGCAACGCCCTTCATGAACGCCTCGAGCCCGACCCACGCGACGAGCTGCTTGATGACCGAGCCGCCCTTCGCGTAGGTGATCCCGTCGAAGTTGACCTGCACGTCCTCGAGGTCGTTGATGGTTGCGACGACCGGGTGCGTGGAGGGCAGCTGGTCCTGCCGGTATGCCCAGCTCTTCTCCATGGCCTGGAAGGTGGTCCAGGCCTCGTTCCACTCGGTGGCCTCCGCCGTCGCGAGGGTCGACGCCCACTCCGCGAAGCTCTCGTTGAGCCAGAGGTCGTTCCACCACTTCATGGTCACTAGATCGCCGAACCACATGTGCGCGAGCTCGTGCAGGATCGTCACGACCCGGCGCTCCTTGATCGCGTCGGTCACCTTGGAGCGGAACACGTAGCTCTCGGTGAACGTGATCGCGCCCGCGTTCTCCATCGCGCCCGCGTTGAACTCCGGGTCGAAGAGCTGGTCGTACTTCTCGAACGGGTACGGGTAGTCGAAGTGCTTCTCGTAGAACTCGAAGCCCTGCTTGGTCTTCTCGAAGATGTAGTCGGAGTCGAGGTACTGGCTCAGAGACTTGCGGGCGAAGATGCCGAGCGGGATGACGCGGCCGTCGCTCGACGTCAGCTCATCGGCCACCGACACGTAGGGGCCGGCGACGATCGCGGTCACGTAGCTGGAGAGGATTCCCGTGGGCGCGAACGTCCACACGCTGGCACCGTCGGTCGAGCTTGTCGGAACCGGAGTGGGGGAGTTGCTCACGACAACCCACTTCGCGGGCGCTTTCACCGTGAACTGGAACGTCGCCTTGAGGTCGGGCTGCTCGAACACGGCGAAGACGCGACGGCTGTCCGGGACCTCGAACTGGGAGTAGAGGTAGACCTCGTCGTCGACCGGGTCGACGAAGCGGTGCAGGCCCTCGCCGGTGTTCGTGTAGAGGGCGTCGGCGACGACCTCGAGGACGTTCTCGGCGGCGAGCTCGGGGAGCTGGATGCGCACGCCGTCGCTCACGGCGACGGGATCGAGCGACGTTCCGTTGAGGGTGACGGAGTGCACGGTCTTGGTGATCGCGTCGATGAACGCCGCCGAGCCGGGCTCGGCGGTGAACCGCACGACCGTGGTGCTGGCGAACGTCTCGGCACCGGTAGTGAGGTCGAGCGAGACCTCGTAGCTCGTGACATCCACGAGCCCCTTTCGCTCCTGCGCTTCGACTCGTGTGAGGTTCTCTCCTGGCACCGCTTGCTCCTTCGCTCGTCGGATCGTGTCCGACTACCCACCCTAACGGGAGGCCCGATACGCTGACACTTTCCCCGAACATCGGAGCGACCATGGCCGACGAGCCCACCCCCGAGATCCCCGTTCCGACCCCGTCAGAGGCCGCGCCGCCGCCTCCGGCCCCGCCCGCCGCCCCGACGACGGCCGCCTTCGACCCGGCAGCTCCCGCCCCGGTCAAGAAGCGCAAGATCTGGCCGTTCGTGCTCGGCGGCGCGATCCTCGTCTTCGTCCTCCTGATCGTTGCGCTCGTCGTCACTGTGCTCACCGTCTTCGGTGCACTCGGCGGCGACCCGAAGAAGACGGTCACCGACTACGACCTGTCCTTCAAGAAGGCGGACTGCGCCCTGTTCCAGTCCACGACCACCACCGAGTTCCAGGACGGCTTCTTCGGCAAGGACTTCGACTGCGCGACATGGGTCGACAACGCCAAGGGCCTCACTGTCGACGGCGAGTACGCCTACTCGGTCCGCGTGGTGTCGTCTGAGGTCCAGGGCAGCACGGCCGAGGTCGTCACCGACGAGACCGACTCCACGAGCGGCGACCCCGTCGACTACTCACTGCGCTACTACCTCGTGCAGACGGGCGGGCACTGGCTTATCGACGGCATCGACAACGAGACCGAGTAGGGCCGGCTGCTCCGTGTCGTCGGCTGATCTCGGCCCGCGCTCCCTGGCCGGCCGCCGTGCGCCCGTCGCCGCTCCGCTTGTTCCGCGCTGACGCACCTCCGCCTCCTGCGTCCTGCGTCCTGCGTCCTCCGCCTCCGGCACACTCCGCCTCCTGCGTCCTGCGTCCTCCGCCTCCGGCACCCTGGCGCCTTGTCCGCTGCGTTCCGCCAACTCAGGACGTTTGTTCGGCGTCCTCACGAATGTCCTGAGTTGGCGGAACAGCCCGAGGGCGCGGCGCTCGGCCAGCCGCCGTCGAGGGCGGACGGCTCGGTACCCAGCCATCGCGCAACGGAGCGGGGCGGAGGCTTGGCGCGCTAGACCGCGGCGAGCTGCCTGTCGACGACCGGCGTGCGCGCCGCCTCTGCCGCCTCGATGGTCTCGCGCAGCACCGTGACCAGGCGGTCGTCCGAGTCGGAAACGCAGGCGTACGCGATGCCCACGATGGCGGAGTGGACGATCGACTGGACGGTGAAGGCCGTCGCGCGCGGCGCGACCCGCGTCGTCGCGAGGTAGCTGCGCGCCCACGGCTCGAGATCGGGAGCCTGGGCGAAGGCCGCGCGAGTCTCCGGCCCGTGCTCAGGGTCGAAGGAGAGCAGCGCAACGGCAAGGGCCCGCTGGCGCTCCATGCTCGCGATCGGCAGCGCCGCACGCGCGGCATGCAGGGCGACCGCGAGGCCGAAGCGGGGATCACCGCTCGTGAGGCCGACGACGCGGTGGATGAGCGAGGTGAGCTGTGCCCGTGCAGCGTCACTCGCGAGGTCGTTGACGTCGCGGGCGAGGGCCGCGATCGCGGGGTGGGTGCACGCGGGATGGTCGCTCCACTTCTCGCCCGCGAGGTACGACGCGAACTCCATGAAGCACGCGCCCTGCTTCGGGCTGCGGTGCCGCCCGGGCGAGAGTACGGGCATCCCTTCGGGCATGCGATCGGTGCGGCTGTTCATGGTGCCTCCTTCGCGAGAAGTTCCTGACTCAATAGTGCTCCTGGGGCCCGGCATTGCGCCAGAGGGGAGAGGTCGGGGGCACTGCCTAAACTGGGCTGCATGCGCATCCATATCGCGACGGATCATGCCGGCCTCGAGTTCAGCGAAGACCTCCAGCAGCACCTGCGCAGCGCAGGCCACGACGTGGTCGACCACGGGCCCAAGAATTACGACCCGCTCGACGACTACCCCAGCTTCTGCATCAACGCGGCGCTCGCCGTGGTTCGTGATCAGGCCGCGGGCGTCGAGTGCCTCGGCATCGTCTTCGGCGGCTCGGGCAACGGCGAGCAGATCGCGGCGAACAAGGTCACGGGCGCCCGCGCCGCGCTCGTCTGGAACGAGTCGACCGCCCTCCTCGCGCGCCAGCACAACGATGCGAACCTCATCTCGATCGGTGCACGACAGCACACCGTCGAGGAGGCGAAGCACTTCATCGATGTCTTCATCGCCGAGCCGTTCTCGGGGGAGGAGCGCCACGCACGCCGCATCGCGCAGCTCGCCGAGTACGAGGCGACGGGCCTGATCGCGGGACACGACGTCGATGCCTGAGGGCCATTCCGTCCACCGCATCGCGCGCCAGTTCGCGCTGCACTTCGTGGGGCACCGGGTCGCGGCATCCTCGCCCCAGGGCCGCTTCGCCGCCGGTGCCGCTCGCATCGACGGCCACATCATGACGCAGGCGATCGCGGTCGGCAAGCAGATGTTCCTCGAGTTCGACAATGAGCTGTGGCTGAAGGTGCACCTCGGCATCTACGGCGCGTGGGACTTCGCGGGCGACGTCACCGCCGACGCGACCATGGCGGCGTCAGCCGGCCGCATCGGCCAGACCGGGCAGAAGGGCACGGTGGTCGGGTCCTTCGAGGACTCGCTGAGCTCGATCGGCGCGCCGCGGCGCACAAGGCTCCGGATGGCCGAGCAGGAGGTCGAGGGCACGCTCGAGTCGTTCCCGCCCCCGCCCATCGGCGCCGTCCGCGTCCGCCTGCTCACGGATGCCACCTGCGCAGACCTGCGCGGCCCGACGGCGTGCGAGATCCTGCTCCCCGAGGAGGTGCAGGCCGCGATCAACAAGCTCGGGCCCGATCCGCTGCTCGACGACAGCCGGGCCGCCGAGGACCGCTTCGTCGCGACCGTCCTCAAGAAGCCCACGCCGATCTGCCTGCTGCTCATGGACCAGTCCGTGGTCGCGGGCATCGGCAACGTCTACCGCGCCGAGCTGCTGTTCCGCGCGCGGCTCAACCCGCACATCCCCGGCCGCGATCTGCCCGAGGCGACTGTGCGGGCGCTCTGGAAAGACTGGGCGAAGCTGCTGAAGATCGGTGTCGAGACCGGCCAGATGATGACCATGGACGGCCTCAGCAAGGAGGCCTACGACGGCGCGATGGCCAGCCGCGCCGACCGGCACTGGGTCTACCACCGCACGGGGGAGCCGTGCCGCGTGTGCGGAACGCCCATCGTCATGGAGGAGATCGGCGGCCGCAAGCTCTACTTCTGCCCGAAGGACCAAGCATGAGACACACACCGCACTTCCTCATGACGGATCCGGCGGAGGTCAAGCGGCTCATCCGCGAGAATCCGTGGGCCACGATCATCTCCAACACCACCGCGGGCCTTGTCGCGTCGCACTATCCCGTGGTCCTCGAGGAGACCGATGACGACTCGATCAGTATCGTGAGCCACGTCGGCCGGCCCGACGAGAAGCTCCACGAGCTCGGTGAGCACGAGGTGATGATCATCATCGCGGGGCCGCACGGCTACATCTCGCCCGGCTGGTACCACGACGAGAAGTCGGGGTTCGTGCCGACCTGGAACCACGTCACCGCCCACTTGTACGGCGTGCCGCAGATTCTGTCTGAGGCAGAGAATTTCGAGGTGCTCGACAAGCTGGTCGACCATTTCGAGGACAGGATGCCCGAGCCCATCTCCCTCGAGATCGACGAGCAGGCCGCCCGGCGCATCGCCCTCGGTACCGTCGGACTGCGCCTGGTCGTCACCCGGTTCGACGCCCGCGCCAAGCTCAGCCAGAACAAGGCGCCCGAGGTCGTCGACCGCATCATCGATGAGCTGCAGGCCGGGGAGCAGTACTCCAACCCCGACCTCGCGCGCGAGATGCGGCGGGTGCACGGCCATGATTCTCAGTAATCTCCGGCTGGGCGACCGCGTCGTCGACCTCCGCATCGAGGGCGGGCTGATCGCCGAGATCGGTCCGTCGATCGGCACCGACGAGGACTTCGCCGGCCGCTGGGTCTCGCCCGGCCTCTGGGACCACCACGTCCACTTCACCCAGTGGACCCTCACCTCTCGCCGCGTCGACCTGTCGTCCGCGCGGTCTGCCCGCGAGGCGGCCGCGATCATCGGCGGTGCCATGGACGGGTCGCCCGTCGTGGGCGCCAACTACCGCTATGGCCTGTGGCCGGATGCCCCCTCCCTCGCCGAGCTGGACGCGACGACGGGCGGCGTGCCGGTGGTGCTCGTGGCCGCCGACCTCCACTCGGTGTGGCTGAACACTGCGGCCCTCGCGCTCTACGGACACCGCGGGCATCCGACCGGCCTGCTCACGGAGGACGACGCGTTCGGCGTGCACCAGCGTCTCGACACGGTTGCGGACGAGACCGTGGACGGCTGGGCGCGCACCGCTGCGACGGCAGCCGCCAGCCGGGGCGTGGTGGGCATCGTCGACTACGAGATGGCCTGGAACCTGGAGCACTGGCAGCGCCGCGTCGCCGCCGGCCATGACGCGCTCCGGGTCGAGTTCGGCATCTACACCGAGGACCTCGAGCGCGCGATCGCGGAGGGTCTGCACACCGGCCAGCGGATTGACGACCTGCTCACGGTCGGGCGCTACAAGGTGCTCACCGACGGCTCGCTCAACACGCAGACCGCGTACACGTGGGATGCCTATGAGGACGGCACGCACGGCCAGCTCACGGTGCCGCCCGAGGCGCTCGTCCCGCTGATGGGCCGCGCGGCCGAGGCGGGGATCGTGCCCGCGGTGCACGCCATCGGCGACCACGCGAACACCCTCGCCCTCGACGCCTTCGAGCAGTTGCGCGTCGGAGGCAGCATCGAGCACGCGCAGCTCCTCTCCGAGAGGGACTACCCGCGGTTCGCGGCGCTCGGCGTCGAGGCGAGTGTGCAGCCTGAGCACGCGATGGACGATCGGGATGTCGCGGACCGCCTCTGGCCCGAGCGCACCGGGCGCCTCTACCCGTTCCGCAGCCTCCTCGACGCTCGTGCGACCCTGCTCCTCGGCTCGGACGCCCCGGTCTCCCCGCTCGATCCGTGGATCCAGATCGCGGCAGCGGTCACTCGAGAGCGCGACGGCCGCGCCCCCTGGCACCCCGAGCAGCGCGTCACGCGGGCGGAGGCCCTGGCGGCCTCGACCCGCACGACGGTAGCGGTGGGCCAGCCCGCAGACCTCGTGATCACGGAGCAAGACCCGCTGACCGCCGAAGGCGACACCCTGCGCGCGATGCCGGTCGCGGCAACGCTCCTAGCCGGCCGCTTCACGCACGACGCCCGCTGACGAGCACGGCTCGGGCGACCGCCCGCCGCGCTTGCCCGTTGCCGGACACTCGCTAGCTCCGCCGCGCCCACGTTGCCGCGCGCTCGCTTGCCCCCGCGCCCGGCGCGCCCGGCGAGACTGCAGAAAGTGCTCCCCGAACTCCGCCGAAGAGCACTTTTTGCACAGTGGCACCCGGCGCAGAGGCTTAACGACGAACGGCCCGCCGAAGCGGGCCGTTCGGGATGGGCGAGCTACTTGGTTGCGACGTGCGCGAAGAGGAACCAACGATCCTTTTCCAGCGCCCGAGCAATCTCGATCGCGACATCCTGGCTCACCGGGTCGAGCTCGGCGAGCTCGGTCACGGCGGTGCGCACGGTCACGAGCGTCGCGTCGATCGCGGCGATGACCTCGCCGATCACCGCGTCGGACTGCTGGAAGCCCGCAGTCATCTTCGTCGTGCTGGTCTTGGCGCCCACGGTCTGGATGCGGGCGTCGATCGGCAGTCCCAGGGCGACGACACGCTCAGCGGCGGTGTCGGCGTAGTCGCGGGCGTGGTCGACGATGACGTCGAGGAGCTCGTGGACGGCCTGGAAGTTGGCGCCGCGAACATGCCAGTGCGCCTGCTTGCCGTCGACGGAGAGGGCGGTGAGGTCGGTCACCACCGGGCCGAGGAACTGGGCGACACCGGAGGTGACGTCGGGGTCTGCTGAGGTCTGGGGAACTGCCTTGATTTCGGTCATGATGTGACTCCTTCGCTGTTCTGTGATCAACGTTAGCCACGCGCTCACATTCCGCAAGCAAGCGAAGGCAACGCTAACCGCCCGTGTTGAGGGGTGGGGTTAGCCCCCTCCGGGTTCCGTGAGGCTGCCGGATGGGGCCGCGGGGCGGGGTTCGCGAGGCTTGGGCAATGCCACCAAGATGGGGGCGGGAACCATCGAAGGAATCCGACATGACTACTGACACGACCACCCCGACGAAGCACGGGGGGTACGGCGGCCTCTGGCGCACCACGCCCCGCGAGCTGCTCTTCCTGTTTCTCGCGTTCCCGATCACGCTCGTGGGCTTCGGTCTCACCGTCTCGCTGTTCTCCGCGGGCCTCGGCACGATCGTGACCTTCTTCATCGGCGTCGTCCTGATCATCGGCTGCCTCTACATCGCGCGCGGGTTCGGCACTGTCGAGCTCGCCCTGCTCGACTTCACCGGACGCCCGCCCATCGAGCGCCCGGAGTGGCAGGACGCGCGGGCCCGCACCGGCTTCTTCGGCTGGGTACGCGCGGTTCTCGGCAACGGCCACTACTGGCTCTATCTCCTTCATGTCATGGTCGTCGACTTCATCGTCACGACGGTCACCTGGTCGATCATGATCGTGTGGGTCTCCATCTCCCTGGGTGGGATCAGCTACTGGTTCTGGAACCTCTTCATCCCGGGCGACGGCGACGAGTTCTACCCGGCGGTCTGGCTCTTCGAGCGCCTCGGGATGCCGGTCGCCGGCGACCCCGTGCTGATCGAGAACATCGCCTACTTCGTGCTGGGCCTAGTGTTCCTCGCGACTCTGCCGCTCGTCACGCGCGGCCTGGTGAGCCTGCACTGGTTCATCGCCCGCGGCATCCTCGGTGCATGGAAGTCGGATGCCCTGCAGCGCCAGGTGCTCTCCCTCAACGAGTCCCGTGGCGCCGCGCACAGCGCCGAGGGGCACTCGCTGCGCCGGCTCGAGCGCGACATCCATGACGGACCGCAACAGCGCCTCGTGCGCCTGCAGATGGACCTCGCCGCAGCCGAGCGCCAGCTCGAGGGCGACCCGGAGAAGGCGCGCGGTCTCATCGCGGAGGCGATGCAGCAGTCCCGCGACGCGCTCGAGGAGCTGCGCGCACTCTCGCGCGGCTTCGCGCCGCCGATCCTGCTCGACCGCGGCCTGGTCGCCGCCCTGGAGTCGGCAGCTGTGCGCAGCACGGTCCCGACGCGGATCGTGGACGACCTGCCGGCTGGCACGAGCCTCCCGCAGGAGATCGAGCGGAACGCGTACTTCATCGCCTCAGAGGCGCTCGTCAACGCCGGCAAGCACTCCGGTGCGAAGGACGTCGAGATCCGCGTGGCGCTGCGCCGCCTGCCCGAGCCGGATGAGACGTGGCTCGACATCATCGTCACCGACGACGGCCACGGCGGCGCAACGGTCGTGACCGGTCACGGCATCGCGGGACTCGACGAGCGCCTGCGCGGCCTCGGCGGCACCCTCGAGGTCCTGAGTCCCGAGGGCGGACCGACCATCGTGTCTGCGCACCTGCCCGTGATCCTGGCCGTCCCGAGCTCCGTGGGGTCCTAGTCTGGAGCACGTGACTGGTCTTCGCGTGGTGGTAGCCGACGACTCGGTGCTCCTGCGCGAAGGCCTCGTGCGCGTGCTCGAGGAGGCCGGCGTCGAGGTCCTCGCGGCGTACGGCGATGCGGATGCACTGCTCGCCGAACTCGTCGAGAAGCAGCCGCAGCTCGTGGTGCTGGACGTGCGAATGCCGCCCACCTTCCGCGACGAGGGCGTGCGCGCCGCCATCCGCGCCCGGGAGCTCCTGCCCGGAGTGGGAATCCTGCTGCTCTCCCAGTACGTCGAGGTCGCCTACGCGCAGGAGCTGCTCTCCTCCGGGAGCGGCGGCATCGGCTACCTGCTCAAGGACCGCGTCGCGTCCCTCGCCGAGCTCCAGGACGCCGTCGAGCGCATCGCCACGGGCGGTACCGTGCTCGACCCGGAGGTCGTCGCGCAGCTCATCGGGCGGCGGCACGACCCGCTCGCCACCCTCACCCCGCGCGAGCACGAGGTGATGGCCCTCATGGCGGAGGGCCGCACGAACGCCGCGATCGGTGCGGCGCTCGTGATCGGCGTGGGCGCGGTCGAGAAGAACGTGACCTCGATCTTCCAGAAGCTCGGGCTCGACGACTCGGGCACCGACCACCGACGCGTACTCGCGGTGCTGGCCTGGCTGCAGCGCTAGGCACCGCTCGCCGGATCAGCGCAGCGCCGCGATCCTGCCGCCCACGCTCTTGAGGTCGCGCACCCGCCGCTCGAACGTCACCGCGACGAAGATGATGAGCGCACCGCCGACGACCGCCCACACCCACCACTCGGTGAGCTGGTAGACCGCGACGAGCTGCGGCGAGAACGTCCGGATCGCGTGCACGAGCACCACGCTCGCACCGATGAGCAGCGGCGCCTGGAGCTTCCGCACCGCTCCGAGAAGTATCGCCGCCACGCAGGCGAGCCCGAGGCAGACGAGCCGCCAGATGGGCTGGTCTACGAAGGTCGCGAGCAGTGACGGCACGAGCAGCACGAGGAGCCCGGGCGCGAGCCACGGCCAGCTTCCCGCGTCCGGGTGGCGGTCGACGATGACGGCGCCGACGATGAGCAGCGCTAGCGCGATGATCCCGGTCGCCCACTCGAACGGGTCGATCGCGCCGACGACCGAGCCCGCGATGCCCACGACGGCGGCGAGAGCGAGCGCGATCCACGCCACGACCCGCGTGAAGGGTGCGCGCTCGAGCAGCATGCCCGCGACATGGATGCCCGCCAGCACGGCCACGACGACGAGCGCCCGGGCCGTGCCGAGCGCGTCGTCGCGAAGCACGGGCACCTCGATGAGCACCACGAGCACGAGGGCCGCCACGACGACGGACTGCGCGACGATCCCGCGAGCGGTACCGCTGAGTCGGGCCTGCCCGACCGCGGCAACGAGCAGCACGGCGACGGATGCCGCGAGCCAGATGTCGAGCGCCGCGTCATCCGTGGCACCCCCGATGGCGAGCGCGACGGGCCGCGCGAAGCCCGCCACGAGCACGCCCACCACGCCCGCCGCTGCCGCGACGTCGAGGTAGACCGAGCCGCGCAGGTAGGTGCCGATGAGCAGCAGGGCCGCGGAGACGGCCGCGACGACGATCGTGCGCTCGACCGGGCCTGTTCCCGACACCGCGCCGAGCGGGACGATGGAGACGAGCAGGGCGCCGAGCGCGATGAAGGCGGGGGCGCGGCTCGTGCGGTGGGCGCGCCAAGCGCCGAGTGCCACGAGCAGGAGCGCGCCGGTGAGCGGCAGGACGTACGGCTCGAGGTCGCGCACGTCTCGGTCTGCTAGCGACCAGGCGAGCCCCGCGAACCCGAGCGTGAGTGCGGCCCAGCCGAGGTGCTTGCGGCCGGAGGCGGAGGCGAACAGCCCGTCGCGGGAGACGGCGAGCAGCAGTGCGACGGCCCCGCCGAGCACCAGCACGAGCCAGGTCGAGTCGGCCCGCGTTGCCACCGCAGCCACCACGGCGGGAACCGCCACGACCGCCACACCGAGGTCGCGGGCCCAGCGCACGCCCGGGGCGGCGAGTGACACGCCCGCGACGAGGAGCGCCGCGGCGATCGGGGCGAGGGAGGCGGCGAACGGGGGCAGGACGGTGATCCGCGCGACCGAGTCGAGCAGCCAGGCCGCGACGGGCGCGAGGGCGACCGACGTGGCGATCCGCTCCGGCGCGAAGTCCCCGCGGCGCAGCACCCAGAGCAGGAGGGAGCCGAGGAAGAGCACGCCGAGCACGACACTCGTGGCGAACTCCGGCAGCACGAGCGCGTCGGGGAAGCCGATGGCTCCGATCGCCCAGCTGATGCCGGCGGCCACGAGGGCGGTGCCCAAGCCCAGCCACGCCAGTACCCGAGTCTCGGCCGACGAGAGCACCCGGGAGAGCAGCGCTGCGAGTGCCACGAGCAGGATCGCGAGGAACAGGACGGCGTGCAGCGAGTCGACGCCGGCACCGCCCCCGCCCTGGAACCGCTCGTTGGTGTGCCATCCCTCCGACCCGATCGCGACGAGGGCGAGGACGCTCGCGACGGCCAGCAGAGCCGCGCGCACCGGCGCGACTCCGGTGGCAGCCCGTGCGACGACGAGCAGCAGCACAGCGCCCACCGACCCGTACCACCAGGTGTCGATGCTCGCCCACGAGCTCGAGTACGACAGGGCCAGCGAGACGACGCCGGTGGCGACGAGGGCGATCCGGATGCCCGCGCCCCAGGTTCGGCGCCCGCCCACGATGAGCAGCGCAACCGCTGCCGCCGCGAGCACCAGCCACGCGAGCACCGCGAGCCACAGCTGCCCGGTGAGCGGAGCGGCGAGCACCAGCACGCCGAGGGCCGCGGACACGAGGATGAGGCGGCGCGAGCGGAGCACGCCCGAGAGCGTCCACGCCGCAGCGGTCAGCACGAGCACGGCCACGAGGGCGCCGAGCGCCGGGCCGTCGGTGGGCTGGAGCGGCAGTGGCAGGCCGCCGGGGGAGGACCACCGGGCGATCCCGGCCGAGGCGACGATGAGCGCCCGCACGAGCAGGCCGCCCGCGACGGCGACGAGCGCGATCCCCGCGACTGCGGCGGCGGACCAGGCGGCGCCGATCGCGACGGGAGACGACGTGCGGCGGGCGACGAGTTCGAGCACGAGGGCGACGGCCGCCGCGGCGATGAGCGGAACGCTCGCCGTGAAGGCCGGCTCGTCGACCCGGAGGGCGACGGCCGCGAACGCGGACGCCGCCGCGACAGCTCCGAGGCACGCGAACCCGATCGCGAAGAACCGGTCTGTGCCGAGGCGGAGGAGGAGCGCGACATGGGCCCCCGCGACGAGCGCCACCAGGGCGAGCGCGAGGAGGGGCGCCCAGTCGTACGTCTCCTGCAGGAAGACCGCGAGGATCCCGGCGATGACGAGCCCGACCGCACCGAGGATGAGCGAGATCGTGCGCTCGATCGCCCTGCCCCGTGCGAGCGGGTGGGCGAGCGCACCGACGGCGAGGACGAGCATGGCGGCGAAGATCCGCACGTCGTCGTCGAGCGCGTTCGTGAGCCCGCCGACGAGAAGGGCGAGCGCGGGAGCGAAGGAGATGAAGGCGACGACGCTCGGCAGTCTCAGCGCCGACAGGCGGTGCCACACCGCGAATCCGACCGCCGAGACGAGCAGCGCGACGCCCCAGTAGATGAGCGCGTCCGATCGGGCGGCGTCGAAGAGGTCGTTGGCCCGGATCGCGAACGCATCCAGGTAGACGAACACGACAGCGAGCGCGGCGATCGCCTCAGCTGTCGCGAAGAGCCTCCGCCGGCGCAGGAGGGACGCGCCGACGAACGAGGCCACCGTGACCGCGGCGATGATCACCGAGCGCCACACGAGACCGAAGGTGATGAACGCGTACACGAGGAAGAAGATCGCGCCGACCGCGAGCAGCGAGACGCCGACGATGAGGAGGATGACCTGCACGCCGAGGTGGCGGCGGGGCTCGGCGGGGGCGGCCGGGGCCGCGGGCGCCGCAACGGTGGTGGGTGCCGGGGCCAGGGGCGCCACGGCGGCTGGGGGCGGGGGCAGCGGGACGGAGACCGCGTCCGCCGTTGGAGATGCCGCGGGCGTCGCAGCAGCTGCAGCGACCGTGCTCTCGTAGCGGATTCGGCCGATCAGCTCGAGCCTGCGGTCTAGTGCCGCCGTGGCATCCGTGCTGGCCTTGTCGAGCTCGGCGATCGCCGGGTTCGCGAGATCCAGGCCGCACCGAGAGCACCGTCCCGACGCGCGCGGCTCGAAGCAGGCTGGGCACACCGCGACCGTGAGGTCTTCGGGGCGCTGCGGGAACTGTACGAAGCCCACGTAGGGCAGGTAGGTGTCCATCGCCGCTCAGGCTAGCGGCATCGCACTGCGGCGCACGAGAGGTGCGCCGCAAGATGTGAGTAGAAGTCGCTAGGAGGCGGCCTGCGCGAAGAAGCCGACGCCGGCCTGGACCTCGGGGCGGCGGTACTCGAGTCGGTCGGTCCAGGCGGAGCCGTCCCACCAGCGGAGCATGGCGGTGCCAGCGGGATCCGGATACCAGCCGAAGGGGGCGATTTCGGGCGCGGCGGAAGTGTTCTCAGACATTCGGGTGTCCTGTTGTGCCTCGTCGCCAGGCAATTTCGGGTTGCGACGGCATGGTCCACCGCGGAGGACCGATTCGGGTGCGGTGTCCCCATAGTAGGGGACTCGGCGCGTCACTTCGCTACCCCAAGATGGGGGCCATGGATGCTTCGCTAGGATGATCACGTGAAGATCATCGGCTTCGTCGTCTCGCTCGTCCTCTTCGTGCTCGGTTTCTACATCATGGGCAATGCGTTCTACGTCGCCGGAGCCGAGTTCCCCGTGTTCCTCGGCGGCATCCTGGTGACGTCGCTCGGGCTGTTCATCCCGGTGCACATCCTGAAGCGCATCGACGGATAGTGCCCGCATGGCGAGCCTGCTGAGCCGGCTCGCGCCGCTCGTCATCACCCTCCGCGGCTCGAAGCGGATGTTCTCCTCCGCCACGCGCACCCTCGACCGGGTCGCACGTCTCCAGCGCAAGCCCGCCTCGTTCGAGCCGCCGGCGTCGCTCGCCGCCACCCGCCGCGAGGTGGACGGCTGGCCCGTCTACGACGTCGGCTCCGGTGAGCGCCACGTGGTGTACCTGCACGGCGGTTGCTACGTGTTCGAGATCGACCCGATCCACTGGGCCCTTGTCGGCAAGCTCGCGAATGAGGCGGGCGTGCACGTTGTGGTTCCGATCATGCCGCTGGCCCCGACCGGCACGGCTGAGGCCGTCGTCGCCCAAGTGGCTTCGCTCGTGGCATCCATCGTCGCCTCTGCGGGCGCTTCGAACGTGAGCATCGTGGGCGATTCTTCGGGCGGCGGTATGGCGCTGGCCGTCGTCATGGCTCTGCGAGACCTCGAGGTGCCGCCACTGCGCGCGACAGTGCTGATCTCGCCGTGGCTGGACGTGAGCGGCACCGACCCGCGCCTCGCGGAGATCGCGCCGCGCGACCCGTGGCTGGCCGTGCCGGGCACGCACGCGGCCGGTGCGCTCTACCGCGGCTCGCTCGGCGAGGCCGACTGGCGGGTGTCGCCCCTGTACGGCTCGCTCGAGGACCTCGGGCCGATCACGATGTTCAGCGGCACGCGCGACATCCTCAACGCCGACGCGCACCGCCTTCTCCCGCTTGCTCTAGAGGCAGGGCTTGTCGTCGACTTCCACGAGGGGGACGGGATGGTCCACAACTACCCGATCCTCCCGATGCCCGAGGGGGATGCGGCGCGCGCGGTCATCGTCGCAGCGGTGCGCTAGAAGCGGCCGGGGCCTATTCTCCAGCCGTGGATGAGACGCAGAACGACGAGCGTCACCACGGCCGCCGCGATCGCTATCGTCAGCAGGATCACCCGCAGCGGCACCTTCTGGTCCATGGGGACACGCTAGTGGCGCCTGTGGTGGGCTGCGGGTGGCGTCGTTAGCAGCCGGGGCCGGTGGGGTTGTGGTTGCAGTTGTGTTCGACGAGGACGGTTTTGGCGTCGCCGACGCGGAGGGTGAGCGGGTTGGCGGGGATGGTGAGGGTGCCGGTGATCGGGGTCC
>JAODAQ010000055.1 GCA_025463515.1 Rhodoglobus sp.
TAGAAGCGCGCCCACTCGATGCTGAACCGGTACGAGTTGAGGCCGAGCTCCGCGAGCAACCGGATGTCGTCCCGGTACCGGTGGTAGCTGTCGGCGGCGTCACCGCTCGGCTCGACTATCGTCGTGCCCGCCTCGTTCTCGTGCTCCCACCAGTTGCTGTTGATGTTGTTGCCCTCGATCTGGTGCGCGGCCGTCGCGGCGCCCCAGAGGAAGCCGTCGGGGAACTGCCGCATCACGCCACCTTCCGCGGGTTCGGGATCGCGTCGAGGAGCTTCACGGTGTACTCGTCCTTCGGGTGGCGCAGCACCTCGGCGGTGTCGCCGCGCTCGACGACCTTGCCGTGGTTGAGCACCATGATGTTGTCGGTCACGAGCCGCGCCGAGAGCAGGTCGTGGGTGATGTAGAGCATGCTCACGCCCCACTGCTCGCGCAGGTCCTCCAGCAGCGCGAGCACGCCAGCGCGCAGGGAGACGTCGAGCATCGAGACCGGCTCGTCGGCGATGATCACCTGCGGGTCGCTCGCGAGAGCCCGGGCGATCACGACGCGCTGCCGCTGCCCGCCCGAGAGCTGGTGCGGCAGCTTGGCGGCGAACTCCTCCACCGGGGAGAGCCCGACGATGTCGAGCAGTTCGAGCACGCGCCGACGGGCATCCTGTCCCCGGAGCTTGGTGAAGTTCGCCACCGGCCGGGTGAGCGTGTACTCGACGGTGTGCAACGGGTTGAGGGCCGAGTACGGGTCCTGGAAGACCATCTGCACGTCGCGGTGCAGCGAGCGGAACTGACCGCGGCGCAGCTTGCCCACATCGAGGTCGCCGAACTTCACGCTGCCCGAGGTCGGCTTCTCGACCGCCGTGATGAGCTTGGCGATCGTCGACTTGCCGGAGCCCGAAGCACCCACGAGCGCCAGGGATGCCCCGGGCTCGAGGGTGAACGACACACCGTCGACCGCCCGCACCTCCCGCTCCCCCCGGCGCGGCGGCGGGTAGACCTTCACGAGGTCCTCGACGACGATCGCCTTCTGGTCGGTGCGGCGCTCGCGCGGCGAGACCGTCGGCGGGTGTGCGGCGGCGTCGGCCCGCTTGGCGCCCGTCTTCGCGCGCGCGGCGCGGTCCTCGAAGCCGGGCAGCTCCACGACCTCGCCGCGCGGGTCGGCGTAGTGCGAGAGCAGCATCTTCGTGTAGTCGTCCTTCGGCTTCTTGAGGATCTGACGAGCCGTGGCATCCTCGACGATCTCGCCCTCGTGCATCACGAGGACCCGCTGCGCCGACTCGAGCACGATGCCGAGGTCGTGGCTGATCAGCAGCGCGGTGAAGTTCTCGCGCTTCTGCAGCTCGATGATCGTGTTCATGACGGCGTGCTGCACGAGCACGTCGAGCGCGGTCGTGGGCTCGTCGAAGACCATGAGCTGCGGCTCGAGCGAGAGGGCCAGCGCGATCGAGACGCGCTGCCGCATTCCGCCCGAGAGCTCGCCCGGGTAGCGGTCGAGCACCTGGGGCGGCAGCTCGACCTTGCCGACGATCTCGGCGGCGCGGGCATCCCAGTGTCGCTTGTCGACGTGGCCGTGGGCCTCGAAGATGTCGCGGAAGTGGTTCCGGATGCTGCGGACCGGGTTGAGCGCGTTCATCCCGGATTGCAGCACCATCGCGACGCCGCCGTGCCGTTGCTCGCGAAGCTCCTCGCGGCTCATGCTCGCGATGTCTCGACCGTCGAACAGAATCCGGCCGCGGGTCACGACTGCCGGCGGCTTCGACAGCCCCGCGATCGCGAAGCCGAGCGTGGACTTGCCCGAGCCCGACTCCCCCACGAGCCCGACGAACTCGCCCTGCTCGAGGGTGAAGGAGACGTGGCGCACGGCGTGGGTGGCATCCTCGCCCGTGTTGTAGTCGACATCGAGGTCGGTGACCTCGAGAACTGTCTCGGTCATCGTTGCTTTCCTTCCCGGAGGCGCGGGTTGCTGATCCCGTCGACACCGAAGTTGATCAGGGTGAGTGAGGTCGCCAGGAGCGCGATGCAGAGGCCGGGCGCGAAGAGCAGCGACCACTGGCCGGTGAGCAGGGCGTTGGAGTTCTGCGCCCAGAAGAGCATCGTTCCCCAGCTGACGACGCTCGAGTCGCCGAGGCCCAGGTACTCGAGTCCCGCCTCCGCGAGGATCGCCGAGGTCGCTGCCCCGAAGAAGTTGCCCACGATGAGCGAGGTCATGTTCGGCAGGATCTCGCGGAACACGATCCGGAACGGACGCTCGCCGCTGAACACCGCCGCCGTCACGAAGTCGCGCGACCGCAGCGACTGGGTCTGGCTGCGGAGCACTCGTGCACCCCACGCCCAGCCTGTGATCACCACGACCGTGATGATCATCGCGATACCGCCGCCCGAGAGGTAGGCCGCGATCACGATCATGAGCGGCAGGCCCGGGATGACGAGGAACAGGTTCACGATGAAGTTGACGACATCGCCGCCGAAGCCGCGCGCGTAGCCCCAGCTGAGGCCGACGAGCACCGCGATGATCGTCGACAGCACGCCCGCCACGAGACCGACGAAGATGCTCACCTGCGAGCCCCAGATGAGCTGGCTGAGCACGTCCTCCCCCGCGGCCGTCGTGCCGAGCCAGTGGGCCGCGGTCGGGTCGGCGCTGCGGTCGAAGCCGTTCTGGCTCGCGCCGTAGGGGGCGATGAGCGGCGCGAAGATCGCGAACACGACGAACAGGCCGAGGATGATCAGGCCGATGCGCGCCTTGCCGTTCGACCAGATCGTCGAGGAGACCCGCACGAACACCGACCACGGGCCGGGCGCCTTGGCGATGGCGGGCTGCTGGGTTGCGGTCATGGTGGTCATCGGCGGGTCCTCGGGTCAAGCACGCCGTACAAGATGTCGACGAGGAAGTTGGCGACGAGCACGCTGAGCGTGATCATCAGGAACAGGGCCTGCATCAGCGGGTAGTCCTGGTTGGTCACCGCGTTGAACAGGAGGTAGCCGACGCCCGGATACCCGAACACCCGCTCCACGAGGATCGAGCCGCCGACCACGCCGCCGAGGGCGAGGCCGAACGAGGTCAGGTTCGGCAGGATCGCGTTGCGCGCCGCGTACCGCAGCGCCACGACCCGCGGCTTCAGCCCGTTGGCCTCCGCGAAGGTCACGTAGTCGTCGCCGAGCGTCGAGATCATCGTGTTGCGCATCCCGAGGATCCAGCCGCCGAGCGACGTGATGAGGATCGTGAGCGCCGGCAGGAACGCGTGGTAGAGCGCGTCTCCGAGGAAGGCGAACGACAGGTTCGGCGTCGCCGTCGGGCCGTAGGCCCCGGATGTCGGGAACAGCCGCCACACGTAGCCCGCGAAGAACAGCAGCAGAAGTGCCGTCCAGAAGTACGGGAACGCGCTCGCGAACGACCCGGCCAGCGTCGGGAGTGCGTCGAGCCAGGTGCCGCGCTTCCACGCGGCGAGCACTCCGAGCAGCGTGCCCAGGATGAACGCGATGATCGTCACCGCTCCGACGAGTACGAGCGTGTACGGGAGGGCGGTCGACACGAGCTCGGCCACGGTCTGCGGGTAGAACGTGTACGACACCCCGAAGTCGAGCGTGATCACCTGGTGCAGGTACGAGACGTACTGCTCGAAGATGTTGCCCGTCGGCACTCCCAGCTGCGCCTCGATCGCCGCCTTCGTCGCGTCGCTCACGGGGCCGTTCTGCGCGAGCTTCGCGAGCGCGGCATCCGCGGGAGTGCCCGGCATGAGCCTCGGCAGGATGAAGTTCACCGTCACCGCCGCCCACAGGGTGAGCACGAACAGCCCGAGCTTGCGCAGGACGAACAGCGTCGTCTGTCGCGCGCGCCCCGAACTGTCGGTCTGCAGCGGGAGGTCGTCCTCGACGCTCTTCGCCTTTCCTTCGGCACCCCGCGGTGCCGCTGTCACGCTAGTCATGCTTGACCGCCTTCAGATGGGTGAGAACGAGCAGTGGTGTCGATTCGTAGGTCTTCGGCGACGCGTACGGGTCTTTCTCGCTCGGCCAGCCGGTGAACTTCGCATCGCTCACGAGGCCCCAGGATCCGCCGTAGTAGAGGCTGATCACGGGGAGGTCGTTGTACACGATCTCCTGCAGGGCGTAGCCGATCTCGAGCTGGTCCTGCGGGTCGGTCGCCAGCTTGAACTGGTCGAGGAGGGCGTCGGCATCCGGATTGCTGTACCGCTCGAAGTTGTTCGTCGCCTCCTCGCCCACGGGCTTGAGGTACGAGCTCGAGAGCAGCGAGTTGAAGTCGCGGAAGATCGATCCGGT
Organism: Rhodoglobus sp.; assembly: GCA_025463515.1. Lineage (GTDB taxonomy): Bacteria > Actinomycetota > Actinomycetes > Actinomycetales > Microbacteriaceae > Rhodoglobus. The sequence goes on from JAODAQ010000055.1 coordinate 4,267, forward strand.
GCCGCCGGTGCCGCCCATCGCGAGGTCGAAGTCGCCGTTGCGCAATGCGAGCTGGTACGCGGCGGGCTGCGGCGCGTCGACCTTCACCTCGATACCGAGGGCACCCCACTCCTTCTGCACCTCCTGCACGCCCTTGAGCCAGTCGTTGTAGCCGTTGGCCGTCGTGATGGTGATCGTGAGCTGCTTGCCCGAGGCGTCCACGAGCTTGCCGCCCTGCTGGGTGTAGCCCGCGGCCTCGAAGAACTGGAGCGCCTTGTCGTCGTCCTTCGTGATGAGGCCGGAGTCGGGGATGTCGGGGTCGAGCGCGTCCTGCTGGTACGGCAGGAGGATGTTCGTCTGGCCGGCGGGCTCCATGTAGCCCTCGGCCGCCGAGTCGCCCACGGCCTTGCGGTCGAGCGAGAGCGAGAGGCCCTGGCGGAAGTTCAGGTCGTTGAACGGAGCCTTCGTGAGGTTCGGGAACAGGGCGATCGTGCCGCCCGGCGGGAACCAGTAGGTGTTCTTGTTGCCGGTGCCGACCCACGCGTTGTCGACGTCGCTGATGAAGGAGTACGCCCAGTCGTAGCCCTTGGTCGCGATGTCGAGCTGGGTGTTGACCGCGGGGAGGATGAGGTGCTCGGCGGCGACCTTGTCGGCCTGCCAGTAGTCCGGGTTCTTGTCCATCGTGTACTGCTGGGCGGCGAAGTTGCCGAGCATGTACGGTCCGGTGCCGACGGGGTCGGGGTTGCGGAAGGTCGTCGGATCCTTGACGTCCTTCCAGATGTGCTCCGGGACAATGAGGGTCGTCGCGATGAGCTGGGCTGCCGGGACATCCGGAGCCTTGAGGTTGACCGTGACGGTCGTGTCGTCGGAGTCGACCGAGTCGATGAAGCCCCAGATGCCGGTGATGTCGTTCGCCGGGAAGTCCTTGAGCATCTGCAGGGTGAACGCCACGTCCTTCGTCGTGAAGGGCTCGCCGTCAGACCACGTCACCCCGTCGCGGATGGTGAAGACGACCTTCGTGGGGTCGCTCACGTCGTAGCCGGTGGCGAGCCACGGGTGCTCGGTGCCGGTGACGTTGTCGAGGATCACGAGCGGCTCGTAGATGTAGTACGAGGCCACGCGCTTGTTCACCATGTACGGGTTGAAGTTGCGCTCGAACAGCGGCGAGCCGGTGTCGGCGGAGACGAGCATCGTGTCTGCGGGGATCGAGGGATCGGGTGCACTCTTGATCTGGATGCTGCAGGCCGCGAGCATCGCCGCAGCGCCGAGCGCCGCGACTACTGCCAGCAGCCGTCGTTTCGTGTGCGTCATTGCCTGCGCTCTTCTCAGTCGTGTCCCCCATTGAGGGGTAGCTCTTCGACTGTAAGCGCATACATTTATCTGCACCTAGCCCTTGCGGAACCAGGGCGTTATGGGCAAGACTCCCGCAGCACCACCCGCACGGCGAGCGTGAGCGACTGCTTCTGCCGCTCCGGATCGTCGAGCCTGGCGGTGATCACCTGCACCGCCGCTCGGCCGAGCTCCGCCATCGGCTGGTGCACGGTCGTGAGCGTCGGGCGGGAGTGGCGGCCGGCGGCGATGCCGTCGAACCCGGTCACGAGAACGTCCTCGGGCACCCGGATGCCCAGCCTCTCGAGCACGTCGAGAACCCCCAGCGCCATCTGGTCGTTGGCGCACACGATCGCGTCGGGCAGCTCGCGCATCTCACTCGCGATGCGCTGCCCGCTGCGACGCGTGAAGTCGCCGCGGTGGAGGGCCGCGGTCGCGACCTCGCTGAAGCCCGCCCAGCGCTCCGCGTCGTCGGGGCCCTCGGCTCCTGCCACGTACGCGATGGTCGCGGCCTTGGTCGCGACGTGCCGGGCGAGCTCGCGCATCCCCGGGCCGTTGTTCGCACTGACGTGGTCGAACTCGTCGTCGCGGCCACCGAGAATGACGACCGGGATGCGTCGGCCGACGTGCGCGAGCAGCTCGTCGCTCACGGTGCCGGCCAGCACGGCAAGCCCGTCCACGCGGCCGGCCAGGTCGCTCACGACGTCTCCGTCTCCGGACGCGACCATCAGCGCGAACCCGTGCCGCGCCGCCTCCGCCTCCGCGCCGCGGAGCACCTCGTCGTAGTAGAGGTTCTCGTCGTCCTCGGTGTCGTCGGTGCCGACCTCTATGTGGTCGCCCTCGGCGAACGGGATCGCGCCGCTGTGGTGGTCGTCGTGCCCGGGGAAGAATAGCCCGATCACGTTCGTGCGGCGAGCGGCGAGCCCGCGGGCGTTGGCGCTCGGCACGTAGCCGAGGAACCGCACGGCGTCCAGAACGCGCTCGCGGGTGGCGGCCTTCACCGTGTCCGGCGAGCGCAGCACGCGCGACACCGTCGCGATCGAGACGCCCGCGTACTCCGCGACGTCGTAGACGGTGGGTGCTTTGGCCATGGGTGGTTACTCTATGTCGGCGCGGTCGGGTGGTGCGTAGGCCTTGCGCGACTCGGGTGAGTTGAGCAAGGCGGCTGAGTAGTAGTCGTCGAGCAGGTCGCGGCGGGTCAGCTCCGGATGCCTCGTCAACTGCTCCTCAGACGTGCCCTCCCCTGCCCTCGCGACGATGAGCCTGAACCACGCCACAGTTCGGGTGTCGTGGTACGCGTCGGGGTTGCCTGACTTCGCCGCCATTGCCCGGATGCCCGCCTGGATGCTCGCGAGGGCCTCCGCCTCGGGCATCCGCTGCAGCTTGGCGAAGACCAGTCGCAGATGGCTCTCATGCGGAAACGACGGGAGCGTGCCTGCGTCGAAGCCCGCGACCAGGTCGTCGTCGTTCATGCGAGCCTCTCAATGACTTTGCCTTGGAACACCCGCTCGACCCGGGTCACGTGCTCTGTGATGTCTGCCACCCGGCCGAGCACAGTTGGTTCGGCGACCTTCCGCTCGCTGTATTCGGCGATGGGCACGAAGGAGCGCCGGTCGCGGGGAACCTTGTTGTGGCGCTGCGCGAAACCGGAGTTGATCCTGCAGAGCTCGATCTCATTCTCATGCGCGGCGACGAGGCTCGCCGTATCGGCAGTGATGACGAGCTGCGGCTCCGCTTTGTATGCGCCCAGCAGCGAATCGAGCCTTTTCCTCTCGAGGAAGAAGAACACTCGCTCGTTAAGGATCTCGAACCACTCGGCGACCGACGTATCGACCAAGGCATCTTCGAGTGACCCCAAATGGATCGGGCCGTGGTCGCGGATCACAGCAGTTCCGTGCTCAGGATGCTCGATCCGCACGGATTTCGGGCGACGCTGCTCGAGCAGCTCCTCAGCGCCGGAGGCTTCCCATCGCGCGACCAATGCCGCGCTGCTGAGTAGTCCCTGCTCTGCGATCGACGGCCAACTGCCATCTGCGGCCATGTGGTACAACTCGGGGCTGAGCCGCACCAGTTCCGCGATTTCCATGCGCCGAGCGTAGCGGGCGAGTGCCAGACTGGGCCCATGGCCGAAGCAAACGAGACCCGCGTTGCCGTGTACATCGACTTCGACAATGTGGTGATCTCCCAGTACGACCACGAGCACGGGCGCGGCAGCTTCATCAAGGAGAAGGCGCGCACCGCCCTCGGTGACACGGCGGGCAAGCTCGAGGAGGCGACGGTCGATATCGGCGCGATCCTGGACTACGCGTCATCCTTCGGAGCCCTCGCCATCACCCGCGCTTACGCCGACTGGGCGGCCCCGGCCAACACCCGCTACCAGAAGCAGCTCATCAATCGCGCGGTCGACCTGGTGCAGCTCTTCAACACCTCGGGCACGAAGAATGGCGCCGACATCCGGCTCGCGATCGACGTCGTCGAGGACCTGTTCCGCATCGAGGACATCTCGCACGTCGTGATCGTCGCCGGCGACTCCGACTACATCCCACTCGCCCAGCGCGCCCGCCGGATGGGCCGCGTTGTCGTGGGCATCGGCGTCGAGGGATCCACCTCGTCTGCCTTCAAGAACGCGTGCGACGAGTTCTCGTACTACGAGCAGGTTGCGCAGCTGAACGTGGTCGAGGCTCCGGCGGCCGAACCCGAGGTCGCGCCCAAGAAGACCGCGCGCCGGGCCTCGGCGGAGGCGAGTGTCACCGCCGCCGATCCTCAGCGCGAAGCCCGCACGGTACTTCAGCGGGCCATGGAGGCGCGCAAGAACGACGACGTGGACGGCTGGGTAGTGGCATCCGCCCTCAAGCAGCAGATCAAGCGCCTGGATGCCGGCTTCGACGAGAAGAAGCTCGGATTCAAGTCGTTCACCGACTTCATCAAGGCCAACGCGTCGCTCGTCGAGCTGCAGGAGGACGGGCAGAACCGGCGCGTGCGGCTGCGGTCGCGCGACTGACCGGCGCGCTTCATGGTCGACGAACCGCACTTGCTCTTTGTCGTAGCGCACGACTACAGCCCGACTGACTATCGCAAAGACACCTTCGAACTGCGATTCGTCAACGTTGGCGACAACGGGTACCGGACCACCTTCGAGCTGACTCTGCGGAGACCCGAGAAGAAACCGATCGAGTTCGGCCATGTGAAGATCATGCGGGCGGACATGCCGCTCGGCACGATCGCTCTTCCGCGCACGTTCGACGAGCTCGACCCCAGTTACTTCTCGCTCGGTCAGACCTTCTCCTACTACGAGAAGGCGCGCGCCCTTCCCAAGCCGCTCCGCGAGAGGCTCCTGCTCGGATTGCGCGACATCGCCGGGAGCCCGTCCCGTCGCCGTCAAGCCGCTGAAGAGCCGCCGTACAGCCTGTCTCTGACCAAGGATCCGCGAGCACGACGGGCCTTCGAGGATGCGCCGCGACTGTTGCGCCGCGAGCAGGAGCTCGCGCCGTACTCGTCGCAGATCTCGACGGAGTGGTGGGCGCACCTCGCAGCGCACGGGATCTCGACGACCATCCATTTCGATTTCGCAATCCCGTTCACCGGCGCGCCCGGCAGAATCTGCGCTCTCGTCGGCGACAACGGCACGGGCAAGAGCGCCATACTCGCGGCGCTGGCCGACGCGGCCGTCAGCCCCCAGTCGAGCCACGGAGTATCGTCCCTGTCCACCCCTCAGGGCGGCGGCGTCGACGTATCGCGGGTGATCTCCATCTCGTACGGCGCCTTCGACCAGAACCCGTACCCTCCGAGCGACACCGGCAAGAGGGCGCCGTCAGCGCACTTGGTGCAAACCCGGCACTTCTACCGCGGGCTTCGGGCTGGCAACGACCCCGGGCGATTGAAGACCCTCGACCAGATCGAGGATGAGATCTGGGCCGGCCTTAGCAGCGTCAGCGACGGGCTGAGGCAGGATGCCTTCCAACGCGTACTCGACCTGGTCGCTCGATCAACGACGTTCCCGCCGGATGTTCTCGTTTCGCTTCGATCGAGAGACCATCTCCGGGTGTCCCTCCGCCAGCTCAGCAGCGGGCAGATGATGGTGCTGAACATCCTGGTCAGCCTCATCGCGTATCTTGAGCCAGGATCGCTCGTGCTCGTGGACGAGCCGGAGGTCCACCTGCATCCGCCTCTGATCTCGGCACTGGTCCGAGGTATCTCGGTCGCGCTCGAGACCTTCGCATCGGTAGCGATACTTGCCACGCACTCCTCGGTCGTCGTGCAAGAGCTGCAGGCCCGCAACGTCTTCGTGCTCCAGCGCGCGGGGAACACGACGGTCGTCTACCACCCGGAGATTGAGACGTACGGCGAGAGCCTCGGAACGATCGACCGCGAGGTCTTCGGCCTTGCAGGCCTTCCCTCCGACTACGCGGCAGTTCTCGAGTCGCTCGCCCTCGAGGGCCCGCAGTCCCGTGCCGAGCGCAGGCTCAAGGCGCCATTGAGCGGTCAGGCAGAAGCGATCTTCCTGTCATTCCGAGACGAGGACTGAGATGCGATACCTGCCCCAGCCCGCCCGCGCAGACGACCACTACGAGCTTGTGGGTCGCGCCGGTGCATCGAGCCCGCAGCAGGCCGGAACGCTCGACCGGCTGGCGCCCCTGGCCCCGTCCCTCGTCGCCCTCTACCGGGAGCGGATCCGCGCCCAGCGGCCCCTGCCGGATACGCGCATGTCGGCCGATGAGTCACTGGACATGTCCGAGACCTACACACGGCTTCGGGCGAGTGCCGCGCCCGAGGGCATCGGCGCGACTGTCCTGCTCAACTCAGGGAACGCGGGCTTCCGCTGCTGCTACTGCGAGATCGAGGTCGCCCGGCACGTCGACCACTTCGCGCCGAAGGTGGTTCATCCCGAGTGGGCGCTCAGCATTGCCAACCTCGTGCCCAGCTGCGGCAGCTGCAACGGCCACAAGCAGCACTTGGACATCGCACCGAGCGGCAACAGGCTCCCGCATCCGTATCTCGATGAACCGGTTCCCGACGACCACCAGTTCGTCTTCGCCGATGTCACGAAGACGCCCCGCTCGTACAAGGCGGCATTCCGGCTCGCTTGGCCCGCCACGACCGCCCCCTTCCAGCGCGAGTCACTGACCCTGCTGTTCGAACGGCTCCACCTCCTGGAGAGGTACGGCCTGGAAGCAACGATCCTTCTCTCGGAAGACCGAGAGACCATCACGCGAAAGGAAGGTCGCGGAAAGCTGCCGACTTGGGCGCGAAAGAAGGCCGCATCGATGAGGACCATCTACGGGCCCAACCACTTCAAGACCGTTCTCTACCAAGGCCTCGCGCAGCTGACCTGACCATTCCGCTCCCTAGCCAACCGCCCGCCACCCGGCGTACCGTGGGCCGCATGCCGTTCGACCCCGCGGAGTACACAGCCGCGCTGGAGCGCGCACACGCCCACGCGACCGATTGGCTGGCCTCGATCCCCACGAGGCCCGTCCGTCCGACGGCAAGCGCCGACGAACTGCTCGCCCGCTTCAAGACCGAGCTGCCGGATGGCCCGACCGACGCCGCAGGCGTCATCGACGAGCTCGCCGCCGAGGCGGAGCCCGGGCTCATGGCGATCCCCTCCGGCAGGTTCTTCGGCTGGGTGATGGGCGGCGGCCTCCCCGCCGCACTGGCTGCCGACTGGCTCGTGAGCGCGTGGGACCAGAACAACGGCCTGCGTTTCGCCACTCCCGCCGCTGCCGCGATCGAGGAGGCGGCCGGCGCGTGGCTGCTCGAACTCCTCGGCCTTCCGAGCACCTCCGATGTCGGCTTCACCACGGGCGGCACGACGGCGAACATGGTCGGCCTCGGGGCCGGCCGCGGGGCGGTGCTGAGCGCGGCGGGCTGGGACGTGAACGTCGGCGGCCTTCAGGGCGCTCCGAAGGTGACCGTGCTCGCCGGGGCCGAAGTCCACTCGTCGGTCGAGCTGGCCCTGCGCTACTTGGGGCTCGGCGCCCCGCAGCATGTTCCGGCGGACGGTCAGGGTCGCATCCGGCCAGACCAGCTCGCGCTCGCGCTTGCAGAAGTCGACGGCCCTGTGATCGTCGCGCTGCAGGCCGGCAACCTGCACTCGGGCGCGTTCGACCCGATCGGCGAGTGCGTCGAGATCGCGCACGAGAACGGCGCGTGGGTGCACGTCGACGGCGCGTTCGGCCTGTGGGCGGCGGTCAGCCCGCGCTGGGATGCGGACCTGGACGGCCTCGCCGGCGCCGACTCCTGGGCGACCGATGCCCACAAGACGCTCAACGTGCCCTACGACTGCGGCGTGGCCATCGTTAGCAGTCCGGAGGCGATCCGCAATGCCTTCAGCGTGCACACGAGCTACTTCATCCAGCAGGAGAGCGGCCCGGCCGATCCGTTCGACCTCGTGCCCGAGCTGTCGCGCCGGGCGCGCGGCATCCCGGTGTGGGCGGCGCTGCGCTCCCTCGGGCGCTCGGGCGTCATCGACCTCGTCGAGGGCCTCGCCCAGCGCGCCCGCGAGCTTGCCGCGGCGCTCGGCCAACTGCCCGGCGTCGAAGTGCTCAACGACGTCGCCTTCACCCAGGTCTGCCTCGCGTTCGGCAGCGACGAGCGCACGCGCGAGGTGACCGCGAACGTCATCGCCGATGGCGGCGTGTGGATGTCGGGCTCGCGCTGGGCGGGTCGCGACGTGCTCCGCATCTCAGTGAGCAACTGGTCGACGGATGCCGCGGACGTGGCGGCCTCGGTCGACGCCGTGAGGCGGGCCATGCGCTGATGAAGATGCTCCCGGTCACGAGTGAGGCGATGCGCGCCGTCGGGTACGAACCGATGACGCTCCAGATCGAGTTCATCGACAGCGACGTCTACCGATATTTCGAGGTGCCCGAATTCGAATACCTCGGGCTCATCCATGCCGAGAGCATGGGCAAGTACTTCGCGGAGCACATCCGCGACAACTACCGGTTCACGCGGGTCGGCTGAGCGGCGCGTCCGTCCACGCGCCGGCTACGGCGCCATGCCCCTGCCGTCGCGGGCGCGTTCTGCCGTTAGGGGTACGTCGTTCCAGAGCACGCCACCTCCGGCACACGCGGTCACGCCGCGGAGATAGCGGCGAGCTAGCCCTCCTCAGTCCAGGTCGACCCGCGTGCCGAGACCGAACTCGGCGGCGTCGGTGTCAGTGACCATGGCGAACGCGCCGGCGGGAACCCCGGGCATCCGGGCGATGCGGGTTGCCGCCGCCAGAAGCGAGGCCTCCGAGGCACCGTGGAGGAAGAACACGTAGTTGTCGCCGAACTCCTCGCCGTCCTCGTACTGGGCGGCGCCTTCGGCGGCGGGGTCGTCCTCAAGCTCGGCCAGGAACTCCGACACCTCGTCGATCCACGGGAACGGCTCCTCCCCCTCCTCAAGCTCCTTGGGGAGCGAGAGGGGGATGTGCACCTCGACGAGCAGCACTACTGCTGCGCCCGCTCGAGCACGAGCTCGCGCACGCGGGCCGCGTCCGCGGTGCCCTTCATGGCCTTCATCACCGCGCCGATGACGGCACCGGCGGCCTGCACCTTGCCCTCGCGGATCTTCTCGAGCACGTCCGGCTGCGCCGCCAGCGCCTCGTCGATCGCGGCGAGCAGCGCGGTGTCGTCAGAGACCACGGCCAGGCCGCGCGACTTCACGACCTCGCCGGGCGAGCCCTCCCCCGCGACGACGCCCTCGAGCACCTGGCGCGCGAGGCGGTCGGTCAGGTCGCCGTTCTCGATCATGGCGACGAGCTCGCTGACGTGCAGCGGGGAGACAAGCGAAGAAGCGTCGACGGATGCCGCGTTCGCCAGCCGCGCGATCTCACCAGTCCACCACTTGCGGGCCTGAGCAGGGGCTGCTCCCGCTGCGACCGTCTCCTCCACCTCGACGAGCAGGCCGGAGTTCACCACGTCCTGGAACTCGAGGTCGGAGAATCCCCACGCCTCCTGCAGTCTCTTCTTACGAAGGGACGGCGCCTCGGGGAGGGCGGCGCGCAGCTCCTCGATCAGCTCGAGTGAAGGCTCAACGGGAAGGAGGTCGGGCTCTGGGAAGTAACGGTAGTCATCGGCGTCGCTCTTGGGGCGCCCGGCCGAGGTCACCCCCGTGTCCTCGTGCCAGTGGCGGGTCTCCTGGATGATCGTGCCGCCGGCCTCGAGAATCGCAGCCTGGCGCTGGATCTCGTAGCGGATCGCACGCTCGACAGAGCGCAGGGAGTTCACGTTCTTGGTCTCCGTGCGCGTGCCGAGCTTGCCCGAGCCGCGCGGGCTCAGCGAGATGTTGGCGTCGCAGCGGAGGTTGCCGCGCTCCATCTTCGCCTCGGAGATGCCGAGGGAGACCACGATGTCGCGGATCGCGGAGACGTACGCCTTGGCGAGTTCGGGAGCATCCCCCTCGGCGCCGGTGATCATCTTCGTGACGATCTCGACGAGCGGCACGCCCGCGCGGTTGTAGTCGACGAGGGAGTACTCGGCGCCCTGGATGCGGCCGGTTGCGCCGCCGATGTGGGTGAGCTTGCCCGCGTCCTCTTCCATGTGCGCGCGCTCGATCTCGACCGTGAAGGTCTTGCCGTTGGCGAGCTCGACCTCGACCTGGCCGTCGAACGCGATCGGCTCGTCGAACTGGCTGATCTGGTAGTTCTTCGCGAGGTCCGGGTAGAAGTAGTTCTTGCGGGCGAAGCGGCTGGATGGCGCGATCGAGCAGCCGAGCGCGAGGCCGAGGCTGATCGAGTACTTGATGGCCTGCTCGTTCACGACGGGCAGGGATCCCGGCAGGCCGAGGTCCACTGGAGTGATCGTCGTGTTCGGCTCGTGCGGCTCGTTGCCGCGCGCAGCGGGGTTCGGAGCATCCGAGAACATCTTCGTCTGGGTGTTGAGCTCGACGTGCACCTCGAAGCCGAGCACTGGCTCGTACAGTTCGAGGGCCTTGTCGTAGTCCATCAGTTCAGCTTTAGCCACCTGACGATTCTACGGGCGCGCCTGTGGTTCTAAATTCGGCACCGGCGCCGCCGTGACGATTGCTTCGAGTGGCTCGACGGTCGCGGCCGCTCGCCGCTCGGAGTACACGAGGACGATGCCGGCGAGGATTAGCGCTCCCCCGAGGAACTGCGACAGCGTGAGCGTCTCACCCAGCAGCAGCCACGCGAACATCGTCGCGAAGACGACCTCGAGCAGCGCGATGAACGACATGAGGCGCGAGCCGAGCAGGCCCGTGGCGATGATGCTCGCCGCGTAGCCGATCGCGGTCGCGAAGATCACGACGATGCCGAGCGGCACCCACCACGGTGCGGTGCCGCCCAGGAAGGGAACATTCGTGAAGACCATCGTGAACGGCACCGCGCGCAGCCCGCCCACGGCGAACAGGGTGAGCGAGCCCAGGAACAGCCCGGCCCACGCGAGTGCGACGCCCGGCAGGCCCTCACTCGGTCGCGCGGCGATGAGGTAGTACCCGGCAGCGCCGATCGCCGCGAGGAAGGCGAAGAACACCCCGAGGAGGTCGACGGAAGCGAGGGCGCCGGGTCCGATCACGAGCACGAGCCCGGCGATCGCGACCGCGGAGCCGAGCAGCACGACCACGCGCGGCATCTTTCGAGTGCGGGCCCAGGCGAAGAGCACGAGCAGCACGGGCGCCGTGTACTCGACGAGGATGGCGGTGCCCACGGGGATCCGCTGCACGGCCATGAAGTACACCAGCTGGCAGCCGGCGACACCGATCAGCGCCATGCCGAGCACGCGCCAGCGGCCGCGCCACAGCGTCGCCCACTTGCCGCGCAGGGCCACGATCGCGAACGGCGTGAGCAGGATGCTCCCCGCCAGCGCGCGCAGGGCGACCGCCGCCGCGGGGCTCCAGCCGGCTTCGAACAGCGGCTTCACGAACGCCCCGGACGTACCGAACGCGAGCGACGCGAGAACGGCGATCACGATGCCCTGGGCGGTCTTTGTCTTCATGGTGAGCCTGACGGTACTCTGGTCGAGAATAAGGAGTCAAATTGCTTTTTGCCCCTGACACGATCGCAACACTCGAGTTCACCGTGGCGCTTGCGAACACGCATCCGGCCGCCTCGAAAAGCGGGCTGGATGAGATCGCCACACCCCCGGAGCTGACCGCGCTCGTCGACGAGTTCAACTACACCGGCCGGTTCGACCGGGACGACGCCGAGCTCGCCGAGGTGCAGCAGTCTCGCGAGTTGATCCGCGGGTTCTGGAGCCTCGACCGCGATGCGGCGGCGCTCGAGGTGAACCGGATGATGCGCGAGGCGAATGCGATGCCGTACCTGATCCGGCACGACGAGTACGACTGGCACCTGCACGCGACGGCACCGGACGCGCCGCTCGCCGAGCGCATCAGGGTCGAGGTCGGCCTCGCGCTGATGGATGTCATCCGCTCCGACGAGACGCAGCGGATGCGCGTGTGCGACGCCCCCGACTGCGAGGGCGTGCTCGTCGACCTGTCGCGCAACGGCTCGAAGCGGTTCTGCAGTGTGCGGTGCGGGAACCGGGTGAACCAGGTCGCGTATCGCTCCCGGTTGGTTGAGTAGGCCGCCCGCGGCCGTATCGAAACCTCAGTCGAACAACCGGTTTCGATACAGGCGCCAGAGCGCCTTACTCAACCCGCGAGAACGGGCGCCTGGCTGATCAGGGTGTGGCCCCACTTCTCCTCGAGGAGGCGCTCGAGAGTCGCCCCGAGCGTGTAGAGCCGGGCATCCTCTCGGGCCGGTGCCATGATCTGGAAGCCGACCGGGAGGCCGTCCTCGGGGGCGAGACCGATCGGCAGGCCCATGCCGGGCACGCCGGCGAGGTTCGCCGGGATCGTCGTCACGTCGTTGAGGTACATCGCCAGCGGGTCGTCGATCTTCTCGCCGAACTTGAACGCCGTGGTCGGCGCCGACGGCGAGATCAGCACGTCGGCCTTCTCGAACGCCGAGGCGAAGTCGCGCTGGATCAGGGTGCGCACCTTCTGGGCGCTGCCGTAGTAGGCGTCGTAGTAGCCGGCCGAAAGCGCATAGGTCCCGAGGATGATGCGGCGCTTGACCTCGGGGCCGAAACCGGCCTCGCGAGTCGCGGCCATGACATCCTCGACGGTGCCGGCGACCTTGGCGCGCATGCCGAAGCGCACCGAGTCGAACTTGGCGAGGTTGCTGGACGCCTCTGCCGGGAGGATCACGTAGTACGCGGCAACCGCGTACTCGAAGTGGGGCGCCGACACCTCCACGATCTCGGCGCCGGCCGCGGTGAGCAGCTCGATCGCCTCGTGGAAGCGCTGCGAGACACCGGCCTGGAAGCCGGGGCTGTCGAGCTCTTTGACGACACCGATGCGCAGGCCCTTGAGCGACTCCGCGCGAGCCCCCGAGCGCGCGGCCTCGGCGAACGACGGCCACGCGTCCTTGAGGGAGGTGCTGTCGCGCGGGTCGTACTTGCCGATCACGTCGTGCAGGAGTGCGGCGTCGAGAACGGTGCGCGCGACCGGGCCCACCTGGTCGAGCGAGGAGGCGAGGGCGATCGCGCCGTAGCGGGAGACGCCGCCGTAGGTGGGCTTCACGCCGACCGAGCCGGTGACCGCGGCGGGCTGGCGGATCGAGCCGCCGGTGTCGGAGCCGAGGGCCAGCGGCGCCTCGAAAGCGGCCACGGCCGCGGCCGAGCCACCGCCGGAGCCGCCGGGGATCCGGTCGAAGTCCCACGGGTTCTTCGTGGGGCCGTACGCGGAGAACTCGGTCGACGAGCCCATTGCGAACTCGTCCATGTTGGTCTTGCCGAGCGGGATCAGCCCGGCCGAGCGCAGCAGGGCGACCGGCGTCGCGTCGTAGGGCGGGATCCAGCCCTCGAGGATCTTCGAGCCCGCGGTCGACGGCATCCCGATGGTGCAGAGCACGTCCTTGATCGCGACGGGCACGCCCGCGAGCGGCCCAAGGCGATCGCCGGCAGCGCGCTGGGCGTCGACGGCAGCCGCTGCCTCCAACGCCGAGGCGTTGACGTGCAGGAACGCGTGGATGTCGCCGTCCACCGCGGCGATGCGGTCGAGGTGGGCCTGCGTGGCCTCGACGGACGAGACCTCGCCCGAGGCCAGCTTCGACGCGAGGTCCGCAGCAGACAGGTTGATCAGGCTCACTGCTCCTCCCCCAGGATCGCGCTCACCTTGAAGCGGGAGCCGTCGTGCTCCGGCGCGCCGGCCAGAGCCTGCTCCGTCGTGAGGGTCTCGCCCGGGACATCCGGCCGGAAGACGTTGACCAGCCGGATCGGGTGGCTCGTCGCAGGAACGTCGGGGGTCGCCACCTCGCTCACCTTCGCGACGGAGTCGACGATCACGCCGAGCTCGCCCGTGAGCTTCTCGATCTCCTCGGGGGTCAGCGCGATGCGCGCGAGATTCGCGAGGTGGGACACGACGTCGGCCGTGATTTCAGACATGCGACTCCGAAGGTGGCGTGCGGAAGGGGACCGCACAAGTCTACGGTCAGCGGGCGAGCCGGTCAGCGGGTCTGGGTCAGCGCGGTGCCGGCGGCCGGCACTCGCTCTCGCCCTGCAGCGTCATCGCGCGGTCGCTCAGGCGGAAGATCAGCAGGGCGGCCCCGGCGTTCGTGCCGATGAGCTGCGAGACGGGGCCGATCTCGGTGCTGTCGACGGTGTAGCCCGCGTCCTCCCACGCGGCCGCGACCGCGGACGACGGGTCGGCGACGGGAGTGGCGATACGGAGGGCGGAGAAGGTGCGGCCGGTGTCATCGCCGAGGATGCAGCCGCGGCTGTTCGGGTCGTCCTGGTTGCTCCAGACGCCGCCGATGAGCTGCTGCGTCTCGTCGAGCGCGGCGTAGAGGGCGCTGCGGGCCTCGGCGAGGGAGGGGGCATCCTGCGCCGCGTCTGCTTGTCCGTGGGTCATGCAGCTGCCGAGCAGGAGCACGGGAAGCACGAGGAAGCACGCGGCCCCCACGCCGCGTGCCATCCCCTGTGCAACACCTGACCGCATTGGACCCCCATCGCAATTGCGTCGGGTATCACGCTATTCGCGCGGCCTCGGGGCGTCTCGTCCCAGTCTGGGGAGCACTCTTTCGGGGTACAGCTACGTGGCTACTTCGTGACGTACTGGCCCTGGCCGATGCTGATGAGGGCGAAGTTGCGCATCGACTCGGTGCCAGCGGAGAAGTACTCGTTGTGGCCGGTGGATGCCCCGAGCGCGACCTTCGTGAGCGGATCCGTTCCCCCGCTCACCCCCATGGGCTTCGCCCCGTAGCTCTTCGCGCCGGGGTCGCTGCCGAAGTAGGCGCTGTTCGGAATCGGATCCCACGCGGCCTCCCCCACGTAGACGTTGCCGCTGCGCACGTGCAGGTCGTTCACCGACTTGGCGGGGCTGCCGGGCGAGCCGACCATCGCCAGGGCGTCGATCTGGAAGTCGTACTCGGTGAGGGCCATGAGCGCGGCGGTCGACCCGTACGAGTGCGCGATCACGGAGACGTACGGCTCGTTGCCCACGCGCAGCGACTGCAGTCCCTCGATCGCGCTCGCCAGGGAGTCCCGCCCCTCGTACGCGTTCTGGATGCCGCCCACGTTGGTGAGGTTGGGCGTGTGATACCCGATCCACGCGACGGTGGCAACCGTCGGGTTCTCCGTGGTGGCGGTGCCCGCTCCGGGGCCGAGGAGCGCGAGCCAGCTGAGCTCCTCGTCATGGAGGCGGGACGCGGCATCCACCCAGTCGCCCATCTGGTTCTCGATGGTGAAGAACATGCCGGGCACGAGGTAGCTGACGTAGTCGGCGGTGCGGAGGTCGCCGAGCACGATCGCCGCGCGGCCCTGCCCGGTGACGTCAAGGGTCATGAGCGTGCGGTTCGAGGAGCGGCCGTCGCCGAGCGCGTCGGAGATGGACTGCAGCATGTGCAGCTGCTGCTTGGCGTTCTCCACCACCGTGCGGCCGGACTCGTTGGCAATCGTCTCGTTGAGGCTGCGCATGGTGGAGGTCAGCACCGTGCGGTTGGCGACATCGCGGATCGAGTACGGGATGCCGTCGAGGTTGCCGACGAGCTGGGGGGTGGCGTTGCGCAGCGCGAGCCGGGCATCCATGTCGAGGCCCTGCCACCACAGCGTGACGTCGTGGGCGGGCGGCGGACTGGCGAGCAGGCCGGCGATGGCCGCAGGATTGCTGGCGGCCCACTCTGCGATGCCTCGGGAGGGCAGCAGCGAGAGCTGCGCGAGGAGCGGCCCGCCCTGTACCTGGTCGGCGGTGCTCTCGGCGGGCTCGGGACCGATGAACGGCGATGGCGGCGCATCAGGAAGGGCAACCGGCAGCGTGCTGTGCACAGAGAACGAATTGATTTCGTGAACGCCAAAGGCCTCGGCGACCGGTCCCAGTGTCACCGAGGTCAAGATTGCTGCGACGTCAAACAGCACTTCGGGTGTCCCTCGTTTGCGTGATCGAACGCCGTGGGTCGGCGTGCAATCCCGCACCCCCCATGGTAGGGGATAGAACGCCCCGTTTGGGGGGTCACCAGTGTTTCCAATGTGAATATTGTTAATTGGAAATCAGCCGGGTTACAGGCGTTGCGAGCTATCCCCGAAGGCGTGCGAAATCGGGGGTCGACAACCCTGATTTCGGGGTACAAATTGAGGCAGCGATATACCGGAATTGGCGCTCAATCGAGCGCGGAGGGCCCGCCCTCGAGCAGCCGCGCGAACTGCTCCGCGTCGATGATGCGCACGCCCAGCTCCTCAGCCTTGCCGAGCTTGGAGCCCGCACCGGGGCCGGCCGCCACGAAGTCGGTCTTCTTCGAGACACTCGAAGCCGCTTTGCCGCCCGCCGCGATGATCGCCTCGAGCGCGCCCTCGCGGCTGAAGCCCTCGAGCGAGCCCGTCGCCACGACCGTGAGGCCGGCGAGCGGTCCGTCGTTCGCGGCGGCGGCACCAGGGCCCGGATGCCCCGGAGTGGCGAACTGCACGCCGGCCGCCGCCCACTGCTCGATGATCTCCTGGTGCCAGTCCACGGCGAACCACTCGATGAGGGCGTCGGCGATGATCCCGCCGACACCGTCGACCGCCGCGAGCTCCTCGCGCGTGGCCGCCCGGATAGCGTCGAGCGAGCCGAAGTAGTTCGCGAGCGCGCGGGCCGCGACCGGGCCGACGTGCCGGATGCTCAGCGAGACCAGGATGCGCCAGAGCTCCTTGGTCTTCGCCTTCTCGATTTCCTCGAGCAGCTTCGTCGCGGCGCTGGACGGCACGAACTCGGAGTCGCCCTCGCCGTCCTTCTTCGCGCGCTTGCGCTGGTACGGCGTCTCGGTGCGGCCCGTGGGCAGCCCGGTCTCGCGGTCGCGCACTTCGACGCGGATATCGACGAGGTCGTCGAGCGTGAGCGCGAACAGCCCGGCCTCCGTGACGAGCGGCGGCACCTCGGGCACGAGCGGCTGCGTGAGCGCCGCGGCCCCCACCTCCCCCAGGCCCTCGATGTCGAGCGAGTTGCGGGAGCCGACGTGCTCCACCCGCCCGCGCACCTGCGCGGGGCAGCTGCGCGAGTTGGGGCAGCGCAGGTCGATGTCGCCCTCCTTCGCGGGGGCGAGCAGCGTGCCGCACTCGGGGCAGTGGGTGGGCATGACGAACTCGCGCTCGGTGCCGTCGCGCAGCTCGACGACCGGCCCGAGCACCTCGGGGATCACCTCGCCCGCTTTGCGCAGCACGACGGTGTCGCCGATGAGCACGCCCTTCGCCTTCACGACGTCCTGGTTGTGCAGAGTCGCCTGGCGCACGACCGAGCCCGCGACACGCGCCGGCTCCATCACGGCGAACGGCGTCACGCGGCCCGTGCGGCCCACCGAGACGACGATGTCGAGCAGCTTCGTGTTCACCTGCTCTGGCGGGTACTTGTAGGCGATCGCCCAGCGCGGCGCACGGCTCGTGGCCCCGAGCTCCTCGTGCAGGTACAGCTCGTCGACCTTGACGACGATGCCGTCGATCTCGTGCTCGACGCTGCCACGGTGCTCGCCGTTATAACGGATGAACTCGGATGCCTCGGAAGCGGTCTTCACCACGCGGTAGTGCGTGCTGGTCGGCAGTCCCCACTCCTTGAGCAACGCGTAC
>JAODAQ010000007.1 GCA_025463515.1 Rhodoglobus sp.
CGCAACTTCGGGTCTACCGGCAGAAGATCAAGTCTGCCCAGACGACCAAGAAGATCACTCGGGCCATGGAGCTCATCTCCGCATCGCGCATCCAGAAGGCGCAGCAGCGGGTGGCGGCCTCCGGGCCTTACTCGCGAGCCGTCACGCGCGCCGTGTCGGCGGTGGCGACCTTCTCGAACGTCGACCACATCCTCACCACGGAGCCGGAGAAGATCGAGCGCGCAGCGATCGTCATCTTCTCATCTGACCGCGGTCTGGCGGGAGCGTTCAACACGAACGTGCTCCGCGAGGCGGGGGAGCTCGCCGCGCGACTGCAGGGCCAGGGCAAAGAGGTCGTGCACTACCTCGTGGGCCGCAAGGCTGTCGGGTACTTCGCCTTCCGCAGGCGCGAGTCCGAGCAGATCTGGACCGGCGGCACTGACGCGCCCGAGTTCGAGACTGCCAAGGAGATCGGCGACGCCGTCGTGGCGAAGTTCCTCCAGCCCGCGAGCGAGGGCGGCGTTGACGAGATCCACATCGTCTACAACCGCTTCGTGAGCATGCTCGTGCAGGTCCCGGAGGTCGTGCGACTGCTTCCGCTCGAGGTCGTCGAGGGCGTGGACGTGCCCGGCGACAACGAGATCCTGCCGCTCTACGAGTTCGAGCCCGAGGTCGGGGACGTCCTGGACGCCCTCCTCCCGGTCTACATCGAGAGCCGGATCTTCAACGCCATGCTGCAGTCGGCCGCCGCCAAGCACGCCGCCACCCAGAAGGCCATGAAGTCGGCGAGCGACAACGCCGACAAGCTCATCACGACCTACACCCGACTCGCGAACAACGCTCGCCAGTCGGAGATCACCCAGCAGATTTCCGAGATCGTGGGCGGCGCAGACGCCCTGAGCTCGGCTAAGTAATAGCTACCGAAAGAGAGATAGCAATGGCTACCGCTACCAAGAAGGCTCCCGCCAAGGCTGCCGTCGCCGGCGTGGGGCGCATCGCGCGCGTCACCGGCCCGGTCGTCGATATCGAGTTCCCGCACGACTCGATCCCCGGCATCTACAACGCGCTCAAGACCACGATCACGATCGGGTCGGAGTCGACCGAGATCACGCTCGAGGTCGCCCAGCACCTCGGCGACGACCTCGTCCGCGCGATCGCGCTGAAGCCGACCGACGGCCTGGTCCGCGGCCAGGAGGTGCGCGACACCGGCGAGCCGATCACGGTTCCGGTCGGCGATGTCACCAAGGGCAAGGTCTTCAACGTCATCGGCGAGGTCCTCAACAACGAGGGCGGCGAGCCGATCGAGATCACCGAGCGCTGGCCGATCCACCGCAAGCCCCCGGCATTCGACCAGCTCGAGTCGAAGACCGAGCTCTTCGAGACCGGCATCAAGGTCATCGACCTCCTCACGCCGTACGTGCTGGGTGGAAAGATCGGCCTCTTCGGCGGCGCCGGTGTCGGCAAGACCGTCCTCATCCAGGAGATGATCCAGCGCGTCGCGTCCGACCACGGCGGTGTGTCGGTGTTCGCCGGTGTCGGTGAGCGCACCCGTGAGGGCAACGACCTCATTGCCGAGATGGAGGAGGCGGGCGTCTTCGACAAGACCGCCCTTGTCTTCGGCCAGATGGACGAGCCGCCGGGCACGCGCCTGCGTGTCGCCCTCTCCGCGCTCACGATGGCGGAGTACTTCCGCGACGTGCAGAAGCAGGACGTGCTGCTCTTCATCGACAACATCTTCCGCTTCACGCAGGCCGGTTCCGAGGTCTCCACGCTGCTGGGCCGCATGCCCTCCGCGGTGGGCTACCAGCCGAACCTCGCCGACGAGATGGGCATCCTGCAGGAGCGCATCACCTCCACGCGCGGTCACTCCATCACCTCGCTGCAGGCGATCTACGTCCCCGCCGACGACTACACCGACCCCGCGCCGGCCACGACGTTCGCCCACCTCGACGCGACGACCGAGCTCAGCCGCGAGATCGCATCGAAGGGCCTCTACCCGGCCGTCGACCCGCTGACCTCGACCAGCCGCATCCTCGACCCCCGCTACCTGGGCGCCGACCACTACCGCGTCGCGACCAACGTGAAGGCGATCCTGCAGAAGAACCAGGAGCTCCAGGAGATCATCGCGATCCTCGGTGTAGACGAGCTCTCCGAGGAGGACAAGATCACGGTGTCGCGTGCGCGCCGCATCCAGCAGTTCCTCTCGCAGAACACCTACATGGCCAAGAAGTTCACCGGCGTCGAGGGTTCGACTGTTCCGCTCAAGGACACGATCGAGTCGTTCGACGCGATCACCAAGGGCGAGTTCGACCACGTGGCGGAGCAGGCGTTCTTCAACGTCGGCGCCATCTCCGATGTCGAAGAGCAGTGGGCGAAGATCCAGAAGGAGAACGGCTAGCCATGGCCGAGCTCAAGGTCAGTGCCCTCAAGGTCAGTGTCGTCTCTGCTGACCGCGAGGTCTGGTCGGGCATGGCGAAGCAGATCATCGCCCGCACGACCGAGGGCGAGATCGGCATCCTGCCCGGCCATGAGCCGATCCTCGCGATCCTCGCGCAGGGCGAAGTGCGCGTGACACCCCTCGACGGCGCCGTCATCACAGCGAACGCCAACGACGGTTTCCTCTCGGTGGAGCACGATACGGTCACGATCGTCGCGCGCAACGCCGAGCTCGTCTAGCGTCGAAGTTGTGCTTATCTCCATGGCCGGGCTCCCCGGAGCGGGGAAGTCCACGATCGGTCAGGTGCTCTCCGGGCGCCTGAACGTTCCCGTGGTCTCCGTCGATCCGATCGAGTCCGCAATCCTCCGTGCCGGCATCGACCGCGACCAGCCCACCGGTCTGGCCGCGTACCTCGTCGCGCGCATGCAGGCGGCGACCCTGCTCGAGTCGGGCCGCAGCGTGCTCGTCGACGCCGTCAACGCGGTGAACCCGGCGCGCGAGCAGTGGGTGACCCTGGCCGCCACCCTCGAGGAGCCGCTCAAGTTCATCGAGGTGATCTGCTCAGACCCCGAGCTGCACCGCGAGCGCATCGAGAGCCGTGAGCGCTCACTGCCCCACCTCGAGGTCACCTGGAACGCCGTCGAGCAGAGCCTCGAGGACTACGCGGAGTGGTCGGGCCCCAGTGCCGCGATCGCGCGCATCACGCTCGACTCGGTCGAGCCGCTCGGTGTGAACGTCGAGCGGGCGCTCGCCTTCCTCGAGTCGTAGTGCTGCTGGTCCTGCCGCCGTCCGAGACCAAGCGGGACGGCGGGGATGCCGCGCCGCTCGATCTCGCCGCACTCTCCTTCCCGGAGCTGGCTCCGCAGCGAAAGGCGGCCCTCGCCGCCCTGCGCACCCTCTCGCGCTCGGTCAGCGGATCGCTCGCCGCCCTCTCCCTCGGTCCCGCGCTGAGGTCTGAGGTCGACCGCAACCGCGCAGTCCGCACCTCCCCGACGATGCCAGCGCTCGAGCGGTTCACGGGCGTGCTGTACGACGGGCTGGACGCGGCGACGCTGTCCGCCGCGGAGCGCGAGTTCGCGGCCGAGCACATCCTCATCCACTCGGCCCTGTTCGGCCTCGTGCGCGCGGGCGACCCGATCCCGGCGTACCGGTTGTCGCACGACTCCCGCCTGCCGGGACTCTCGCTGCGCAAGCACTGGCGGGATGCCGTCGCCGCGACCCTCGCCGCGCAGCCCGGGCTCGTGCTGGACCTGCGCTCGGAGTCGTACGCGAACCTCGGACCGGCGCCGTCGGCCACCTACCTCCGGGTGGTGTCGGAGAACAGCAGCGGACGGCGGGTGGCGCTCAACCACTTCAACAAGAAGGGCAAGGGGGAGTTCGCGCGCGCCGTGATCGCGGCGGGGATCGACCACGGGACGGTTGAGGAGCTCGTCGCGTGGGCGGGGAGCGCGGGCATCCGGCTGGAGGCGGGCGCCCCCGGCGAGCTCGTGCTCGTGGTGGACTAGACCGCCCGCCAGCACCCCGCCAGATGGTCGTCGATCATCCCGGAGGACTGCATGAGCGCATGCATCGTGGTCGGGCCGACGAAGCGGTAGCCCCTCGCTTTGAGCGCCTTGCTCAGCGCCGTCGACTCGGGGGTGATGGCCGCGAGGTCGCCGAATGTCGCGGGGCGGGCTCGCGGGGCGGTGGGGCGGAAGCTCCACATGAACTCGTCGAGCGCCCCTGGATTGCCGCGCGTGAGTTCGAGGGTCGCCCGCGCGTTGCCGATCGTCGCGAGGATCTTGGCGCGATTGCGGATGATCCGGTCGTCGAGCATGAGCCGCTCGACATCCTCATCGCCGAAGGCCGCGATCGCCTCAGGGTCGAAGTCGTGGAACACGGTGCGGAAGCCGGGCCGCCGGCGCAGGATGCTGATCCACGACAGCCCCGCCTGGAAGCCCTCTAGCGAGAGCTTCTCGAACAGCGGCCGGTCGCCGTGCAGCGGCGTGCCCCACTCCTCGTCGTGGTACCGCGCGTACTCGGCATCGGTACCCACCCAGCGGCATCTGGCGCGGCCGTCCGCGCCGACGATGAGGTCGCTCACTTGTGCGCGATGCCCTCGTGGTCGAGGAGCCAGACCTTCGTGGGGATGCCGTTGCCGCCGCTGTACCCGGTGATGCGCCCGTCGGACGCGAGTACGCGGTGGCACGGGACGATGATCGGGATGGGGTTGGCCCCGACGGCGCCGCCCACCGCTCGACCGGCGGTCGCGCGGCCCGTGGCGCTGCCGATCTCGCCGTAGGAGACGACACCGCCGAAGGGAAGCTCGACGAGCTCCTGCCAGACGGCCTTCTGGAACTCGGTGCCCGCCAGGGACACGGGCAGGTCGAAATCGGTGCGGGTGCCGGCGAAGTACTCGTGCAGCTGCTCGACCGCCCGGTCGAGCACGGGGGTGGAGCGCTCGGGGATGCCGTCGAGCGGAAGGGCGCTCGCGCGCTCGATCGAGAGGGAAGTCACCGACGACCCGTCGCTCGTGACCTCGATGCGGCCGATGGGGGAGTCGATGCGTACCAAGAAGTCTGGGAGGAGTGCCGTGGCTGTGTGCATGGTTCGACTGTAGTTGCGGCATCCGACAGCCTTCTGGCACTTTTCAGACATGGGGTGAATCTGGCGCACAGGCGGGTGGGGGAGGATGAGTGTATGGCGAAGATCGAACACCGCATGCTCGGCAACGACGGCCCGATGGTTTCCACCGTCGGCCTCGGGTGCAACAACTTCGGGCGTCCTGGCACGCTCACCGAGACGCCGGAGGGCACGAGCGCCGTGATCGACGCGGCCGTCGAGCTGGGCGTCACCCTGCTGGACACGGCGGACATGTACGGCGGTGCTCCCGGCATGAGCGAGACGTTCATGGGCAGCGCGCTCAAGGGCAAGCGCGACAGGGTGGTGCTCGCCACCAAGTTCGGGCACAGCGGCTTCGACATGGGGATCCTGCCCGGGGTCCCGAAGGGGTCGCGCGCGTACATCCGGGAGGCGATCGAGGGCTCGCTCACCCGACTGCAGACCGACCACGTCGACCTCTACCAGCTGCACACCCCCGACGAGGCGACCCCCATCGAGGAGACGATCGCCGCGCTCGACGAGCTCGTCGCCGAGGGCAAGATCCTGCACTACGGCCACTCGAACTTCTCCGGTGCGCAGATCGAGGCGGCGGCCGCGGCGGGCGGCCGGTTCGTCTCCGCCCAGAACGAGTACAGCCTGCTCGCGCGCGGAGCGGAGAAGGAGGTGCTGCCGGCGGTGCGCGAGCACGGGCTCGGCTTCCTGCCGTTCTTCCCGTTGCAGAACGGACTGCTGACCGGCAAGTTCACTCGCACCGAGCGACCGGCCGACACACGGATCATGCGCCAGCGCCCCTACCTCGTGGAGGACGCGCCCTGGGACGTGCTCGAGGCATACGAGGCGTTCTGCACGGCGCACGGCATCACGATGCTCGAGGCGACGTTCGGCTGGATGCTCGCCCAGCCCGCCCTCACGAGCGTGATCGCCGGCACGACCAAGCCCGAGCAGCTCGCGCAGAACGCCGCCGCCGCGACCGCGTGGAGCCCCAGCGAGGACGAGGTGCAGGAGATCTCCGCGATCTTCGCATGAGGACTTGCTGAGTGAGCGCTCACTCAGTTAGCATTCGGATGTGACGACCGAGACCACCAGACGCGCGACGCCGATGAGCGTCGAGCAGCGCCAGGACATGATCATCGGCGTCGTCATACCGCTCATCCTCGAGCACGGCAAAGACCTCACCTCGAAGCAGATCGCCGAGGCGTGCGGCATCGCGGAGGGCACGATCTTCCGCGCGTTCGGCGACAAGGACACGCTGATCAACAAGGCGGTCGAGCGCTACCTCGACCCGCTCGCGCTCCGCACCAGCCTGGGCTCGATCGACCCCGACCTGTCCCTCGACGACAAGCTGCGCGCCATCATGGGCCTGCTGCGCGACCGGTTCAGCGGCGTCATCCGGATGATGTCGGTGCTCGGCCGGCAGGGGCCGCCCCCGCGCCGGGAGGAGCGCCACGAGTTCGCGACCATCGTCGGCGAGCTGCTCGGCCCGCATACCGCAGAGCTGCGCATCGCGCCCGAGCAGGTCGCGCAGTTCGCCCGCGTCCTCGCCTTCGCCTCGGCCATCCCGGCCTTCGGCGACAGCATCCCCTTCACCACCGACGAGCTCCTCGACCTGTTCAAACACGGAGTAGTGCAACCCACCACGAAAGAAGGCTGAGCATGCTGCTCAAGCTCATCGGCCGCTACCTGCGGCCGCACACGAAGCTCATCGTGGGCGTAGTGATCTTCCAACTCGTCCAGTCGATAGCGTCGCTGTACCTGCCGAGCCTCAACGCCGACATCATCGACAACGGCATCGCCAAGGGCGATACGGGGTACATCCTGATGATCGGCGGCGTCATGCTCGGCATCACGCTCGTGCAGGTCGGCGCGGCCGTCGCGGCCGTCTACTTCGGCGCGAAGGCGGCGATGGCGTTCGGCCGCGACGTGCGAGAGGCGATCTTCGTGCACGTGGGGGAGTTCTCCGAGCGCGAGGTGTCGCGCTTCGGCGCGCCGTCGCTCATCACCCGCACCACGAACGACGTGACCCAGGTGCAGATGCTCGTGCTCATGACGTGCACGCTGCTGGTGTCGGCTCCCATCCTCGCGGTCGGCGGCGTCATCGCGGCCCTGCAGCAGGACGTCGGGCTCTCCTGGATCATGGTCGTCGCCATCCCGGTGATGCTCGTGGTCATCGGCTTCATCGTGAGCCGCATGGTGCCGCTGTTCCGGCTCATGCAGGCGCGCATCGACACGGTGAACCGGGTGCTGCGCGAGCAGCTGACGGGCATCCGGGTCGTCCGTGCCTTCGTGCGCGAGGGCCTCGAGGCCGAGCGCTTCGAGAAGGCCAACGCGGATGTCACGCGCACTGCGGTCAGCGCGGGCCGGCTGTTCGCCCTCGTCTTCCCGGTGGTCATGCTCATCATGAACGTCTCGAGCGTCGCGGTGCTGTGGTTCGGCGCCTACGCCATCGACGAGGGCACGGTCTCGATCGGCGCCCTCACCGCCTTCCTGAGCTACCTCATCCAGATCCTCATGGCGGTCATGATGGCCACCTTCATGGCGATCATGATCCCGCGCGCGGCAGTGTCGTCCGACCGCATCGCCGAGGTTCTCAACACCCCGACCTCCGTCGTGCTGCCGGAGCACCCGGTCACCGAGCTGCACGGCTCGGGCCTGATCGAGCTGCGGGATGTCGAGTTCGCCTACCCCGGTGCCGAGCAGCCCGTCCTGCGCAACCTCAGCTTCGAGGCCAAGCCCGGCCAGACCACGGCGATCATCGGCAGCACGGGCTCGGGCAAGAGCACGCTCGTGAACCTGTTCCCGCGACTGTTCGACGCGACCGGCGGCACCGTCCTCGTCGACGGCGTCGACGTCCGCGAGCTCGACCCCGACCTGCTGTGGGGCCGCATCGGCCTCGTCCCGCAGCGCGCGTACCTGTTCTCGGGCACTGTCGCGAGCAACCTGCGGTACGGCAGCCCGGATGCCACGGACGAGGAGCTCTGGGCTGCGCTCGAGACCGCCCAGGCCAAGGACTTCGTCTCCGAGATGCCCGAGGGGCTCGAGGCACCGATCGCCCAGGGCGGCACCAATGTCTCCGGCGGCCAGCGCCAGCGGCTCGCGATCGCGCGGGCCCTCGTGAAGAAGAGCGAGATCTACGTCTTCGACGACTCCTTTTCCGCGCTCGACACCGCGACAGACGCCCGCCTGCGCCGCGCCCTCGCGAAGTCCGAGAAGGCGGCGACGAAGATCATCGTCGCGCAGCGCGTCTCCACCATCGTGGACGCCGACCAGATCCTCGTGCTGGAGGACGGCGAGATCGTCGGCCGCGGCACGCACGACGAGCTGCTCGCGAGCAGTGAGACCTACAAGGAGATCGTGGATAGCCAGCTCCGAGCCGAGGAGGCAGCATGAGCACGGCAGCCAACCGCCCGCCCGCACGTCGCGGCCCCGGTGGGGGCGGCCCCTTCGGCGGCATGGGGATGCCGGCGGAGAAGTCGATGACCTTCCTGCCCTCGGCCAAGCGCCTGCTCGGGCGGCTGCGGCCGCACCGGGTCGGAGTCGTCGCCGTCATCCTGCTCTCCGTGGTGAGCGTGACGTTCGCCGTGCTCGGTCCGAAGCTCCTCGGCCAGGCCACGAACATCATCTTCGAGGGGATCATCTCGAAGACACTGCCGGCCGGGGTCACCCAGCAGCAGGTGATCGACCAGCTGCGGGCATCCGGCGACAACCAGAAGGCCGACCTGCTCAGCGGCATGACGCTGCACCCCGGGCAGGGCATCGACTTCAGCGCGCTGCAGATGGTGCTCGGCATCGTGCTGCTCATCTACGTGCTCTCGTCGGTGTTCTCCTGGCTGCAGGGCTTCGTGCTCAATGCCATCGTGCAGAAGACGGTCTACAAGCTCCGCGAGGATGTCGAGACCAAGGTCAACGCACTGCCGCTGAGCTACTTCGACAAGATGCAGCGCGGCGAGCTGCTCAGCCGCGTGACGAACGACGTGGACAACATCGGCAAGAGCATGCAGCAGACCCTGTCGCAGCTGGTCAACAGCCTGCTGACGGTCGTCGGCGTGCTCATCATGATGTTCCTCATCTCGCCGATCCTCGCGCTCATCGCGCTCGTGACGATCCCGCTCACGCTCGTGATCACCTCCGTGATCGCCAAGCGCTCGCAGAAGTTGTTCGTGGCGCAGTGGGCGCACACCGGCGCGCTCAACGGGCAGGTCGAGGAGGCCTACTCCGGCCACGCGCTGGTGAAGGTGTTCGGCCGCCACCGCGAGGTGGAGCAGCGCTTCCGCGAGAAGAACGGCGAGCTCTACGAGGCGAGCTTCGGCGCGCAGTTCGTGAGCGGCATCATCATGCCGTCCATGATGTTCGTCGGCAACCTCGTCTATGTCGCGATCGCGGTCGTCGGCGGCCTGTTCGTGTCGAACGGCTCGCTCTCGCTCGGCGACGTGCAGGCGTTCATCCAGTACTCGCGCCAGTTCACCCAGCCGCTCAGCCAGCTCGGCTCGATGGCGAACCTCCTGCAGTCCGGGGTGGCCTCGGCCGAGCGCGTGTTCGAGCTGCTGGATGCCGAGGAGCAGCGGCCCGACCCGGTGCCCGCGCAGGTTCCCGCGACGGCCACCGGCCGGCTCGAATTCGAGAACGTGTCGTTCCGCTATGAGGAGGAGAAGCCGCTCATCACCGACCTCTCGCTCGTCGCGCAGCCCGGGCAGACCGTCGCGATCGTGGGGCCGACCGGCGCGGGCAAGACGACCCTAGTGAACCTCATGATGCGGTTCTACGAGATCGACTCCGGCCGCATCACGCTCGACGGCACCGACATCGGCGAGATGACGCGCGACGAGCTGCGGTCGCGCATGGGCATGGTCCTGCAGGACACCTGGCTGTTCGCCGGCACCATCCGCGACAACATCGCCTACGGACGGCCGGATGCCACGGAGGAGGAGATCCTCGCGGCAGCCCGTGCCACGTACGTCGACAGGTTCGTGCACTCGCTCCCGGACGGGTACGACACGCTCCTCGAGGACGAGGGCGGGAACGTGAGCGCGGGGGAGAAGCAGCTTCTCACCATCGCGCGCGCCTTCCTCGCGCGGCCGAGCGTGCTCATCCTCGACGAGGCGACGAGCTCGGTCGACACGCGCACGGAGGTGCTCGTCCAGCAGGCCATGAAGGCACTGCGACAGGACCGCACGAGCTTCGTCATCGCGCACCGGCTCTCCACGATCCGGGACGCCGACCTCATCCTCGTGATGGAGAGCGGCGCGATCGTCGAGCAGGGCACGCACTCCGAGCTGCTCGCGAAGGGCGGCGCGTACTTCACGCTGTACACCTCGCAGTTCGCAGCGCCGGTGGCGGAAGAGGCCTAGCCCGCCGGAGCGGGGTCCCGGGGCTTGATGTTGATGCTCTGGTTCAGCTCGTCGACCTGCGCGTTGAGGTCGTCGAGCTGGACCAGCAGCGCGTCGTACTGGTTCTTCCGGTCGTTGATGGTCACGTAGAGCGCGTCGAGGTCGGCCTGGCGGGCGATGAGCGCGTTGCGCTCGCCGTCGAACTGCGCCTGGCTCTGGAAGTCCCCGTTCTGGGCGCGGTCGTTGAAGGCGCCGATGTCGAGGTTGAGCTGGTCGTAGCCGTCGTTGTAGGTGGCGTAGTCGGCATCCACGCCCGCCTGCAGGGTGTCGAGCTGGGCGACGATGCCGTCGATGGCGTCCTGCTGCTGCTGGAACACCGCGTGCGAGGCGACGTGCAGCTGCACGAGCGCGGCGCGGTCGGTGAAGTACTCCGCGTAGTGCTTCTCGAGCTGCGGGTCCAGCTCGCCGAACTCGGTGCCGATGATCGAGTGCAGTTCGTTGAGGCGCTCGCCCGGCTCCGCCTTGGCGTAGTACTCGAGGGTCGTGGCGAAGTCGGGGTCGTCGGCCTTCGTCTCGGCGGCGGCCTCGAGCAGGGGGGCGAGCGCGGCGCGCTCGTCGTCGCTCATCCGGTCCCAGGCCGCGTGCAGCATCTCGTGGGCCGCGACGACCTCCTCGATACCGTCCAGCCGGTCGTCGGTGACGTCGTAGAGGTAGATGCGCTTGTCGGCGTGGAGGAAGCAGCCCAGGATGCCGACGTCCTCGACCTGGCTCGAGCAGTGCGAGTCGAACTCGCCCTCCGGCGAGACCTCGGGCTTGCTCGCATAGAAGAGGAACCGGCCCTCGTCGGTCATCGTCGCGCGGTCGGCGTAGCCGGTGATCGTGGAGTCGGCGGTGAAGTTCCACACTGTGAACTGGTCGGTGATGCGCTGCGGGTGGGTGAGCACCCAGGTACCCGCCGCACCGAGCGCGATAACCGCGAGACCGCCCACCACCAGGCCGACGATCCGCCCGGGACCGAGACGGGCCCGCTCGCGCCGCGGTCGCAGCAGGGCGGGCTCGTCGAGTTCGGGAATCGCCACGGCGAGAATCCTACCGGGGCGCTGCTGGGCGGCTCCTGCGGGCAGCGGTCACGGCTGCCGGACGAGGCGGCCGCAGGAGTAGACGAAATCGGTGCCGTAGCGGATGAAGCAGTAGGCGAGGGTCTTCGGATCGACGATGTGCACCTCGATCGAGGCATCCTCGCCGATCTCGGCGACGAGGTGCCCGTGCGGGGTCATCTCCGCGTGAACGTCCTCGGTGCTCTCCGCACCGTCGGCGTGGAAGGTGAGCTCGCCGTCGAAGTCGTTGCCGTCGCCCGCCGCAGCGGTGACCGTCATGTCGGTCACCCCGTCGCCGCGCTCGTCGACGGCCCCCGTCCAGTCACCGACGAGCTGCAGTTCTGCGTGGCCGACGGGCGGGGTCGCCGCGAGCGTGGGCGCGGCGGCGCATCCGGCCAGCAGTGCCGGGCAGAGCACGGCCATGACGAGCGCCGCGCGCACGGCGTCAGCCCTCCGGCGCGAGTTCGCGCAGGATCGGCGCGCCGACGGTCACGGTGTGGATGCCGATGACGCTCGCGATCTCCATCACCTCGAGGATCTCCTGCGGCGTCGCCCCGTAGCCGAGCGCGTTCTCGATGTGCAGCTTGAGCCCGACGCGGTACAGGTGGGTCGACGAGGTGTCGAACGCGATGTAGACGAACTCCCGCAGCTTCGGGCTCAGGGTGCCGTGCAGCCAGGGGTGCGACGAGAACGCGGTGTACGCCTCGAACAGCTGCGGGGTGAGCTCGAGCATCTCGTCCCAGGTCGGGTTCCAGTAGCCGCGGTCGCGCGTGAACGCCGCCTTGATGCGCTCCTGCTCGGCGTCGAGAGGGGCGGGCGCGGTGCGCAGGCCGCGCTCGGCGAGCACCTCGACCAGGACCGGCACACCGACGTTCATGGCGTGGATGCCCAGGGTCGCCGTGCACTCGAGGACCTCCATCACCTCGCCCGTGGTGGCCCCTGCCGCAAGGGCCGCGGCAACGTGGTGACGGATGCCCGCCGCGTGCAGGTGGGTGGTCGCCGCATCCACGGCCAGGCCGACGAAGGCCCGGGTCTTGGCGTCGAGGTGCTGCTGCCGCGCCGGGACGGCCTCGAAGCCGAGGTAGGCGTGCAGGAACTCCGGGTCCAGCTCGAGGATGCTCTGCCAGCCGTCGTGCCAGCTGCCGTGCACCTCGAGGAACGCGGCCTTGATCTCCTCCTGGCGGGGCGTGAGGGTCATCGTCGCGCCTAGGCGAGGACGGTGGCGATCTCACCGGCGGCGCCGGGAGCCGCGGGGAAGCGGTCGCGGGTGCGCCCGTCGTGGCCGGGCACGACTGTCGCGCCGGTCTCCTTAGCGAGCTTCGTGATGAACGCGAGGCCCGCCTTCATCTCGTCGAGGTCCGTGTAGGCGAAGAACGGCCACTCGTGCTCGACCTGCTCGTAGAAGTGGGCGGCGTCGACGCTCAGGATGAGGCCGCCCGACGCGGTCTCGACCCGGGTGAGCAGCTCGCCCGGGCAGTGCCCGCCGATGGGATAGACGTGTATCCCGGGGTAGACCTCGGTCTCCGTGTCGATGAGCACGAGCCGTCCCTCGTCCTCGGCGCGGTGCACGGGGGCGAGGTCGTCGACCGTCGAGAACTCGCCGTCCAACTGGCCGGCGGCCTCCTTGCCGAACCAGTAGTCGCGCTCGGCGCGGCCGGAGACGACCTTCGCGTTCGTGAACAGTCCGAGGAAGCCGATGTGGTCGTAGTGGTAGTGGCTCGTGATGACCATGCTGACGTCGGCGGGGTCGATCCCCAGGATCTCGAGGCCGCGCGGAGTGGGGGTGACACTGATCTCGCCGAGCCAGTCGAACTTGGGGATGTCGTAGCCGGTGTCGACGAGGATGATCGTCCCGCCGTCGCGGACCACCCAGAAGTTGTAGTCCATGTCGAGGTCGCCGTCCGGGAGGCCGTACTGGGCGTACTCGTGGAACACGTCGCTCTTGCGCACTACGCGCTCGCCGTACTTCACAGACCAGACCGAGAGTGCACCGTCGGACATAGAAACTCCTTTGTTGTCTACTGGACCGTCGCCGACCTCTCGATCGCTTCGGTTGGCACGACTATATGATTGTCGGACAATGTGCGTCAAGTCCGTGCCGCGCTGAGATTCGAGTGATTTCGCCCCAGTTCTGGCGCGGCGGTTGACACGGCGAGGCTCTCCGTGCACTCTTATCCCAGATTGTCCGACAATCAGACAGTAACTTCGAATGGCAATGCGGGACGGCAACGATGTCGCTCCGACAACAACAGCAAGGGGTTTGCAATGAAGCGAATCATCCCAGTCGTCACCGCGATCGCTGCGGTCACGGCTCTCGCGCTCGCCGGATGCACCGGCGGAGGCGGCGGCGGCACGACTGACGACACCATCGTCATCGGCGGTATCGCCGGCACGACCGGTGCGTACGGCGCGGTCGGCATCGCGGTCATCAACGGCAGCCAGATGGCCGTCGACGAGATCAACGAGGCCGGCGGCATCGACGGCCGCCAGATCGAGTTCACGTGGGACGACGACGCGGCCGACGCGACGAAGTCCTCGCAGCTCTTCCAGCAGTTCGTGAGCGACGGCGCGGTGGCCATCCTCGGCTCGCCCGACACCGGCCCCACGACGGCCGCCCTCGGCGACCAGATGCAGATCCCCGTGCTCGGCGCCGTCGACGACGGCGGCCTCACGGTCTACCCGAACGGCCCGGACGAGGACCCCTTCGCCTGGACGTTCAGCACCTCGCTCAACACCTTCGCCTGGGGCGGCAAGCTCGCCGAGTGGTCGATCGACAACTGCCCGAACGGCCTGGCCATGCTCCACGACCCGACCACCTACGGACTCGGCGGCCTCGCCGGCTTCGAGCAGGTGTTCAAGGAGACCGGCCACGACTTCGTCTACGTCGAGTCGATCACCGAGAACTGGGGAAGCGGCGCGACGGTCAACCTCGACGCCGAGATCCAGAAGATCGTCGACTCCGGCGCGAGCTGTGTCGACGTCTGGCTGACCCCCGGTGACGAGGCGACCTTCGTCCAGGAGATCGCGTCGCTCGGCATCACCGACCTCAAGGTGCTCGGCAACGACGTCACCAACGCCGACGCGACGTTCACCGACCTCGCCGGCCCGGAGGGCGACGGAGTCATCTCCGCGCTGCTCACCTCCGACGTGCACCCGAACGACCGCCTGCTCGAGTGGCAGGGCCAGTACCGCGACAAGTTCGACGGCCTCGAGCCGGGCCCGTTCGCGGAGCTCAGCTACGACGCGGTGTACATCCTCAAGCAGGTCATCGAGGATGCCGACGGCGCCACCGACCCGGAGTCGATCCGTGCGGGCCTCAACAAGCTGACCGACTTCGAGGGCCTCACCGGCAGCCTGTCGTTCACCGAGCAGGTGCACACGACCATCAACAAGGAGCAGCTCACGATGGTCGCGTGGAACCTCGCGAACAAGAAGTGGGAACCGATCGAGTAGCACGCACGTCCTCGCAGTCCCCGGCAGGCGGATCCGTCCTGCCGGGGGCTGCCGCCCCACCACCCTCCAGAAACATCCGAAGAGGATCTGATGCTCCAAGTGCTGCTCTCCGGCCTCACGGTCGGGACCATCTACGGCCTCGTCGCCATGGCGTTCGCCGTGGTGTTCTACGTGACCAAGGTCGTCAACTTCGCCACCGGCCAACTGCTGATGGTGTCCATCCTGCTTACCGCGGGCCTGGTCAGGCTCGGCCTGCCCGACTGGCTCGGCGTGGGCATCGCGCTCATCGCCTCGACGGTGCTCGGCGTCATCATCTACTTCGTGGCCGTGCGCCCCGTGCTGAAGTTCGACAGGTTCAGCTTCGCCTGGCTCGTCAGCACCCTCGGCATCGCCATCGTCATCCAGGCCACCTTCGCCATCATCTTCGGCCCGGCCTCGCAGCCCTTCCCGCGCGGCCTGCACCAGATCCCCGTGCACCTGCCCGGCGCGACCCTCACCGTGCAGGAGATCCTGACCCTCGTGGTCGGCGCGCTCGCCGTGCTCGGCTGGGAGCTCGTGCGGCGCAAGACCCTCGTCGGCAAGCTCGGCATGGCCATCTCCACCGATCCGGAGATCGCCTCGACCTTCGGCGCCAACGTGACCGCGTACGCGGTCGGCGCCTTCGCGATCGGCGGGTTCCTCGCGGGCCTCGCCGGCATCCTCGTCGGCCCGATCACGTACGGCAACCCGTACCTCGGCGACACCTACGGCATCTCCGGATTCATCGCGCTCATGATCGGCGGGATCCAGCGCCCGGCCGCGGCCATGGGCGGCGGGCTGATCCTCGGCGTGCTCTCGATCGCCGCGAACTCCTACATCGGCGCGCAGGCCTCGGACTGGTTCCCGTTCGTCCTCGTGCTGCTCGTGCTGCTGCTCGCCCCGAACGGCGTGTTCGCCTCGGGCGACTCGCTGCGGAAGCTGTTCCGCCGCCGGAGCTCCCTCACGGTCGGAGGCCGGGCATGATCGCCGCACTGCGCAAGCGGAGCTGGATCACCACGGTCATCCTGCTCGTGGCGTTCGCCGCCGCCACCCTGTTCGCCGCCAAGGCGAACTTCGGCCTGCAGAGCGTCATCACGGTCACCGCGATCTTCGTTGTGCTCGCCCTGAGCCTCGACCTCGTCGCCGGGGTCGTGGGGCTCTACTCGCTCGGCCACGCCGGCCTCTTCGCGATCGGCGCCTACGGCACGACGCTGCTGGCGCGCGACCTGCACCTGAACGTGTTCCTGCTGCTGCCGATCGTGATCATCGCGGCGGCGCTCGTGGGTGCGCTGCTGGGCGCGCTGTCCTTGCGCGTGAGCGGCCTCTACTTCGCGATGACGACGTTCATCTTCACGATCATCGTCTACGTCACGCTGAGCAACTCGGCCTGGACGATGGGCCTGCAGGGGCTGCCCGGTCCGCTGTTCCCGAACTTCCCGCGGGATGTCCAGGACATCTTTGGGCGCTCGGTGATCTGGGCAGTCGCCGCGGTGGTGCTCATCACGATCGTCATCGTGTGGAGCATCCGTCGCTCGGCGTTCTACCCCGTGCTGCTCGCGGTGCGCGACGCGGAGCCGTACGCCAGGGCGAACGGCGTGCGCACCTCGCTCGTGAAGGTGGGCATCTTCGCACTCTCCGCCGGGCTCGCGGGCATGGCCGGCTGGGCGTTCTCGTTCCTCGTGTACCAGTCCCCGGGCCAGTTCGGCTGGGTGCAGTCGGTGAACCTGCTCGTCATGGTGATCATCGGCGGCATGAACACCCGCCTCGGCCCGATCCTCGGCGCCGTGCTCGTCGGCATCTTCCCGTTCGTCGTGAAGATCGACCCGTTCCTGCAGGAGGTGGTCTTCGGCGCGGTGTTCGTCATCGTCGTGGTCTTCTTCCCGCGCGGGATCATCGGCCTGGTCGACCTCGTGGTCCGCAAGATCCGGTCGGCGATGGGCCGCGGCACGACTGCGGTTCCGACCGTCGAGCCCGTAGCGGTCGCGCCCGCAGCTTCGGCGGCGACGACCCGCGGCGGAGACATCGCGCTCTCGGCGAAGGGCATCGGCTTCAGCTACGTGCCCGGTGTGCCGGTGCTGCGCGACATCGACATGGTCGTGCGCCGCGGCACCATCCACGGGCTGATCGGCCCGAACGGCTCTGGCAAGTCGACGCTCGTCAACCTCATCTCCGGCGAGCTGCGGCCCGTCCAGGGCGAGATCGAGCTCAACGGCGACCGGGTCGAGCAGCTGTCCGCGCCGTCCCGCCCCGCCCACGGCCTCATGCGCACCTTCCAGAGCGCGGTGCTCGTGCGCGAGCTGTCGATCCTCGAGAACACGACAGTCGGGCTCTACAGCACGGTCAAGCGCATCGCCGCCCGCTCCGTGATCTGGCCGCTGCTGCCGAGCGCGCGCCGCGACTCCCGGATGCTCCGCGAGAAGGCCGGAGCGGCGCTGGAGTCGGTCGGGCTGCAGAAGAGCTGGCACGGCACGCAGCTGCGAGACGTGCCGCACGGCGTCGAGCAGCTCACGCAGCTCGCGTCGTCGATCGTGTCCGACCCCTCGGTGCTCGTGCTCGACGAGCCGCTCGCGGGGCTGTCGGGGGCCGAGGTGACGCACGTCGCGGAGATCCTGCACAGGCTGCGGGAGCGCGGGGTCACGGTGATCGTCATCGAGCACCAGACCCGCTTCATCTTCGACAACTGCGACGACGTCACGGTACTGGCCGCCGGGGAGCTCGTCACGAGCGGTCCCGCCGCCGAGGTCAGAGCCAACGCTCGCGTACGAGAGGTCTACCTGGGGCAATGAGCAACACCATCGACAACACCCTCGTCGTCGAGGGGCTGAGCGGCGGCTACGACCGCTTCGACGTCATCCACGACATCGCGTTCCGGGTCGGCCGGGGCGAGGCCGTGGCGCTGCTCGGGCCGAACGGCGCGGGCAAGTCCACGGTGCTGCGCGCCATCACGGGGCTGCTGAAGCACCGCCGCGGCACCGTGACGATCGACGGCACCAACGTCGTGGGGATGGGCCCTCACCAGATCTCGCGCGGGCTCGCCGCGATGGTCCCCGAGGGGCGCCGGCTGTTCGTCGGCCAGTCCGTCGAGGACAACCTGCGGCTCGGCGGCATGCGCCTGCGCAAGGACCGTGCCCGCACCGACCAGCTCCTCCAGAGCGTGTACGACCTGTTCCCCGTCGTCGAGCGGTACAAGGCGCGCGAGGCGACGGCGCTGAGCGGCGGCGAGCAGCAGATGGTGGCCATCGGCCGGATGATGATGAGCGACCCGTCGCTCATGCTCCTCGACGAGCCGTCCCTCGGCCTTGCGCCCCTGGCCATCGCCGACCTCATCACGGCGCTGCAGCAGCTGAGGGAGCGCAAGAGCTCGATCCTGCTCGTCGAGCAGCGCGTGGACATCGCGCTCGAGGTCTGCGATCGCATCTACGTGCTCAGTGAGGGCAGGATCGTCGATGAGGGTCGCGCGTCGGACATCGGTACCGAGGGACGGGCACTCATCGATGCCTACCTGGGATGAGGACTGACATGACCGGCTCAGCAGACGACACCTACGAGATCGTGATCGTGAAGTTCGGCACGCGCCAGACCGTGCGCAGCGAGGTGTACCTCAACTACCAGCTCTACCACGAGGACGACGGGCCGATCGGCATGGACTACTTCATGTGGATCATCCGTAACGAATCGCGGACCATCCTCGTCGACACCGGCTTCTCGGCGGCCGGCGGTGATGCGCGCAAGCGCACGACGCTCGTCCCGCCGATGGAGGCGTACGCGGCCCTCGGCATCCTCCCGGAGTCGGCCCCGCCCATCGTGATCACCCACGCGCACTACGACCACACCGGCCACCTGTCGCAGTTCCCGGCGTCCGAGATCGTGATCGCCCGCGCAGAGCTCGACTTCTGGTCGGGCCCGCAAGCGCACCAGAAGCAGTTCCACCACTCGGTCGAGGACGACGACCTCGCCGTGCTCTGGGCGGCCGAGACCGCGGGCCGGGTCACCTCCTTCACCGGCAGCCACAGGCTCGCGCCCGGCGTCGAGGTGATCCAGGTCGGCGGCCACACGCCGGGCCAGAGCATCGTCCGCGTCCAGACCCGCGCGGGCTCCGTGCTCCTGGCCTCGGACGCCGTGCACTACTACGAGGAGCTCGAGCGGGAGATGCCGTTCATGTCGGTTGCCGACCTCGTGGCGATGTACGACAGCTTCGACACGATCCAGGGGATGCTCGCCGACGGCACCGTGACCACGGTCGTCTCTGGTCACGACCCGGACACGCTGCGCCGCTTCACCCCGCTCGACGGGCCGCTCGACGGACCTCTCGCGGGTCTCGCCGCCGTGGTCGGGGGTGCGTCGTGAGGGGCCGCTTCGAGGGCAGGGTCGCACTCGTCACGGGCGCTGCGGGCGGCCTCGGCCGCGCCTCGGCCGAGCGGCTCTCCGCCGAGGGCGCATCCGTCGTGCTCGTCGACCTCGATGTCGCGAAGGCGGAGGCGGTGGCCGCGGGCCTGGCGGGGGAGAGCCTCGTCATCGGGGCGGACATCTCGGACGAGGCATCCGTCGCCGCCGTCATCGAGGGCGCCGTGGCACGCTTCGGCCGCATCGACCACCACCACCTCAACGCCGGGATCTTCGGCAGCTTCGTGGCCCTGCCCGACCTTGGCGTGGACGAGTTCGAGCGGGTGATGGCGGTCAACGTGCGCGGGACGTTCCTCGGGGTGCGCGCCGCGTTCCGCCAGTTCAGCGCGCAGGGCACGGCCGGCTCGATAGTCGTCACGGCGTCGATCGCGAGCCTCACCGGCGCGGCCGACCTGCTGCCGTACCACACGTCCAAGCACGCGGTGGTGGGGCTCGTGCACGGAGCCGCGGTATACGGCGGGCCGCTCGGCATCCGGGTGAACGGCGTCGCGCCGGGCATCGTGCCGACCGACCTGTTCGCCGCAGCCGCGACGACCGCGGGCGGCAAGAACGACATGGAGCAGCGCGCGTCGACCACGCCGCTGCGCCGCGCGGGCTCGCCCGCCGAGATCGCGGGGGTGTCGGCGTTCCTCCTGAGCGACGACGCCTCCTACGTCACGGGCCAGATCGTGAGCGCCGACGGCGGCGCCACCATCGTCAACACGGTCCGCCCCTCCGGCGGAGCGGGAGCCTGGGACACGCGGGTCGTCGACGACCCGATGTACAGCACTAGCGGGAACTGGAGCACTGGACAATGACCACGACCATCGGGTTCATCGGACTCGGCAATATGGGCGGCCGGATGACCCGCCGCCTCGTCGACTCGGGGCTGGAGGTTCTGGGCTTCGACGCGAAGAGCGAGAACATCGGCGCCGCGGGTGCCTCGCCCGCCGCCTCGGCGGCGGAGCTCGCGGCGACGAGCGACATCGTGTTCCTCTCGCTGCCCGACAGCCGCGTCGTGGAGGCGGTAGTGCTGGGCGACGACGGCATCGCCGCGCACGTGCGGCCGGGCACCATCGTCGTAGACCTCAGCACCTCCGCCCCGGCCTCGACCCGGGCCATCCACGGCGTGCTCAGCGCGAAGGGCGCCGCGTACCTCGACGCGGGCATCTCCGGAGGAGCCGCCGCGGCCGAGGCGGGAACGCTCACGCTCATGGTCGGCGGCGAGGCCGAGGCGCTCGCGACAGTGCAGCCCTTCCTCGCGCCCTTCGCGACCAACGTCTTCCACGTCGGGTCCTCCGGCGCGGGCCACGTCACGAAGCTGCTCAACAACTTCCTGAACGCCGTCGCACTGTCGGCCACCGCCGAGGTCATGGTCGCGGGGAAGAAGGCCGGCCTCGACCTGGCGGTGCTCCTCGACGTGTTCAACAAGAGCTCGGGCGTGAACTTCGCGACCCTCAACCGCTTCCCGAAGATCATCACGGGCGACTACCTCAAGGGCGGCCTCACCAACACGCTCATGCTCAAGGACGTCGTGCTCTACACCGAGCTGCTCGCCGAGCTCGGCGTCGCGGGGCTCAACGCCCCCGGCCCCCTCGCGGCCTTCGGCCTGGCGCGCCAGCTCGGCTACGCCGACGAGATCAGCAACACCGTGGTCGACGCCATCGGAGACATCTCCGGCG
Source organism: Rhodoglobus sp. (assembly GCA_025463515.1). Taxonomy (GTDB): domain Bacteria; phylum Actinomycetota; class Actinomycetes; order Actinomycetales; family Microbacteriaceae; genus Rhodoglobus. The sequence goes on from JAODAQ010000007.1 coordinate 20,975, forward strand.
GCGTGCGGCTGCACGACGCAGGAGGCACGGAATGATCATCCGCCACGCGAACACCGAGCACGCGGCCCCGGCCAAGCCCTCGCAGTTCACCGGCCGCGCCGTCGGCGACTCGATCCTGCCCGCGACCGACGGGGTCATCATCAACACGATGACGTTCGAGCCGGGCGCGCGCACCCACTGGCACACCCACGAGCACGGCCAGATCCTCTCCGTGGTCACCGGGTACGGGCTCATCTGCACCGCGGGGGAGGCGCCAGAGGCGCTGCGGCCCGGTGACTGGGTCTGGATCCCGCCGGGCGAGCGCCACTGGCACGGGGCCGGCCCCGACACCTTCCTCACCCACACCGCAATCTCCCTCGGCGCCACGCAGTGGTCGGACGAGGTCAGTGCAGAGGAATACGCCTCAGCACCCCACACAGTTGAAGGGGAATCCGAATGACCAGCGACGGCACCCACCGTGACAGCTTCGACACCGGGATGAAGGTGCGCCGCGAAGTGCTCGGCGATGCGCACGTCGACCGGTCGCTCGCCCAGGTGAGCGACTTCGCCCGGCCGATCCAGGAGCTCGTGACCGAGTACTGCTGGGGCGAGGTGTGGTCGCGCGACGGACTGCCGCGCGCCACCCGCAGCCTCATCAACATCGCCATGCTCACCGCGCTCAACCGCGGCCACGAGCTCGGCGTGCACGTGCGCGGAGCGATCAACAACGGGGTGACCGAGACCGAGATCCAGGAGGTGCTCCTGCAGACTGCGATCTACGTCGGGGTTCCCGCATCGCTCGAGTCGTTCCGCATCGCGGAGAAGGTGCTCACCGAGATGAAGGCAGCCAATGCCGCAGAATGACCTCCCCGTGATCGGCTTCGTCGGCCTCGGGAACATGGGGATGCCCATGGCGACGCGTCTCGTCGGGGCCGGCTACGCCGTGCTCGGGTTCGACGTCGCCGAGCCCGTGCGCGCGGCGTTCGCCTCCGCAGGCGGCTCCTCGGTGGACACGCTCGGCGCTGTCGTCGCGGGCGTCGACGTGCTCATCCTCATGCTGCCCGACTCGAAGGTCGTCAACGCCGTGCTCGGCGACGCCGGCCTGCAGGAGGGCCTGCGCGCCGGCACGATCGTCATCGACATGTCGTCGTCGGAGCCGATCAAGACGCGCGCGCTGGCCGCCGACCTCGACGGCCGCGGCATCGTGCTGATCGACGCCCCGGTCTCGGGCGGCGTGAAGGGCGCGGTCAACGGCGCGCTGACGATCATGGTCGGCGGGCCGGCTGCGACGGTCGCCGAGGCGATCCCCGTGTTGGAGCAGCTCGGCAGGCCGGTCCATGCCGGCCCGGTCGGCTCCGGCCACGCGATCAAGGCGCTCAACAACCTGCTCTCGGCAACACACCTGCTCGCGACATCCGAGGCGATGCTCGCCGGCAAGCGCTTCGGGCTCGACCCCGAGGTCATGCTGTCGATCTTCAACAGCTCGAGCGGCAAGAGCGGCTCGACGGAGAACAAGTGGCCGAACTTCATCCTGCCGGGCGGCTACAACTCGGGCTTCGGGCTGCGGCTCATGCTCAAGGACATGCGCACCGCGACCGATCTCGCCGAGCAGCTCGACGTGCCCGACGAGCTCGGCAGGGCCGCCGTCGACCTGTGGGCGCGCGCCGCCGCCGACTTGGAGCCGACCGCCGACCACACCGAGATCGCCAAATGGCTCGCGCAGCGAGAGGTGGGCCTATGATGACGACGTAAGCCCACATCGTATGACGAACGTACTAAAAGAGCGAAGGCATGGCACGCGCAAACTCTCTCGCGGAATCCTGGAACGCAGAACCCATGGGCCGGATTGCCGCGCCCCTGAGGGAGCAGGTCATCGCGGCCCTCCGCCAGGCCATCCTCGACTTCCACCTCAAGCCCGGCCAGCGGCTCGTCGAGCGTGAGCTCATCGAGCAGCTCGGCGTCTCCCGCACCACCGTGCGCGAGGCGCTGCGCGAGCTGACCTCCGAGGGCCTCGTGACCGTCGTCCCGCAGAAGGGCGCGGTGGTCGCGACACCGACCCTCGAGGACGCCATCGACCTGTACGAGGTGCGCGGCGCGCTCGAGTCCCTCGTCGTGCAGCGCTTCGTCGAACGGGCCTCAGACTCCCAGGTCGAGCGACTCGAAGCGGCCGTGGAGCGGTTCCACGACGCGACGATCCGCACGGCCGACATCCGCCAGATCCTCGCGGCCAAGAACCTGTTCTACGTGGTGCTCATCGAGGGTGCCGCAAGCAGTGCACTGCAGCAGCTCCTGGAGGGCATCCAGGCCCGCGTGCAGGTGCTGCGGGCGACCTCGCTCTCCGAGGAGGGCAGGACCTTCGCCGCCGTCCGCGAGCTCAGGGCCGTCGTCGCGGCCGTTCGCGCGCGGGACTCCGCGCTCGCCGCGCGGCTGACCGCCGAGCACATCCGGGCAGCCTCGGAGACCGCGCTCCTCCACATGCGCTCGGGCGACTGAGCCGCTACCGCTACTCCCGCTACGCCGAGCTTCGGCGACCCACAAAGGACCGACAATGCAGTTGACCGCACGCCAGCAGGAGATCAAAGACTCGTACATCGCCGCACGCGGCGGCTGGGGCGAGCCGTGGGAGACGGTCCTCGCCGTCGACCCCGAGTTCGTCGCCGCCTACCTCGGGCTGTACCAGGTGCCCTGGGAGAAGAACGAGCTGAGCGACAAGTTCAAGGAGCTCTGCTACATCTCGATCAACGCCGCAGCGACGCACCTGCATGTGCCGGGCATCCGGCCGCACATCAAGCGGGCCCTCGAGTTCGGGGCGACCGCCCACGAGATCATCGAGGTGCTCGAGCTCGCGTCGACGCTCGGCATCCACACCATGAACATCGGCGTGCCGCTGCTGGTCGAGGTGCTCGAGGAGCGCGGACGCACCGAGGCTGCTCCGTTGAACGAGTACCAGGAGCGGCTGAAGGCGCAGTTCACCGAGACGCGCGGCTACTGGCACGACTTCTGGAACGAGATGCTCGAGCTCGACCCCGAGATGTTCGCCGCGTACACCGAGTTCTCCTCGGTGCCCTGGCGCACCGGCACGCTCACTCCGGCCGAGAAGGAGCTGATCTACATCTCCTACGACATCGCGGCGACGCACCTCTACGTGCCCGGCACCAAGCTCCACATCCGCAACGCGCTGAACCACGGTGCGACGGTCGGGCAGATCCTCGAGGTCATGGAGATCTCGAGTGTGATCGGCATCCACGCGGTGACGACGGCGGTGCCGATCCTCGTCGAGGAGCTCGCCGCGGCGGGCAAGCCCCTCGACTGAGGGCGGGCTACTACTTCTGGAGGATGACCTCGAGGTCGATGGAGATCGTGACCTCGTCGCCGAGGGTCACGCCGCCGGCCTCGAGGGCCGAGTTCCAGTTGACGCCGAAGTCGAGGCGGTTGATCTTCGTGGTCGCCGTCGCGCCCGCGCGGGTGTTGCCGTAGGAGTCGGTGATGATGCCGCCGAACTCGCCCTTGAGGGTCACGGGCTGGGTGACGCCGCGCAGGGTCAGGTCGCCGGAGAGGGTGAAGTCGCCGGAGGCGATGTCGCCGCCGAAGCCGGTCGACGTGAAGGTCATGGTGGGGTGCTGCTCGACGAGGAAGAAGTCGCTCGAGCGCAGGTGGTTGTCGCGCGCCTCGACCTTGGTGTTGACGGAGGCGACGTCGATGGTCGCGGTGACCGTCGAGTCCTTCGGGTCCTCAGCGGTGACGATCGTGACGTCGAACGTCTCGAACGTGCCGCGCACCTTCGTGATCATGAGGTGCTTGACCGAGAACGCGATCTCGGAATGGGTGGGGTCGAGGGTCCAGGTGCCGACGAGGTAGTCGGGGTGGATGTCTGTTGCATTGGTCATGCGGCCCATACTAGTTGACACGTCACTGTTTTATGTTGACGTGTCACGAAAAGTTATTGACCGGTGAGCGGGCCCATCAGCCTTGCTGCGATCGAGGGCCGTTTCGTCACCCGCTCCTCGGCATCCGCAACTGTCATGGCCGCGAGGCCGGCGTTCGCGCCGAGGAAGCGCAGCGGCTCGGGCTCCCACGACGGGGAGCGGTGGTTCACCCAGGGGAGGCGCGCGAGCTCCGAGTCCGTGCCGGTCATCAGGTCGGCGAGGGTGCGGCCGGCGAGGTTCGTCGTGCTCAGGCCGTCGCCCACGTAGCCGCCCGCCCAGGCCATCCCCTTCGCGGCGTCGAAGCTCGCCGTCGCATGCCAGTCGCGCGGCACGCCCAGCGGCCCGCCCCACCGGTGGGTCACGGCGGCGTCTCCGATGGCCGGGAAGAACTCGCCGAGGGTGCGGCGCAGGTGCTCGAACACGGCGGGAACCCGGTCGTACCCGGGCCGGATCGCGCTGCCCCAGTGGTAGCGGGCGCCGCGTCCGCCGAACGCGAACCGGTTGTCGGCGGTGCGCTGGCCGTAGACCAAGAGGTGCCGGTAGTCGGTGAAGGTCTGCCCGTGCTCGATGCCCAGCTCCTGCCACGTGGCATCCGGTAGCGGCTCGGTGGCGATCATCAGGGAGTACAGCGGCAGCACGCGGCGGCGGGTGGCGCGCAGCGTGGCGCCGTAGCCCTCGGTCGCGATCACGACGTGGTTCGCGCGCACGGTGCCTTGTGTCGTGCTCACTTCGTGCGGGCGGTAGTCGAGCACCTCGGTGCCCTCGTAGATCGTGGCGCCCCTGGCCTCGACCGCGCGGGCGAGCCCGCGGACGAGCTTGGCCGGATGCACGCGCGCGCAGTTCGGGTCGAAGCTCGCGCCGCCCCGCATCACAATGGGGTCGACGCCGTAGCTCGCGGCCTCGGCGACCTCGGCCTCCGCCGCGCGCAACTGGACCGCCGAGCGCGCGAACGCGAGGGTGCCGCCCTTCGCGTAGTCGATGTCGAGGCCGAGGGATGCCGCGACCCGGCCCACCTCGTCCACGGTGCCGATCATCGCCCGCCGCATGGCGAGTGCGGCATCCCGCCCGTGTGCGCGCTCGAGCGACGCCGTCGAGCGGGGGAACAGCGCGCTCAGCCAGCCACCGTTGCGCCCGGAGGCGCCGAAGCCCGCGATCTCCTTCTCGAGCACCACGATCCGCAGCGCCGGATCGCGCTCGAGCAGGTACCACGCGGTCCAGAGACCGGTGAGCCCTCCGCCCACGATCGCCACGTCGGCATCCGTGTCGCCCGGCAGTGCCGCGCGCGGCGTGAGGTCGTCGGGCACGGTCTCGTGCCAGAAGCTCACCTCCCGGTAGCGTTCCTCGGTCATCGTGCCTCTCCTCCCGCCCGCAACTCAGGACTCGGTGTGGGCGCCGTGGCGTGCGTCAACTGCCGAGGGAGCAGCAGCACCATGTGTCACTCCCGCCGCACGACATCCTGAGTTGGAGCCGGCCGCGGGCGGGGAGCCGGCCGCGGACGGGGAGGCCGAGGCGCGGTAGCTCAGAGCTTCGTCCACGCCTCGGTGAGCACCCCGCGGAGGATGCCCTCGATCTCGTCGAACTCGGCCGGGCCGATGGTCAGCGGCGGGGCGAGCTGGATCACGGGGTCGCCGCGGTCGTCGGCGCGGCAGTACAGGCCCGCGTCGTAGAGCGCCTTCGACAGGAAGCCGCGCAGCAGCCGCTCGCTCTCGTCGTCGGTGAAGGTCTCGCGGGTGGCCTTGTCCTTCACGAGCTCGATGCCGAAGAAGTACCCGTCGCCGCGCACGTCGCCGACGATCGGCAGGTCCTTGAGCTTCTCGAGCGTCTGCCGGAAGACCGGCGAGTTCTCCCGCACGTTCGCGTTGAGCTTCTCCTCCTCGAAGATGTCGAGGTTGGCGAGGGCCACGGCAGACGAGACCGGATGCCCGCCGAACGTGTACCCGTGGTAGAACGCCGTCGTGCCGTGCTTGAAGGGCTCGTACACCTTCTCGGAGACGATCGTCGCGCCGATGGGGGAGTACCCGGAGGTCATGCCCTTCGCGCACGTGATCATGTCGGGCTCGAAGCCGTACGTCGTCGAGGCGAACATGTTGCCGATGCGGCCGAAGCCCGTGATGACCTCGTCGGCGACGAGCAGCACGTCGTACTGGTCGCAGATCTCGCGCACCCGCTGGAAGTAGCCGGGGGGAGGCGGGAAGCAGCCGCCGGAGTTCTGCACCGGCTCGAGGAAGACCGCCGCGACGGTCTCGGGGCCCTCGAACAGGATCATCTCCTCGATGCGGTTCGCCGCCCAGAGGCCGAAGGCCTCGATGGTGCCGTCGAACCCCATCTCCTTCGCGCGGTAGTAGTTCGTGTTCGGCACCCGGAAGCCGCCCGGCGTGACGGGCTCGAACATCTCCTTCATGGCCGGGATGCCCGTGATCGCGAGCGCCCCCTGCGGGGTGCCGTGGTACGCCACCGCGCGCGAGATGACCTTGTGCTTGGTGGGCCGCCCCTGCAGCTTCCAGTAGTACTTCGCGAGCTTGAAGGCGGTCTCGACAGCCTCGCCGCCGCCGGTGGAGAAGAACACGCGGTTGAGGTCGCCGGGCGCGTAGCCGGCGAGGCGGTCGGCGAGCTCGATGGCATTGGGATGCGCGTACGACCAGATCGGGAAGAACGCGAGCTCCTCGGCCTGCTTGGCGGCAACCTCGGCCAAGCGACGACGCCCGTGGCCCGCGTTGACGACGAACAGGCCGCTCAGGCCGTCGAAGTACTGCTTGCCCTTGCTGTCCCAGATGTGGTGGCCCTTGCCCTTGACGATGATGGGCACGCCGTGGCCGTCCTCCATCACCGACTGGCGGGCGAAGTGCATCCAGAGGTGGTCTTTGGCCTTCTTCTGGAGGTCGGCTTCGTTGTAGGTGGTCATTTCTTACCTTGTTCCCCAGTTGTAGAACTGCTTGTGGAGCTTCAAATAGACGAATGTCTCGGTCGACTGCACGCCGTCGATACCGCGGATCTGCTTGTTGAGCAGGTCGATGAGGTCCTCGTCGTTCTCGCACACGACCTCCGCGAGGATGTCGAAGCTGCCGGCGGTGAGCACGACGTAGTCGACGGCGGGAAGGCGGCCGAGCTTCTCGGCGACCACTGTCGTGTCGCCGGTGACTCTGATGCCGATCATCGCCTGGCGGTAGAAGCCGAGCTGCATCGGGTCGGTGACGGCGACGACCTGCATGACGCCCGAGTCGGTGAGCTTCTGCACCCGCTGGCGCACGGCGGCCTCGCTCAGGCCCACCGCCTTGCCGATCTCGGCGTAGGAGCGGCGGCCGTCTCCCTGCAGCTGCTCGATGATCTTCTTGGAGACGTCGTCGAGCTGGATCGGCTTGGAGCCCGGAGGCCGAGAGGAAGGGCTCATGGGTCGATTGTGGCAGTGTCGGGCCACCGTCACAAGCGAATCCGTACCGTGGCGGCACCTTGGCGACGGAATCGGTAGTGGATTAGGTTAGGAGCCATGGCGACCAACGAGATCCGCAACTTCATCAACGGCGAGTACGTGGCGGCGAAGGCAGAGTCGGGCTTCGACGTGATCGATCCGTCGACGGAGGAGGCCTACGCCTCTTCTCCCGTCTCGGGCGCTGCCGATGTGAACTCGGCCTTCGAGGCCGCGGCTGCCGCGTTCGAGGAGTGGGGCGAGACCACTCCCGCCGAGCGGCAGCTCGCGCTGTTCCGCATCGCCGACGCGATGGAGGCGCGCGCCGAGGAGTTCGCCGACCTCGAGTCGAAGGACACGGGCAAGCCCCGGGCATCCCTCGTCGACGACGAGATCATGCTGTCGGTCGACCAGATCCGCTTCTTCGCGGGCGAGGCGCGCCACCTCAGCGGCATGGCGACCGGTGAGTACCTGAAGGACCACACCTCGTCGATCCGCCGCGAGCCCATCGGAGTCATCGGCCAGGTCACGCCGTGGAACTACCCGCTCAACATGGCGGTGTGGAAGATCGCGCCCGCGATCGCGGCGGGCAACACGACGGTGCTCAAGCCCTCGGACACGACGCCGAGCTCCACCCTGCTGCTCGCCGAGGTCGCCGCGGAGTTCCTGCCGAAGGGCGTGCTGAACGTCATCACGGGCGACCGCACCACCGGCGGCCTCATGATCGACAACCGCATCCCGCAGATGGTGTCGATCACCGGCTCCGTCCGCGCGGGCATGGAGGTCGCGAAGGCCGCGGCCAACGACCTCAAGCGCGTGCACCTCGAGCTCGGCGGCAAGGCCCCCGTGATCGTGTTCGACGACGCCGACATCGAGGCGGCCGCCGAGGGCATCGGCGGCGCCGGCTACTTCAACGCGGGCCAGGACTGCACGGCGGCGACCCGGGTGCTCGTGCACACGAGCGTCCACGACGAGTTCGTCGCGGCGCTCACCGCGTGGGCCAGGGCCAACGCCGCCACGGGCGCGCCCGACAGCGGCTCGTACTTCGGCCCGGTCAACAACGCCAACCAGCTCGAGCGCGTGACCGGGATCATCGAGTCGCTCCCGTCGAACGCGCACGTCGAACTGGGCGGCGCGCGCCAGGGCACGAAGGGCTACTTCTACCCGGCCACGATCGTGACGGGCCTCAAGCAGACGGATGACGCGATCCAGAACGAGATCTTCGGCCCGGTCATCAACGTGCAGAGCTTCACCGACGAGAAGCAGGCCCTCGAGTGGGCCAACGGCGTGCAGTACGGGCTCTCGTCGAGCGTGTGGACGAAGGACCACTCGCGCGCGATGCGCTTCGCCAAGCACCTCGACTTCGGCTGCGTGTGGATCAACACGCACATCCCGCTCGTCGCCGAGATGCCGCACGGCGGCTTCAAGCACTCCGGCTACGGCAAGGACCTGTCGAGCTACGGCTTCGAGGACTACACGCGCGTCAAGCACGTCATGTCGTACATCGGCTGACGGGTCCTTTTCCAGCCGTCGTACGACATGCCCAGAAGGCACAGGATGCGGTTGGGAAAGCCAGCCGGGGTACAGTCCTAGGTGTGAGCAACGACACGGGGGACACGGTCGTCGGGCGCACGCCCCGCCTGCCGCACGCTCCCGTGGACCCGAACGCCGACACGGTCCTTCCCGGTGCCCCGGTCAAGGCCCCGGAGACTCGGCGCACCGAGGCCCGCACGAAGGCTCCCCGTCCCGCGACCAGCATCCCCGTGTACAGCTTCCGCATCGGCGGCCTCAAGCTGCCGATCGGCCTCGACCGCCCGGCCCGGATCGGCCGCAGGCCGAGCGCCCCGCGCATCCTCGTCGGCCCCGCTCCCCGCCTGGTGCGGGTCGAGTCGCCGCAGCGCGAAGTCTCGGCGACCCATCTCGAACTGCGCCAGACGGGCACGACCGTCGTCGTCACCGACCTGAGCAGCACCAACGGAACCACGGTGCTCGTGCCCGGATCCACCCCACGGAAACTGCGCCAGGGTGAGTCGGTCGTCGTCTCACCGGGCACGCTGGTGGATATTGGTGACGAGAACATTCTCCAGATCCTCCCTCTAGACCGAAGGCCATCGTGACCGAAATCGGCGGCAGCAATGCCGGCCTCGCCATCCCGATCCCGGGCCGGCCGGACGCGGTCGTCACCATCGCGTGGGCGGCGGCCACCGACACCGGCAAGCGCCGCTCGGCCAACGAGGACAGCTACGTGGCGAAGTCGCCCCTGTTCGCGGTCGCGGACGGCATGGGCGGGCACTCCGCGGGAGACCTGGCGAGCGCCGCGGTCGTGGAGCGGCTTGCCGAGGTCGTCGGCTCCGACTTCCTCGCGCCGCGCACCATCGAGCGCGCCCTCGAGCGCGCGACCGCCGACATCACGACGATCGCGGGGGACAGCGAGCTGGGCGTCGGCACTACCGTGACGGGCGCAGCCCTCACCCTCCAGGAAAAGGACGCGTACTTCGCCGTCTTCAACATCGGCGACAGCCGCGTGTACGCGTTCGAGGCCAACGAGCTCGTGCAGGTGACCGTCGACCACTCCGTCGTGCAGGAGCTCGTGGAATCCGGCGCCCTCACCCGCGACGAGGCGGAGCACCACCCGGACAGCAACATCATCACGCGTGCAGTGGGGTTCAACGCGAAGCCGTACGCAGACTTCTGGATGCTCCCCGCGCGCACCGGCCTGCGCCTGCTCCTGTGCTCGGACGGGCTGACCAAGGAGGTCTCCGACGACCGCATCCACCTGCACATGGCGGCGGGGCTCAATCCGGTCGAGACGGCGGGCGCCCTCATCGACGCCGCGCTCGCCTCGGGCGGCCGGGACAACGTGACCGCGATCATCGTCGACGTTCTCGACGCGCCGGAGATCAAGGTCGTCGACTCGCCCGGGACCCTCGATCTCGAGGACACCGCACCGCGCTCGAAGGGGCATTAGCACGTTTCTGTACCCCTGTGAATGGGGGTTCGAGTCATGGCCCCCATTGGGGGGATAACAGGGCGGTCGCGCGCAGGCGCCTGCCTACAATAGGGAATCCGTCGACTGGGCAAAGGGGTAATCGTGGCGCGTCGCTTGCCATCAGCGCCACCCAACCTGCCCGGATTCGCGCACGTCCACGTGCTCGGCTCTGGCGGCTTCGCCGACGTGTTCCTGTACGAGCAGAACATGCCCCGCCGCCAGGTCGCGGTGAAGGTCATGCTGAGCGAGGTCGTCAACGACCAGGTGCGCCAGATGTTCCAGGCCGAGGCCAACCTCATGGCCCAGTTGAGCGCGCACCCCGCCATCCTCACCGTCTACCAGGCCAGCATCTCCGCCGACGGGCGCCCCTACCTCGTAATGGAGCTGTGCTCCTCGGCGCTCAGCCAGCGCTACCGCACCGAGCGCATCCCGGTGCCCGAGGTGCTGCGGGTCGCGGTCAAGATCGGCAGCGCGATCGAGACGGCGCACCGCGCGGGCGTGCTGCACCGCGATATCAAGCCCTCGAACATCCTGCTCACCGCGTACGGCCACCCGGTGCTCTCCGACTTCGGCATCGCGGCGACGCTGGGCGAGTCGGAGAACCTCGAGGCCGTGGGCATGTCGATCCCGTGGTCGGCCCCGGAAGTCCTCATGGATGAGACCGCGGGCACTATCGAGTCGGAGATCTGGTCGTTCGCCGCCACCGTCTACTCCCTCCTCGCGGGCCGCTCGCCCTTCGAGCAGCCGGGGGAGTCGAACAAGTCGAGCGACCTGATCTCCCGGATCAACCGCGCCAAGCCGGGCCCGATCGGCCGCGGCGACGTCCCGCCCTCGCTCGAGCGCGCGCTGGCCCGGGCGATGTCCCGCAAGCCCGAGAACCGGCATGAGAGCGTGCTCGAGCTCGTGCGCGAGCTGCAGGCCGTCGAGACCGAGCTGGGCGTGCCGCAGACCGCGATCGAGGTCGTTATGGACGACTGGGCGCTCGCGACCACATCGAACCTCGAGGACCGCACCCGCATCAAGGGCGGGCACGACGCCGTCTCGTCCGTCGCGCAGCGCCGTCGGCGCCGTCGCGGTGAGGACGCCGGCCCGTACAGCGCGGTGGGCACCGTGGTTCGCGAGACGGGCAGCAAGACGAACGCCACCAACGCGACCGCGAGCCGCGGCATCCGGGCCTTCGCCTGGGTGCTCGTCGCCGCCGCGGTGCTCGTGCTCGCACTCGGGACCATCGCCACGCTCGTGCTGGTGCGCGCCACGAGCACGGACATCCCGACCGTCGTCGACGTGCAGGCCACGACCAAGGACGGCACCGTCGCGTTCTCGTGGGCAGACCCGGGCATCAAGGGCGACGACTCGTACCAGATCAGCACGAACACGGGGGAGTCGAGCATCCAGCGCAGCCCCGCCTTCACCGTGGACGCCGAGCCCGGCGACCGCGTCTGCCTCACGGTGACCGTCAACCGCGACGGCAAGACCGGCAGCCCGAGCAGCGAGAAGTGCGTGGACGTCCCGCAGTGATGGGCCCCCGGTGTTGAGGAAGTGGCTGCGGAGCCACCTCTCGCTCGTGGCAAGCGCGACGAGCGGGGTGGTCATCGCTGCGCTCGTGGCGACGGTGGCCATCGTCTCGACGGGCTACACCGCGCAGCGGGTCGACCTCGGCGACGGCGCCGTGTGGGTGGCGAACAGCCAGCAGCAGGCCATTGGCCGGGCGAACACCGAGGTGCTCGAGCTCAACACGGTTGTCGCGACGACGAGCGACGACGTCGACGTCCTGCAGGCCGGCGAGGTGGTGCTGCTCTTCGACCGCACCGGGAACAAGGTCGACATTGTGGATGCCGCGACCTCCGAGGTCACGGACAGCGTCCCGCTTCCCCCCGCCCGGCCCGAGGTCTACCTCGCCGGCACGAACGTCGTCGTCTTCGAGGCCGGAACCGGCGAGCTGTGGATCGTGCCGTGGAACGACTTCGCGCACTTCGACGCCGAGTCCGACTCCACCCTGAGCCTCGGCTCTGGCGCCGTGGTGAGCGTCGACCCGGCCGGCCTGCTCTTCGCGTACTCGCCCTCGACCGGGCAGGTCCTGCGAGTCGACGCCGCGGTCTCCGTCGATGTCAGCGGCACCGAGTCGGTGAGCATCCCGGATGGCGGCGACCTCTCGATCACGTCGGCGGCGGGCCGCTGGGCAGTGCTCGATGCGGACTCCGACACCGTCTACCTCGCCGGCCGCACCGTCGAGCTCGCGCCGCTCATCGGCGGCGGCACGTCGACAGTCCTGCAGTGGGCCTCCGCCGCCGGCGATCGCGTGCTCGTCGCGTACAGCGCGGGGCTCATCAGCGTGCCGCTCAGCGGCGCGAGCGCCGTGGCGCTGGCCGACGGGGAGTCCGGTACTCCCGCCCGCCCCCTCGTGGTCGACGGCTGCGAGTTCGCCGCCTGGACGAACGGCGACAACTGGCGCCGCTGCCAGTCCGACGGCGGGTCGGGAACGACGCTCGCGCTCGACGGCATGGCGGGCACCGCGCGCCTCTCCTTCGTGAGCAACGGGGACCGCGCCGTGCTGAACGACCGGCGCTCCGGCCAGACCTGGGCCGTGCAGCGCGAGGGCGAGCTCATCGACAACTGGGACGACCTGATCGTCAAGGACGACCAGCCGCCGCAGGAGCAGCAGAACGACGAGGACGTCCCGCCCGAGGTGGAGAAGGTGCAGGAGCCGCCGGTCGCCATCAACGACTCCTTCGGCGCGCGCCCCGGCCGCGCGACCGTCCTGCCGGTGCTGCTCAACGACTTCGACCCGAACGGCGACGTCCTCGTGGTCAGCGCCGTGAGCCCGATCGACGAGAAGGTCGGCCACCTCGACCTCATCAACGAGCAGCAGCAGATCCAGCTCACCCTCGCGGGCACGGCGACCGGCACGGTGGACTTCACGTACACGATCACCGACGGCCGCGGTGGCAGCGCGAGCGCGACCGTCACGGTGGCGGTTCGCACTCCGGCCCAGAACTCGCCGCCCGTGCAGGTGCGCTCGACGAAGACCGTCGTCCAGGTCGGCGGCCGCGTCACGAGCCAGGTGCTCGGCGACTGGGTAGACCCGGACGGCGACGCGTTCTACCTCACGAGCGCCTCGGTGGCGGAGCCCGACTCGGTGTCCTGGAAGCCCGGCGGCGCGGTCGTCTACTCCGACGCGGGCACCGGCGCCGACCTCAAGCTCGTGAGCCTCGTCGTGTCCGACGGCACCGCCGAGAGCTCGGGCAGCCTCTCCGTGGCCGTCAAGCCCGCTGGCGAGGTCGAGATCATCGCCGATCCCTTCGTCGTGCTCGCCTCGGCGGGGGAGGAGGAGACGATCTCGCCGCTCGACCACGTGCGCGGCGGCTCGGGGACGATCCGCCTGAACAGCGTCCCCGCCAAGGCGGATGTCACGATCACGCCGAGCTACGAGACCGGCACGTTCAAGTTCGAGAGCGACCAGATCCGCAGCCACTACCTCGAGTACGTCGTGACCGACGGCAACCAGACGGTCACGGGCCTCGTCCGCGTCGACGTCAGCGCGCCGCCGGACCCGAACACCAAGCCGGTCACGGTGCCCAAGACCGTGTTCGTCAAGACGCTGCGCAACGAGCGCGTCGACGTCGCGGGAACCGACTTCGACCCGGCGGGCGGCGTGCTGCTCGTGACCGGGCTGATGAACCTCCCGAGCGATTCTGGCGTGCGCGCCGAGGTGCTCGACCAGCGGCTCGTGCGCGTGAGCCTCACCGGGCCGCTCGACGACGGGCCGGTCACGTTCAACTACCGCATCACGAACGGACTCGCCGACGCCGAGGGCGTGATCACGGTCGTGGAGATCCCCACGCCCGCGCGGGTGCAGGCCCCGATCGCCAACGACGACTCCGTGACGGTGCGGGTCGGCGAGGCCATCGACATCCCCGTGCTCGACAACGACGAGCACCCCGACGGCCTCCCGCTCACTCTGCAGCCCAGGCTCGACCAGGACCTGCCGGACGGCTCGGGCCTGCTGTTCGCGTCGGGCACGGTGCTGCGCTATCTCGCCCCCGACAAGACGGGCAACTTCACCGCCGCGTACCAGGTCACCGGGCCCGACGGCCAGGCCGCGACCGCGCTCGTGCGCATCGCCGTGCGCGAGGCCGACCCCGCGACGAACAACCCGCCCGTGCCCGACACGGTGACCGCCCGGGTCATCGCGGGGGAGACCGTGCGGGTGCGCATCCCCCTCAGCGGCATCGACCCGGACGGCGACTCCGTGCAGCTGCTCGGGCAGGCGACCAACCCCGAGAAGGGCGCCGTGACGGACGTCGAGTCCGACACGATCGTGTACCAGGCCGGCGACTACTCGGCGGGCACCGACACCTTCACCTACACGGTGATCGACTCGCTCGGCGCCCGTGCCACCGGCACCGTCCGCGTGGGCATCAGCCCGCGCCTCGAGGGCGCGCGCAACCCGGTGGCCGTGGTCGACGAGGTGACGGTGCGCCCCGGCTTCACGGTCTCGGTGCAGGCGCTTGCCAACGACTCCGACCCCGACGGGAGCCCGCTCTCTATCACCTCGGCAACGCCCGCGGACCCCGCGACCCAGATCACCGCCAAGCTCGTCGGCACGGACGTCGTGGACATCACGCCGCCTCGCGCCGAGGGCACGTACGCGGTCATCTACCAGATCGAGAATGCGCGCGGCGGCACCAGCCAGAACTTCATCCGGGTGACCGTCGACGCGGATGCCCCCCTCTCGTACCCGGTGGCCACCGACAGCGTGCTCACCCTCTCCGACGTGCTCGACCGCGACCGGGTGACCGTCGACGTGCTCGCGAACGTGTTCTTCGCGGACGGCGATGCCCGATCGCTCGGGCTCTCCGTGTACCAGGGCTACGGCAGCGCGGCACGGGTCACCAACGACAAGAAGATCGAGGTGACGATCGGCGACCGCAGCCAGATCATCCCCTTCAAGGTCACCCACCCGGAGGACCCGACGGTCTTCAGCTACGCGTTCATCCGCGTGCCGGGCTTCGACGACGCCCTGCCCCAGCTCGACCGGCGGGCTCCTGCGCTGCGTGTCAACAGCGAGGACCAGCTCACCATCGACCTCAACGACTACGTGATCGCGGTCGGGGGCAAGCAGGTGCGGCTCACCGACTCGAGCACGGTCCAGGCCACCCACGCGAACGGCGACGACCTGGTGGTCGACCAGGACACGCTCGTCTACACCTCCGCCGACAAGTACTTCGGCCCGGCCTCCATCTCGTTCGAGGTGACGGACGGCACCTCGGCGAGCGACCCGGCGGGCCGCACCGCGATCATCGTGCTGCCGATCACGGTCCTACCCCGCGACAACCAGCCGCCGGACTTCGGCGGCGCCGTGATCGACTTCGAGCCGGGCCAGGAGAAGGAGATCGACCTCCTCAAGCTCACCACCTACCCGTACCCCGACGACCTCGACGAGCTCGTGTACTCGGTGCTCGCGCCGAACCCCGAGGCCTTCGAGTACGCGCTCAACGGCAACATGCTCACCCTCCGCGCGACGGAGAAGGCGGCGAACGGCTCGGTCACCAACATCACCCTCGGCGTGCGCGACGACCTGAGCGAGGGCGGCGCCGGCCGCATCGAGCTGCACGTCGTGCCCTCGACCAGGCCGCTTCTCATCCCCGCCTCCGACACCGCGGTAGCACCGCGGGGCGGCACGACGAGCGTGGACGTGCTCCAGAACGACCAGGCGACGAACCCGTTCCCCGGCAAGCCGCTGCAGGTGCTCGCGATCCGCGGCCTCGAGGGCGCGGCCGTGCCTCCGGGCATCGACATCGTCCCCAGCGCGGACAACAGCACGCTCGCGGTCACGGTGGCGAGCACGGCCGCGCCGGTCGACGTGACGCTGCAGTACCAGGTCGCCGACGCGACCAACGACCCGAGCCGCTACGTGTGGGGCACCATCACGGTCTCCGTGCAGGACCGCCCGGACCCGATCGCCAACCTCGCGCCGAGCGGCTTCTCCGACGGCCAGATCACGATGCGCTGGAACGCGGGCTCGTTCAACAACTCGCCGATCACGAACTACAAGGTCACGAGCACGCAGGGCTCGACGGTCGTGAACGTGACGGACTGCACGGGCACCACCTGCGCGATCCCGACACCGGGCAACGGACCGGCCAATGCCGTCACGGTGACCGTCATCGCCACCAACTCGATCGGCGACTCCGACCCCGTGACGCTCGCCGACCAGGTCTGGTCGGACATCATCCCGCCCGCGCCCACCGTCCTGAGCTCGTCGCCCATCGACCACGGGCTCGTGATCAGCTGGAACGAGGTCGCCACGCCCTCCGGCGGCTCGGCGGTCGACCGCTACCACCTCGCGGTCGGCGGCTTCTCCGGCGACGTGAGCCCCTCGCAGTGCTCCGGCGGCACCTGCACCGTGAACACCGGCGCCCTCGGGTGGAGCTTCGACAACGGGGTGGCAGTGACGTACACGGTGAGCGCGCGGAATGCCGCCCTGACGGCGCTCTCGGTGTGGAACACGAGCGAGCCGGCATCCGGCGTGCCTGCTGGTCCGCCGATCGCGGTCGGGTCGATCAGCGCCACTGTTCAGAGCGACACCTCGATCGCGCTGAGCTGGGGCGGGGTGTTCAGCGACAACGGCCGCGCCATCTCGGCCTACACCGCGGCCGCGTACACCGGTGCTGCGCCGACCTGTGCCCCCAACGGCGCGATCGCCTCGAACGGCGCCGCGATCGCCGCCGCCGGCACGGGCACCTCGACGGTGTTCTCCGGCCTCTCCGCCAACGCGACCTACACGCTCGTCGTCTTCGCCTACAACGGCCAGGGCTGCACGGTCAGCTCGGCAGTCGTCGCGCACACGCCCCCGCCCGTGATCACCAGCCTCCAGGTCGCCGGCCCCTCGCTCAACGGCTCGGTGTACGACTTCGTGCTCACCGGCGGGAACGCGGGCGGCACGACGCTCGGCAGCGCGGACTCGATCTTCTTCCGCCTCAATGGCGGCACCGAGTACGGCCCCGTGGGCCTGAACGGGTTCCTCGCGGCGGAGGCCGGCCAGTTCGGCCAGCAGGTGTCCATCACGGCCCGCGCGTGCCGCACCTACGACGGCGTCGCGGTCTGCCAGACCGCCGCCTCCGCACCCCAGTTCCTGGGCACGCCCGTGGACCCGCGGCTCGCCGGCCTCACGTTCACCTCCGACGGCAACGTCCTGTCGCCCTACAGCGGCACCTTCAACTGGCTGGGCCTGCCCACCGGCCCCGGCTACACGTCGGTCGAGTACGCGTGCGGCACCGACCCGAACGGCCCCTTCAGCCCCGCTTCGGGCGTGAGCTCGTGCCATGTGGATGCCGGACTGCTCGGCGACTCGTACCTGACAATCCGGGTCGGGGCCAACGGCACCACTTACCCTGTGACCTACCGCGGAAGCCAACTGTGAAAGAGATCTCATGACCATGACACCCGAGCAGGCCACCTGGTTCTCGGACATCTTCAACCGGCTCGTGGCGAACGTCGACCAGGTGCTCCTGGGGAAGACGTTCGTGATCCGGCTGGGATTCACCGCGCTCCTGAGCGACGGCCACCTGCTTCTCGAGGACTTCCCGGGCACCGGCAAGACCTCGTTCGCGCGCGCCATGGCGCAGAGCGTCGCGGGCACGAGCAGCCGCATCCAGTTCACCCCGGACCTCCTCCCCGGCGACATCACGGGCGTGAGCATCTACAACCAGGGCGGCGCGGAGTTCGAATTCCACCCGGGCCCGATCTTCGCGAACATCGTCCTCGCCGACGAGATCAACCGGGCGAGCCCGAAGACCCAGTCCGCCCTCCTGGAGGTCATGGAGGAGGCGACCGTCACGGTCGACGGCGTGAGCCACCCGGTCGGCGCCCCGTTCATGGTCATCGCCACCCAGAACCCCATCGAGCAGGCGGGCACCTACCGCCTCCCCGAGGCGCAGCTCGACCGCTTCCTCATGAAGACGTCGATCGGATACCCCGACCACTCGTCGACCGTGCGCATCCTCGAGGGCGCGGGCGTCAAGGCGCACGAGACCATCGTGCCGCCGATCGTCACCGCCGACGTCGTCGTCGAGATGGCGCAGCTCGCCCGCACCGTGCACGTCGACCCGACCATCAACGACTACGTGAGCCGCATCGTGGAGTCCACCCGCACCGCCACCGAGGTCCGCCTCGGTGCGAGTGTGCGCGGTGCCCTCGCTCTCGTGCGCACTGCCAAGACCCTCGCCGCGGCGAGCGGCCGCCACTACGTCATCCCGGACGACGTCAAGGCGCTGGCGGAGCCCGTGCTCGCCCACCGCCTCGTGATCGACGCGGAGGCCGAGTTCGACGGCGTCACCGCACCGAGCATCATGAGCCAGATCCTGATCGAGACGCCGCCGCCGAGCGAGCGCCAAGCCGTGTAATGGCAGCAGGCACCGCGAAGAAGGCGCCCCCCGCCCAGGTCGTGACGGGAGCGCGTATCGACTCGCACTTCACGACCACGGGCACGCAGGGGCTCACGAACGCGCGCACGCGCATCGTGGGCGACCGCACGGGCTTCCTCGCGGACGCCGTCATCGCGACAGTGCGCTTCTTCACCGCCGTCCGGGGCCTCGTCGCCCGGGTGTTCGGCAGGCTCGCGGGCGTCATCACGCCGCTCGGCTGGTCGATCCTCGCGGCGGTGCCCGTCACGCTCGGGCTCGGCTACGCGCTCGGCTGGGTCGAGCTCGTCGTCGTCGGGTTCGCCCTCGTCGCCCTCATCGTCATCGCCTTCGTCTACCTCGTCGGCCGCAGCGCCATCACGATCGAGCTGCGCGTGCCGCACAGCCGGGTCGTCGCGGGGGAGCGCGCGGTCGGCGACGTCGTCGTGAGCAACCCCGGCCGCAGGCGCACCTTCGGCGTGACTGTCGAGGTCCCGGTCGGCACCGGCCTCGCCGAGGCCGCCCTGCCCGGGCTCGCCCGCGGCGCCACCTTCAGCCACGAGTTCGCGATCCCCACGCTGCGCCGCGGAGTGGTGCCGGTGGGCCCGGTCCGGACGGTGCGCGCCGACCCGATCGGCATCGTGCGGCGGGAGCTGGTGTGGACCGACCTCGAGCAGGTGTTCGTGCATCCGCGCACCATCAGCATCCCGAGCATGAGCACGGGGTTCATCCGCGACCTCGAGGGCAACCCCACTCGCGACCTGTCGAACAACGACGTGTCGTTCCACGCCCTGCGCGAGTACCTCCCGGGCGACGAGCGGCGCTACATCCCCTGGAAGTCGACAGCGCGCACGGGCACGTACATGGTCCGCCAGTTCGAGGAGACCCGCCGCAGCCACCTCGTCATCGCGCTGAGCCTCGCGACGAGCGACTACGCGAGCGACGAGGAGTTCGAGATGGCGGTGAGCGTCGCGGGCTCGCTCGGGGCGCGCGCCATCCGGGACGCCCGCACGGTCACTGTCGTCGCGAGCGAGATCACGCCGCAGTTCGCCAAGCGCAAGGTCTTCGCCGTCAAACTGCTCTCCACCCTGACCCGCACGAGGCTGCTGGATGACCTCGCGATAGTCGAGCGGGAGGACACCGCCCTCGCCATAACCGACGTCGCCAGGGTCACGGGCGAGCAGGCGAGCGGAGTGTCCGTCGCGTTCCTCGTCTGCGGCTCGGGGGCGACCCCGCAGGAGCTGCGCGCGGCGTCGACGAAGTTCCCGGCCGACGTCGAGGTCGTCGCGGTGGTGTGCAACCCCGACCGCCCGCCGGGGCTGCGCCGCGTCGCGGGCCTGAGCGTGCTCTCGATCGGCTTCCTCGAAGACCTGCAGAAGTCCCTCGCGCGATCGGCCGCCGCGTGAGCGCGCCCGCCGCGGTCGGCACCGCCGCGAAGCGGTCGCGCG
>JAODAQ010000029.1 GCA_025463515.1 Rhodoglobus sp.
GGACGACCAATGGCTGGTAGTCGGGCTCGGTAACCCCGGGCCCGGCTACGCCGGCAATCGCCACAACGTGGGCCAGATGGCCCTCGCCGAACTCGCGGACCGGGCATCCGCGACGTTCAAGAACCACCGGGCCGGTGCCTCCGTCGCGACGGGGCTCTCGCAGGGGCTGCCGCTCGTGCTGGCCAAGCCCCACAGTTTCATGAACCTCTCGGGCGGGCCCGTCGCGGCGCTGCTCAAGTTCTACAAGATTCCCGCGGAGAAGCTCATCGTGCTGCACGACGAGCTCGACATCCCGTTCGACACCGTGCGCCTCAAGTTCGGCGGCGGGCACGGCGGGCACAACGGCATCCGCGACATCGCTGCCGCGATCGGCACTCCGGACTTCACCCGCGTGCGCATCGGCATCGGCCGCCCGCCCGGCCGCCAGCCCGCGGCGGACTTCGTGCTGCGCGACTTCAGCGCCGACGAGCGCGCGGTGCTTCCGAACCTGCTTGTCGACGCCGCGGACGCCACGGAGCTGATCGCGCGCGAGGGCCTTGCCGCCGCGCAGCTGAAGTACCACACCTCCGCTGGTTGAGTAGGCCGCCCGCGGCCGTATCGAAACTCGTTGGGTTGAGTAGGCCCCCTAGGGCCGATTCGAAACCTCACCATCCCACACCCCGGTTTCGACGCGCGCGCCAGAGCGCCCTGCTCAACCCGCGGCGCTCGCTCCCAAGAACGCGTCTGCAAGGGGCAAGACCTTCTCAGCGTCCACGGCGATAGTGGAACAGGTGCGATGCGGTGACGGTCGCAAGAGCGAGACGGATTATCTGGATGCAAAACAACCCAAGTGCGCAGGCGGCCACCGGCCTCACGCGACCGCCCAGGGCGCGAGCCCGTCGCGGCTCGAGGTACTGGCCGTTCATCGTGCCCGCCGTGGTGTTCTACGTCTTCGTGGTGCTCGTGCCGGGCATCCAGGGCGCGGGTTTCTCGTTCACCGACTGGGACGGCCTGAACCCCTCCTTCTCCTTCGTCGGCATCGACAACTACATCCGCCTCGCGGGGGACCCCCAGGCCGTCCGCGCCGTGCTCAACACCCTCGGCCTGGCGCTCGTTGCGACGGTGCTCGAGAACCTCATCGGCCTCCTGCTCGCCCTCGCGCTCAACGGGCGGCTCAAGAGCCGCCACATCCTGCGCGTCGTGTTCTTCGCCCCGGTCGTGATCCTGACGATCGTGATCGCGTTCCTCTGGCAGTACATCTACACCCCGGACGGCCCGCTCAACTCGGTGCTGCGGGGGATCGGCCTGGACGGACTCGCCCAGAACTGGCTCGGCGACCCGAAGATCGCTCTGTGGTCGATTGCCGCGATCGTGATCTGGCAGTTCTCCGGATACTCGATGATCATCTTCCTCGCCGGGCTCCAGTCCGTTCCGGTCGAGCAGCTCGAGGCCGCATCGCTCGACGGAGCCGGGCCCTTCGCACGGTTCTGGCACGTCGTGCGGCCGCTGCTCGCGCCGGCGATCACGGTCAACCTCATGCTCTCCCTCATCCGCGGGTTCATGGTCTTCGACCAGATCTGGGTGACCACCCAGGGCGGCCCCGCCCAGTCCACCGACTCGCTGTCGACACTCGTCTACCGCAACGCCTTCCAGTACGGCGAGCTGGGCTACAGCGCGGCGATCGCCGTCGTCCTCACGGTGTTCGTCGCCGTCTTCGGAATCGTGCAGTACCGCTACGTGCTGCGATCAGGAGTGGCCAAATGAACCGCTACACCGCCCGCACGGGAACCCTGGAAGGTGTGATGATCCTCGTCGGGATCCTCTTCCTGTTCCCGATCTACATTCTGGTGAACCTCTCAGTGCGGCCGCTCGACGACCTGTCGTCGCCGCTGGCGCCGACCACGAACCCGACCTTCGACAACTTCGTGAACGCCTGGAACCAGGCAGGCCTCGGCGGCGCGCTCATCAACAGCGCGATCATCACCGTGGTCAGCGTGGCGCTCATCGTGCTGCTCTCGTCCTCGGCGGCCTACGCCCTCGCCAGGGCGACCGCGCGCTGGTCGACGATCTCGTTCTACGGCTTCATGATCGGCCTGCTGATCCCGTTCCAGCTCGGCCTCATCCCGCTCTACAAGACGATGAGCCAGCTCGGCCTGCTGGGCAGCCTGCTGCCGCTCATCATCATCTACGTCGGCCTGCGCCTGCCGTTCTCGATCTTCCTGTTCGTGCAGTTCCTGCGGCAGATCCCCCTCGACTACGAGGAGGCCGCGTCGCTCGACGGCGCCAGTACCTTCCAGACTTTTCACCGGGTCGTGCTTCCGCTCGTGCGGCCGGTGACGGGCACCGTGATCATCCTCAACGGACTGTTCACCTGGAACGACTTCCTCACCCCGCTGCTCTACCTCAGCGGCAGCGGGAACCAGACCATACCGGTCGCCATCTACACCTTCGTCGGCGAGTACGCCACACAATGGCAGCTCGTTTTCGCGGCGCTGATCATCGGCGCCCTGCCGGTGCTCATCGCGTTCTTCTTCATCCAGAAGTCGCTCATCCAGGGCCTCGCCAGCGGGGTCAAGGGTTAGCGCGGTGCCGGCACCCGGCCGTCGCCACAGCAAGCACACTCGAAAGGAAAACACAGTGCGAATCACATCCACGCTGTTCAAGGGCGCCGTCGCCGTTGTCGCGGCGACGCTCATGCTCTCCGCATGCAGCACGGCGCCCACTGGTGGCGACACGGGAAGCAGCGGTGACAGCAAGGTCCTCCAGATCTTCTGGAAGGGCTCCGAGAAGCCCGGCATTGACGCCGTCGTCGCCGAGTACAAGAAGGACAACCCCGACCTGCAGGTCATCGTGACCACTGCGGACACCTCGCAGTACCAGGCGACGCTGCGCACGCAGTTGAGCGCCGGCACGGCCGCCGACGTCATCTTCATGTGGCCGGCCAACGGCAACCCCGCGGCGCTCCGGCAGATCGTTCCCGGCGGCTTCGTCGAGGACCTCTCCGACCACTCCTGGGTGAAGGACTACCCGCCGGCCATCGCCGACCTGACGTCGCTCGACGGCAAGACGTACCTCATGGCCCCGGCCGTGACGTCCTTCGGCCCGTGGTACAACGACACCGCCCTCACCGAGGCGGGGCTGACCGCGCCGAAGTCGTGGAGCGACATCCTGCCGTTCTGCGCAGCTGCGCAGGCACAGGGCAAGGTCGCCTACGGACTGGGAGCGGCGAACCTCGACGTCACCCAGAACGTGCTCTACGGCCTCGTCCCCGACCTGGTCTACGGTGCGGACTCGAAGTTCGACGACAAGCTGGCCTCCGGCGACACCACCTTCGCGACCAACGACGGCTGGAAGACCGCCATGGACGAGTACCAGGAGATGTACAAGGCCGGATGCTTCAACGACGACCCGACCGGAACCACCCAGGACGACCAGAACAAGCTGGTCGCGGCGGGCGGGGCATTCGGGATGTTCGGCATCGGCTTCCAGCTGGCCGCCCTGCGCGGCTACGCGCCCGACAAGCAGTTCACGCTCTACCCGATCTCGGGTGACGACGACTCCGACACGAACCTCATGGCCGTGTCGAACGCCGGCGGTGCCGCGGTGAACGCCAAGGCGGCGAACAAGAAGCTCGCCCTCGAGTTCGTGGACTACCTGGCCGAGCCCGCCCACCTGCAGATCTACAACGACGCCCTCGCGGGCACTGTTCCGTCGATCCCCACGGGCGTCGAGTCGACCGACCCGAACCTCGTGACCATCTCGAAGTACCTCGCCGACGACCAGACCGTGCACTTCCTCAACCAGTTCTGGCCGAACGCCAGGACGGAGCAGGCGATGTACGCGGGCGTGCAGGGCATCCTGACGGACACCCAGAGCCCCGACGACGTCCTCAAGGCGATGGACGAGGCGTACAAGCAGAAGTAGGAACCACAACAGGCGAACTGGCGGGCCGGGCCGAAGCCCGGCCCGCCAGTTCGCATGAGCGCTGTCACTGGCCCACAATGGTCGGTGACATGACAACGGCTCAGAGAGGACCCCGATGACCGCCGATCCGCAGGACGAGGGGTCCCCGGCGCCTCGCAAGCGGGTCACGAGCGCGGATGTCGCGAGAGTCTCGGGCGTCTCCAGGGCGACCGTGAGCTACGTGCTCAACAACGCGCCCGGCCGGGTGATCTCCGAGTCGACCCGGGAGCTCGTGCTCTCGACCGCCCAGCGCCTCGGCCACGTGCCGTACGCGCCGGCCCGCACGCTGCGCCTCGGCAAGAGCAATATCGTGCTCGCCCTGGTCCGTGACTTCGCCTTCGGGTTCGTCTCCCATCGCGTTCTGCGCGAGCTCGATACGGCGCTCGCGGCGCGCGGGTTCGTGGTGCTCGCCCACCGCTTCGACGAGTCGCTGCGACCGCTCTCCGACCTCTGGGGGCTGATCTCGCCCAACGTGGTGGTCGCGATGGGCGGTCTCACAGTGCCCGAGCAGGCGATCATCGAGGACAGCCACGCGAAGTTCGTCCGCTCCCACGGCATCGTGCCGCAGGACCGCGCCGGCGAGATGCAGGTCGAGTACCTCTACTCGCGCGGGCACCGGGTGCTGGGCTACGCGATGGCCGACTCGCCCGCCGTGCAGCTCGTCGCGGAGGAGCGCCTCGCGGGTGCCCGCCGCGCGTGCGCCCGCCTGGGCATTCCGGATCCCATCGTGGAGACCGTGAGCGTCGACAACCCCGTCACAGTCTTCCCCGCGCTCGACCGCTGGGCCGCCGCAGAGCCCAAGGTCACGGCCGTGTGCGCCCACAACGACGAGGTCGCGATCATGGTCTGCACGGGCCTCGCCTCGCGGGGCCTGGTGCCCGGCAAGGACCTCGCGGTGATCGGCATCGACAACATCCCGATGGCGCGCATCGCCCTCACGACTATCGAGATGGATGTCGAGGCCTACTCGAAGGCGGTGATCGCCGCCGTGCTCGCGGCCATCGACGACAAGCCCCAGCCCGATCCCGCCGGGGACTACCTGCACCTGATCGTCCGCGACAGCGCCTAGCCGAAGCGCCAGCGGGCCGGTCTGCGCTCCCTCTTGCGTCAATCGGTTACACGTGTAAACTCGCTCACAAGTTACACGTGTAACCGATTGGCCGTTTACGAGGAGGTAAACACCTTGTCGCAGTCCGGAATGAGCTCATGAGCGCCGTGGAGGCTCTCGACAGCCGAACGCACCGACGCAGTTACGACAGGCTTCAAGTCGCCCGGGTGTTCGTCTCCCGGTGGGAATTGCAGCGACCAGACCACGTCGAGATGGCCTCGTGGCCGTATCTCGCCATCTCCACCCTCACGGGCAGCGCGACGGTGGTCCACGGCGAGCGGACGCTCCAGCTCGCCGAGGGCGACGTCTGCGTGATCCGCAACGACGCAGCGCTGCGGGTGGCGAGCGAGCCCGGCTCCGACCTGCTCGTGATGCGCATCCCCGAAGGATCGGTCGGTCCGCACAGCCAGGTGCTCGCGGCAGCCGACGGATACATCTGGGCGACCCGCAACGGCACCGCCAGCCTGGTCGCCCACCTCCTCCAGGGGCTGGCCGCCCAGTTCGACGACTACGTGCCCGGCAACCCCGGCCGTCTCGCCGAGCACATCGTCGGACTCCTCGTGCTCATGTGCGCCGACGCGCGGCTCACCGACACGACCAGCCACGGCGCGCTGCTCGTGAAGGCCAAGGAGTACATCGAGGCCCACCTCGGCGAGATCGACCTGAGCCCCGACCGCATCGCCGCCTCGCAGAACGTCTCCACCCGCACGCTGCACCGCCTGTTCGAGAGCGAGGGCTTCACGATCGGCGGCTGGATCCGCTCGCGCCGCCTCGAGCACTGCCGGCTCGACCTCGTCGACCGCAACGCGGACGCCGGCTCGGTGAGCGGCATCGGCGCCCGGTGGGGCCTCTGGGATGCAGCCCACTTCAGCCGCCTGTTCAAGACGGCCTACGGGCTCTCCCC
The DNA here is from genome assembly GCA_025463515.1 of Rhodoglobus sp. Lineage (GTDB taxonomy): Bacteria > Actinomycetota > Actinomycetes > Actinomycetales > Microbacteriaceae > Rhodoglobus. Next base: position 5,955 of record JAODAQ010000029.1, read on the forward strand.
GCGCGCCTACCGGGTCACCCACACCTCGCACGCCTGCGGAGAGGACTGCGCGACGATGGGGGCGCTCGTCCGATGACGCGGCTGTTCAATGATCCGACGGTCTTCGCCGACGAGATGATCGAGGGCTTCGTCGCGGCGAGCTCGCGCTGGGTGCGGCCCGTCTCGGGAGGCGTGGTGCGTCGCTCTCCCGCTCCCGAGGGCTCCGTCGCCGTGGTCATCGGCGGCGGATCCGGCCACTATCCGGCGTTCGCCGGCCTGGTGGGCGACGGCCTCGCGCACGGTGCGGCGATGGGAAACCTGTTCGCCTCGCCGTCCGCGCAGCAGGTGCACGCCGTCGCGGCCGCTACCGAGCGCGGCGGAGGGGTCCTGCTCACCTACGGCAACTACGCGGGCGACGTGCTGAACTTCGACCAGGCGCAGGAGCGCCTGCGGGCGGAGGGCATCGCCTGCGAGACCGTGACCGTCACCGACGACATCTCGAGCGCCCCCGCCGGCGATCGCGCACGGCGCCGTGGCATCGCCGGAGACCTCGCCGTGTTCAAGGCGGCCTCTGCCGCTGCGGACGCGGGCTACGACCTCGCCGGGGTGGCCCGCGTCGCGAGGGCGGCCAACGAGCGCACGAGGTCGTTCGGCGTCGCCTTCAGCGGATGCACGCTGCCCGGCGCCGACGAGCCGCTCTTCACGGTCCCGGAGGGGCGCATGGCGATCGGCCTCGGTATCCACGGCGAGCCGGGCATCGGCGAGGCCGACCTCCCCTCCGCCGACGAGCTCGCGCTCCTCTTCGTGGATGCCCTCCTCGGCGAGATGCCCGACGGCATTGCGGCGGAGGGCTCGCGCGCCGCGGTGATCCTCAACGGACTGGGCTCCGTGAAGTACGAGGAGCTCTTCGTCGTCTACCGGCGGGTGGCGCTGCTGCTCGCCGAGCGCGGCGTGACGATCGTCGAGCCGGAGGTCGGAGAGCTCTGCACGAGCTTCGACATGGCCGGCGCCTCGCTCACGCTGTTCTGGCTCGATGACGAGCTCGAGCGCCTGTGGCGCGCCCCCGCCGATGCGCCAGGGTACTCGAAGCGCCATCACGACATCGTCGGTCTCGCGGATGACGCGCCCGCCGACCTCGAGGCGGGCATCCCGCTCGCTACTCCGGCCTCTCTTGAGGCGGCAGCCACCGCCGGGCGCGCGATCGAGGCGATCGCCGCCGTGATCGAGGAGCACGCCGAGGAGCTCGGGCGCATCGACGCGGTCGCGGGCGACGGCGACCACGGCATCGGAATGCGGCGCGGCGCCAGCTCGGCGAATCGGGAAGCCGCAGCAGTGCTCGCGCGCGGGGCAGGGCTGGGCACCGCCCTCGAGCGCGCGGGCGATGCCTGGGCGGCACGGGCGGGCGGCACGTCGGGAGCGCTCTGGGGCGTCATCCTCCGCACCGCCGGCTCCGCTCTCGGCGACGCGGACCGCCCCACCGCGGGCGCGGTCGCCGCGGCGGTGACCGCGGCGTCGGACGCCGTTCGGGCATTCGGGAAGGCCGAGCTCGGGGACAAGACCATGGTCGACGTGCTCGTGCCCTTCGCGGAGTCGCTCGCGGCTCGCGCTGCCGACGGGCCGCTCGCGGCCGCGTGGGCGGGAGCGGCCGCCGACGCCCGCGTTGCCGCCGCGGCGACTGCCGACCTGCTGCCCCGGATCGGCCGGGCCAGGCCGCACGCCGAGAAGAGCCTCGGGACGCCGGATGCCGGCGCGGTATCACTCGCACTGATCGTCACCGCGGTGGCCGAGGTGCTCGACCAGGAAGGAAGCGGCGCATGACCGAGAAACTGCGCATCGTCGTCGGAAGTGACGACGCCGGGTACGACTACAAGGAGATCCTCAAGCGGGACCTCGAAGCCAGCGACCTGGTCGAGTCGGTCGTGGACGTCGGCGTCGACGCGGACGGCCACACGCCGTACCCGCGGGTCGCGATCAGCGCTGCCGAGCTCGTCGCGGCAGGGGAGGCCGACCGCGCGCTGCTCGTCTGCGGCACAGGGCTCGGGGTGGCCATCTCCGCGAACAAGGTGCCGGGCATCCGGGCAGTGACGGCCCACGACAGCTACTCGGTCGAGCGCTCGGTGCTGAGCAACAACGCGCAGGTGCTCACGTTCGGCCAGCGCGTGGTCGGCATCGAGCTCGCGAGGCGCCTGGCCCGCGAGTGGCTCACCTACCGCTTCGACGAGTCGAGTGCGAGCGCCGAGAAGGTCGCGGTCCTCGACCAGTACGAGGCGACGGGGAGTTGCTGACCCTCGGCGTGAGCCTCAAGGCGTACTTCGGGTACGCCGAGACCGTCCGCTGGGCGGAGCTCGTACGCGGGGCCGTGGGCACCGTGCCCGACGGCCTTGAGCTCTTCGTCGTGCCCTCGTTCCCCGTGATCCCCCGGGTGGTGGAGGTCTTCCGCGGCTCCGGCGTCCTGGTCGGGGCGCAGAACATCGCGCACGACGACGGTGGCGCGCTCACGGGCGAGACAGGCGGCCGGATGCTCGCCGAGATCGGCTGCTCGATCGCCGAGATCGGCCACGCCGAGCGCCGCTCGCTGTTCGGCGAGACTGACGGGCTCGTCGCGCTCAAGGTCGCTGCCGCGTACCGCAACGGCCTCGTCCCGCTGCTGTGCGTGGGCGAGGAGGACCGCGAGCATCCCGCGGGCGCAGCAGAGTCTGCCATCGCGCAGCTCGACGCCGCCCTTGCGCAGACGCAGGAGCGAGGCCGGATGATCGTCGCCTACGAGCCGCGCTGGGCCATCGGTGCCGCGGCGCCGGCCGATCCCGCGCACGTCTCGGCGGTCTGCCTCGCGCTGCGCGAGCACCTCCTCGCCCTCGGAATGGGCGGGAGCTCTGTGCTGTACGGCGGCAGTGCCGGTCCCGGCCTGCTGGAGCGCCTCGGGGCATCCGTCGACGGCCTGTTCCTCGGTCGTTTCGCGCACGATCCGGCCGCTGTCGTCGCGGTTCTGCACGAGGCGGCGAGGGTCAATGGCAGGTCCGACACACGCAAGACAGCGGGCGGGTCGCCCGACGATGCTGGGGGCTACGGTGGCGCGCGGAGCGTGGCCAGGCACGAAGAAGAGGGATTGTGAAGGAACTACGCGTTGCGCTCATCGGCGGCGGCTTCATGGGCAAGGCACACAGCCTCGCCTACGCGGTCGCCCCCATCGCCGCCAACCTCGGGGCATCGGTGATCAAGGAGGTGCTCGTCGATGCCACCCCCGAACTTGCGGGGCGGCTCGCGGGCGAGCTCGGCTGGAACTCCAGCTCCGCCGACTGGCGCGAGGTGATCGCGCGACCGGACATCGACATCGTCGACATCTGCACGCCTCCGCAGTTCCACGAGGAGATCGCCCTCGCGGCGATCGCGGCCGGCAAGCACGTCTTCTGCGAGAAGCCGATCACCAACCGGGTGGAGGAGGCGGTGCGGATGGCCGAAGCCGCCCGCGCTGCCGGAGTGGTCACGCAGGTCGGGTTCAACTACCGCCACACGCCCGCCATCGCCTACACGAAGCAGCTCCTCGAGGAGGGCCGCCTCGGCGTGCCCCTGCAGTTCCGTGCCTCCTACCTGCAGGAGACGGGCTTCGCGGCCGACCCCAACCGCTGGCGCGCGACCAAGGCGACCGGCGGGTCCGGTGCGGTGGGCGACATCGGCTCGCACATCATCGACATTGCCGAGTACCTGTTCGGCGACATCGTCAAGGTCGCGGCCCGCGCGCGCGCGAAGCGGCCGACTCCCGAGGCCGGCTGGCTGGACGACACCGAGCGGATCGACAGCGACCTCATCGACGACGGCGCAGTCTGGCTCGCCGAATTCTCCAACGGCGGCATCGGGACCTTCGCGGTCAGCTCCTTCGCCTCCGGCCGGATGAACCGCGTGGCCTTCGAGCTCGACGCGAGCCTCGGCGCCGTCGAGTTCGACTGGAACAGCCGCGAGGAGTTCCGGGTGTCGTACACCGATGAGGCGCCCGACCAGCGCGGCTTCCGCACGGTGCACACGAACGACAAGCACCCGGGCGGGATGTGGCGGATCGCCGGTCTGGGCACCGGCTACGTCGAGGTGTCCGCGATCCAGTTCCAGAAGTTCGTGCGCGCCATCGTCAGCGGGGAGCCCACCGCGCCCGACTTCGAGGATGCGGCGCACATCCAGGAGATCGTCGAGGCAGTGCTCGAAGCCACTGTCTCCGACTCCTGGGTCGACGTCCCGGCGCGAATCGGGGTGGCGCGATGACCGAGAAGAACATCCGGTTCAGCACGAACATCATCACCTTCTTCGACAGCGCCTTCCTCGGGCTGGAGCCCGACCTGACGCACGCGCGATTCGCGCAGGAGTTCGTCAAGGACCCCCGCCGCCACTTCGACACCATGCTCGACTCCGCGCGGGAGTCCGGCGTCGAGGGCATCGAGTTCGCCCCCGATCCCGGAGGCTGGCGCGCCGCGCTCGGCGTGTACGGGGGCGTGGACGGCGTGAAGTCCGCCCTCGACCAGCGCGGACTCGTGCTCAGCTCCAGCTACGCGCACGGCCGCCAGCTGATCGGCAATGCCATCGAGAACCCGGAGCTCGAGGCGCACGCCGACCGCGAGTTCGCGGAGCACGCCCAGTTCCTCGCCGAGTTCGGCGCGACCACGATCGTCAGCGGCAACCTGGCGCGCTCCCGGTTCGGCAACGAGAGCCCGGACGACACGGCTACTCCCGAGGACTTCACGCGGCCGGTGGCCCGCGAGGTGCACGAGAAGTTCGCCGACCAGCTCAACCGCATCGGCGACGTGATCCGGCCCTACGGCGTGCGGATCGCGATCCACACCGACGCGTACTCGATCTGCTCGCGCAACGAGGACATCGCGACGGTGCTCTCCCTCACGGATCCTGGCACCATCCAGCTGTGCCCGGATGCCGGGCACATCACCCTCGACGGCGGCGACGCGGTCGAGGTGCTCCGCGCCCACGTCGACCGCATCCCGACCATGCACTGGAAGGACTGCGCGAGCCCGCTCTCGGGCGACGTGCTGCGCGGCGACCAGAAGGAGCGCCACTCCGTGATGCTGACCTACTTCCGGATTCTGGGATCGGGCATCGTCGACTGGGACGAGTGGATGCGCATCCTCCGCGACGCGAACTGGGCGGGCTGGGCGGTCGAGGAGATCGACAACTCGCCCGACCCGGTGGGCGAGCTCCGGCAGGGGCTCGAGTACTTCCGCTCCCGCCTCGCCCCCATCTACAGCTGAGCCAATGAGCGCGCCGAGGATCGTGCCGGTGAGCGGCTTCGCCGAGCCCGAGTTCGAGAGCCTGCAGGACGTCTTCGCGCGCGTGGTCGGGGCCCAGGGCCGCGGCGGCGCCGCGCTCAGCATCTACCGGGATGCCCGCCCGGTCGTCGACCTCGTCGCGGGGGACTACGCCCAGGACGGCGTGCAACTGCTGTTCTCCGTGAGCAAGGCGGTCACGGCCATCGCCGCGGCGAGCGCGGAGCGCGACGGAGCCCTCGATCTCGATGCGCCGCTGGCCTCCTTCTGGCCGGCGTTCGACCGCGCGTCGACCAGGGCGATCACCACGCGGATGGTGCTCTCCCACCGCTCAGGCATTCCCGCGCTCGACCGCAGGCTCAGCCTCGAAGAGGTGCTCGCGGGCGAGGACGAGCGCGCCCTGGAGAGCCAGGAGCCCTACTTCGAGCCCGGCACGGCGCACGGCTACGGGGCTTTCACGTTCGGGGTGTTCATGAACGGCGTCTTCCGCCGGACCGTCGGCACCGACGTCGGGGCGTTCGTCGCGGAGCGGCTGTCGGCGCCGCTGGGCCTCGACCTGTGGATCGGGACGCCGGAGGCGGTGTGGCCGCGCGTGCAGGGCATCCTCTACGACCCCCCGGCCCTCACTCCGCTGCGCGCCGCCTGGATCGAGAGCAGCCCGATCCCCGCCGGGACGACCTCGCAGCTCGCCGCCACCATGGACCTGTTCAACTCGCCGAGCGCCCTGGCCGCCAACTGGCCGTCGACGAGCGGTGTGGCGAGCGCCCGCGCCCTCGCCCGGCTGCTCGCGTCCACCCTGGGGGAGGTCGACGGCGTGCGCCTGATCGACGACCGCGGCCTCGACGCGATGCTGCAGCCGCGCTCGGAGGGCGTCGACCGCGTCCTCGGGATCGTCACGCGATTCGGCACGGGGATGCAGCTGCCGTTCCCGCAGTTCCCGCTGCTCGGGCCGACCTCCTTCGGGCACGAGGCCGCCGGCGGCTCGGCGGTATTCGCCGACCGCGAGAGCGGCATCTCGGTCGGGTACACCACGAACGTGTACCCGCCGATGGCCGGCGCCTCGGCCGGATTCCTCGCGCTGCTGCCCACGATCCGCTACTGCCTCACCCACTGAAAGGAAACACCGCACCATGACCGCACCGGCGATCGAGCACATCGGCATTCTCGTCCCCGACCTGGAGGAGGCGATCGAGCGCTGGTCCGCCGCGACCGGCTACACCTTCAGCCCGATCGCGCGCTATCGCACCTCGCGGTACGCCGACCACTCGAATCCCGAGCCGCACGACCACGACGCGCGCATCTCGTTCTCCCGCGAGGGCCAGCCGCGCATCGAGCTCATGGAGGTGTCGGGCGACGGCACCCACTCGGCGGCGCAGGCCGGCGTGCACCACCTGGGTTTCCGCGGTATCGAGAGCCCGGAGGACCGTATCGCGGAGCTGGCGGCCCAGGGCGTCGGCGTGGACGGCATCTCCTACGACGCCGAGGGCCGCATCCTGCTGTGCTTCACCGAGAAGACGGCGCTCGACGGTGTGCGGCTCGAGCTCATCTCATCGCTGCCCGGCCCGGTCGTGGCCGACGACGGCAGCACGCTGCCGACCGACCCGGAGACCGGGCGCCCCGACATGTGGGCGGGCGCCCGCTAGCTGCGGATCGCCGCCGCGATGGCCGAGCCGAGCTCGGTCGTCGTCGCGGTGCCGCCGAGGTCGGGCGTGACGGGGCCGCCGTCGACGACGGACTCGATGGCCGCGACCACCGCCTCCGACGCCTCGCGGTGGCCCAGGTGGTCGAGCATCATCGCGCCCGCCCAGACCTGGCCGATGGGGTTCGCGATGCCCTTGCCCGCGATGTCGGGGGCCGAGCCGTGCACCGGCTCGAAGAGGCTCGGGTGGGTGCGGTCCGGGTTGATGTTGCCGCTGGGCGCGATGCCGATCGTGCCGGTGCACGCCGGCCCGAGGTCGGAGAGGATGTCGCCGAACAGGTTGCTCGCCACGACGACGTCGAAGCGGTCGGGATGCAGCACGAAGTTCGCCGCGAGGATGTCGATGTGGTACTTGTCCGTGCGCACCTCGGGGTAGTGGGCAGCCATCGCCTCGACCCGCTGGTCCCACCACGGCATCGTGATCGCGATCCCGTTGCTCTTGGTGGCGCTCGTGAGGTGGCGCCCCTCCCGCCGCTGGGCGAGGTCGAAGGCGTACTTCAGCACGCGGTCCACGCCGACGCGCGTCATCACGGTCTCCTGCATGACGACTTCGCGCTCAGTGCCCTCGAACATGATGCCGCCGACGCTCGAGTACTCGCCCTCGGTGTTCTCGCGAACCACCCAGAAGTCGATGTCGCCGGGCTCGCGGCCGGCGAGGGGGCTGCGCACTCCGGGAAGCAGGCGGCAGGGCCGCAGGTTCACGTACTGGTCGAACTCGCGCCGGAACTTCAGCAGGCTGCCCCAGAGCGAGACGTGGTCGGGCACGACGTCGGGCCAGCCGACGGCGCCGAAGTAGATAGCGTCGAACGAGCTGAGCGTCTCGAACCAGTCGGCCGGGAGCATCTCGCCGGTGCGTGAGTAGTAGTCGGCGCTCGCGAAGTCGAACTCCTCGAACTCCAGCCCGATGTCGAAGGCGCTCGCAGCAGCCTGCATCGAGCGCACGCCCTCGGGCATGACCTCCGTTCCGATGCCGTCGCCGGCGATGACGGCGATGCGGTGGGTCGCGGACATGTGGTTCCTCTCCTCGGTTGCTAGGACGATTCTTCCCGCGGGAGGGCGGGCTGTCGCGGTGGCCGCCGTGGTTGGCGCTGCCGCGCAAGATCTCGGCATGGCCGTCCAGCAAGGATGGGACGACATGCTCGGAGTACTCGAAGGTTGCGCGGTGATCGCCGTAGTGGTGCTCGTGGGCTACCTGGCGGCGCGGGTCGGCGTCGGCGGCCCCGAGGTGTCGTCAGCCCTCAATCGCGTGGCGTTCTTCGTCGCGACGCCGGCGCTCCTGTTCGGCGTGCTCGCGAACGCAGACCTGCACGTGGTCTTCTCGTCGTTCATGCTCGTCGCGGCGGTGGCCGCGGCGAGCTGCGCGCTGCTGTTCGTGCTCGCGTCCCGCATCGGCTTCCGCAGGCCGTTGGCGGAGACCGCCCTCGGCGCGGCCGCGAGCGTCTACGTCAACAGCAACAACATGGGCATCCCGGTAGCGACCTACGTGCTGCACGACCCGTCCGCCGTCGCGGCTGCGCTCGTGCTGCAGGCCGTCGTGGTCGGCCCGGTCGTGCTGGGGCTGCTCGAGCTCGGCACGCGCGGGCGCCCGTCCCTGCGCTCACTGCTGCTCCAGCCGCTGCGCACGCCCGTAGTGCCCGCGGCGGTCCTCGGCATCCTGGTAGCCGTGCTCCACCTCCACGTGCCCGACGTGGTGACGGAGCCGATCCGGCTGATCGGCACTGCGTCGATCCCGATCGTCCTGCTCGCGTTCGGCATGTCCCTGCGGGGGGAGCGGCCGCTGGCCCCCGGCCGCGGTCGCGCGGAGGTGATCACCGCGACGGTGCTGAAGTCGGTCGTGATGCCCGTGGTCGCATTCCTGTTCGCGCGCCTGCTCGCCCTCGATGCCACCACGACCTTCGCGGTCGTCGTCGTCGCGGCGCTGCCCACGGGCCAGATCGTCTACAACTACGCCGCGCGGTACGAGCGCGGCTTGGCCGTCGCGCGCGACACCGTGCTCGTCACCACCGTGGCGGCCGTGCCCGTCATGGTGGCGGCTGCGGCGCTACTGGCCTGACCCTGCCGCGGGCGAGCAGCACGCTCACGAGCACGATGAGGGCGCCGACCGGCTCGTTCCACGTCAGCCGCTCGTGCAGCAGGGCAACCCCGAGCGCGACCGCGACGACGGGCAGGAGGTAGGCGACCGTGGACACGGCGACCGGCCCCCACGCTCGCAGCACGTTCAGGTTCCAGATGTGGCTGAACCCGGTGCCGACGATGCCCAGCACGAGCAGAGCGAGGACGGGCAGGAGCTCGAACTCGAAGGGCTGGAAGACGAGCGCGGGCGTGAGCAGGAGCGAGAAGACCGCGGCCGCGGCGACGTTCAGGAACGCCACGGCGAGCGCCGGAATGTCGTGGGGCATGACGAACCGCCGCAGGTACACAAGGGAGAACCCGTATGAGACCGCGGCGACCAGGCAGGCGATCTGCCCGGGGAGCTCGCCGCCGCCGCCCGCGCTCCACGGGCCGATGATCACGACCACGCCGCCGAGGCCGAGGAGGAGCCCGGCCACGCGCAACGGCGTGAGCCTCTCGATGCGGAACAGCAGCACCGCGATCGCCGCCGTCGCCAGGGGCGCGGCCGAGTTGTAGATCGCGGCGAGCCCCGAGCCGACGTACTGCTGCCCCCAGCTGAAGGCAAGGTGGGGGATGGTGCAGCTCGTGACTCCCGTGACGAGGAAGTGCAGGTACATCACTGGCCTGCGCGGCAGCGGCACCCGGCGGATGAGCACGACCGCCCCGAGGGCGAGCGCCGCGAGGACGACGCGCGCCCACGTCACCTGCCCGTAGCCGAAGGCCTGCAGGGCGATGGCCACGAAGAAGAAGTTGGAGCCCCAGCTCAGGGCCATCGCGACGTACTGGATGACGATGCCGGGCACGCTCCACGGTACCGACCGGGGCGATCGCGCGACCGGCCGCCAGGGGGACCGGTCGCGGGCGCGCAGGAGGCTGTCGCGCAGCGCCAAGTTAAGCGCTGCGAGATCTCGACGAGCTCCATCAGTGCTGCCGCCTAGACTCGTCGGGTGATACTCGAAGGATTAATCGCGGCCCTTTCGCGCGCCCAAACGTTCGAGAACGCCCTCACGTCGTCGAGGCGCAGCGCCGACTTCTCCCTGGTTGACGGCCTCCGCGCACCCCTCCTGGCTGGCCTGCTCACCCGCGAGGGCGGCCCACGGGCGGCCCTCGCGGTCGTCGCGACGGGCCGTGAGTCCGAGGCGCTGCGGCGCTCGCTGGCGAGCTACCTGCCGGATGCCGCGATCGTCGAGTTCCCCGCGTGGGAGACCCTCCCGCACGAGCGGCTGAGCCCGAGTGCCGAGACCGTCGGCAAGCGGATCGCGGCGCTGCGAGCTCTTAGGTCCTGGGCCCTTCGACAGGCTCAGGGGCCGGTGGAGCCGTTCGTCCTCGTCGCGTCTGTGCGCGCCGCGCTCCAGCCCCTGGCCGACAACCTCACGTCCATCGAGCCGATCGAGCTCGTCAAGGGCGGCCGGGGCTACGACCTCGCGCACCTCAGCCGCAGGCTCGTCGACCTCGCCTACTCGCGCGTCGACATGGTCACGCGCCGCGGCGAGTTCGCCGTGCGCGGCGGCATCGTCGACGTGTTCGCGCCCACCGACGAGCACCCGCTGCGCCTCGAGTTCTTCGGCGACGAGCTCGAGCAGGTGCGCGAGTTCTCGGTTGCCGACCAGCGCTCCCTCCTCACGGAGATCGGCTCGGCAGAGCTGCCGCCGAGCCGCGAGCTGCTGCTGAGCGAGACGGTCCGCCAGCGCGCGCGGGAGATGCAGCACGAGTTCCCGAGCCTCTCGACGATGCTCGCGAAGATCGGCGAGGGCATCCCCGTCGACGGCATGGAGTCCCTCGCGCCCGCGCTCGTCGACCGGCTCGTGCCGCTGACGCACTACCTGCCAGCGGATGCCGCGATAGCCGTCATGGCGCCCGAGAAGGTCGCGAGCAGGGCCGTGTCGCTCGCGGAGACCAACCGCGAGTTCCTCAGCGCGGCCTGGAACGCGGCAACGGCGGGGGCCGAGGCGCCTATCGACCTCGACGCGGGGGACTTCGTCACTCTCAACGTGCTGCGCGGGTCCGCGGGCGACCGCCCGTGGTGGACCATGAGCGCGTTCGACTCCGGGGCCCCCGAAGAGCTCGAGGCCTCCGGGCTGCAGGCGTACATCCGCGTCGACGCCACCGCCGTGCCCAGTTTCGCGGGGCAGGCGGAGGGGGCCGTCCAGCACGTGGCCGACCTCCTGCGCGAGGGCTGGAGCGTGGCCGTCGTCGCGGAGGGCGCCGGGCTCGTGGAACGGGCCGCCGACGTGCTGGGGGAGGCCGGGGCATCCGGCCGCATCGTGGAGTCGCTGCCCGAGTCGCTCGACCCCGGCGTCGCCTACATCCTGCGGGCGAGCGTCGACAACGGCTTCGAGGCGCCCGAGGCGAAGCTCGCGCTACTGAGCGAGAGCGAGTTCTACGGCCGTGCGGTCGGCTACGACACGCGCCAGGTGAAGCGGCTCGCGAGCCGGCGCAAGAACGTCGTCGACCCGCTGCAGCTCAAGACCGGCGACTTCGTGGTGCACAACACGCACGGCATCGGCAAGTTCCTCGAGCTCGTGCAGCGCGAGGTGTCGACCGGCGGGCGCAACGCGATCAAGACGCAGCGCGAGTTCCTCGTGATCGAGTACGCGCCCAACAAGCGCGGCTACCCGGGCGACAAGCTCTACGTGCCGACCGACCAGCTCGACCTGCTCAGCCGCTACGTCGGCGGCGAGGCCCCGACCCTCAGCAAGATGGGCGGCAGCGACTGGGCCGCCGCCAAGGGCAAGGCCCGCAAGGCCGTGCGCGACATCGCCGTCGAGCTCGTCAAGCTCTACTCGGCGCGCATGGCGTCGAAGGGCCACGCGTTCGGACCGGACACACCCTGGCAGCGTGAGCTCGAGGAGGCGTTCGCGTTCGCGGAGACGCCCGACCAGCTCACCACCATCGACGAGGTCAAGGCCGACATGGAGCGGCCGATCCCGATGGACCGCCTCCTGAGCGGCGACGTCGGCTACGGCAAGACCGAGGTCGCGGTGCGCGCCGCGTTCAAGGCAGTGCAGGGCGGCAAGCAGGTCGCGATGATCGTGCCCACGACCCTGCTCGTGCGCCAGCACATGGAGACGTTCGCGGAGCGCTTCGCCGGGTTCCCGGTGCACTTGCGGGCCCTCAGCAGGTTCCAGAGCGACAAGGAGTCGAAGGAGACGATCGCGGGGCTGCTGGATGGCACGGTCGACGTCGTCATCGGAACGCACCGCCTGCTCAGCCAGGGCATCGCGTTCAAAGACTTGGGCCTCGTCATCATCGACGAGGAGCAGCGGTTCGGCGTCGAGCACAAGGACGCGCTCAAGAAGCTCAAGACCAACGTGGACATCCTCGCCATGACGGCGACCCCGATCCCGCGCACGCTCGAAATGGCGGTCACGGGCATCCGGGAGATGTCGACGCTCGCGACCCCTCCGGAGGACCGCCACCCGATCCTGTCGTTCGTCGGGCCGTACTCCGACCGGCAGGTGGCTGCGGCGATCCGCCGCGAGCTGCTGCGCGAGGGCCAGATCTTCTACGTGCACAACCGGGTGTCGTCGATCCAGCGGGTCGCGTCGCACCTCGCCGAGCTCGTTCCGGAGGCGCGCATCGCCGTCGCGCACGGCCAGATGTCGGAGGCGCTGCTCGAGCAGGTCATGGTCGACTTCTGGGAGCGGCGCTTCGACGTGCTCGTGTCGACGACCATCATCGAGACCGGCCTCGACATCGCCAACGCGAACACCCTGATCATCGACCGCGCTGACAAGTACGGCCTCTCGCAGCTGCACCAGCTGCGCGGCCGTGTCGGGCGTGGCCGGGAGCGCGCGTACGCGTACTTCCTCTACGACGAGCTCAAGCCCATGACCGAGACCGCGCACGAGCGCCTCGCCACCATTGCGGCGAACAACGAGCTCGGCGCGGGGATGCAGATCGCGCTCAAGGACCTGGAGATCCGCGGCGCGGGCAACCTGCTCGGCGGCGAGCAGTCCGGCCACATCGCGGGCGTCGGCTTCGACCTCTACCTCCGGATGATCGGCGAGGCCGTCTCGACCTTCCGCGGGGATGTCGCCGAGGGGCAGACCGAGCTCAGGCTCGAACTGCCGGTCGACGCGCACATCCCCGAGGAGTACGTGGAGTCGGAGCGGCTGCGGCTCGAGGCCTACCAGAAGCTCTCGACGGCGTCGTCGGCCGCCGCGTCGGACGAGAGTGTCGACCAGGTGCTCGAGGAGCTCACCGACCGCTACGGCGAGCCGCCCGAGCAGGTGCAGAACCTCATCGCGGTCTCGAAGCTGCGGCGCAAGGCGCAGAAGGCCGGGCTGAGCGAGGTCGTCGTCATGGGCGACAAGCTGCGCATCGCGCCCGCGGATCTCGCGGACTCGATCCAGGTGCGGCTGCAGCGCATGTACCCGGGGTCGCGCTACCACGCGGCGGCTGCGGCAGTCCTGGTTCCCCTGCCTCCAGAGCCGACGGATGCCGCACTCATCGCCTGGGCGAACGACCTGCTCGTGGCCATCTTCGGTGCAGCCCTCACCGAGTCGCCTGCTGAGGTGGCGGGCGCATGATGCCGGGCGCCCGCGCGGTCGCCGCGGCGCTGGCTGCTGTCGCGAACCACGAGGACGCCCAGAACCTCAAGCGCTTCTTCAAGACCGGCAAGGGCGAGTACGGAGCCGGTGACAGGTTCATCGGGGTCAGGGTCCCGGCGACCCGGGCCATCGTGAAGGGGTTCGCAGACCTCTCGCCCGGCGACTTGAACGACCTGCTCGACAGCGACATCCACGAGCACCGGTTCGCCGCCCTCGTGATCATGGTCGCCCAGTACAAGAAGGCCGACGCCGCCGAGCAGGAGCGCCTCGTCGACTTCTACCTCGCCGCGATGCGCCGCGGGCGGATCAACAACTGGGACCTCGTCGACTGCTCTGCCGAGTTCATCCTCGGCGAGTATCTCGTAGACAAGCCGCGCGATCTGCTGCCGCGCCTCGCGCGCAGCGGCATCGTGTGGGAGCGCCGGATCGCGATGCTCTCGACCTTCGCCTTCATCAAGCACGGGGATGCCACGACGACGCTTGCCCTGGCCGCCTCTCTGCTCCCTGACAAGCACGACCTCATCCAGAAGGCCGTCGGGTGGATGCTGCGGGAGGTCGGCAAGCGCGTCGACCCCGAACTGCTGCTCGGGTTCCTCCGCGAGCACGCCGGGCAGATGTCCCGCGTCACGCTCAGCTACGCCACCGAGCACCTCGCGCCCGTCGACCGCGTCTACTTCCGGTCGCTCTAGCCGTGGCCTCGCGCGCCCTCGTCGCCGGCCTGCCGGGCGTCATCGAGACGATCGTCGCGATGACGGCGACCGTGCTGCTGGTAGCCGTCGTGAACCCGGAGCCCGGCCTCCTCGTGCTGGGCGCCGTGCTGGCGATAATCCTGTCGCGCAGCAAGCTCGTCGACATCTGGCGGGGCAGGCTCGAGTCGCTCATCGTGCTGCCGCTGCTCGCCGTGGTGACGGCGGGCGTCGCCCTCCTGTTCGCCACGGTGCCCGTCGTCGGTGCGGTCGCGTTCACCGCCGGGCTGTTCCTCTCGGTGTGGCTGCGGCGCTTCGGGCCGACCTGGCAGCGCATCGGGTCGCTCATCGCGCTGCCGTTCGTCACCCTGCTCGTGGCGCCGGCGCACCTGGGGGCGGGCGCCGCACCGCTCGCAGCGCTCGTCTCCGTCATCGCGCTCGCCGTGGTCGTGGCGGTGCGGGTGCTCGGCGGGCTGGTCTGGAAGCGGTCCGTGGCCCCGCCCGAACTGCCGTTGCCGCCCGGCGCGCTGCGCCCGATCGCCAGTACCCGGATGGCACTGCAGCTCGCGGCATCCGTCGCTGCTGCGTTCGTCCTGGGGTTCTGGCTCTTCCCCGGCCACTGGGCATGGGTGGTGCTCACGGCGTACCTCGTGCAGAGCGCCAACCGCGGCCGGGCCGACGTGGTCTACAAGAGCGGGCTGCGCATCCTCGGCGCGGTCGCCGGCACGGTGCTCGCGCTTCTTCTCTCCGGCGTGCGGCTCGAGGGCCCGCCGCTCGTCGTCGTGCTGCTGGTCTCGCTGGCGGTCGGGCTGTTCCTGCGCGGCATCAGCTACGCGTTCTGGGCGCTCGTCGTGACGCTGGCCTTGACCCTGCTGCAGGGCGGGTCGGTCGACCTCTGGCCGCGGGTGCTGGCGATCCTGGTCGGTGCAGTCTGCGGGATGCTCGCGAGCTGGTTCCTCCTCCCGATCCGGTCTGAGGGGGTGCTGCGCCGGCGGATCGCGAACGTGCTCGGAGAACTCGGCTCCCGCCCGTCGCTCGGCTCCCGCCCGTCCCTCGGCTCCCGCCCGTCCCTCGGCCCCGTCGAGGAGGTGGCGGCGCCGTTCGTGCTCCTCGCGCGGGTGCCCATCGCGCCGCGGCGGTTGCGGCGTGCGGGGGAGTGGGTACAGCTCATCCGCGAGATTGCGGCGCAGGATGTCCCGGCCACCGCCCGGCCCGCCCTCGCCGCCGCGCGGCGCGCGATGCGCGAGCCGGAAGCGATCACGCCGGCCCTGCGGGAGCTGCTCGCCGCGATGGAGTGAGGCAGCGCCCGCATCTCCCCAACACGGGCAATTGCGGTGGCGGGTCCACAGCGGCCGCGCGCACGGGTGGGAATGTCGGTGGCTGCTGGTCTAATACAGGTATGGAAACGTTGCTCGACCCGGCGCGCGCGGGGGTGCGCGCGGAGTTCGCGATGGCGGAGGCGGAGGTCGCGCAGCAGGCGCAGTGGCGGGCGTCGGCGGTGGTGTTCCGGTCGATCGACGAGGCGCTGCGGGAGGCTGAGGCGCATCCGGGGGTGTTCGTGCCGGGCGGGCTGTCGCAGCGGGACGCGGTCGAGTTCGCGGTGCGGGCGGCGGTGGCGGATCTGGCGGTGCGGTTGAGCCTGTCGGAGTCGGCGGTGCGCTCTCACGGGCAGACGGGCCGCAGCCTGCGGGAGCGGCTGCCGGGGCTGTGGGCGTGGTTCTGCCAGGGGGAGGTGTCGACGCCGAACGCGGTCGAGGCCGCCGCCCTAGTCCTGGACCTGCCGCAGCAGTTCTGGGCCGAGTTCGATTCTCGGCTGCTGGGCCCGGCGAAGACCCTGGCGCCCGCCCGGTTCAAAGCTCGGGCGCGGGCGCTGCGGGAGAGGCTCTTCGCGCAGGACGCGGCCGAGCGCCACGAGCGGGCGATGGCGGCCCGGGCGGTGTGGTCGGAGCACGGCCGCGACGGGATGGGGTGGCTGACCGCGCACCTGTCCTCGACCGACATCGCCCTCGCCCAGGCCCGTCTCGACGGCCTCGCCTTCGAGCTGCTTACGGCCGACCACGAGACCCGCACCATGGCGCAGCTGCGCGCGGACGTGCTCGCCGACCTGCTCACCGGCCGCAACACCCCCGCCACCGCGGCTGGTGTTCCAGTAGCTGGTGTCACCGTGGCGCTCACCGTGCCGGTGATGTCGCTGCTGGGCGCCTCAGCGGAGCCCGCGATCCTGGAGGGCGTCGGCCCGATCGACATCGACACCGCCCGCGCCCTGTGCGCGGGCGCCCCGTCGCTGACCCGCCTGCTCACCGACCCGGTCACCGGGGCAGTGCTGGCCATGGACCAGAACCAGTACCGCCCCTCCAAAGCCCTGAAACGGTGGCTCGCCCTGCGGGATGTGACCTGCACGTTCCCCGGCTGCGGCCGCCGCGCCGCCACCTGCGACCTCGACCACATCACCGCCTGGGCGCACGGCGGCACCACCACCGCCGACAACCTCGCCCACCTCTGCCGCAAACACCACACCATCAAGCACAACACCCGCTGGCAAGTCCATAAACCACCCGGCCAACCCTCCCACTGGACCAGCCCCACCGGCCACACCCACACCGCAGACCCACCACCCTTCTAGCGCCTGCCAGAGCACCAGACCCGCGGGTTGTCCACGCCTTCGCGGAAGAGTGCTGCGCGCCCAATCCCTCTCCATACGGCCGCTGCATGGCAAATCCACGACTCTCGTATGCGTGCGGTGTCCCCGCGCGCAGGCTGCTGGACATGCTGAGGAAGGTCACATCCGGGGTGTAGAACGGACCCATGCCCCGCAATCGCCGCCGCCAGGAATCGAAACTCGGACCGAAGCAGTACCTCAGGGCGGCGAAGGACATCGCGAAGCTCACCTGGGAGACGACGCCCGGCACGATCGTCCTTCAGATCGCCGGCGCGATCATTACCGCGGTGCTTCCGATCGTCACGACCTACTTCGCTGCGCTGACCACCACGGCCCTCGGCGAGGCATTCGCGGGAGACCCGACTGCCGGCGGGCGCGCGATCACCTTCGTGATCGTCACCGCCGCCCTCGGCCTGCTGCTCACCGCGTGGCGCAGCCTCGAGCAGTACGTGCAGCGGCTCATGCGGTACTCGCTCGAGGCGAAGGTGAGCGACATCATGTACGAGCGCTTCCTGTCCCTCGAGTTCTGGCGCTACGACGACAAGGACACGATCGACACCTACGACCGCGCCCAGCGGTTCTCGCTGTTCTACTCGCAGGCGTTCACGACCCTCTCGACGATGCTCTCGCAGGTCATCACGCTGCTGGCCTCGGTCATCGCGCTGCTGCTCGTGGGGTGGTGGCTCGCCGTGATCCTCGTGGTAGCGATCATCCCGGGGATCTACCTGCAGTTCCGGCTCTCGCGCGAGCAGGTGAAGCACTGGAACACCACCGTCGACGTGCGCCGGGCGAAGGGGACGATCGAGCGGCAGCTGTTCCAGCCGGAGCACATCGCGGAGCTGCGGCTGTACGGGATGGTCCGCTACCTGCTCAACCTGCGCCAGAGCCTGCGCGACGCCGACGAGAAGCAGCGGATCATCTTCGAGCGCAGCTTCATCCTCAAGCGGCTCGGCGCCGACGCCATCGAGCTCGCTGCCCAGGTCGGGTCGCTGCTGTGGATCACGTTCCAGATCATCGCCCACACTCAGCCGATCGGGCAGTTCCTCTACGTGCAGCAGATCGTCTCGCGGGCTCTCAGCTCCATGAACAGCTTCGTGAGCGGCATCTCCTCCCTGGACGAGCAGCTCGCCAACCTGTTCGACTACCAGGAGTTCATGGAGCTCGATGTGCGCCAGGGCGGCGACCGCGAGCTGGCCGGCCCGCCCGAGCACATCGTGGTGAGCAACGTGAGCTTCAGCTACCCGAGCTCCGAGCACGATGTGCTCAAGGATGTCTCGCTCACCATCGACCGCGGCCAGCGGGTGGCGATCGTGGGGGAGAACGGCGCGGGCAAGTCCACGCTCATCAAGCTCATCAGCGGGCTCTACGCGCCGAGTGCCGGGCGCATCACGCTGGACGGCGTCGACCTCGCCGAGTTCTCGCTCGACTCCTGGCAGAAGCAGCTCGCCGTGCTCCAGCAGGACTACCTGAGCTACGGCTTCGCCACCGCTCGCGACAACGTGTTCTTCGGCAAGGTGTCGAAGCCGTTCGACCAGGAGGCGTTCGACCGCGCGCTGGAGAAGGCCGAGGCCGGCGACTTCATCTCCAAGCTGCCGAAGGGGGCCGACAGCTACGTGTCGCCGTGGATGGCCCACGAGGACGGCACGAACGGCGTCGACCTCTCGGGCGGGCAGTGGCAGCGCATGGCCCTCGCGCGCAACTTCTACCGCGAAGCGCCGATCATCATCCTCGACGAGCCCACGTCCGCGATCGATGCGCTCGCGGAATCCCGGATCTTCAACCACCTGTTCGCCGACAAGACGCAGACGCTCATCATCATCAGCCACCGCCTGACCACGATCGAGCGGGCCGACGTGATCTACATGCTCAAGGACGGCCGCGTCGTCGAGCAAGGCACGCACGACGAGCTGGTGGCGAAGAAGGGCGAGTTCTTCACGATGTTCGAGTCGCAGATCTGAGCCGGTCGAGTAGCCCGCTAGGGCGTATCGAGGCCCGCGGGCGTCGGTTCGGGTGCCGACACCACGAGCGGACGGATGATCGGATGCTCAACCCCGTCGACCCTGTGCACCCGGTAGACCGCCATGGGGATGAGCACGAGCGACCGCAGGTCGAAGAGCGCGTGCAGCACGATCGGTACCACGATCGTGCCCGAGACCACGTAGAGCGCCATCATGATCGCCCCGACGATCGTGGTGCCGATGACGCCAGCAGGCCCCTGGTAGAGGTGCAGCGCCCCGAACAGCAGCACGCTGCCGAGGACCGCGGCGAGGGCGCTGCCGCTCGCGCCGTAGATCGCGGCGGGCAGGGCGAGCCGGAACGTGAGCTCCTCGACGACCCCCGCGTTGATCGAGAGCAGGGCGCCGAGCCGCAGCTCCTGCCGGTTGCGCGGCAGCATCGACTTGATGTCGCCGACGGTCATCACGTCGTCCTCCTTACGGGCGGCGCGCACGCCCACGACCGTGAGTGCGGTGAGTCCGAGGGCGAGGCCGAGGACGACGCCGATAGTGATCCCCGGGTTGTCGGCGACGAGCGCCCGGATGTCCCGTAGCCCGGGCCACTCGACGAGCTCCCGCAGCAGCGGCACGACGTAGCCGCCGGCGAGGAGCAACAGCGCGACGGAGAGCCCCCCGAACGACACGAAGGAGTCGAGCAGCCACTTGCGGAACATCGCCTGCCGCTTCACGGTGGTGCGGTAGCGCTTGAAGCGCTGGTACTCCTTGCGGTCCTTGCGGATGGTGCGCACCACGAGCAGGGCGACGAGCGCCGCGAGGGCGAGCCACAGGATCGGCCGCGTCAGCGCCCAGGTGGGATCGAGCATGGGTTCCATGGTGACAGACTTAAATCACAATGACTTCAGCTGTCGGTTTCCGCTCCGAGCGCGGCCCCATCCTCATCTCCCTCATGGTCACCACGGGCCTCGTCGCGATCGACGCGACAGTGCTCGCGACCGCCGTGCCCACCATCGTCAACGACCTCGGCGACTTCGCCCTCTTCCCGTGGCTCTTCTCCGTGTACCTGCTCGCGCAGGCGGTCACCGTGCCGATCTACGCGAAGCTCTCGGACACGTTCGGGCGCAAGCCGATCATCCTCGTGGGCATCGGGCTGTTCCTGCTCGGCTCGATCCTGTGCGGCTTCGCGTGGAGCATGCCCGCGCTCATCATCTTCCGGGCGGTGCAGGGGCTGGGGGCCGGCGCCGTGCAGCCCATGTCCATCACGATCGCGGGTGACATCTACACGGTCGCGGAGCGCGCCAAGGCGCAGGGCTACCTCGCGAGCGTGTGGGCCGTGTCATCCGTCGTCGGCCCGACGCTGGGCGGCCTCTTCTCGCAGCTGGACATCTGGCGCGGCATCTTCTTCGTCAACATCCCGCTCTGCCTGGTTGCCGGCTGGATGCTCGTCCGCTCGTTCCACGAGACCATCGAGAAGCGCGAGCACAAGATCGACTTCGTCGGCGCGACGCTGCTCGCCGTGTCGATGACGCTGCTGATCCTCGCGGTGCTCCAGGGCGGCGTGAGCTGGGCCTGGGACTCCTGGCAGAGCATCGGCTCGTTCGTCGTCGGCGGAGTGCTGCTCGCGGCGTTCGTGTTCGTGCAGACACGGGCATCCGAGCCGATCCTGCCGCTGTGGGTGTTCTCGCGGCGGCTGCTCGTGACGACCACCCTCATCGCCCTCGGCGTCGGCGCCATGCTCATCGGCCTCACCTCCTACGTGCCCACCTACCTCGAGGGCTCGCTCGACGTGCCGCCCCTCGCGGCGGGGCTTGCACTCGCGGCGCTGACCATCGGCTGGCCGATCGCGGCCACGCTCTCCGGGCGCTTCTACCTCCGGATCGGCTTCAAGCGCACCGCCCTCATCGGCCTCTCGCTCGCCCTCGTCGGCACCATCGTGCTCGCCCTGACGGCGGCGACGCCGTCGATCGCCACCGTCGCGATCGCGTGCTTCGTCATCGGGCTCGGCATGGGCCTCGTCGCCACGCCCACCCTCATCGCCGCCCAGGCGAGCGTCGAGTGGAACGAGCGCGGCGTCGTCACCGGCACCAACCAGTTCGCCCGGGCGATCGGCAGCGCCCTGGGCGTGGCGATCTTCGGCGCGATCGCGAATGCGATCTTCGGGGCCGGGGATGCCTCGTCCCTCCCGCCCGCGACGATCGCCGCCGGTGGCGGCGCGGTGTTCATCGCGGTGTCGGTGGTCGCGGTGGTCACCGTCGCGGCTGGCGCGCTCATGCCCCCGACCCCGGTCGCGCGCACGGGGAGTGTGCCCGCGACCGCCTAGGCGCGCACTGCCGCGGTGAAGGGCAGCACGCCCGCGGCCCCGGCCGCGCGCAGCACGCGTGCGGCCACGGTCAGTGTCCAGCGCGAGTCGGCGAGGTCGTCGACGAGCAGCACCGGGCCGCGGGCCTCCGCCAGCGCTGATGCGAGCTCGGACCCGACTTCGAACGCGCCGAACACCTGCGCGAGGCGGAACGCGCTGTTGCCGCCCGGCCCGCCGCTCGGCGGGGCCGCATAGTCGAGCGCCCCGAGGTAGGGCAGCTTGCCCGCGGACGACAGACCGCGCGCGACCGAGTCGATGAGCTGCGGGCGGCTTCGACTCGGCAGGCTCACCACGGCGACCGGGCGGGTCTCCCACTTCCAGTCCGCGAGGACGCGCACGCACGCGGCCAGCATCGCGGGCGAAGCGGGGGCGTCGGTCGAGGCGAAGAGCGTGCGGAGGGTGTTGCCCCAGCCGAGGTCGGTGAGCCGGGCGAGGGCGCGGCCCTCGAGCGCGCGCTCTCCGGGGGCGATATTGCCGCGGGCGAGAGGGGAGCCGACGGGCCACTGCGCGCGGGGGTCGAGCGGGACGCCGACGCGGTCGAGCGACGAGGCCGCGGCAGCTGTGGCATCCGGCGCGATGCTCGTGGGGTACCACGCGCCCGCGCAGTTGTCGCAGCGCCCGCACGGCACGGCGGAGTCGTCGTCGAGGGAGCGCTGCAGGTACGCCATGCGGCACTCGGTCGTAGTCTCGTACTCGAGCATGTGCTGCTGCTCGGCCTCGCGCTCGGCGGCGATGCGGGTGTAGCGCTCCTCGTCGTAGACCCAGGGCTGGCCGGTCGAGACCCAGCCGCCCTGCACCTTGCGCACGGCGCCGTCCACATCGAGGACCTTGAGCAGCAGCTCGAGCGGGGTGCGCCGGATGTCGACGCGCGCCTCGAGCGCGGGCGTGCTCGTGGGCTCGTCGTCGAGCTCGCGGATCACGGCCTCCGCCCTCGCCTGCGACGGCATGCTCGCGGTGGCGAAGTAGTGCCAGATCGCTTGATCCTCGGGGCCGGGGAGGAGCAGCACGTCAGCGTTGTCCGTCGCACGGCCCGCGCGCCCGACCTGCTGGTAGTAGGCGACCGGCGAGCTCGGGGCGCCGAGGTGCAGCACGAAGCCGAGATCGGGTTTGTCGAAGCCCATGCCGAGCGCGCTCGTGGCGATGAGGGCTTTGAGCTCGTTGTTCTTGAGCCGCCCTTCGAGCAGCTCGCGCTCGGCCGTGTCGGTCTGGCCGGTGTAGGCGTGCACGTCGTGGCCGGCCTCGCGCAGGAGGCGCGCGGTGTTCTCCGCGGCGGACACCGTGAGCGCGTAGATGATGCCGCTGCCCGGCAGCCCACCGAGGTGGCTCAGCAGCCACGCGAGGCGGGCGGCGGCGTCGGGCAGGCGCAGCACGCCGAGGCGGAGCGACTTGCGGGCCAGTGGGCCGCGGATGGTGACCACGCTGATTGAGCCTGTCGAAATCTGCTCCGCCACGTCGGCGACGACGCGGCTGTTCGCAGTGGCGGTGGTGGCGAGCACCGGCACGTCGGCGGGCAGCTCGGCGATCAGCTCGCGCAGGCGACGGTAGTCGGGCCGGAAGTCGTGGCCCCAATCGCTGATGCAGTGGGCCTCGTCGACCACGAGCATCCCGGTGCGCCTGATCAGTTCGGGCAGTTGCTGCTCACGGAACGCGGGATTGTTGAGCCGCTCGGGCGAGACCAGCAGCACGTCGACCTCGTCATTCGCGAGCTGCCGCTGGATCTCGGCCCACTCGTGGGGGTTCGTCGAGTTGATCGCGACGGCGCGCACCCCTGCGCGTGCGGCGGCCGCGATCTGGTCGCGCATGAGCGCGAGCAGCGGGGAGACGAGGATGGTCGGGCCGGTGCCCCTTCTTCTGAGCAGCAGCGTCGCCACGAAGTACACCGCGGACTTGCCCCACCCGGTGCGCTGGACCACCAGTGCGCGGCTGTGGTCGTCGACCAGCGCGCTGATCGCCTCGAACTGCCCCTCGTGGAAGTCGGCGTCGTCGCGGCCGACGAGCGTGCGGAGGACGGTCTGGGCGTCGGTGCGGGTTTGTAGCGGGTTCGGTGTCATCTCGTTCAGTGTGTCAGGGGCCGGTGACGGTTTCTCCACAGAACCGTGGACCGGTGGGGAGCGGGCGCTGTGGAGAACTCACACTCGCTGCATGACAACAGTGATCAAGAAGGCCACCGCCGCCGACATCCTCGCCGCGCTCCCCGCACTCATCGATCGAGACCCGGTGGGCAGCGTCGTCCTCATCGCCTTCAAGGGCAGGCAATCGTATGCGGGCCTGCGATTGGACATCCCGAGTTCGGGCGAGAAGCGGTTCGCCGCCACGGCTCTCGGCCTGTTCTGCAAGATCCAGGGCGCCGAGGACGTCGTTCCCGTCGTCTGGACCGACGGCGCGGCGAGCTCGCAGGCGCATCTGTTGGGGGTGCTGGTCCGGCGCTTCCAGCAGGCGGGCTACCAGGTGCGCGATGCGCTCGTCGTCGGGTCTGACGGCTGGACGTCGCACTACGATCCGGATGCCCGGCTCAAGCCGCTCGCGGAGATCGAGGCCGCGGCGGCTCGGCTCGGCCTAGAGCCCCCTGCCGAGTTGCTCGGGCGAGTTCCCAGCGCAGACGATCTCGCATGCCGGCGTATGCGCGGGGACCTCGCGAGGATCCGCGCCGTCGTCGACGAGGGCGACGAGCCCTCAGAGCTGGAGCCCTTGCACGACCTCCCGTTCTTCGCGGAGGGGGCACTGGAGTGGGGCGAGTCCGAGATCGCGGAGCGCGGGCCCCTGCTTCTCTTCGCGCTCCAGGGGCCGCCGGTGCGCGACCTCGTGATGCTCCAGTGGGCGATCGGTCTGGAGCTCGGCGATGCGATGTGGGCGCCCGACACCTGCGCCGGGATCGAGGCGGCACAGCGGTACCCGGATTCGCACTCGCTCGCCGCCGACCTGCTGCTCGGCCGCAGCGGCCCACCCGACACCGTTCGCATCGAGACAGCCATCGAGCTCCTGACCGCGCTGGTCTCCCGGGCGGATGATGCCGATCGCCCAGCGCCGCTGTGCATGCTCGCCTGGCTGAACTGGGCCCGCGGTCGCGGTTCGGCGGCCGGTGGCCACATCGACGAGGCGCTGTCGATCGCGCCCGAGTACAGCATGGCGAAGCTCCTCGACAGCCTGTTCAGCAGCGGAACGCTCCCGGAGTGGATATTCACACCGCCAAACTCTCCACAGCCGGCGGCATGATCAGCGCGGTCCGCTACCGGCACACGCTCCAGAGGCCGAGGCCCGCATTCCGCGCCCGCTCCTCGGCGGCGTGCACCTCGTCGCTCAGCAGCACGTTCGGCGTGTACATCTCCACTTCCGCGGCGCCCTCGCTCAGCAGCTCGAGATTCACGTTGGTGCCGTCGTCCGTGTACACGAAGAGGAGCGAGCGGCCGTACTGGTCCAGCGGCTCGACGTCCTCCTGCACCCACACGTGGGCGCCCTCGGGCAGGAGCGAACGTGTGAGGGCCGTCGCCTCGTCGCCGAAGCACTCGAGGTTGTCGCCGATCTCGGGGGTGTTGATGCCGAGCATCCGTACCTTCCGGCCGTCCTCGAGGAAGAGGGTGTCGCCGTCGTGCACGTACTCGACGACGGCCGCGGTCGCGTCGGCGGGGATGCCGGAGCTCGAGGAGCCGGTCCCCGAGGGCCCCGCCGGCGCCGGCGCGGATGTGGGCACCAGATCGTCGAACCAGCCGTTCCGCACGGCGAACCAGCCCAGCACGACCAGCGCGACGACGACCAGGACGGCGAGCATCTTCCGCATGGTCAGAACCCGACCCCCGTGAAGCGGGCGATCAGGATGCCCGCGACGATCGCGCCGAGGGTGAGCAGCACGAGCATGATCGGTCGGGGGCCTTGGTTGTTCACGCACCGAGTCTGGCAGGTGGCAGGCTGAGACACATGACCGACGCCCCTCACCCCAAGCTCGACGAACTCATCGCGGTGCTCGAGCGACTGCGGGCGCCGAGGGGATGCGCGTGGGACCGCGAGCAGACCCACGAGTCGCTCGTGCAGTACCTGATCGAGGAGACGTACGAACTGGTCGACGCGATCGAGTCGGGCAACCGCGAGGAGCTCATCGAGGAGCTCGGCGACGTTCTCTACCAGGTCGTGTTCCATTCCGACATCGCCGCCGAGGCCGGGCAGTTCACCCTCGAGGACGTCGCCGAGCACATGACGCAGAAGATGATCGGGCGGCATCCGCACGTCTTCGGCGATGCCGCCGCCCAGGCGTCGATGAACATCCGGTCGGCTGACGACGTCATGGCGGTCTGGGACGATCTCAAGAAGACGGAGAAGCCGCACCGCACGAGCGTCCTGGACGGCATCCCGCAGGGGATGCCCGCACTCGCGCTCGCCGACAAGCTCCTTGGGCGCGCGCACAAGGTCGGGCTCCTCGATGCCACGCTGCCGGGCGCCGTGAACGTCACCGCCGAGGACGAGCTGGGGCCGCTCCTGCTCGCGATCGTCGCCTCGGCGAAGGCCAACGGACTCGACTCGGAGCGGGCCCTGCGCACCGCGCTGCGGGAGCTGCAGGACGAGATCCGCGAGCACGAGGTGCAGCAGGCGGGCGACGCCGGAGTGATCGGGCTGGGGTGACCCGGATTAACAAGCACAAACGGGCGATGCCCCCTCCAACCCGAATGGAGAGGGCATCAAGGTTCAGAGATGAACCTGCGAACCGGAAGGATTACCCGACCGTCCGGTTCGCTAAGACGATTTAATCGCACGGAGACGAACGATCGGCGTCGTTTGGATTTCGACACGCTGACGAAATGGACCGATTCAATCGATTTCAGCGATTCCCGGGCGTGTCACCCGAACGGGGGAGGCTGCACGGGCGGCGGGGGCGCGTGCGAGAGAATCAACGCATGGCTTCTCCCGTCAACCCCCCACGCGGCATGCGCGACTTCCTGCCCGCCGAGAAGGCTCAGCGCGAGCGCGTGCTCGCCGTCATCCGGTCCACGTTCAGCGGGCGGGGGTTCGACGAGATCGAGACCCCGGTCATGGAGGACAGCGACCGGCTGCACGCGGGCCTCGGCGGCGACAACGAGAAGCTCGCGTTCGGAGTGCTCAAGCGCGGGCTGACCGTGGAGGCGATCCGCGAGGCGTCCGAGGCCCTCGACCTCGCCGACCTCGGGCTGCGCTTCGACCTGACCGTGCCGCTCGCGCGGTTCTACGCGAGCCACCGCGCCGAGCTGCCGACGGTATTCCGGGCGATCCAGATCGCGCCAGTGTGGCGGGCGGAGCGCCCGCAGAAGGGCCGGTACCGCCAGTTCGTCCAGTGCGACATCGACATCATCGGCGAGGCGGGCCCGATGGCCGAGATCGAGCTCATCACCGCGACGGCCGCGACACTCGATGCGCTCGGGCTCGAGGGCTGCAGCATCCGGGTCAATGACCGCCGCCTGCTCACGAGCGCGCTGGAGCTGCTCGGCTTCCCCCCGAAGGAGCACGAGCCCGTGCTGATCACGATCGACAAGCTCGACAAGATCGGGCAGGACGGCGTCATCACCGAGCTGCGCGACCGCGGCTTCCCGGCGGGCCCGGTCGACGCCCTCGAGGCGTTCTTCCGCCGACCGACGACCATGGAGTTCCTCCCGTTCGGCGAGGCCGCGATCCGCAAGTTCCTCCCCGAGGGCGTCGACGAGGCCGCGGTCGCCGAGCTCGCGGGCATCGGCGAGGCCGTCAACCGGGTGGTCGGGCGCGACATCGTGACCTTCGACCCCTGGCTCGTGCGCGGCATGGGCTACTACACGGGCGCGATCTTCGAGGTCGCGCACCCGTCGCTCGGCTACTCGCTCGGCGGCGGCGGGCGCTACGACGGCATGATCGGCAGGTTCCTGGGCACGGATGTCCCGGCCGCGGGCTTCTCCCTCGGCTTCGAGCGCCTCGTGGAGCTCGTGGAGCTCGGCAGCGATGCCGGCCAGGATGCCGTGGCCCTGGTCTACGACGCGGACGTGGACCCCGTCCGCCTGCTCGCACTGCAGTCGCTGCTCGTGGCGGAGGGCAAGCGCGTGCGCATCGAGCGGCGCCCCAAGAACATCAAGGCGCTGCTCGAGGCGCTCGAGGCATCCGGCTTCTCCTCCTACGCCCCGGTCGCGGCCGACGGCGGTGTGGGGGAGTGGAAGGCGCTGGGAGCCGCCACCGCATGACCGAGTCCGACGACGACCGCCGCGAGCGGGCCGCCCTCGACCTCGAGAACGGCATCTCGCAGATCTACCAGCGCTCCCGCGCGCGGGTGCGGCACCTCGCCGAGCGCTTCGAGGGCGAGCTGCAGCCGCTCGGGTTCGGCATCCTGCGCTACATCATCATCAACGGGCCGCTGCGCGCCGGAGACATCGGCACGGGCCTCGGCATCGACAAGGCCGCGGTCAGCCGCCAGCTCGCGCAGCTCAAGCAGCTCGGCCTGATCGCGAGCGCGCCGGATCCTGCCGACAAGCGCGCGACCCTCATCGAGGCGAGCGAGGCCGCGCGCTCTGCGCTCGAGGCGTTCCGGGTCGAGGTGGGCATCGAGTACCGCGCGGCGCTGGCCTCCTGGCCCACCGACGAGATCGCCGACCTGGCTCGGCTGCTCGGCCGCTTCAACGAGTCGTTCGACTGAGTGCGGCCGGTAGGATTCCTAGCGGACATCCACCACTCACGGTCCACGAACTTGAAGGAGACATCACTGTGGCTTTGATCGAAGCAGTCGGCGCCCGCGAAATCCTCGACTCCCGAGGCAACCCCACCGTCGAGGTCGAGGTTCTGCTCGACGACGGCGTCGTCGCCCGCGCGGCCGTGCCGTCCGGTGCGTCCACCGGTGCGTTCGAGGCCTACGAGCTGCGCGACGGCGACAAGGCCCGCTACGGCGGCAAGGGCGTCCTCAAGGCCGTCGACTCCGTGCTCGACGTGCTGGGCCCCGCCATCGAGGGCTTCGACGCCGCCGACCAGCGCCTGATCGACGCCGAGATGATCGCGCTCGACGGCACCGACAACAAGAAGAAGCTCGGCGCGAACGCCATCCTCGGCGTCTCGCTCGCCGTCGCGAAGGCCGCGGCCGACTCCGCCGACCTCCCGCTGTTCCGCTACCTCGGCGGGCCGAACGCGCACACCCTTCCCGTGCCGCTCATGAACATCATCAACGGCGGCGCGCACGCCGACACCGCGCTCGACATCCAGGAGTTCATGGTCGTGCCGCTCGGCGCCGAGACCTTCGCCGAGGGCCTGCGCTGGGGCACCGAGGTCTACCACGCCCTCAAGGGCGAGCTGAAGAAGGCCGGCCTGGCGACCGGCCTCGGCGACGAGGGCGGCTTCGCCCCCGACCTGGCCGGCGCCCGCGCCGCGCTCGACTTCATCGTCAAGGCGATCGAGGTGGCGGGGTTCAAGCCCGGTGCCGACTTCGCGCTGGGCCTCGACGTCGCCGCCACCGAGTTCTTCGCGGACGGCGTCTACTCCTTCGAGAAGGCCACGTACTCGGGCGAGGAGCTGACCAAGTTCTGGGTCGACCTCGTGAACGACTACCCGCTCGCCACCATCGAGGACCCGCTGGCCGAGGATGACTGGGAGGGCTACGTGCACCTCACCGAGCAGCTCGGCGACAAGGTCCAGATCGTGGGCGACGACTTCTTCGTCACCAACCCGGTGCGCCTGCGCAAGGGCATCGACCTGAAGGCCGCGAACTCGATCCTCGTGAAGGTCAACCAGATCGGCACCCTCACCGAGACGCTCGACGCCGTGGCCATGGCGCAGCGCGCCGGCTACAGCGCGATCATCTCGCACCGCTCCGGCGAGACCGAGGACACCACGATCGCCGACATCGCGGTGGCGACGGATGCCGGGCAGATCAAGACCGGAGCACCGGCCCGCTCCGACCGCGTCGCCAAGTACAACCAGCTGCTGCGCATCGAGGAGGAGCTCGGCGACGCCGCGGTGTACGCCGGGCGCGACGCGTTCCCCCGTTTCAAGTAGTACCTGCGAAGGCGCCCGTCGAGACCTCGGCGGGCGCCTTCACCGTTTAAGCTCGAACCCATGGCCAGGCTGGGGAAGACCGAACGGGTAGCCGTCAGGCTGCCCGAGGAGACTGCGCCCGAGCACTGGTTGCGCACCATCCGGCTCTCGGGCTTCACCCTCCTGATGCTCGGCCTGCTCATCCTCGCGGTGATCGTGCTCGCGCCGAACCTGCGCGTGCTCATCGAGCAGCGCCAGCAGATCGCCGCCCTGCAGGCCGCCGTCGACACCGCGAAGAGCTCCGTGGACGGCCTCGAGTCCGATGTCGCCCGGTGGAGCGATCCGGCCTACATCGAGTCGCAGGCGCGCGAGCGGCTGTTCTACGTGTTCCCGGGCGACGTGAGCTACCTGGTCGTGGGCGACGACACGGGGCCGACCACCTCCGACGGCATCCCGATCAGCGACCAGATCCAGACCACGCAGGTCGACTGGGTGCGCACGCTGCTCTCGTCCGTGTACACGGCAGGCCTGACGGATGCCCCGCCCGACGAGCTCGTCGCGCCCGTCGTCGAGGGAGCACAGTGACCAGGCCGCCCTTCGAGACCCCCACCGCCGAGGACGTGAGCATCGTGTCGCGCCAGCTCGGCCGCCCCGCCCGCGACGTCGTCGGCATCGCCGCGCGCTGCGCCTGCGGGGCCCCCACCGTGGTCTCGACGAAGCCGCGCCTCGGCGACGGCACGCCCTTCCCGACGTTCTACTACCTCACGCACCCCGCGGCCACCGCCGCCGTCTCCACGCTCGAGGCGGAGGGCGAGATGCCCGGTCTCGCGGCGCTGCTCGTCGACGACGTCGCCGACCAGTACCGGGCAGCCCACGAGGACTACATCGCCGACCGCGAGACCTACGGCGTCGTCGACGAGATCGCCGGCATCTCCGCCGGCGGGATGCCCGACCGCGTCAAGTGCCTGCACGCCCTGGTCGGCCACGCCCTCGCGGCGGGGCCCGGCGTGAACCCGATCGGCGACCTCGCGCTCGAGCGGTCGGCGTGGAGCCCTCTGGTGTGCGAGTGCGCGGACTACGCGGAGGCGGCCGGATGAGGCGCCGCGGGCTGCTCGCGGGAGCGCTGGTCGTGGCATCCCTAGGCTTCATCGCCGTTCCCGCCCACGCCGACACCGTGCGGGCCGCGGAGTACTGGCTCGACGAGTACGGGATCCGCACGGCGTGGAGCACCACGAAGGGCGAGGGCGTCACGATCGCGGTGATCGACACGGGCGTCGACGGCAGCGTGCCGGAGCTGCGCGGCGGCGT
Source organism: Rhodoglobus sp. (assembly GCA_025463515.1). Lineage (GTDB taxonomy): Bacteria > Actinomycetota > Actinomycetes > Actinomycetales > Microbacteriaceae > Rhodoglobus. The sequence goes on from JAODAQ010000029.1 coordinate 36,464, forward strand.
GATCTCGGGAGCCGACTTCTCCGGGCTCGGGGCCTCCGACGGGCAGACCCCGGTCGGCCCGGCCGACGAGCGCGACCACGGCACGATGGTGGCGTCCCTGGCCGCTGGGCGCGGCACCGGGGCCGACAACGGCGTGATCGGCGCGGCGCCGGCGGCGACCATCCTGCCGATCTCGATCGGTTTCGGCGAGGGCAGCACGACGTCTGACGACCAGATCGCCCAGGCCGTGCGCTACGCGGTCGACGCGGGCGCGGATGTCATCAACATGTCGCTCACGCGCAACACCCTGGAGTGGCCGACCAGTTGGGACGACGCGTTCCTCTACGCCATGGACCACGACGTCGTGATCGTCGCCGCGGCGGGCAACCGGGGCAGCGGCACCACCCAGGTCGGTGCTCCGGCGACGATGCCCGGGGTGCTCACGGTCGCGGGCGTCGACGCGAAGGGCGCTGCGAGTTTCGACGCCTCCGCGCAGGGCATCACGATCGGCGTCGCGGCACCGAGCGAGGACCTCGTCGGCGCGGTTCCCGGCGGCGGGCACGTGATCTGGAACGGCACCAGTGGGGCGACCCCGCTCGTGGCCGGCATCGTCGCACTCGTGCGGGCCGCGCATCCGGAACTCGATGCGGCCAACGTGATCGAGCGCATCGTCTCGACGGCCAAGGATGCCGGTACGCAGGGCACCGACCCGATCTACGGTTTCGGCCTCGTCGACGCCGCGGCCGCCGTCAACGCGAACGTGCCCCTCGTGAGCGCCAACCCGATGGGCTCGCTCGCGGACTGGATCAAGGTCTACCGCCGGGCGCCGTCCACCGCAGTCCCGGTGCCCACGAGCACTGCCACTCCGGAGCCCGCGCCGGTGGTGGCCGGGCCGGCGAACCCGCTCGGGACCGTGCTGCCGACGGTCAATCTGCTCCGGAATGCCGGGGTTCCGCTCGCCGTGTTCCTGTTCTTCGGCGGCGTCCTCGCCTTCCTCGTCGTCAGGGCCGTGCGCATTGTCAGGTCGTCTCGCCGAACAGAGTAGATTGGAGGCTAACTTTCCCTTCTAGGAGACCACCACTCGTGCCCAAGATTCTCATTGTCGGCGGCGGATATGCCGGGTTCTACACCGCTCTCAAGCTTGAGAAATGGCTGTCCCGCGGGGAGGCGGAGGTCACCATGGTCGACCCCCTCCCGTACATGACGTACCAGCCGTTCCTCCCCGAAGTGGCAGCAGGCTCGATCGAGCCCCGCCACGCCGTCGTCTCGCACCGCCGTCACCTCAAGAAGACGCGCATCCTCTCCGCCAAGGTCTCGCACGTCGACCACGCGACGAAGACCGCGACGATCACCCCGCTCGTGGGCGAGCCGTGGACGGAGACCTACGACATCGTCGTCATGACCGCGGGCGCCGTGTCGCGCACGTTCCCGATCCCCGGGGTCGCGGACGAGGCGATCGGCATGAAGAACATCGAGGAGGCGATCGCCGTGCGCGACCGCATCCTCACCAACTTCGACAAGGCCTCCAACCTCCCGGCCGGCCCGGAGCGCGACCGCCTCCTCACCTTCGTCGTGGTCGGCGGCGGGTTCGCCGGCATCGAGGCCTTCGCCGAGATGCGCAGCCTTGCCTCGTCGCTCGTGAAGAAGTACCCGACGATCTCCTTCGAAGACACGCACTTCCACCTCATCGAGGCGATGGGCCGCATCATGCCCGAGGTGTCGCTCAAGACGAGCCTCTGGGTCATCAAGGACCTCGCCGAGCGCGGCGCCCAGATCCACCTCGACACGCAGCTGTCGTCGGCGGCCGGCGGCGTCATCGAGCTCTCCACCGGCGAGAAGTTCGAGTCAGACACGATCGTGTGGACGGCCGGCGTCATGGCCAACCCCATGATCCGCAACACCGACCTCCCGATCGAGGAGCGCGGCCGCCTTCGCGCCCGTGCAGACCTCCGCATCATCAACGACGACGGGCCCATTCCGGATGCCTGGACCGCCGGTGACGTTGCTGCAGTGCCCGACCTCACGGGCGGTGGCGTCGGCGGCTTCTGCGTGCCGAACGCCCAGCACGCCGTGCGCCAGGCCAAGCTCCTCGCGAAGAACATCGTGGCGGACATCCGCGGCGAGGCCACGAAGGACTACTTCCACAAGAACCAGGGCGCCGTCGCGGGCCTCGGCCTGTGGAACGGTGTGTTCCAGTCCGGCCGGTTCGCGATCAAGGGCCCGCTCGCGTGGCTCATGCACCGCGGCTACCACGGATTCGCCATGCCGATGTGGGAGCGCAAGATCCGGGTCTTCGGCAACTGGATCATCAACTTCTTCGTCGGCCGCGACACCGTCTCGCTGCAGGCCCGCATCACGCCGCGCGCCGCGTTCGAGGAGTTCGCCTCCCGTCCGAAGCCCGCAGCCGGACACGAGGCTCCCGCGGGCGCCCCGGTCCCCGTGGGCGGTCCCGTCGCGAAGTAGGGTGGTGGGGCTTAGCCCCACCGTTCGGGGCCCGGCCCCGGTGGCCCAATTGGCAGAGGCAGACGACTTAAAATCGTTTCAGTCAGGGTTCGAGTCCCTGCCGGGGCACCCTCTCGGAGGGCTCAACTTCTCTTTGTTTAGGCGGAAGTTGGGTCAATCCGACGGCCTAAAAACGGCTCGTGCCCACATTTTGCCCACACTTTTTTCAAAGTCAGGGTGATTGAAGGTGCCACTCAGGGCTTCTGTGAGACCTCGATGGACGCACGAGACCCCTGCCTGAACTAGTCAGGCAGGGGTCCGAGTGCGAGATCGGCTAGCAGCAGGTGCAGCCGTCCACGCAATCTGCGGTGCAGCAACTTGCGTTGCAACATTCGGCCATCATGGCCTCCTTCCCCGTCCGTTGTTCTCGGGCGGTCTTGGGCTGCTCAGTCGCAGCATCCGGGTACGTCACACGAGTCGTTTAGGCAGGGCGCACCTTCGTCGACGGCGAGCACCACGTTCATCAAGGATGAGAGCGCTGTGGCCAGGTGAGCGTCCGCGATTTCATAGCGGGTCTGGCGCCCTTCGGGGACAGCGACGACGAGGCCGCATCCGCGCAGGCAGGTCAGGTGATTGGACACGTTCGGCCGCGTGAGCTCAAGCTCTCTGGCCAGCTCGCCCGGATAGCCCGGGCGGTCGAGCAGGCTCATCAAGATGCGGGAGCGATTCGGGTCGGCCATGGCTCGGCCGAGCCGGTTCATCACATCGAGGCGGGAGGCAATGGTCAGCATGCACTGACTATACAGTCACGACTGACCTAATGGGAGGGCTCAGCAGGGAGCAGGTCGGCCAGAAGGGACTCGACTCGGAGTTTGATCTCGTCGCGGACCAGACGAACCTCGTCGATGGGTAGTCCGGCAGGGTCGGTGAGGTCCCAGTCGAGGTAGCGTTTGCCGGGATAGATGGCGCAGGCGTCGCCGCAGCCCATGGTGACGACCATATCGGCTGCCTGAACGACGTCGTCGGTCAGTGGCTTCGGGAACTCTTCGTTGAGGTCGAGGCCGAGTTCGGCCATGACCTCGATCACGGCGGGGTTGATGACGTTCGTGGGCGATGAGCCTGCGGAGCGGACGTGGACGCGTCCGTTGCCGAGATGGTGCGTGAGAACGGCGGCCATCTGCGAGCGGCCCGCGTTCTGCTCGCAGACGAACAGGATCTCGGGCACCGGGGACTCGATCGCACCCTTTGCCTGCGCGAGCGCGGTCAGCCGGTCGGTGGCGAAGCGTGTGGTCTGTGAGGCGAGGTGGGCTTTGACTTTCGAGGTGCGGAGCAAGCCCGTGTAGGACTCGAGGACGTAGCGCTCGACAGTCTCGGCTCCGAAGATCCCGGCGAACTTGTCGGTCAGATCAGACGCAAGGCGCTTGAGGTAATCCTCGGGGTAGGCGAGGCCAGGCATCCCGCGGCGGGCGGTGAGGTCCATGGTCAGGCGGGCAGCAGTTCGGCGAGCAGGGTTTGGATGCGCTGCTTGATGTCGTCGCGAATGGGGCGGACCTCGTCGATGCTCTTGCCCTTGGGGTCGACCAGTTCCCAGTCCTCATAGCGCTTGCCGGGGAAGATCGGGCAGACGTCGCCGCAGCCCATGGTGATGACGACGTCGGAGTCACGGACCTGCTCGGTGGTCATGAGCTGCGGTACGCCTTGGCTGATGTCGATGCCCTCTTCGGCCATGGCCTGGATGGCAATCGGGTTGATCTCGTTGCCCGGCTCGGAGCCGCCGGAGCGCACTTCGACGGCGCCACCGGACAGCGCCTTCATGTACCCGGCGGCCATCTGCGAGCGGCCGGCGTTGTGAATGCAGACGAACAGAACTACGGGCTTCTCGGTCATATCGAAAGCATAGACCATCATCTATGGATTAAGTTGGGGAGCCGGACCGAGTTCACGCAGCGTTCATGACCGCCATGTCGGCGAGCAGTGCGCGGACGCGGGTGTTGATGTCGTCGCGGACGGCGCGGACGCCGTCCATGGAGAGGTCTGCGGGATCTGGCAGATCCCAGTCGAGGTAGCGGCGGCCGGGGTAGATCGGGCAGGCGTCGCCGCAGCCCATGGTGATGACGTAGTCGGCGGCGCGCACGACCTCGTCGGTGAGCGGCTTGGGGTACTCGCCGCCGATCGGGATGCCGATCTCGTCCAGCGCGGCGATGATCTTCGGATTGATCGAGCCTGCGGGCTCAGAGCCGGCGGTCAGCACTCGCACGCGGTCGCCGGCCAAGGAACGAAGGATCGCGGAAGCGAGTTGAGAGCGACCGGCGTTCTGCACGCACACGAAGAGCACGTCGGGCACGTCGTCGGTGATGAGGCCGTCGGCGGCGGCAAGGGCGCGCAGACGGTCGGCGGCGAAGCGGGCGGTCAGCGAAGGCAGGTAGCGAGTGATGCGGGCGCGGTCGGCGAGCAGTGTGTAGCTGCCGTGCACATACTCAGCCACGGTCTCGAGGGAGAACACCCCGGCGAACCTGGTGGCCAGATCGACGGCGATCCGGTCCAGCACTGGGGGAGCGACGACCGCGGCGACCGGGTCGGCGTGCACGGAGTCGAAGACTTCGTTCACGCGTGAGGGCACGACTGAGTACCAGACGGTGCGGCCCTCCTGTGCCCGCTCGAGCAGGCCCTCGTCGGTCATGATCCGCAGGTGGTGGCTCACCGTCGGCTGGGTGAGCCCGAGTTCGTCGGCGAGTTCGGTGACGGGTCGGCGGCCGCCGTCGGCCTCGACGATGAGGCTGAGGATCTGGATGCGAGTGGGGTCGGCCATCGCCCGGAGGTTGCGGGCGATCTGCTCGGCCTCGGCCCGGCCGAGCAGCCCGGGGCGCGATTCAGGGTCGGCGGGAAGCATAGACGTGAGTCTATGCGAACCCTCCGATCTGGGTCAGGAGCAGCAGGATGACGACGACGAATCCGTCGAGCACACACCGGTCGCGGGCAGGACTAGCTTGACGTTGCGGGCTGCGGTGAGGTCGCCCGCCAAGTAGGCGGTGATCGAGCGGACCTGCTCGTAGCCGGTGGCGAGCAGGAAGGTGGGGGCGCGTCCGTAGCTCTTCATCCCGGCGATGAAGAAGTTTGGCTCGGGCTGTTCCAGCTCGGTGAACCCGTGGGGCTCGACGGTGCCGCAGCTGTGCAGGTTCGGGTCGATGAGCGGGGCGAGCCTGACGGGCGCTTCGACGATGTCATCGAGGGACAGGCGGATCTCTCGCAGTATGCCGAGGTCGGGCCGGAAGCCGGTGGCGTTCACGATCAGGTCCGTGGTGAGGTGCTCGATGCTGCCGTTGCGAAGACCGGCGATGTCGACCTGTTCGCCGCTCCTGGATAGTTCGAGGATCTCGAATCCGTCGACGACAGTGATCACGCCGAAGTCGATGAGCTTCTGCACCTTCGACCCGAGCGAGGCGCGACCGGCCAGCTCGTCGTCATCGGAGGTAAAAACCCGCACGGCGGACTTGTTGCGGATTACCCATGTCACGGTCGTGTCGGGCGAGGTCTGGATGAGCGTCGACAGGTTGATGAGGGTGTTGGCAGCAGAGTGCCCGGCACCGACGACGGTGATGTGTTTGCCGGCGAACCGGGCACGGTCGGCCCCGAGAACGTCAGGCAGCGCGTGTGTGACGTGGTGGGCGACTGCGTCGAGGCCCAGCGGGTCGAGTCCGTTCGAGCCGAGGCTGTTGGTGGTGCGGTAGGTGCCGGAGGCGTCGATGACGGCGCGGGCAGTGACCTCGGTCACCGTGCCGTTTGAGTCGGTGATGCGCAGCGCGAACGGGGTGCTGGCGCGACCGGTCGAGCGGGTGCGGTCCATGCCTTGGCGGGTGACCGCGGCGACGGTGACGCCGGTATGGATACGGGAGGAGATCGAGTCGAGGCCGGCGAGCGGGTGAAGGTACTGCTCGACCAGCTCGGTTCCGCTGGGGGCCTTGTCCTGGTAACGGGGCTCGGTCCAGCCGTCCGCCTCGAGCAGGCGGTGGGCCGCCGGGTCGATGAGGTGCTTCCACGGCGAGAAGAGGCGGATATGGCCCCAGGAGCGCATGCTGCTGGCGATCGAATCGCCCGCCTCGTAGATGACGAAGTCGATCCCGCGTTCAACAAGGTTCGCGGCGGCGGCCAGGCCGATGGGCCCGGCGCCGATGATCGCGACGGGCAGGCCGTCAAGCCGTGAGTCGCGGACAATGGGCGAGGTTAGGTCGATGAGGGTCATGGTGTCGTCCTTAGCAGCAGGCGAGTTCGCGGATGGGAGCGGCGGAGGGTTGCGGTCTTGGTGCCCGCTTGGGGGTTCTGGCCTGTCGGGCAGCGTCGATCAGTTCTTTGTGCTCTTGGTGGAAGAGCTTGAGCCAAGCCTCTGGGTTCGCGGCGAACATCGGTAGTGCTCCTTCTGCCAATCATGCATCGATCTCTGTCGATGTTCGAGTATGAGCGCCTATATCGATGAATGTCAATGTTCGATATGGTTGAGCTATGAGCACGATGACCTTGCTGCCCGTAATCCAAGCGGCCGCCTGCTGCGCACCGCTAACCCGTGACGCGATGACCCAGTCGCAAGCCGACGACCTTTCCAAGTCGTTGAAGGCAATCGCCGACCCGGCCAGGCTCCGGCTGATCTCGATCATCGCCGCGTCCGAGGGTCAGGAGGCGTGTGTCTGCGATCTGACTGAGCCGCTGAACATCGGCCAGCCCACCGTGTCGCACCACCTGAAGGTGCTCACCGAGGCCGGTTTCGTCACTCGTTCGAAGCGTGGAACGTGGGCGTACTACAAGCTCGTCCCCGGGGCGCTGGACTCCCTCGCCCGACTGCTCGTCACCGCGTGAACATGGTCCGGCGCGTCAGCGCTGAACTGCTCGGAAGCGCCTTGCTTGCCGCCCTCGTCGTCGGCTCCGGAATCGCTGCCCAACGCCTCTCACCCTCCGACACCGGACTGCAGTTGCTCGAGAATGCGTTCGCGACAGCGCTCGGACTTCCCGTCCTCATCCTCATCTTCGGGCCGCTCAGCGGCGCACACTTCAACCCAGTCGTCTCCCTCGTCGACTCCGCCAGTGGGCTCCGGTCCTGGCGCGACACCGCCGCATACATCCCCGCCCAGATTGTCGGATGCATGCTCGGCGCGATGCTCGCCAACCTCATGTTCGGCGTCCCCGCCGTCAGCATCAGCACCACCGACCGCGTCACCCCGGCGCACTTCCTCGCCGAGATCGTCGCCACCGCCGGTCTCATCCTTGTGATCTTCGTCCTCGCCCGAACGGGCCGGGCGAACCTCACCCCGGCCGCAGTCGGCGCATACATCGGCGCCGCCTACTTCTTCACCAGCTCCGCGAGCTTCGCCAATCCGGCCATCACCATCGGCCGGATGTTCAGCGACACCTTCGCCGGAATCGCACCTACCTCGGCACCCGGATTCATCGCAGCCCAACTCGTTGGCGGCGCAATCGGATTCATCCTCGTCGGCTGGCTGTACCCGACCCGGCGAATTGCTCCCGCTAGTTGACGTCGCTGCGGCGCTCCATGAGCACCGTGTCCCGCCACTGACCCGCCATCGGCCCATAGGTCATCAGCGCGATCCGCTCACGACGACCGATCGACCGGAAACCGAATTCGGCGTGCAGCCCGATGCTCGCAGCGTTCTCCGGGAAGATGCTCGACTGGATCGTCCACACTCCGTTGCGCTCGGCACTCTCGATGAACGTCTTGAGGAGCGCCCGGCCGATACCTTTGCCTCGAGCAGCATCAGCGACGTACACCGAGTGTTCGACGACACCCGCATAGACAGAACGCGACGAGACCGGCGACGCGGCCACCCACCCGAGTACTACTCCTTCAGCGTCAGTCGCCACAAAACGGCTGTGTGTCACTTTGCCCGAATCGAAACCGTCCCAGCTCGGTGGCTCAGCTTCGAAGGTTGCGTGACCGGTTGCGATGCCCTCAGCGAAGATGACCTGTACCTCGGGCCAGTCGACTTCGGAGAGTGGGCGGATCGTCGCATCGCTCATGCCCACATTCAAGCACCTGCCCCGCCCTGCGAGCGGTTCACGCTGGCGAGCGGAATAGCCGAGGCGTGCGTCGGTCGTGACCAGGACTTCCCCGCGTTCGATTCCGACCTGGCTCGGTCGAGCGCTCCAGCAAGAGTGTCCAGGTCGTCGTCGAACAGGTCGGCGTAGACGTCGAGCGTCATCGCCGCTGACGAGTGCCCGAGCATCCGTTGGATCGCTTTGACATTGCCGCCGGCCGATACCGCGAGGCTCGCGGCCGTGTGGCGCAGGTCGTGCGGAGTCAGGCGGATGAAGGTCGGATCGAGTTCCTTCGCTCGAGCGATTGCGACCTCGAACCATCCATCAGCGTGCGCAGGCTGCTTGAGATGATCGACTCCGTTTCCGAAGAGGAGGCCGCTCTGCCCTTTGCCCTCGCACGCGCGAGCCAGCTCGAGCGTGAGGAAGTCGGGGAAGGGCACGACGCGAGCGGAGTGGTTCTTCGGAGTGCCGACGATGATCTTGCCATTCACTCGCGTCGCGTTCTCCCGGACACCGAGTCGGCGGCGGAGGGTGTCGACATCGCGGACGCGCAGGGCGATCGCCTCGCCCCAGCGAAGGCCGGTGTAGGACAGGAGTCGGACGAGCGTCGCGTGCTGGCCGGATGACCTCGCGAGCAGCTCGACCTGCTCGTGGCTGAGGTAGGTGTGGGCCCGCTTCACCTTGCGGGGGAGCGACACACCGCGCGCGGGGTTGGCGAGGATGCGCCGGTCGCGCACTGCGGTGTCGAGGATTGCCGCGAGCACCCCATAGCAGCGCAGGACGACCGTTGCGGATCGTGGGCCGCCAGTTGTGTGCTTGGTTACCGCCGTGCCCTGGGTCAGCTGCGATACCCACGTCTGCACGTCTGAGTAGCGGATGTCCGAGATCGGCGTTGATCCCCACCGAGGCTCGACGTAGAGACGCCAGGCGATTTCGAGTGGCTCGAACGAGGAAGGCTTCAGGTGCGTCTGGGACGGAAGCCACGTAGCCCCGAGCTCTCTGACGAGCACCTTCGAAGAAGAGCTGTCGATGAACTCGCCACGAGCCTTCGACACTTCGGTCGCTGCCAGGAACAGCTCTGCCTCGCGCTTGGTCTTGAACCCGCGCTTGTCGGTCTGGCTGTGATCGGGCTTGCGATACCTGACGCGGTAACGCTTCCCGTCGGTCGTTGCGTATGAGGTGATTGATCCCACTGTGCCTCCCCACAGATTGTGTCTACGAAGCGTTCGCTTCGAGTTCGTCTTCGTCGAGCGGGAGATTCCACCCACCGGCGTTGAGCAGGGGACCGAGCCGCCTGATTGAGCGTTGCGCGTCCCGAAGCCGTTCTTGAGTGCGTCCCGCGTACGGGCCTCCGTCCAGTAGGTTCTCCTCGACCTGGAGCATTGCTTGAAGCCGACGGATTTCAGCACTCAGTGCGTGCCACTCGCGAAGCGCATTGAGCTCGGTTGTCGAGTTGCGGCCTTCAAGTGTTCTGGACATGTAGGCACCAGCATCGAGGCTGGCGAGCCACGCATCGAACTCGATTGCCGACATCCCGTCGAACGCGCTACTCAGGCCGGGAAGGTCCAACGGCGCGGACGGGTCGTTCATCGGCGCGAGGATGTAGCTCGGCGGCACCTGCAAAGCCATGGCGATGTTGAGCAGTTGGCTGACGTCGAGGTTGGCTTTCCGCCCTAGCTCGATGTTCTCGATGATCGAGACAGTCATGCTGCCGCCGATCGCGTCGGCCAGATCCTTCGAGGTGCGCATGCCGCGGGAGCGGCGCAGGGTTTGAATCCTCGCACCGATCGTCTTCGCCGATCCGAAATCCGTCATTTTTGCACCTTATCGCGTTTCCTGTTGTCAAACCAGCGAGAAAGCTTTACCGTCATTCTAACAACTACGAGCGACAAATGGTCGCAATATCAACAGGAGGAGTCATGGAAGAGGATTTCATTCACGCAACCGCCGTCGGCGAGATCACCGGCCTGTCGGCCGGAGCTCTGGCACAGCTTCGCTACCGGGGCATCGGCCCCAAGTTTTACAAGCCGACACCGCGCAAGGTGCTCTATAAGCGATCCGAAGTCATTGCTTGGATCGAGGCGAGCGCCAAGGAGCGTACCTCGCCGACATACGCCTGACGGGGCAGGGGTATTCCTGAGCTACTTCCCGCATCGGGAATGGGCACGGGAAGCAAAGCGGTCCGTTTTCCCCTGTCCCACCGCCACTTCCCGGCTGCGCCGGCTTCCCAACCTCCCACACTCCACAAGTTCCGCGGGGGAGGTTGGGAAGTAAAGAAGAGGCGGTGGGACAGGGGAAAACAAAAAGAAGAAGAAGACAAACAAAAGGCGAGGAAGGAGAACGAGATGATGCAGTTGACGAGGCGGGATGAGCAGATGATCGAGTGGCTGAGCGTGGTGCGTATGGCTGACATCGACGCGATCCGATGGGCGCTGTCCGGACTGAAGAACGGTCACGCCGACGATCCGGTTACGGTTCGGCGCGCCAACCAATGGATCGCGCGCATGGCCGAGGTCGGGCTCGTAGACAGGGTCCGGCCGATGTACCGCGACCGGCAGATCGTGTGGCCCACGCACCTTGCAACGGGGCGAGCAGCGCCTGCCCTCTTCCGACAGACGATGCGCCACGAGCTCGCTGTCGCGGCGGTGTCGGCCCGATATCTAGCGCGTGGATACCGATGGTCACGCGACCACATTCCGCAGACGGTACTCGATCACCAGGTCGACGGCGTAGCGACCAAAGGAGACCTGGTCGAACTTATCGAGGTCGAGCTGACCGCGAAGAAGATCGCGCGCTACAGGCTGATTCACCAGCACCACGGTCAACGGATAGCTGGGGGAGTGTCCCGCGTCGTGTACCTCTGCACCGCCGACGTCGCGCGCACAGTGTCGCGCGAGGCCGACAGGTTCATATTCCGGGACGACCGCAGCCGCCTAATCACTCTGACTGTGTTCGACCAGCAGGGGAAGTGGATAGGTGGCGACCACGATCTTTGGAGAACGGACCGGACCTGAGAGCGCGCGTACCACCACCCGCCGCTAGTCAGCAGGCGTCTCCTCAGGGTTCACATCTTGAAACTCGGTGTGCAGCAAGCTGAGTGCAAAAGCTCGGCGCTCGTCAGGAGTATCAAGTCTCTCGTAGTAGTTCATCGTGACCACGGGGGCCGCTTCTATGGCAGTTTCGAGTTGCTGCCGAATCTCTTCCAAGTCGACTAGGCGCCGAACCAAATCAAAATCGATATCGCGAAGTCGGGGCTGTGCGCCCGGTACACCCATCACCGTCGCAGTGCCTATGAATCGCGAGATGGTGTCCAGCGGACCCCAGCTCGCTAGGGCGCGATTTGCGAAATCTCGCGCACTATTCTCGTCGAGAACTGACCATGGCCAGATGAGGGACCAAAGATCAGAGGGAAAGTCGAACGGTCCATTCTCGATGTGCGGCTCTAGTCGGTCGAGAAGAATAGAACCGATCTTTTCTCTCGCGCTGGGTTCCAACGGCTGCCAATCAACAGGGGGTTCATCCGCTCGATCGGATGATGCCCAATCGAGCGCTCGAATAGCAAGAACCAGACCCAGCTCGCTCATCTCCGACATCCCCCGAATGGCAGGCAGCAGGTCCGAACGGGGTAGACGCCGCAGCAGGCGCGTCGCCAGCGCAATGAATCGCTCTTGCGGGGTCAGGAGTCCACCGCCTGTCGGAACATGCTCGAAGCCGTCCGCAAGCCAAAGCAACAGCGGCACGGAAGCAAGCTTCGATGTCTCTACGGCGAGGGCAACTTTGCTCACTAGCAGGTCCGGAGATTCAATCAGTGCTAACGACATGTGAACTGTCGCAGAGGTCGCTCGTTCCTGGTGAATGTCGAGGATGCCCTGCTCAACGATGGCGTCCGCAATATCGCCGCTCGCAATGCCAAACGAGAAATAGCGATCAAAATAGTCCGAGTTCGCCAGACGTCGCGACTTGGATTCTTGCGACATACGCGCGCGGCCCGACCACACCGCATGGAACGCTGGGAAAAGGTCGCTCAGCAAGCTAGCCACTTTTTCCAAATGTTCTTCGTTTGTTCCAGTTGCCAGCAGATCGCGACGCCATTCGGATGCAAGGGCAGCGAGCTTCTCATCTTTGAAATTGCTCGTCGAATTTAGCAACTCATCTCGACGGCGTTGGATGAACGTGTAGACGGCCGGCTCGCTGGTGCGTAGCCAGGTCAAGATCAAGAAGTCGCTCATGTCGATCTCGGCTGACAAACTTCTAACGAAGAGTTTGACCTGTCCGAAGTACCTCTTAATAGCTCTCGGCGTCGAGAGTCGCGCCCCGATGTGATCGAAGTACGCCTTGGAAAAACGCGTGGTTTCCTCGGGAGACATCTCCGACCCTGCGGTCGCTTCGGCAATACCGACGTTGGTCAGCTGGAGCGTGTCCGACGGCCTGAGCCGCGGGAGATCCATCCGCACTTGAATGACCTTCTCAAGGTACTCACGAGCGCGCGATACGGACTTCTTGCCAACCAAGCCGGTGCGGCCAAGGACGTCCAGAAGAGTTGTTTCGTCGTAAGCCAGCAAATAGTGGACATACGGAAGTCTTCCGATCAGCCTCACGAGCTTTAACGTCAGAAGAAGTTCCTCAGGGGCCAGTCGATCCAAGTCGTCCATGATGACAAGCACTGGGGTCTTTCGCTTTTCAAGCGCGTTCTCGACTTTCTGGCGTGCTGCAGAAACACTCTGATCTCCGCCGATAAGTCGTGAGATACCGACCAGGGCGGCGGAAGGATCCACCCCCACAATTGCGCCCACGGAGGTGAGCGGTGCAACGGATTCGCCAAGGCTCGCGATCTTCTTCCGAAGCTTGTCGTTCTTGTTTTCGCCTTCGAAAGCTCCCAGTAGTTCTGTGAAGAATCCGTGCTGCAACGAGGTTTGATCTGAGTAATTCCAGGGATTGAAAGCGACTACACGCCAGCCCGACTCACTCGCTATTACTTTCTCTCGAAGATATTCAAGAATGCTGGTCTTTCCAGAACCCCACGGGCCGATCAACCCAAATGCGGTGGAGCTTTTCTTCTTGCCCGCTACTTGCAGGGTGGCCAGCGCCTTTTCAAGGAACGGTGCGCGACCTAGCCCGGCTGCTTCTGCTGCGCTGGGGTCATCGCTGAAAAGCTCAGGTTGAGAATGCTCTGTCATGAGCCAAACGTAGGGCAGGGCTGCGGTGGCTCGAGAGCTGCTGTACGTTGCTCGCATGGTCGACTCTCAAGATTCAATCGCGGATCGGCCGAATCTCCCGACGGACTGGTCGGACGAACCCATCGCCGAAGGCGACGCGGACCGACTCGGGCGCGAGTCGTTCGCGAAGATGGTTGCCGACCAGCTCAACTCTGTATCCGTCGGCCGGTCCAGCACTGTGTTCGGCCTAGTCGGACCATGGGGGAGCGGAAAGACGTCCGTTTTGAATATGGTTCGGCAGTCCCTATCAGCGGACTGGAATATTGCGGACTTTTCTCCCTGGGCTGCTCCAGATTCAAAAGGTCTAGCTTTCGAGTTCCTGGCGTCGTTGGCATCCGCTATCCGCCCATCAGATCAGAAGGCGCGCGCATGGAAGAAGTCCATCGCGTCATACGCCCAACTGGGAACTCCCTTCTTGGATTTGGTGCCGGTGGTGGGCCTATTCGCCTCGAGATCGGTCGATCGGGCACTAGGCATGGTCGCCGGCGGGAAGCCCTGGAAGGCCGAATTCGACGCCGTCTCGAAACTGACCAAGGATCTGGGCAAGCGGGTGCTGATCATCGCCGACGATATCGATCGACTGGATTCCGAGGAACTCCTGGGTTTTCTTAAAGTCGTCAGGCTGCTTGGAAGGTTTCCAAACGTGCACTACCTGATCGCCTATGACCAAGGCACCATTGAGGATTTGCTCAACTCGCAGCAAGTGCATGGTCAGCGGGCATCATTCATGGAGAAGATTGTCCAATATCCTTTCGAGCTGCCCGCGATGGCTGCGGTCGATCGGCGCCGAATGGCCCGCGAAGCTCTCGAAAGCGTGCTTCTCAGTAAGCGAATAACGCTCTCCGATGATGATCAGGCGCGCGCTTCGGAACTTATTGGGATCTTAGGACCGGCGATGACAACGCCGCGGTCACATGCGCGTTTTGGAGAACAACTCCTCGCGTATTCATCGACCGTGAACTTTCGCGAAGTCGATTTTCTCGACTTCGCCGCCCTCACCTATATTCGTGTTGTAGAGCACGCTCTGTTCGATTCGATCCCGGGTTGGGAACAGGAGCTCCGCACCTCAACACGTACCGCAGACGTGTTCGAAGCCCAAAAAATCAAGGAAGCTGAGTGGATCGATCGGGTTGGTAAGGGAGCGGTAGCCGATCTCAAAGCAGCGATGAAAATCCTAAGCTTCCTCTTTCCCTCCATCACCTACGAGGGCCTCACTTATCACGCAGACCATGTTCGCGGTCTGAATGAAGAAAAGTATTTCGAGCGGTATTTTGTGCTTGGCATTGCCTCCAATGATGTCGAAGACGAGCTAGTCGAGCAGGCCCTAGTGGACCTTGCCGACGGCGAGGATGGAAGCGAAGCGGTTCAGGGTCTCGCATCGAAGCTCGATGCGGCCTCTCCGGATCTCGCTGCGCTTG
Source organism: Rhodoglobus sp. (assembly GCA_025463515.1). GTDB lineage: Bacteria > Actinomycetota > Actinomycetes > Actinomycetales > Microbacteriaceae > Rhodoglobus. The sequence continues at coordinate 51,561 of JAODAQ010000029.1, forward strand.
CTTACGAGAAGTCGCTCGAATTTCGCAGATCCTCAACCTCCACCGCTCGCGAGCTGGTCGAGTTTCTTTTCGCACGGCTCCAAAAGCGGCGCGGCGAAGAGGCTTCATTCGGTTCACCGGCAGCGGTCTTATGGCGTTGGGTTGCCCACGAGATAGGCCTTGGCCTAGTGGGCGGGGTGCTTCAACCAGCGCGTGTCGAGGAAGCGCTCGGGGAGGACGGGACCATGCAGTTTCTCCTTCAACACAACCGTGACAGAAGCGTGTCAAAGGAGGAACGCGCGAAGATCTTGGGAATGTTCGTACCGCCGTTTGAGCGTCGCGTTAAGGACGACCCAGCTGGGCTGCTTAAGGAGCAGAAACTCCGAATCAGCTTGGCACTGCTTGCGAAGGTGAATGGAACTGCAAGCATCAACGGAGTTCTCGATCGTGCGCTCCGCGCCACCCCGGGGCTGTTCGCCGAAGTGGTTGAAGCCTTCGTCTGGGTGCAGGAGTGGGTGGGCGCCGGGGGCGTCTCGCCTGAGCTGACGTTCGACGAAGAGCTATACACGGCATCGGTGTCGGCGGAGTTGCGCCGCGAGCTTGTCGTCACGCTCCCGACCGCTGACCTAGAGCATGTTGACGACGAAGATTTGTCTCCTGAGAATCGCGAGCGTTTTGCCATGGCGGCAGCCCGACGAGTGGGATGACCGTGCCCACATTTTGCCCACATCCGTACGAAAAACCATGTGATGTGGGGTGATCACGGCACCCCAAGATCGTTGATTTTCCGGGGTTTTTGTGACCCCACTGAGCCCTAATAATCCGTACATTCGAGTTCGAGTCCCTGCCGGGGCACGCAAGCGCTACGGTGATCCGCGACGAAGCGCCGCACTGACCCAGACGCCCACGTCACGCTCCGAACCCATCTGGGCGCGGGAGGCGTCCGGTCTGCGATGCAGTTGCGCGTCCTCCTGCGGGTCGACTCGCACGAGCAGGCTGCCGTCCTTGTTCACAGCAACCGCCATGGCGTCGTCGACCATCACGGCGATCGCGCCGAACATGGCGACCTCGCGGATCCGGCCGGCGGGGCTCAGCGGCCGGATCTCGTCGAGCCGCGTCATCCGGCCGCTTGAGCCGGAACGTAGCCGAGGCGGTCGAAAGCGAGTCGGATCTCGACGATGAGGTCGTTCTCAACGACGAACAGCTCGCTGGCGAGAGTCGTCTTGGTCGTCTCGGTCTGCGGGTAGTACCAGAGCGCGACACGGTTCGAGTCGGTCATCCGGGTGACCTCTGGCGCAGCCGTCAGCCTGGGGGCGAAGCCGCCCAGGTAGGAGCGCCAGTGCTCCTTCGTGCTGACCTGTGGATCCGGGGCGGAGCAGATCGCGTCATCCGCGACAAGCAGCAGAGCCCGCTCGACGTCCCCCGTCGTCCAAGCGCGGTGATAGTCCTCGACGATCTCGGTTGCGCTGCTCATGTCGTTGCTCCTTCTGCTCTGGGCGTCCATGTGTCCACCGGCGGTCGGTGGTCGGTGGCGGCCAACCCGAGGCGCGGGAGGAAGTTCGCCCACCCCGCCGCGTGGCCGGTCACCTCGCTGTCGGGGAGGTCTGTGTGCACGACCTCCAGGTGCGTGCCGGCGGCGGTCGGCGTGAGCTCGAACGAGACCGTGGATGCACCGGGCGGGAGTTCAGCGCTCTCGACGAAGCCCCACGTGACGGTGACCCGTCGATAGGGGTCCACTTCGAGGAACGACCCGCGCGCGCGGTAGCCGGCGATGTCCACGGCGAAGGCGCCTCCGGGAACCGGCTCGAGGGAGGCGCGGGTTCCCATCCACTGGGTCATTCCGTCTTCCGTGATCAGGAACTCGAAGACCCGCTCTGGCGGAGCCTCGATGTCGATCGAGCTCCTGTGCTCAGCCATGGTCTTCCTGGCTCTCCGCCGCGTGCTTGAGCATCGTGAGCCGCTCCGGCCAGAACTCGTCGAAGAACGCCTTGCCCACAGCGAGCCCCTCGACCCGGAGCGCGTAGAGATGCCGGGTGCCCTCGCGGGTGCTGGTCACGAGGCCGGCGCGGTCGAGGACCTTCAGGTGGTGCGAGACGTTCTGCTGGGACATCTCCAACTGCCCGGCGAGCTCGCCCACCGCGCGGCGGCCTCCGCGGATCACGGTGAGTATCGCTCTGCGGTTCGGATCGGAGAGCGCGTGGAACGCCTCATCCAGCTTCAGTGCGGACTGAGCCATCAGTACCTCCGAACCGAACCTAACACATGCGACCGTTTGTACAAACAGTCACTTGTTTTTAGCTCTCCGGGTCGTACATGAACTCCCGAAGCTCCTGGGAGCAGCGGCACGCGGCGGCGATTCGCGCCGCCCACCCCAGCGCCTCCTCGCGCGTCGGCACCTCGAGCACGCAGAATCCGCCGTCGAATTCGCGGGTCTGCGGGTAGGTCTCGTCGGTGGTGGTGCCGTCGGCCGCGACCATCACGGAGGGGACGTCCTCGTTGATGCCGCCGCCGAAGACGTAGACGCCGGCGGCCTTCGCGTCACGGATCACTGCGCGCGAGTCCACGCCGGCGGAGACGAAGTCTGCCTCCGAGAGGTTCATGGCGCTGCCGGGGAATGAGATCAGGTACTTGGTCATGTAGACAATGTACACATGAGGCGGCACACTGGGAATATGGCCAGCACCTCTTACCGCAGCATCGCCTCGCACAGGTCGACACTGTCGATCGGCAGCGTCGGCTCCGTGCTCTCCGTCGGCAGCATCGGCAGCGTCGGCTCTATCGGGTCCATCGGCTCGGCGTGGTCGATCCTGTCGATCGCGTCGTTCGCGAGCATCCTCGGAGTCCTGTCGAGCCTCTCCATGTGGTCCGCGATGTCCCACCGCGAGCGCGGCGCCGTGATGCGGGCACGGCGCCGCTAGTACGGCTAGTCCTCGGGGAAGTCGTCGATCCCGAGGGCCTTCGCCTGCTCGCGCCGGCGCTTCATCGACGGCGCCGCGATCGCTGCCACGACCGCGATGACCGCGACGCCCGCGCACACCCAGAACCCGATCGTGAACGCATCGTCGAGCGGGAGGCCCTGCGGTGTGCTGTTCGACGTGATGATCGCGGCGATGACGGCGGTGCCGATGCTGCTGCCGATCGTGCGGGCGATGGCGTTGACGCCGATCGCCTCACCGGTCTGCAGCGCGGGCACGCTCTCGATGATCGCGTTCGACATCGAGGCGAACGCCAGCCCGATGCCGGCACCGGTGAGCAGGCCGGAGACAACCACCTGCCACATCTCGCCGTGCGCGATCGCGGGCAGGATGAACGCGGCGGTCACGAGGACCGCGCCGAGGAGCATGGGCGGCTTCGGGCCGACCCGGCGGACGAGCATTCCGGCGAGCGGGCCGAAGATGACCATCATGACGACGGTCGGGAGCAGGAACAGGCCGGCCTCCGACACGGTCTTGCCGAATCCGTAGCCGGTCTGGGCCGGCAGCTGCAGGAGGGTGGGGACGAGCACGAACGTGCCGAACATCGCGAAGCCGAAGATGAGCGCGACGATGTTGGCCGTCCACACCCCGCGGATCTTGAGCAGGCGCATGTCGATGAGCGGCTCCTTGACGCGCAGCTCGACGAAGACGAACACGACCATGGCGACCGCCCCGAGCAGGAGAAGCCCGATGGTGCCGAAGGAGTCCCACCCCCACTTCTCGCCCTCGCTGATGGCGAGCAGGATGGAGACGAGCGAGACCGAGAGGATGCCCGTGCCGACGAGGTCCAGGCGGCCGGGCTTCTTCACCGGCGACTCCGGCATGCCGAAGATCACGCCGAGCAGGGCGATGACGACGAGCACGGCGGGCAGCCAGAACAGCCAGTGCCACGACAGGTTCTCGACGATCGGGCCGGCGGCCACGATGCCGACTCCGGCGCCGACGCCGAAGATCGCGGAGAGGAGTCCGATCGTCACGCCGACCCGCTCGCGCGGGAGCTCGTCGCGCACGACGCCGATCGACAGCGGCATGATCGCACCGGCAGCGCCCTGCAGGGCGCGGGCGATGATGAGCACGCCGAGGTTGGGGGCGAGCGCCGCGAGCACGGTACCGGCCAGCAGCAGGACGAGCACGACGATGAGCATCCGGCGCTTGCCCACCATGTCGCCGAGGCGGCCCAGGATCGGGGTGAGCACGGCGGCAGAGAGCAGGTAGGCGGTGAGGATCCAGGAGGCGTCGCTCGTGGTGACGCTCAGGTCTTGCCCGATGGTCGCGAGCGCGGGAGCGACGAGCGACTGCAGCACCGAGAACGACAGGCCGCCGAGGGACAGGTACAGGACGATGAGGCCGGTGCGGGGGCGGTGAGGCTGGACTGCCTGGGACATTCATACTCCGTCTATGTAAACAGTTGCTGACTTACGCAGTGTAGTGCGGTTGGATGTATGGATGATGACCAGCACCGCACGACCGCGCGACGCGGCCCAGACGCGCACGGAACTGCTGCGCGCGGCGCGGGTGCGCTTCGCCCGCGACGGCTACCGCTCGACCACCGTGCGCGACATCGCGGCGGACGCGGGCGTGAACGTTGCGCTCATCAGCCGATACTTCGACTCCAAGGACGGGCTCTTCGAGGCCTGCCTGGCGTCGGTGGGCGAGGAGCTCAAGCGCCCGGAGACGGAGGCGCCGACCCTGGAGCGCGTGGCGCGGTCGCTCGTGCGCCAGGTCACGGGCTTCTCGAGCGACCAGATGCTGCTGCTCCTCAGGACATCCGGGGATGAGCGGGCCGACGGCATCCGGCGCAGGATCCTCCGCACCTTCGCCGAGAAGACCGCGTCGGTCGCGGGCTGGACCCCGGACTCGCCCGACGGCGACCGCCTGCTACTGCGCGCCGAGATCGTGCTGTCGGCGGCGTTGGGGATGACGCAGCTCCGGTCGACGGGGGGCCTCGAGCCGCTCAGCTCCGCAACCGAGGAGGAACTGGTCGAGCCGGTGCTCGCGCTGCTGAGGGAGCTGCTCCGCTAGCGCGCGAGCGACCGCAGCGCCGCGAACAGGCTCTGCTCGATCTCGGCGAGCGTGCGCGTGGACGAGGGCGCGACCCACTCCTCGAAGGCGAGCCGGAACACCGTGACCGCCGACTCCGCGGCGAGCGTCGCCTCCGGCTCGACGACCCCGCGCTCGCGGAGTGCGGCACCGAGCGCGGCCACCAGGCCCGCCATCTTGTTGAGCTCCCGCTCCATCAGCTCGGGGTTCGCGACGATCATCGCCTGGCGGCGGCGCGAGTACGGCCGGCGCTCCTCGGGGAAGAAGGTGACCGCCGAGAGGACGGCGTGCATCACGATCTCGAACGCGGTGCCGGCGGGCGCGGAGGCGACGCCGTCGACGAACTGCTCCTGCAGCACGTCGGAGCCGTTGAACAGCACCTCGCGCTTGTCGGCGAAGTGGCGGAAGAACGTGCGCTCGGTGACTCCGACCGAGGCCGCGATCTCGGCGACAGTCGTGTCGGCGTAGCCCTTCGCCGTGTAGAGGTCGAGGGCGGCCTCGCGCAGGCGCTCGCGCGTATCGGGCTCCCATCTGACCATGTGCCCATCCTACCGATGACAGCCACTGACATTAAGGCGTACACTGATGTCAGTTACTGACATTAGGAGAGTTTCATGAGGGTTTTCATCACCGGCGCTTCCGGATGGATCGGCTCGGCCGTCACCGACGAGCTCCTGGCCAACGGGCACGCTGTCCTCGGGCTCGCCCGCTCCGACGGTAGTGCGGCGTCGCTGCAGGCCAAGGGGGCCGACGTGCTGCGCGGCGACCTCGACGACCTCGCGAGCCTGCGGGCGGGCGCCGCGGACTCCGACGCGGTCATCCACCTCGCCAACAAGCACGACTTCGCGCACCCGGAGATCTCGAACAAGGCCGAGCGCGACGCCGTAGAGGCTCTGGGCACCGCCCTTGAGGGGTCGCACCGGCCGTTCGTCGTCGCCTCGGGCGTGCCCGGGATGCTCGGCCGCCCCGGCACGGAGACCGACGTCTCCCCGAACCACGGTCCGGACTCGCCCCGCGGCGGCTCCGAGAACCGCGCGCTCGAGTTCATCGACAGCGGAGTGAGCACCGTCATCGCGCGCTTCGCGCCCACCGTGCACGGCGCAGGCGACCACGGGTTCATGTCCGCGATCGTGGCGGCGGCGCGCGAGAAGGGCGTCTCGGGCTACCCGGGCGACGGCGCCAACCGCTGGCCGGCGGTGCACAGGTCCGATGCGGCGCGGCTCGTGCGCCTCGGCCTCGAGGATGCGACGCCCGGGCTCGTGCTGCACGCGATGGGGGAGGAGGGCATCCCGAGCCGCACCATCGCCGAGGCGATCGGCCGCGGCCTCGGCCTGCCCGTGGAGTCCGTCGCGCCCGACGACGTGCTCGCGCACTTCGGCTGGATCGGCATGTTCTTCAGCTGGGACGTGCCGGCCTCGAGCATCCTCTCGCAGCAGCGGCTCGGCTGGACGCCGACCGGCCCCACCCTCATCGAGGATCTGGACGCCGGCGTGTACTACCTCCGCTAGCGCGTCGCCACGAACGGCAGCACCCGCGACCACAGCAGCTCGGTGGCCTCCGCGTCGTACTCCTCGGGCAGGGAGGCATCGGTGAACAGGTGCCCCGTGCCCGGGTAGTCGAACACCTCGACCCGGCCGCCCGCGGAGGTCACGTCCCTCTCGGCCTGCTCGGCGAACTCGTCTTCCCGCCACGGGTCGCCGAGGGTCTGGTGCACCTGGGTGTCGATGCCGGCGGGCCACTTCGCCTCGGGGCCGAACCACTCCAGAACATTGAAGCCCGCGAACTGCAGCACGCCCGAGACCGCGCGGCGCGTGGCCACGAACACGGCGGCGCTCGACCCCTGCGAGAAGCCGCCGACGACGAAGCCGTCAGGCAGGTCGGCGACGGAGTCGAGCGCCCGGGTCATGAGCGTCTCCTGCCCGACCTGGGCGGAGTACGCCATCGCCGGGTCGTACTCGTCGAAGTGGTCGCCGCCGTAGAGGTCGGGCGTGTGCACCTCGTGACCGGCGGCGCGGAGCCGTGCGGCCGCGTCTTCGATGCCGGGGCGAGGGCCGAGAACAGAGTGGAAGAGAACGACGGTAGCCATGCTGGCGACCCTAGGACCCACCCCTGACAACGAACTGCGGCTCCACCAGGCGCACCCACGCCCACACCCCGAGGCACACCGCCGAGAACACGAGGGCGCCGCCGATGACCCACGGCACGGGGAATCCGCTGCCGCCCGCGATCACGACGCCCGCGACGGTCGCGGTCACGAGGGTGAGCAGCGCCCACGCCGTGCGGGACCAGGCCCAGATCCGGCGGCCGGGCATCCGGTTCACGGGCAGGAGCATGACCATCGCCGAGCCGAGCGCGGCGATCGTCAGTGCCGAGAGCGCCTCGCTCACGAGGGAGGGGAAGAACCCGTCGACCGGCCCGAGCGCGCTCTGCCCCAGCCACGCGACGAAGCCGAGGGCGACGATCGCCGCGACCTCCGCGAGTGAGACGACACCGCGCGCGCGGGCGCCGACCTCGGGCAGGAACCGCACAGCGAGCACGATCCCGACGATGATCGGCGGCTGGATCCCGGCTACCCGAGACACGAGCGCGGTCACCGCGGCGACCCCGAGCAGAAGAGGGGCGAGCCGGATGCCCGTGCGCAGCCCGAACGAGCGACCGGCCAGCTTCGCCACGAGCACCGCGACGCCGTTGAGGGCCGCGAGCGCGAGGCCGATCGCGATGGCGAGCCGCAGGTACCGCACCTCGGCCTGGATGCCGCCCGCGAGCGCGGCGAGCAGCACCGCTGCCCCGAGGAACAGGGCCGCGGTCACGCGCGGGCTGAGCAGCGGCTCCTCCGTGCTGGGCTCGCGCGGAACGTACCCGCGCTTGCGGCGCAGGGTCGTCACGAGCAGGCGCAGGGGGAGCGCCACGAGCAGCGCGAAGCCGAGACCGAGCCCGAGCCCGAGAAGCCATGAGGTCGGGTTCGTGGTCGAGACGCTCGGGATGGCGGCGCCGTAGTCCGTCGGCAGCTCCCAGGTGTCGAAGGGCTGCATGCCCGACTCCCCGCCGACCGGCGGCGGCAGGAAGGGCGCGGTGGGGGCGGGCGCGACGGGCTGCAGCGGCGTCGAGGGCTCGGCGTTCGGGTCCGGGGCGGGCTCCCGCGGCGGCTCCGGCGGAGTGACGGGGGCTGCGGCGCCCGCGGTGATCGTGAAGCCCTGGCTTGCGCCGCTCGCGTTGCCCGCGGCATCCCACTGCACCGCCTTGATCGTGTGCTGGCCGTCGGTGAGGGAGGCGGAGCACGACCAGTGCAGGGTGATCACCGGGCTCACGCACACCCGGTTGGAGTCGGCGAACACCTCGACACGGCCGCCGTTCTCGCCGCTGCCCGAGAACATCGTCGGCTGTGTCGGCACCCGGCTGCCCGCCGCGGGAGAGGCGAAGGCGGGCAGGGCGGGCGGGTCGACGTCGACGCGCACGAGGACGGATGCCGAACTCGCGCCCGGCTCCGACGGGACGTCGCCCCAGGTGTGAGTGGCGAACACGCTGTAGGTGCCGGTGCCCACCCCGAGCGGGCACGCCCAGGTGCCGTTCGGCAGCACCGGGCCGCACGACTTCGTGATGTCGCCCGAGAGCTCGATGCCCGCACCGGGGAACCCGGTGCCGTTGAGCGTGCCGGGGCTGATGCCGGTGGTCGTGATCACGGGCGCGCCGAGCACGCGGACCGGGACGGTCTCCGTCGTCACGACCGGGACCGCGTCAGCCGTGGTCTGGGTCGCGGCGATGGTGTGGTTGCCGTCCGGCAGCGGGATGTCGCACGACCAGGTCTCGGGGTCGGGGGCGGTGCCGCCCGCGATGGTGCAGGTGGGCGGCGAGCCCTCCTCGCCGACCTCGACGGTGGCCGCGGCATCCTTGGCACCGGTGATGGTGACGGCGCCGGGGAAGAGCGTGCCGGGTGTCGTCGCGATCGCGAAGGCTGCCGCGTGGGCCGCCTGCGGAGCGCCGAGGAGGGCGGTGCCAGCGACCACGAGCCCCAGCAGCGCGAGCAGCGCGCGGCGAGGGACGTTCAGGGGCTGGGAGGTCACTCCTTCTATTGCAGACGACTTCGGTGGGAAGGTCAAACGTGTGTGCGGCATTCGCAGGAAGGTCACTGGTTGCGTTCGGGACACTCGTCTGGGACAGTTGACCCACTATGCCGCGCATCCCGTCGTCCGATCGCAGGGCGCTGCTCGTTCAGGCCGCCATCCGGGTGATCGCGAAGCGCGGGGTGGCGGGCGCGACCACGCGCGCGATCGTGGCCGAGGCCGGGATGTCGCTCGCGAGCTTCCACTACGCGTTCCGCTCGCACTCGGAGATGATGCGCGACGTCGTGGCCTACGTCGTCGGCGCGGAGGTCGCCTCGGCGTACGCGACGCTCAAGCTGGGCAGCGGCATCCGGCAGGTTCTTCGTGAGGGGCTGCAGTCGTACCTCGACTACGTGATCGCCGACCCCGGCCACGAGCAGGTCATGCAGGAGCTCGTGCACTACGCGCTGCGCACGCCCGGCCTTGAGAGCCTGGCGGCCGAGCAGTACGAGGCGTACCACTCCGGCGTGATGAGCGTGCTCGTCGAGGGCGCAGCCGTCTCCGGCGTGGAGTGGAGCGTTCCCGTGCTCGATGTCGCGCGGCTCGTCGTGACGGTCACCGACGGAGTCACCCTCGCCTGGCTCGCCAACCGCGACACCGCCGCTGCCGAGCGGGTGCTCGACTTCGCGGCCGACTCGCTCGCCGCCCTCGCCCGCCCAGTAGAAGCCCGCACGAGAGAGAACGCTCAATGACGACAACGACTCCCGCCACCACCGCAGTCTTCGCGGAGCCCAGCAAGGCCGTGACCGGCGGCTGGATCGCCGCGTTCGCCACCGCGTGGCTCGGCATCTGGATGGCGCAGCTGACGCCAGTGCAGCTGCTGCTGCCCCTGCAGATCGAGGCCCAGCTCAAGGCGAGCTACTGGGTCGACAACGTGGTGGCGTTCGGCATCATCTCCGGCATCGCGGGCCTGTGCGCGCTCGTGGCGTATCCGCTGACCGGAGCGCTCTCCGACCGCACCACGAGCCGCTTCGGCCGCCGCCGCCCGTGGATCGCCGCCGGGGCCGTGCTGTTCGCGGCATCCCTCGCCCTGCTCGGCCTCCAGACGACGATGGTCGGCATCGGCGTGTTCTGGGCGCTGGCACTGACCGGATTCTGCGTGCTCACCGCCGCCCTGACCGCGACCATCTCCGACCAGGTGCCGGTCAACCAGCGCGGCTTCGTGTCGGGGTGGATCTCGGCGCCTCAGGCTGTGGGCACCATCCTCGGCCTCGTGCTGGTCACCGCCCTGTTCGTGAGCCCGTACCTCGGCGGCTACCCGGTGATCGCCGCGATCGTCGTCGTGTTCGTCATCCCGTTCCTGGTCTTCGTGCCCGACGCCGTGCTGCCCAAGGCCGAGAAGCTCACGATGCGCAGCTTCGTCGACGGGTTCTGGATCAGCCCGAAGCAGTACCCGGACTTCGGCTGGACGCTGCTCAGCCGCATCCTCGTCAACTTCGGCAACGCGTTCGGCACCGCGCTGCTGCTGCAGTTCCTGCAGTACGGGCTCGAGGTGCCCGACGCCGAGGACGTGCTCATCTACCTCGTGCTCGTGTACATGGTGTTCGTCATCCTCGCGTCGCTGTTCCTCGGCAAGCTCTCCGACCGTCTCGGCCGCCGCCGGGTGTTCGTCTTCGTCGCGGCGGCGCTGCAGGGCGTCGCGGCCCTCATGCTCGCGTTCGTGCCCGACCTCGGCGTCGCCTTCGTCGCGGCCGGGCTGCTCGGCCTCGGCTACGGCTGCTTCCTCTCCGTCGACCAGGCGCTCGCAACCCAGGTGCTGCCCGACCCGCACACCCGCGGCAAGGATCTGGGCATCATGAACATCGCGACCGCAGTGCCGCAAGCCATGGCACCGCTGCTCGGCGCCCTCATCGTCGCCGCCCTCGCGGGCTTCACCGGCCTCTTCGTGCTCGCCGCCGCCGCAGCGATCCTCGGGGCCCTCGCAGTACTACCGATCAGGAGTGTCCGTTGAAACTCGACAATCCCACTGCACAGCCCTGGCTGCAGCCCTCGACCTACTGGCCGGAGCTCAGCGCCGCGACGGCCGCGCTCGACACCCCGTTCGGCGTCGTCTCGGTCCCGGCCCTCGCCTACAACGCGCACGACATGCTGCGCCGCGCCAACGGCACGACCATCCGTGTCGCCTCCAAGTCGGTGCGCGTGCGCGGCGTGATCGACGCCGTGCTCGAGCTGCCCGGCTACCACGGGGTGCTCGCGTACACCCTGCCCGAGGCGCTCTGGCTCGCGGAGACGATCGACGACGTCGTGGTCGGCTACCCGACTGTCGACCGCGCTGGGATTGAGGCGCTGGGCCGCTCCGAGAAGCTCGCCCGGCGCGTCACCCTCATGGTCGACTCCGTCGAGCAGCTCGACCTCGTCGACTCCGTGCTCGGCGCCCATCGCGAGACCATCCGGGTGGCGCTCGAGCTCAACGCGTCCTGGCGCTCGAAGGTGCTGGGCTACCTGGGCGTCTACCGGTCGCCGGTGCAGGGCGTGGCGGATGCCGTGGCTCTGGCCCGGGCGATCGTCAGCCGCCCCGGTTTCCAGCTGGTGGGCATGATGGCCTACGAGGCCCAGATCGCGGGAGTGGTGAACCGCCCCACGGGCAAGCCGATCCTCGCGCGCACCGTGGACTACGTGCAGAGGAACTCCACCACCGAGCTGCACGAGCGGCGCGGCGCGGTCGTGGCGGCGCTGCGCGAGCTCGCCGACCTCGAGTTCGTGAACGGCGGCGGCACCGGGTCGCTCGAGCGCACGGCATCCGACCCGTCTGTCACCGAGATCGCGGCGGGCAGCGGACTCTTCGGCCCCCACCTGTTCGACGGCTACAGCCACTTCCAGCCCGCCCCGGCCGCGGCGTTCTCGCTGAGCGTCGTGCGCAAGCCCACGCCCGACATGGCCACCCTTCTCGGTGGCGGCTGGATCGCGTCCGGCCCGCCGGCACCCGACCGGATGCCCCAGCTCGCCTATCCCGAGGGCCTCGAGTACGTCGCCCGCGAGGCCGCAGGCGAGGTGCAGTCCCCGCTGAAGGGCCGCGCGGCGGCAGCCCTGGCGGTCGGGGATCGCGTCTGGCTCCGCCACACCAAGGCCGGCGAGCTCAGCGAGCACCTGAACGAGTTCGCGGTGGTCGACGGCGGCCGTATCGTGGAGACCCTGCCCACGTATCGGGGTGAGGGAAAGGCCTTCTTGTGAGACTCGAGCCGGGCAAGCGCTGGCGCAACTGGGCACGCTCCCAGACCTCGCACCCGCAGCACCTCGTGCGCGCGACGTCTCCCGAGGAGGTGGCTGAGGCCGTGCGGTTCGCCCGCGAGAAGTCGTTGCCGATCAAGACCGTCGGCGCGGGCCACAGCTTCACGGCGATCGCCGCAACGGACGGCGTGCAGCTCGACGTCGCCGCGCTCGACGGCGTGCTCGCGGTGGACGGCAACCTCGTCACCCTCGGCGCCGGCACCAACCTGTACCAGCTGCCCGCGCTGCTCGGCGAGCACAGCCTCGCGCTCGAGAACATGGGCGACATCGACAAGCAGACGATCGCCGGCGCGATCTCGACCGGTACCCACGGCACCGGCGCGCGCTTCGGCGGCATCGCCACGCAGGTCGAGGCGCTCACCCTCGTGACCGCGGAGGGCTCCCTGCTGCGGGTCTCCCCGACGGAGAACGCCGAGCTCCTGCCCGCCGCGCGCGTGGGCCTCGGCGCGCTCGGCGTCATCACCGACGTCACACTGCGCTGCGCCCCCGACTTCGTGATGCACGCGGTCGAGCGCCCGGAGCCGCTCGAGGAGGTGCTCGACGCGTGGCTGGAGCGCGCGACATCCGTGGACCATTTCGAGTTCTACTGGTTCCCGCACACCGAGCAGGCCCTCACCAAGACCAACACCCGGATGCCCGCCGACACCCCGCGCAAGCCGCAGCACCCGGTCGCCGCGTGGATCGACGACGAGCTCATGCCCAACGGCCTGTACGTGCTGCTGTGCAGGCTCGGGATGCTCGCCCCCGGCACCACCCCGCCGCTGAACCGGCTCGCGAACCGGCTCGTCGCCGAGCGGCAGGTCACCGACGGCTGGCACGAGGTGTTCACGTCCCCGCGGCGCGTGCGGTTCCGCGAGATGGAGTACGCGCTGCCGGTCGAGGCGGTGCCGGACGCACTGCGGGCGATCCGTGCCGCGATCGACGCCAACGGCTGGCGGGTGACGTTCCCCGTCGAGGTGCGCGTGGCCGCCGCCGACGAGAACTGGCTGTCGACCGCACAGGGGCGGCAGACGGGCTACATCGCGGTGCACCGGTACTACCGGGAAGACCCGACGGAGTACTTCGAGGCCGTCGAGGCTATCGCGCGCGAGCACGGCGGGCGGCCGCACTGGGGCAAGATGCACTTCCGCACGGCGGACGACCTGCGCCCCGCGTATCCGCACTTCGACGATTTCGTGGCGGTGCGTGACAAGCTCGACCCCGAACGCGTGTTCGCCAACGACTACCTCGAGAGGGTGCTGGGCGCATGATCGACCGAGAAGAGCTGGTGGTTCCCCCGGGCTTCGAGCTCGGCGTCTCCACCGCCGCGTTCCAGATCGAGGGCGCCGTGCGCGAGGACGGCCGCGGCCCGTCGACCTGGGACGAGTTCATGGCCCAGAAGGGGCGCATCGCCGACGGCTCCAACGCCTCGATCGCCGCCGACCACTACCACCGGTACCGGGAGGATGTGCGGCTCATGAAGGAGCTGGGCGTCGACTCGTACCGCTTCTCCCTCGGCTGGCCGCGCATCCAGCCCGGCGGCACCGGGTCGCCCAACAAGGCCGGCCTCGCGTTCTACGACAAGCTCCTCGACGAGCTGCTCGCGGCGGGCATCAAGCCCATGGTGACCCTCTTCCACTGGGACATGCCCGAGCCGCTTCAGCACAAGGGCGGCTGGATGACGCGCGACACCGCCCACCGCTTCGCCGACTTCGCCCTGATCGCGGGGGAGGCCTTCGGCGACCGCGTCGACAAGTGGGTCACGATCAACGAGCCCACGACCGTGACGCTCAACGGCTACGCGCTCGGAGTGCACGCGCCCGGCGCGACCCTCATGTTCGACGGCCTCCTCGCCGCGCACCACCAGCTGCTCGGCCACGGGCTCGCGGTGCAGGCCCTGCGCTCGGAGGGCGTGAAGGGCGGCATCGGCATCACGAACGTGCACTCGCCCGTGCATCCGGCCAAAGACAACTTCATCACGCGCCAGTACGCCGAGGTCTTCGACCTCGTGCACAACCGCATCTACGCCGACCCGGTGCTGCTGGGCCGCTACCCGAAGTTCCCGTTCCTCGCGCGCAAGCAGTTCAAGGCGCTGCACGACGTCGACGACGCCGACCTCCAGACCATCGCGCAGCCGATCGACTTCTACGGGCTCAACTACTACATGCCCACGCGCATCGCCGCGGGCCCGCCCGCTGACGACTCGACGCCCGACGGCGGAAATGCGGCGGGGATGCGCGAGCTGCCGTTCCACCTCGCGAAGTGGCCGGAGTACCCGACGACCGCGTTCGGGTGGCCGATCGCGCCGCAGTTCCTCACCGAGACCCTCGCCGACTACGGCACGCGCTACGCGGACAGGCTGCCGCCGGTCTACATCACCGAGGGCGGCGCGAGCTTCCGCGATGCGCTGTCTCCCGAGGGCACCATCGAGGACGACGACCGCATCTCCTACCTCGCCGACCACCTGGCGGCCGCCATCGCGGGGGCGCCGGGAGTCGATGTGCGCGGCTACTACGTGTGGACCCTCATGGACAACTGGGAGTGGGCGGCCGGCTTCGCCGAGAAGTTCGGGCTCATCGCGGTCGACCCGAGGACGCAGGACCGTTCGCCCAAGGCGTCATACCGCTGGCTGCAACGGGTACTGCGCGCGCGGGGGTAGTCACCGTATGATGACGGCATGGAAATCCTCATCGTCGTTGGCGTCATCGTCCTGCTCGTCATCATCATCGGTGGATACCTCTGGGCCACCTACAACGGGCTCGTCACTCTCAACGTGCGCGTCGACGAGGCGTGGAGCGACATCACCGTTCAGCTCAAGCGCCGAGCGGACCTGATCCCGAACCTCATCGAGGCGGTCAAGGGCTACGCGGCCCACGAGTCGCAGGTCTTCGAGAACGTGACCAAGGCGCGCGCCGAGACCCTCGCGGTCTCCAGCCCGGCCGACGCGGCAGTCGCCGAGAACCACATGCAGTCGGCCCTCAAGTCGATCTTCGCGGTCGCCGAGGCCTACCCGCAGCTCCAGGCCAGCCAGAACTTCCTGCAGCTGCAGGGCGAGCTCGTCGACACCGAGGACAAGATCCAGGCGTCGCGCCGCTTCTACAACGGCGGTGTGCGCGAGCTCAACACGAAGATCAAGGTCTTCCCGAACACGCTGTTCGTGCGCGGCCTCGGCTTCACCGAGCGCGAGTTCTTCGAGGTGACCGACGCGGCCTCCATCGCCGAGCCGCCGCGAGTGCAGTTCTAAGGCCGGTTGAGTAGCCCGCTAGGGCGTATCGAAACCCATGTACCGCAACATCGCGAAGAACAAGCGCAACACCGTCTTCATCATCATCCTGTTCATCCTGATCATCGGCGGCCTCGGCCTGCTCGCCGCGTGGATCTACCAGGACCCGACCATCGTGATCATCACCCTCGTGGTGGCGATCGCGTACGCGGTGATCCAGTACTTCGCGGCCAGCAGCCAAGCCCTGTCGCTCAGCGGCGCGCGGCAGATCACGAAGGCCGACAACCCGCGCCTGTACCGCATCGTCGAGAACCTGTCGATCACCACGGGCACGCCGATGCCCAAGGTGTACATCATCAACGACCCGGCGCCGAACGCGTTCGCCACCGGCCGCGACCCGCAGCACGCCTCGGTCGCGGCGACCACGGGCATCCTCGAGCTGCTCGACGACTCCGAGCTCGAGGGCGTCATGGCCCACGAGATCGGCCACGTGCAGAACTACGACATCCGCGTCTCGATGATCGTGTTCGGCCTCGTCGTCGCGGTCGGCTTCATCTCCGACATCTTCCTGCGGTTCGCGTTCTTCGGCGGGCGCGGCAACAACAACAACGGCGGCGGCAACCCGGTCGTTCTGATCCTCGGGCTCGTCGCGATGATCATCGCGCCGCTCGTGGCCGCGGTCGTGCAGGCCGCGATCTCCCGTCAGCGGGAGTACCTCGCGGATGCCACGGGGGCGCTCACCACGCGGCATCCGGATGCCCTCGCCTCCGCCCTCGAGAAGCTCGGCCAGTACGGGCGGCCGATGCAGAAGCAGAACTCGACCATGGCGCACATGTGGATCGCCGACCCGACCAAACCCGGCCTCATGGACAAGCTGTTCTCCACCCACCCGCCGATCGCCGACCGGGTGAAGCGCCTGATCGAGAGCGGTAGGAACTTCTAGTTTCGAAGCCTCAGCGGGACGCCCAGCTCGGCAGCGAGCGCCGGGGCGAGGTCGCCCCACTCCTGCACGACGAGGGACTCGAGCCCCTGCCACGCGGCCGTCTCGCGCAGGAGCTGCGCGATGCGCGCCACATCCGGCCGGTGCCCCGGCTCCGTCCACGCGGACTGCACCCGCAGCGCGCGGTTCTGCCGGTCGGACTTGAGGTCGATGCGACCGACGAGTGACTCATCCTGCAGCACCGGCAGCGTGTAGTAGCCGAACTGGCGCTGCGGGCCCGGCGTGTAGATCTCGATGCGGTAGTGGAAGCCGAACATGCGCTCGGTGCGGGCCCGCTCCCACACGACCGGGTCGAAGGGGGAGAGCAGGGCGGTGCCCTCGATGCGGCGCGGGATGCGCGCGTCGCGGTGCAGGTAGGCCGGCGGCCAGCCCTCCACGGCTACGGGCAGCAGCTCGCCAGACTCTACGAGCTCGAGCACGGCGGCCTTCGCGTCGGCCTGGTAGAGCCGCCAGTAGTCGGCCAGGTCGCGGATCGTCGCGACGCCCAGCGCTGCGCTCGCCTGCCGCACCAGCTCGCGGAGCGCGTCGCCCTTCGGGACGCTCGTCTCGAGCACGTGCGCAGGAAGCCTGCGCTCGGGCAGGTCGTAATAGCGCTCGAAGTTCTTGCGGCCGGCGACCACGACCCTGCCGTCGAAGAACATGGTCTCGAGCGTCGACTTCACCTCCGACCAACCCCACCAGGGGCCCGAGCGCTTGTTCGCCTCGTGCTCGATCTTCGACGCGGGCAGCGGCCCTTTCGCCGCGAGCTCGCCCAGCAGGAAGTCGGCCATGCGGGTGTCGGTGCGGTCCCAGTGCTTGGTCTTGCCGGTGCCCGCGCGCTCGTTGTCGCGGAACCACTGCCACAGGGGCCAGGACTCGACGGGGATGAACGCCGCCTGGTGCGCCCAGTACTCGACATAGGGCGCCCGCCGTGACAGCAGCAGCGTGTCGAGCTGGGCCCTGTCGTACGCGCCGAGCCGCGCGAACAGCGGAAGGTAGTGGCTGCGCTCGAACACGTTCACGGAATCGATCTGCAGCACGGCGAGGCGCTGCAGCGAGAGGTTGAGCTGGCGCGTGCCGACGGGGGAGTGCGGCCGCCCGAGACCTTGCGCCGCTAGGCCGATGCGACGAGCTTGGGCTGCAGAGACATCCACAAGCTCGACAGTACTGAACCCGACCGACAGCGCGAGTTCGCCTTCCGTTCACCCTGCGGGCACCGGGCGAACCCCGGCGCTCCGTAGCGTTCCGACCGAGGTTGTCCGGTATCCCTCGCCCTGTACACAGCTCAGGCGGCCGGCGGCCCGGAAGAGGACATTCTCTTGTTCAAGAAGCGCAACCTTGCCGCTCTCGCGCTCGTCGCCGGCGTAGCGATCTCGCTCAGCGCGTGCGCCGGTGCCAGCACCCCCGCAGCATCCGACATCGACGCGGCCACCGCGACCAGCGCCGAGGACTTCGGCGGGCTCGACGCCCTCGTCACCGCCGCGAAGGCGGAGGGCCAGCTCAACGTCATCGCCCTCCCCGACAACTGGGCGAACTACGGCGCCATCAAGGCCCTGTTCGAGGAGAAGTACGGCATCACGGTCAACTCGGCCGACCCCGACATCTCCTCCGCGGAGGAGATCGCCGCGGCCGACAACCTCAAGGGCCAGGACACCGCCCCCGACGTCTTCGACCTCGGTACGGCAGTCACCCTCGACAGCGTCGACTACTTCGCGCCCTACCAGGTTGCCAACTGGGACGAGATCCCGGCTGACAACAAGGAGTCGACCGGCCTCTACGTGAACGACTACACCGGCTCGATGTCGATCGGCTACGACTCCAACTCGGTCCCCGAGCCGAAGTCGCTCGACGACCTGCTCGGCTCCGACTACAAGGGCGCTGTCGCGCTCAACGGCGACCCGACGCAGGCGGGCGCGGCCTTCGCCGCCGTCGGCCTCGCGACCGTGCAGGAGGGTGGAACGCTCGACGACTTCACCCCCGGCATCGAGTTCTTCGAGAAGCTGAACGACGCGGGCAACTTCCTCCCGGTCAACGCCACGGGCGCCACGATCGCCTCGGGCGAGACCAAGGTCGTCTTCGACTGGAGCTACAACAACCTCGCTGCCGCGGCCACGGTCGACGGCTGGAAGGTCACGACGCTCCCGGGCACGGTCTACACGAGCTTCTACAACCAGGCCATCAGCAAGGACGCGCCGCACCCGGCCGCCGCTCGCCTCTGGCAGGAGTTCATCTACAGCGCCGAGGCGCAGAACCTGTTCATCGTCGGTGGCGCGTACCCCGTGACCATCCAGACGCTGCAGGATGCCGGCACCGTCGACAAGGACGCGCTCGATGCTCTCGGCGAGCTGAAGGGCGACCTCGTCACCCCCACCGCCGAGCAGGCCGAGGCGAACGCCGCGATCCTCGCCTCGAAGTGGGCTAGTGCAATCTCCTAAATCACGCGGAACGGGAGCAGTCCTCGGGCTGCTCCCGTTCTCCGCGTACGTGATCCTGTTCCTCGCGATCCCCACGGTCCTCGCGGTGGGCACCGGCTTCTTCACCGAGGACGGCGCCTTCACCCTCGACAACATCGTCGGAGTCTTCGCGCCCAACGTCCTCTCCACGTTCGGCAACTCGTTCTTCGTGTCCGCCGTCACCGCGGTCATCGGCGCTATCGTCGGGGCGCTCGTCTGCTACGCCCTGCTCGGCACGAAGGCCGAGGGCGCACTGCGCACGATCATCGACTCGCTCTCGAGCGTCCTCGCGCAGTTCGGCGGGGTCATGCTCGCGTTCATGTTCATCGCCACCCTCGGCAACCAGGGGCTCATCACGAAGTTCATCTTCGAGACGTTCGGCGTCAACATCTTCGAGAACGGCCAGTGGCTCTACCAGGTTCCCGGCCTCCTCGTCGTGTACCTGTTCTTCCAGGTGCCGCTCATGATCATCACGTTCATGCCCGCCCTCTCCGGCCTCAAGGCCACGTGGGCGGAGGCCAATGCGACACTCGGCGGCACGTCATTCACCTACTGGACCCGGATCGCGATCCCCGTCCTGGCGCCGTCCTTCATCGGCAGCCTGCTGCTGCTGTTCGCCAACGCGTTCTCCTCGTACGCGACGGCGGCCGCCCTCGTGAGCCAGGGCGCGCCCATCGTCCCCCTCCAGATCCGCAGCGCCCTCGTCAGCGAGACCGTGCTCGGCCGCGAGAACATGGCCGGCGCGCTCGCGCTCGGGATGATCGTGGTCATGATCATCGTCATGTGGGGCTACTCGGTCCTCCAGTCCCGTACCTCAAGGTGGCAGAAATGACCTCAGCACACCGCATCGGCACCGAGCCGGGCAAGGTGACCCGGGCGATCATCCTCGGCGTCGTCGGCCTCCTGTTCGCGATCCCGATCATCGCGATGATCCAGTTCACGTTCCGTGACGGACTGGGCGGCGGCCTCACCCTCGACCACTGGACCGGCCTGTTCGGCGAGGATGCCGCGCGCACCTACCGCAGTCTGTTCCAGGCCATCGGCAACTCGGCGGTGCTCGCCGTCGTGACGGTCGCCATCGTGCTCGTGATCCTGCTGCCGACGATGATCCTCGTGCACATCCAGTTCCCGAAGATCAAGCGCGTGCTGGAGTTCATCTGCATAGTCCCCATCACGGTGCCCGCGATCGTGCTGGTCGTGGGGCTCGCGCCCGTCTACTCGGTGGTCGTCAAGCTCTTCGGCAGCGGTGCGTGGACCCTGGCCTTCGCGTACGGCATCACGGTGCTGCCGTACGCCTACCGGTCGATCCAGGCCAACTTGGACGCCGTGCCCGTGGTGACGCTCAGTGAGGCCGCCCGCTCCCTGGGCGCCGGATGGGTCACCATTCTCCGGACGGTGCTCCTGCCGAACCTCCGCAGGGGAGTTCTCGCGGCGTGCTTCATCTCGGTGGCCGTGGTGCTCGGCGAGTTCACCCTCGCGAGCCTGCTGAACCGGGTGAACCTCCAGACCGCGCTGCTGCAGATCTCGCAGAGCGACCCGTACGTCGCGGTGATCTTCGCGTTCCTCGCCCTCCTCCTCGTGTTCGTACTCCTCCTCCTCATCGGCCGGCTGGGCTCGCTACAGACCCGCTCGGTCGGACGCAACAGGAAAGAATCATGACCAGCAGCATTCCCATCGCCACCACCATCGCCTCGTCGCTCGGCGTCGAGGGCGCGACAGTCGAGCTCATCGGCGTCGTGAAGGACTACGGCAGCCACCGCGCCCTCAACTCGATCGACCTGAAGATCAAGCCGGGCGAGTTCATCGCCCTGCTCGGCCCCTCGGGCTGCGGCAAGACGACGGCGCTGCGCGCGCTCTCCGGCCTCGAGCTCGTCAACGGCGGCCAGATCCTCATCGACGGCGTCGACGTGGCAGCGGTCCCGACGAACAAGCGCGACATCGGAATGGTGTTCCAGTCCTACTCGCTGTTCCCGCACATGACCTCGCTCGAGAACGTCGAGTTCGGCCTGCGCATGCGCAAGGTAGCGAAGGACGAGCGGCGCTCGCGCGCCCTCGAGGCACTCCAGATGGTCGGCCTCGGCACGTTCGCCGAGCGCTTCGCCCACCAGCTCTCCGGCGGGCAGCAGCAGCGCGTCGCCCTCGCCCGCGCCCTCGTCACCCGCCCCCGCGTTCTCCTGCTCGACGAGCCGCTCAGCGCGCTCGACGCCAAGGTCCGCGTCTCGCTGCGAGATGAGATCCGCCGCATCCAGACCGAGCTCGGCATCACCACCGTGTTCGTCACGCACGACCAGGAGGAGGCGCTCGCCGTCGCCGACCGGGTCGCCGTGATGAAGGACGGCGTGATCGAGCAGATCGGCACCCCCGAGGAGCTCTACACGACCCCCGCGAGCCCCTTCGTCGCGGACTTCGTGGGACTGAGCAACCGCGTGAGCGCCGAGCTCTCCGGCGGGAAGGTGGTCGTGCACGGCAAGAAGCTCGACCTGCTGGGCGAGCCCATGCCCGACGGGCCGGTCACGGCGTACATCCGGCCTGAGGACGTCGCGATCGAGGGCAAGGGCATCCCGGCTACCGTCGTCGCCTCGAGCTTCCTCGGCAGCCTGCGCCGCACGCAGGTCGTGCTCGACGACGGCTCGCTGCTCTCGATCCAGCACGACGTCGACACGCGGCCTCAGCCCGGCGACGCCGTGTTCCTGAGGCTCAAGGGCGCTCCTGTGAGTGCTGTACCCCGTACAGTCAATGCCCCGGTTGCGGAGGTCGCGGTTCCCTAGACTGACGGAATGGCCTTCCGTCGCAAAGTCGCAGAGACCCCGCTCACCACACAGGACGTCGACGCAGCAGTTCCGCCCTCGCTGCGGGTCGCGGGCGCGTACTCCTGGCGCATCCTGTTGGTCGTAGCGCTCGTGGGCGTCGTGATCTTCGTGATCGCGCAGCTCAAAGACATCGCGGTGCCGTTCATGATCGCGATCCTCGTCGCGGCCCTGCTCGTGCCCTTCGTGAACTTCCTCGTGCGGCACCGCTGGCCGAAGGCGCTCGCGGTGGCGCTCGCGATGGTCGCCACTATCGCGATCGTGGGTGGGCTGATCTTCGTGATCGTGCAGCAGATCCGCAGCGGCTACCCCGACCTGCAGAAGCGCTCCCTCGTGGCCTACGAGGACTTCAAGGACTTCCTCGCGACCTCGCCGCTGCAGCTCGACGACGCGCAGATCCAGGCCTATATCGACCAGGCGTTCGCCGCGATCCAGAAAGACAGCCAGGCGCTGCTCTCCGGCGCCCTGTCGGTCGGGACCACCGCCGGCCACGTGCTCGCCGGCCTCCTGCTCGTCCTGTTCGCGACCCTCTTCATCCTCATCGACGGCAAGGGCATCTGGGGCTGGATCGTGCGCCTGTTCCCGCGCCGCTCGCGCGCCGCTCTCGACGGGTCGGGCAAGGCCGGATGGGTCACGCTCACGACCTTCGTGAAGGTGCAGATCTTCGTGGCCGCCGTGGACGCGATCGGCATCGGCGTCGGCGCCTGGATCCTCGGCCTCGTGTTCGGCGGATTCCCCCTCGTCATCCCGATCGCGATCGCGGTGTTCCTCGGCTCGTTCATCCCCGTCGTCGGCGCCGTGCTCACGGGCGCGATCGCCGTGTTCGTTGCCCTGGTCTACCTCGGCCCGTTCCCGGCTCTGCTCATGGTCGGCATCGTCCTGCTCGTGCAGCAGGTCGAGGGCCACATCCTCCAGCCGCTCGTGATGGGCTCCGCGGTGAAGGTGCACCCGCTCGCGGTGGTGTTCGCCGTCGCCGCGGGATCGTTCCTCGCGGGCATCCCCGGAGCCCTGTTCGCCGTCCCGGTCATCGCGGTGGCCAACGTCATGGTGAAATACATTGCGGCGGGCTCGTGGAAGACGAACCCCAACCCGAAACCGAAAGACGTTCTGCCAGATGCCTGAGACTGCTGTGGGGCCCTCACTCTCCGACTTCCAGGAGGCCCGTGAGCGCGTCGCCCCGGCGATCCACATCACCCCCATGGAGACCTCGAGCTACCTCGAGGGCGTGCTCGGCGCCCCGGTGTTCCTCAAGTGCGAGAACCTGCAGCGCACCGGCTCGTACAAGATCCGCGGCGCGTACAACCGCATCTCGCGACTGACCGACGAGGAGAAGGCGCGCGGCGTCGTCGCCGCCTCGGCAGGCAACCACGCGCAGGGCGTCGCGTACGCCGCGCGCGAGCTCGGCATCAAGGCGACGATCTTCATGCCCCTCGGCGTCGCGCTGCCCAAGCTCCAGGCCACCAAGGACTACGGCGCCGACGTGGTGCTGCGCGGTCACACGGTGTCGGAGCCGCTGCGCGCCGCCGCGGAGTTCGCCCGCACCACCGGCGCCGTGCTCATCCCGCCGTTCGACCACTTCGACGTCGTCGCGGGCCAGGGCACCCTCGGCCTCGAGATCCTCGACCAGCGACCCGACGTCGACACCGTGATCGTGCCGATCGGCGGCGGCGGCCTCATCTCGGGCGTCGCGAGCGCGATGAAGCAGCGCGCCGCGCTCGACGGGCGCACGATCCGGATCATCGGCGTGCAGGCCGCGAACGCCGCGCCGTACCCGGTCTCGCTCGCGGCCGGAGCTCCCACCGAGATCTCGATCACGCCGACCATCGCCGACGGCATCGCGGTGGCCCGCCCCGGGGACCTGAACTTCCAGATCGTCAGCCAGTACGTCGACGAGGTGGTCACGGTCACCGACGACGACACCGCGCAGGCCCTGCTGGTCCTCCTCGAGCGCGCCAAGCTCGTGGTCGAGCCGGCGGGGGCCGTGGGCGTTGCGGCGATCCTCTCCGGCAAGGTCGCGGCCACCGGCACGACGGTCGTGATCCTCAGCGGCGGCAACATCGACCCGCTCATGATGGAGCGCGTGATCTCGCACGGGCTCGCGGCGTCCGAGCGCTATTTGAAGCTCCGGATTCCCCTGCCCGACCGCCCCGGTCAGCTCGCGCGCACCGCCGCCATCGTGGCCGAGGCCAACGCCAACGTCGTCGAGGTGCTCCACACCCGCCACGGCAGCGGACTGCAGATCAGCCAGGTCGAGCTCGAGCTGCACATCGAGACCCGCGGCTCCGAGCACGCGGAGGACGTGCTCGCGCGCCTGCGCGACGAGGGCTTCGAACCGCGCATCGACTTCTGACCGTTCCTCGGGACTGATAGGTTCGTGCTCGTGGACGACGACCTGCAGCCGATCGCGCCCTTCACCTTCGAGCTGACGGCGCCCGTCGAGCCGCCCCCGCGCAAGCGGCGCACTGCCCTCATCGTCAGCCTCGCCGTGGGTGTGCCGCTGCTCGCCGCGGCCGGAGTGTTCGCCTTCCTGCTCCTCTCCGGCGCCTTCGCCGACCGCGAGCCGCCGCAGCTGACCGCGACACAGGCCGGCCGCATCCAGGACGAGGTCGCCGAGCGGGAGGACCTCCTGGCCCAGCTCGACGACAAACGCAGCGAGTTCCGCACCGCGATGCTGCAGTGGGACCAGTCGGTCTCGTGGGCGGAGGATGCGCACGGCCCCGCCGACCAGCCGACCGTCGCCGTCGCGAACCCCGGCGGTGACGCGCTGCCCGGCGACGACCCGACCGGTCGCGCCTTCCTCGACTCGATCGGCGCCACGGATGTCTCGGTGGTCTTCGACGCCGGCCCCGACAACTGCGGCTACTACGGCAACGGCGGCCAGTCCGACTTCGTGTACGCCGGCGGCTGCTTCCGCGGCGACTACGCGAACACCCTCTACATGGCGTGGGACTCGGGCGCGGAAGACCTCGTCTGGTCGATCTTCGTCCACGAGGCGATGCACTGGTTCCAGGCCGAGAAGTACGCGCAGGCCACCTACCTCGCCGACTTCGCCGGTATCGACGAGGCCGCCTACGACGACAAGTGGGAGGCGGACGCGAGCTGCCGCGCCGTCTACGTCTACGGCATCTCGATCGACGAGTACGTCGACTCGAGCTCGCCCTGCACGATCGACGGCTGGTACGAGGGCTGGATCAGCGACTACCTCACCTCGCTCGGGGCGGACCTGGCCGAGCCGGATCCGACTGCCTACGAGCTCGCCGAGACGAGCCGCCCGTGAAAGGCGTGAAGGGCGTGAAGAGCGCCGTCGTCGCCGCGGCCGTGGTGCTCCTGCTCTCCGGCTGCTTCGGCCCCGGTGAGGCCGAGCTCATCAAGCAGGCCTCTGGCGACTTCGACGCGCTCGTCGACCAGGCCGCTGCCGTGGACGTGGCCGTGCTGCACACCCTCGACGTCGAGAAGCCCGCCGTGGAGGCCTGCGACGCCAAGACAGAGGACGAGCGCACGGTGTTCGTCGCGGCCGGCACGATGGCGGTGCAGACCGATTCCGCCGACGAGCGGGACCTCGTCGAGGGCTTCGAGCTGAGCGAGAAGTCGGACGACGAGAAGGAGCGCTGGACCGAGGTCACCAAGGACCTCGAGAAAGGTCAGCGCACCTGGGTCGACCCGCAGGGCATCACGGCGTCGGTCACCGTCGACGACGGCCTACTGGTCGTCGCGGTGTTCAGCCCCTGCCGCTAGCTACGGGACGTACGTCTCGACTTTGAGGATCTTGACGGCGATCGCCTTGCCGTTGGGCGCCGTGTAGCTGGTCTCGTCGCCGACCTTCAGGCCGATGATCGCGGTGCCGAGCGGGCTGCCCTCGCTGTAGACGTCGAGGTCGCTGTCGCCCACGATCTCGCGGCTGCCGATGAGGAACGTGCTCTCGTCGCCGAGGATCGTCGCGGTGATCACCGTGCCGGGCTCGACCACGCCCGTGGACGCGGGGGCCTCGCCGACCGTGGCGTGGCGCAGCAGCTCGGTGAGCACGCGGATGCGCGCCTCGATCTTGCCCTGCTCCTCCTTGGCGGCGTGGTAGCCGCCGTTCTCCTTCAGGTCGCCCTCTTCGCGCGCGGCCTCGATCTTCTTGGCGATCTCGAGGCGGCCCTCGCCGGAGAGCTGCTCGAGCTCCGCTGTGCGACGGTCGAACGCCTCCTGGGTCAGCCAGGTGACCGAGTTGTCGTTGGACATTGCATCTCCCTCTACAGAACGAAACCGGCCACACGGGCCGGAATAGCTCAGCCTAGGTCAGCCAGCAACGGTAGATCAACCCGGTAACGGCGGGCTCCGTGGTCAGGAGGCGCTCGGTCAGGTCGCGGGTGCGCACCGCCGAGGCGGGTACGTCGACGACCTTCCACCCCACTATCGCGAAAGTCGAGTTGAGCGCCTGCACGGCGCACCGGGCATCCGTGCCGGGCTCGACGGTGAACTGCCACGTCACGTCGACCGTCGAGTCGTCGACGATGCTGTGCGCGGTGTCCTCCGCCTGGAACTGCGCGGGCGCCCCGAGGACGCCGGCCCAGAGCAGCCACGCGGCGAAGACGACCGCGAACGCGAGGGCCGAGACGATGACCACAACGCGCGTACGGCGGGAGGCTGAGCGCGTGCGGCCGTAGCGCGCATCGAGGTCGGTCAAAGGGTCGCTCCGTTAGTCTTGGAGTTCCAAGGCTAAAGGACAATCCACAGTGACACGGCGCCTGCTGGCTGTACACGCCCACCCCGACGACGAGTCGAGCAAGGGCGCCGCGACGTACGCCTACTACGCGGCATCCGGCGCGACCGTCACGGTGGTGAGCTGCACGGGCGGCGAGCGCGGCGACGTGCAGAACGAAGGGCTCGAGCCGCGCGCGATGGCCGAGCGCGACATGGCCGGGCTGCGGCGGATCGAGATGGCGGCGGCCCAGCGGGTCCTGGGCATCGAGCACCGCTGGCTGGGCTACGTGGACTCCGGCCTGCCCGACGACTACACCCGCGACCGTGCCGATCTGCTCCCCGCCGGCTGCTTCGCGCTCGTGCCGCTCGAGATCTCCGCGGAGCCCCTGGTCCGCGTCATCCGGCAGGCCCGGCCCCAGGTGATGATCGCCTACGACGAGAGCGGCGGCTACCCGCACCCCGACCACATCCGCGCGCACGAGCTCGCGATGTACGCGCGGGAGGCCGCCGCCGACCCGGCCCGCTACCCCGGGCAGGGCGAGCCGTGGCGCGTCTCGAAGGTCTACTACGACCGGATCTTCAACTCCCGCCGGGTCGCCGCGGTGCACGACGCGCTCGTCGCCGCCCACCACGAGCGCGCGGCCGACCTGGCCGAGATGCGCGAGTGGATGAAGGACCGGCCGGATGCCACGACCACCCGGGTCCCGGTGGGGGAGTACCTCGACATCCGCGACGCGGCCCTCCGCTCGCACGCGAGCCAGGTCGCCCCGGACGACCGCTTCTTCTTCTGGCCCAACGACGTGCAGCGCGGCGCGTGGCCGTACGAGGACTTCCAGCTCGTCGAGTCATCGGTCGAGACCAGCCTTCCGGAGGACGATCTGTTCGCCGGCCTAGACAATGAGGACTCATGAACCTGCATGTACTCGCCAGCTACGTGATCGTCTGGCTGGCCGACCCCACCCCGAGCCCCACCCCGGGAGAGTTCACCGGCAACGAGGACGCGGTGACGCCCGGAGTGGTCGGCTTCATCGCCACGTTCTTCATCGCCGCGCTCACCGTGCTGCTGCTGGTCGACATGACCCGCCGAGTGCGCCGTGTGCGCTACCGTGCCGAGATCCAGGAGAAGCTCGAGGCCGAGGCCGAGGCCGAGGCCAAGGGCGAAGAGGTCAGCTCAGCACCGGAGGGTTGATCGCGACCAGCAGGATGCCCGTCCAGTGGCACAGGAACGCGAGCAGCGTGAGCGTGTGGAAGATCTCGTGGAACCCGAACACCCCCGGGATCGGGTTGGGCCGCTTGAGGCCGTAGATGACCGCGCCGACCGAGTAGAGCACGCCGCCGACGAGGATGAGCGTCATCATGATCGCGTTGGCGTTGAAGAAGTCCACGATGAACGCGAGTGCCGCGTAGCCGAGTAGCAGGTAGAGCGGCACGTACAGCCAGCGCGGCGCGCCGATCCAGAACACTCGGAACAGGATGCCCAGGCCGGCGCCGCCCCACACGAGCCACAGCAGCAGCGTCGCCTTGTCGTGCGGCAGGCACAGCACCGTGATCGGCGTGTACGAGCCCGCGATGAGCAGGAAGATGTTCGCGTGGTCGATGCGCTTGAAGATCCCCTTGACCTTCGGGCTCCAGTTGATGCGGTGGTAGAGCGCGCTCGTTCCGAACAGCAGCAGCGAGCACGCGAAGAAGATCGAGGTGCTGATCTTGGCGGCGGAGCCGTCTGCGAGCACGACGAGGATGATGCCGAGCGCGACCGCCACCGGGAACGTCCCCGCGTGGATCCAGCCGCGCCAGGTGGGCTTCACATCGGCCGTGCCGTGCTCGATCTCATCCTCGAGAAGGGGAAGATTGGGGAGGTCGGGCGCCGTCATGGCGCCAGCTTACGGCAGCCCATGTCGAGCAAGCTGGACTAGCGTATGTACGTGACTGAGCGCCAGGTTCCCCTAGGTCGGGGATTTCTCTACGGCCTCTACCAGAACCGGCTGAGGCGCTTCCTCGCCACCCAGTCGCTTCCCCGGCACGTCGCCATGATCATCGACGGCAACCGGCGCTGGGCCCGCCTGCGCGAGCTCGAGACCGCGGCGCACGGGCACCGCGCCGGCGCGGCGAAGTACCGCGAGTTCCTCGAGTGGTGCGACGACCTCGGCATCTCGGTGGCGACCCTCTACCTGCTCTCGACCGACAACCTCACGGGCCGCACCAAGGTGGAGCTGGACAGCCTGTTCGAGATCATCGGCGATCTCGCGGAGGACCTCTCGCACTTCCGCGACTGGCGCGTGCAGCACGTGGGCTCGACCGAGGGCCTCCCGGAGGACCTCAAGACCCGCCTCGCGGAGGCCGCCAAGCGCACCGAGGGCAACAAGGGCCTGCACGTCAACCTCGCGATCGGCTACGGCGGCCGCCGCGAGATCGCGGACGCCATGCGCAGCATCGTGCAGGCGCACGAGAGCAAGGGCGGCACGCTCGACGCGCTCGCCGAGCTGCTCACCCCCGAGCTCATCGGCGAGCACCTGTACACGGGCGGACAGCCCGACCCCGACCTCGTGATCCGCACCTCGGGGGAGCAGCGCATCAGCGACTTCATGCTGTGGCAGAGCGCGCACAGCGAGTTCTACTTCGTCGAGGCCCTCGGCCCCGACCTGCGCGAGGTCGACTTCCTGCGCGCCCTGCGCGACTTCTCACGCCGCCAACGGAGGTTCGGACAGTGACCATCGAAGAGTTCATAGCCAATTTCGGCGAGGAGCCCGGCTACCTCGACTTCGCGAAGCGCGCCCCGATCGGCCGCACCGTGCGCGACGAGGAGACGGCGATGTCGAGCCTCCTCGGGCGCTCGAGGTTCGGCACGCTCGACACCATGGACGAGCAGGATGCCCGGGTCCGGGCCGCGGTGGCGGCACTCACGGGCTTCCGCGACGACCAGGTGGTCTTCCAGCCCAACACCAGCCAGGGCCTCATGCACACCATGTTCGGCCTCACCGGCGAGATCCTGCTCTCGCCCGCCGAGTTCCCGAGCAACACCTTCGCCGTCTCCCGTGCCGCCGACGCGCTCGGCGTCGTCACGCCGCGCTGGCTCGAGACCGACCACGGCCGCGTCACGCCCGGCAACATCAAGCGGCAGCTGCGCAAGTCGACTGTCGCGGTCGAGGTGAGCCTCGTCGACTACCGCACGGGCCACCTCGTCGACCTCGAGGGCATTCGCCAGGTCGTGGGCGACCGGCTGCTCATCGTCGACGCGATCCAGGGCTTCGGCATCGTGGACGCCCCCTACGAGCTCGCGGACGTGGTCGTCGCCGGCGGCCAGAAGTGGGTGCGGGCGGGCTGGGGCACCGGATTCCTCGCCCTCAGCGACCGCGCCGCCGAGACCCTCGTCCCGGTGTTCTCGGGCTGGAGCGCCTCGGACGCCGAGGGCACGCCCACCGAGGTGCTCCCGCCCACCCGCGGCGCGCGCGCCTTCAGCATCAGCAACCCGGACCCGATCGCGCAGGCGAGGTTCGCGGCGGCGCTCGAGGAGATCTCGGCCGTGGGCGTCCCCGCCATCAACTCGAAGCTCGCCGAGAACGTCTCCCGCACCATCGACCTCGCGGACGAGTTCGCGATCGAGGTGACCTCGGCGCGGGCGGAGGCCGAGCGCGCGGGCATCGTCGTGATCGCGCCGGAGCCCGACCAGCTCACTGTGCTTGCCGCCTCGCTGCACAACCACGGCATGACCTCCACGGCCCGCGAGGGCACGGTGCGCCTGAGCCCGCACGTGACCACGGACGAGGAGACGTTCGCGATGCTCAAGGCGGCGTTCACGTCGTTCGCCAGCGCTGTCAACCTCTGACCAAGGTTTACCTCCTAGACACATTTGGCGGTGTGTCGGTTACGCGGCTGAATCATCCGAGGCTTAGCGTCGAGATATCAGGCACGGCGCCTGATCGAGACGGCCACGTAAGTTCGTTTCGGAACCAACACCGGCCGTCTTCGCAGACTGGATCCGAGTGCGCAGCACTCGGGGATGGAGTGCACGTGGCCGAGCTAGCCAGCCCCAAGTCGAAGAAGAACGAGACCGGGGCGGAGGGCACGGCTCAGCGGCAACAGGAGCGCACGTACGTGCTCGACACCTCGGTGCTCCTCTCCGATCCGAAAGCGGTGTTCCGTTTCGCCGAGCACCACGTCGTGCTGCCCGTGATCGTCATCACGGAGCTCGAGACGAAGCGCAACGATCCGGAGATCGGCTACTTCGCCCGCCAGGCCCTGCGCAACCTCGATGAGCTGCGCGTGCAGCACGAGCGCCTCGACTTCCCGATCGCGGTCGGCGACGGCGGGTCGCTGCGGGTCGAGCTCAACCACTCCAACATGTCGGTGCTGCCGTCGGGGCTCCAGCTGGGCGACAACGACTCGCGCATCCTCGCCGTCGCCCTCAACCTCGCCAACGACGGCCTCGCGGTCACCGTGGTCTCCAAGGACCTCCCGCTGCGCGTCAAGGCCGCCTCGATCGGCCTCGCGGCCGAGGAGTACCGGGCCGAGCTCGCGGTGGACTCCGGCTGGACCGGCCAGACCGAGATCGACCTGTCGAGCGAGCAGATGGCCCAGCTCTACGACAACGAGCAGCTGCACTCGCGCCTCGTACAGGACCTGCCCGTGAACACCGGGCTGATCATCCACTCCGACCGGGGCTCGGCCCTCGGGCGCGTCTCCGGCCGCGGCGAGCTGCGGCTCGTGCGCGGCGACCGGGACATCTTCGGGCTGCACGGCCGGTCCGCGGAGCAGAGGCTCGCGATCGACCTGCTGCTCGACCCGGAGATCGGGATCGTGTCGCTGGGCGGCCGCGCCGGCACCGGCAAGTCGGCGCTCGCGCTGTGCGCGGGCCTCGAGGCGGTCTTGGAGAAGCAGCAGCACAAGAAGATCATGGTCTTCCGCCCGCTGTATGCCGTCGGGGGGCAGGAGCTGGGATTCCTGCCGGGCGACGCCGCGGAGAAGATGAATCCGTGGGCCCAGGCCGTGTTCGACACGCTCGGCTCGGTGGTCTCGCAGAACGTGCTCGACGAGGTGCTCGAGCGCGGCATCCTCGAGGTCCTTCCGCTCACCCACATCCGCGGGCGCTCGCTGCACGACGCCTTCGTGATCGTGGATGAGGCGCAGTCCCTCGAGCGCAACGTGCTGCTCACGGTGCTGAGCCGCATCGGGCAGAACTCGCGCGTGGTGCTCACGCACGATGTCGCCCAGCGCGACAACCTGCGGGTGGGGCGCCACGACGGCGTCGCCTCCGTGATCGAGACCCTCAAGGACCACGCGCTGTTCGCTCACATCACGCTCACCCGCTCGGAGCGCTCCGCGATCGCCGCGCTCGTCACCGAGATGCTGGAGTCGAACGAGCTCGCCTGAGAATTCGTCGTGAAACGGGTGGCCGCCTCGGTGGGGCGGCCACCCATCAGGGGGTAGAACACGTAGGGTCTACTTCGTGACGTGGATTTTCGGGGTACTTGCGACGAGCCTGGGGATCTATCTCCTCTGGGGCCTGCTCGCGCCCCGCAGCCAATGGCGCGCCCTCGCCGCCTGGAGCGTCTCGAATCCCCACACCAACGAGCCCGGTGGCTCGGCCTACGGCTGGCGGCGGCTGCTCTCCGGCCTCGGCGTGCTCGGCCTCGCGGTCGTCGGCGTGCTCGCCGCGACGCCCGGCCTCCTCGCCGCGCTGCCGCAGGAGGAGCGCGTCGTCTCGCCCGTCAACGCGATGTGGGGCACGCCCGATCCGCAGCTCGTCAACCGCGCGGTCTACGGCTCCTCGGCACCGCCCGCGGGTCTCGTGGAGTTCCCGGCACTCGGCTACCAGAACCTCGACGAGCTCGACGAGCTCCCGCAGTACCTGCTCGAACTCAAGGAGTACGCGCTGCTGGGCGACACGACCCCGTCGGGGTACATCGGCTCAGCCCCCGCTGTCGGCTTCTCGGGCGTCGGCCCGGCCGATCTCGTGGTCAACGTGCGCGGCCCCGTGCTGTGCATCCCGCGCGAGGCCGTCGTCATCGAGACCGACACCGCCGTGCAGATCGCGATCTACTACGGTTTGCCCGACCCCAAGCCCTCGGCGGACCCGGATGTGCCCACGCCCGTCCCCGACCACGTCAAGGCCTGCCGCACCGACGACTCCGTGACCGGGTCCGTGCTCATCCCGATCACCCTCTCCGCCGAGCTCGGCGACCGCACCGTCGAGACGCTCAACGGCGAGGCGATCAGCCAGGTCGAGCTGGCCGACTGAGCCCGCCCGACCGCCTCTCAGCCGGGGTGGGTCATCGACATGACGTCGAGCGCCACGTCCAGCTGCTCGAGGGTGACCTCGCCGCGCTCCACGAACCCGAGGTCGATCACTGCCTCGCGCACCGTGAGCCCCTTCGCCACTGAGTGCTTGGCGATCTTCGCCGCGGCCTCGTAGCCGATGATCTTGTTGAGCGGAGTCACGATCGAGGGCGACGACTCCGCGAGCGCCCTGGCGCGCACGAGGTTCGCCTCGAGGCCGTCGATGGTCTTGTCGGCGAGGGCGACGCTCGAGTTCGCGAGCAGGCGGATCGACTCGAGCAGGGCGGTGCCCATGACCGGGATCGCGACGTTGAGTTCGAAGCTCCCGGATGCCCCGGCCCACGCGATGGTCGCGTCGTTGCCGCTCACCCGCGCGCACACCAAGAGCACGGCCTCGGGGATGACCGGGTTGACCTTGCCGGGCATGATCGACGACCCGGGCTGGAGGTCCGGGATGTGGAGTTCGCCGAGGCCCGCGTACGGGCCGGAGCCCAACCAGCGCAGGTCGTTGTTGATCTTCGTCAGGCTCACGGCGAGCACGCGGAGGGCACCAGAGACCTCGACGAGACCGTCGCGGGCTCCCTGCGCCTCGAAGTGGTCGAGCGCCTCGGTGATCGGGAGGCCGCTGTTCTCCGCCAGCACGGCGATGACCCGCTGAGGGAAGCCGGCCGGGGTGTTGATGCCGGTGCCGGTG
>JAODAQ010000004.1 GCA_025463515.1 Rhodoglobus sp.
GATTTCCATGACTTCGGTCGAGAGGCTCCCAGCTAGACTACTGGGTTGATAGGCAGGATGTGGAAGTGCGGACTAAAGACGCATGGAGCTGACCTGTACTAATAAGCCGATAAATTGATAACACTTCCACCCCTTGAGGGTGAATGAGAAGATGTCCTCGCGTCCACTTTGTGGTTCCCGATTTACGGTCGGGAACTACGCCAGACTCAGCGTCTAATAAACGCAGCGATCTGGCTGTTTCGATACATAAATCAATAGTGTTTCGGCGGCCATAGCGAGAGGGAAACGCCCGGTTACATTCCGAACCCGGAAGCTAAGACTCTCTGCGCCGATGGTACTGCAAGGGTGACCTTGTGGGAGAGTAGGACACCGCCGGACTTCTTTGTAAAGTGGCCGCCCCGTTTATCGGGGCGGCCATTTTGCGTTAAGTCATGTTTGATCTGCATTTTAGGAGAACGCGATGAGCGACACCCCGCGGAACGAGGGCCGTAGGCCCACTGGCGGACGCCCCGGCTCCGGTCGTCCTGGCGCGGGCAAGCCCGCCTCCGGGAAGCCGGCCGAAGGACGCCCGTACCGGGGCAAGCCCGGCGACGGCAAGCCTGCGCGCGGTGGCGACGGCAAGCCGAGGGCCTCCGATTCGAAGCCCGCCTGGAAGAAGGACAAGCCCGACGAGAAGCGGCTCTGGACCAAGGGCGGTGCTCCGGCACGCGGCGACAGCTCCGCACGGGAGCGCGAGACCCCCGAGGACCGCGATCCGTTCGGGATCCGATCGGTGCGAGCGTTCCACGAGGCGCCCGAGGTGCCGGATGACGTCACGCCCAAGCAGCTCGACCGGGTGGCGCTCAACGAGCTCAAGACGCTGAGCAAGGAGAACGCCGAGGGCGTTGCCAAGCACCTGGTGATGGCAGCCCGGCTCATCGAGACCGACCCCGAGCTCGCGCACCAGCACGCCATCTCGGCCGCACGTCGTGCCGGCCGTATCGGTGTCGTGCGCGAGACGCTCGCGATCACCGCCTATGCGATCGAGGACTACGCGCTTGCTCTTCGCGAGCTTCGCACGTACCGACGCATCACCGGCCGCGACGACCAGCTGCCGATGATGGTCGACAGTGAGCGCGGACTGGGGCGCCCTGAGAAGGCGCTCGAGCTCGGTCGCTCCGTGCCGCGCTCGTCGCTGAGCGTGCCCGTCCAGGTTGAGCTCGCGATCGCGATGTCCGGTGCGCGGCTCGACCTCGGCAACGCTGAGGCCGCACTCAACGAGCTGCAGATCCCACAGCTCGACCCCGAGACGGCGTTCTCCTACAGCCCTGGCCTATTCGACGCCTACGCCGCAGTGCTCGAGGAGCTCGGCCGCAACGAGGAGGCCGAGGAGTGGTACGCGCGGGCGGAGGTTGCTTCCGACGCTCTGGACGCCGATGACGGCGATGACGAGGTGATCGAGGTCATCGAGGAGGAGTTCGACGAGCCGGAGTCTGTTGAGGATTTACCCGCAGAGGAAGAGCCCGATGAGCGGTAGGACGCCGCTTGATGGTGTGCTCCTCGTGCTCGCCGACCTTGATGGTGTGGTCTACAAAGGCCCCGGTGCCATCCCATATGCCGTTGAGAGCATAAACGCGATCGACAGCTCGGTGCGCGTTGCGTACCTCACCAACAATGCATCGCGCACGGATGCCGCAGTCGCCGACCACCTCACCGAGCTGGGTCTCCACGCATCCCCGCGCGACATCGTGACGTCCCCGCAGGCGGCGGTCACGCTGCTCAAGGACATCGTCCCGGAGGGCTCCACGATCCTGGTGGTGGGAGGCGATGGTCTCGTGGACGAGATCACGAAGGCGGGCTACACGGTTACGCGGTCGGCGCTCGACGCGCCCGCGGCCGTGATGCAGGGGTTCGCGCCGGACGTCGGCTGGGTGCACCTCGCCGAGGCGGCGTTCGCCCTCAACGGCGAGGGCACCACCGGCGACCTGCCGTGGATCGCCACGAACACCGACTGGACGATCCCGCAGGCCCGGGGAACCGCACCGGGGAACGGGACTCTGGTCTCGGCCGTCCACACCGCTATCGGCAGGCTGCCGATCGTCGCAGGCAAGCCCGAGGTCGCGATCTACCGCGAGGCCATGACCAGGTTCGGCACCGAGGCCGCACTCATGATCGGGGATCGCCTCGACACCGACATCCTGGGTGCGAATCGGGCGGGCATCCAGTCGGTACTCGTGCTCACGGGCATCGACCAGGCCAAGCAGGTCCTCGGAGCTGTTCCGCAGGAGCGGCCGACCTA
Source organism: Rhodoglobus sp. (assembly GCA_025463515.1). Lineage (GTDB taxonomy): Bacteria > Actinomycetota > Actinomycetes > Actinomycetales > Microbacteriaceae > Rhodoglobus. Next base: position 2,279 of record JAODAQ010000004.1, read on the forward strand.
CATCGTCGACGACCTGCGCCAGCTGCACGAGCCCTACCCTGAGACCGTCGTGACGGAGGCGCCGGGCGTGACTCGGACGACCGTCGGCGGGGCGACAGTCCGCCGCGAGGGTGCAACCCTCACGGTCGAGAGCGGCTCGGGAATCGACCTGCTGCGCGCCGGTGCCGCCGCGATCTGGAACTCGGGCGCCGCCATCTACGCGCTCGACGTGCCCGCCGAACTATATTCGTGAGCATGAGCGACACGTCACCGACAGAACCGACAACCGAGACGGATGCCCTCCTCTCTCGCCTGCTCGTGATCGAAGACCAGCCGCTCGAGTCGAGGGCAGCGGCGTTCACGCAGCTGCACGACGAGCTGCAGCACCGCCTGGAGGGCGGGGACACTGCCTGATCCTGGAGCGGAGTCGAGACTCGACGCGGCCCTCGCGCAGCGCGGTCTCGCTCGCTCGCGCACGCACGCCGCGAAGCTGATCGCCGACGGGCTCGTGACTGTCGACGGGGCCGCGGTGGTGAAGGCCTCCGCGACGGTGGGGGAGAAGCAGGTCATCGAGGTCGCGCCCTCCGACCACTTCGTCAGCCGGGCAGCGCACAAGCTCGTGGCGGCGCTGGACGGCTTCGGCGTCGATCCCGCCGGCAGGCTCGCGCTCGATGTCGGAGCGTCCACGGGAGGATTCACGCAGGTGCTGCTCGAGCGCGGTGCGCGCCGGGTGATCGCGACGGATGTCGGCCACGGGCAGCTGGCGCCGAGCATCCGGAGCGACGCTCGTGTCACTGTCGTCGAGGGCTCGAACGCGCGCTACCTCACCGCCGCGACTCTGGCGGAGGAGAGCGAGACCGCTGAGGTGCCCACGCTCGTGGTCGCGGATCTCTCCTTCATCTCCCTGACGACGGTGCTGCCTGCGCTCGTCGCCACGGTGGGGCTCGAGGCCGACTTCGTGCTGCTGGTGAAGCCGCAGTTCGAGGTCGGGCGCACGGGCATCCGGGAGGGCATCGTCCGCGAAGCGGGCCTGCGCGACGACGCCGTCATGGGCGTGCTGTGGGCGGCGTGGGACCTGGCTCTGCCGACGGCGGGCGTCCTGCCCTCCCCAATCGCGGGAAACTCCGGGAACCGGGAGTATCTGGTCTGGTTGAGCGCACGTGTCGGTGGGAATCCGACAGAATGGACGAGGCAGGTTTCCGCGATCGTGTGAAGAAGAGGTGTGACCCCGTGACATCCGAGCGTCGCGCCTCTGAACGGCACATTCTCATCGTCGCGCACACCGGTCGGCAGGACTCGCTCGAAGCCGCCATCACGGTGTGCCGGCAGCTCATCGCCGCGGGCCTGACTCCTGTGCTCTCGCAGGACGAGTACGCCCACATCATGGCCGAGGCCCACGACCTCCAGCCGATCGCGCTGCTCGGCGACACGGTGAAGATCGGCGACCTCGAGCTCGTGATCGTGCTCGGCGGCGACGGCACGATTCTGCGAGCGGCCGAGTTGGCGCGGGGCTGCAGCGCGCCCCTGCTGGGCGTGAACCTCGGGCACGTCGGCTTCCTCGCCGAGAGCGATCGCGAGGCGCTCACCGAGACCGTCACGCGAGCCCTCGCCCAGGACTACCTCGTCGAAGAGCGCATGACGCTCAACGTGCGGGTCAAGGTCGACGCGGAGGTCGTCTACGAGACCTGGGCGCTCAACGAGGCGACCGTCGAGAAGGCCAGCCGCGAGCGGATGCTCGAGGTCGTGATCGAGATCGACGGGCGCCCGCTCTCCTCCTTCGGGTGCGACGGCGTCGTGATGAGCACGCCGACGGGCTCCACTGCCTACTCGTTCTCGGCCGGCGGCCCCGTCGTGTGGCCAAGCCTCGATGCCCTCCTGCTCGTGCCGCTGAGCCCGCACGCGCTGTTCGGCCGCCCGCTCGTCGTGGGCCCCGACTCCGCGATGGCCGTCGAGGTGCTCGACCGCACGCAGGGCACGGGCGTGCTCTGGTGCGACGGCCGTCGCACGCACGAGCTGCCGCGCGGCGCCCGGGTGGTCGTGCGCCGCTCGCCGATCCCGGTGCGGCTCGCGCGTCTGAGCCAGGGGCCGTTCACCGACCGCCTGGTCAACAAGTTCAACCTGCCGGTGCACGGCTGGCGCGGGCCCGCGGGCGAGGAGGGGCGCGCGTGATCGAGGAGATCTGGATCCGCTCCCTCGGCGTCATCGGCGACGCCCGCCTCCCGCTCGGCCCCGGCTTCACCGCGATCACCGGCGAGACCGGCGCGGGCAAGACCATGGTGGTCACCGCGCTGGGTCTGCTCCTGGGTGAGCGGTCGGATGCCGCGGTGATCCGCTCGGGCAGCAGCCAGGCCGTCGTGGAGGGCCGCTGGATCGTCGACCCCAACGGTGCCGTTGCCGAGCGCGCGCGGGACGCCGGGGGAGACCTCGACGGCGCCGAGCTGATCCTCGCCCGGTCGGTCTCGACCGAGGGCCGCAGTCGCGCCATCATCGGCGGCCGCACGACCCCCGTGGGCGTCCTCAACGAGCTCGGCCAGCAGCTCGTGGTGGTGCACGGGCAGTCCGACCAGGTGCGCCTGCGGTCGGCATCCGCCCAGCGGGAGGCCCTCGACCGGTTCGCCGGCGCCGAGCTCTCGCGGTTGCTCGGCGACTACCAGGACGTCTACCGCGAGTGGCAGGCCCGGCAGGGCGAGCTCGATGTGCTCGTGGCCGAGCAGGATCGCCGGTCGCGTGAAGCCGAAGAACTGCGTGTCGCGATGGCGGAGATCGAGGAGGTCGCGCCCCTGCGCGGCGAGGACGTGGAGCTCGGCGAGCGCTCCGACCGGCTCACCAACCTCGAAGACCTCCGCGTGGCCGCGAGTCAGGCCCACGAGGCGATCTCGGCGCAGACCTCGGACGACGGTGCCGACGTGCTGACCCTCCTCGATGCGGCACGGCGCTCGCTGGAACGGGTGGTCGCGCACGACACGTCACTCGCACCGATGGTCGAGGGGCTGCAGAACGCCGTGATCCTGGCGACCGAGATATCCGGCCAGCTCTCCAGCTACCTCGGCGACCTCGACACGGACGGCGGCCGCGAGCTCGAGGTCGTACAGGACCGCCGCTCGCAGCTCAGCCAGCTCGTGCGCAAGTACGGCACCGACCTCGACGAGGTCATCGACTACCTCGAGAGCGGCAGCGGCCGGCTCCTCGAGCTGGACAACGACGCTGACCGCATCTCGGGCCTCCGAGAGCAGGTCGACGCCGACCGCGACCGGGTTATCGCGCTTGCCGAGCAGCTCAGCGGCGTGCGGCGTGCCGCTGCCGAGCGCCTGGGCGCGGGCGTCACGGCCGAGCTCGCCGCACTCGCAATGGCGAACTCGCGGCTCATCGTCGAGGTGCAGGACCGCCCGGAGTACTCGCTCAACGGCAAGGACCAGGTGTCGATCCTCCTGCAGCCGCACCAGGGCTCCGAGCCGCTGCCGCTCGCCAAGGGCGCGTCGGGCGGCGAGCTCTCGCGGGTGATGCTCGCGATCGAGGTCGTGATCTCCGCCAACGACCCGGTGCCGACGTTCATCTTCGACGAGGTCGACGCGGGCGTCGGCGGGGCGAGCGCGATCGAGATCGGTCGCAGGCTCGCGCAGTTGAGCCGCACCGCACAGGTCATCGTCGTGACGCACCTCGCGCAGGTCGCGGCGTTCGCCACGAACCACCTCCGCGTGCTCAAAGACGACAGCGGCTACGTGACCGCGAGCAGCGTCGAGCAGCTGCACGGCGAGCAGCGCATCGTGGAGATGGCGCGCCTGCTCTCGGGGCTCTCCGACTCCGAGAGCGGCCTCGCGCACGCCCGCGAGCTGCTCGAGATGGCCCGCACCCGCGTCGACTGACCCTGTTCGCCGCGGGCGCACCGCGCGTCACAGCGCGAGCCCGTCGCGGGGGCATAAGATGAAACCCCGTGGTGGATAAATCTGAGCAGCACGTGACCAAGCACATTTTCGTCACCGGGGGTGTTGTCTCCTCCCTCGGCAAGGGGCTCACGGCCGCCAGTCTGGGCAATCTGCTCACCGCGCGAGGCCTGCATGTCGTCATGCAGAAGCTCGACCCCTACCTCAACGTCGACCCGGGGACGATGAACCCGTTCCAGCACGGCGAGGTGTTCGTCACCGATGACGGCGCCGAGACCGACCTCGACATCGGGCACTACGAGCGCTTCCTCGACATCAACCTCAACCAGGCCGCGAATGTCACGACCGGCCAGATCTACTCGACGGTCATCGCGCGCGAGCGCCGCGGCGAATACCTGGGCGACACGGTGCAGGTCATCCCGCACATCACGGACGACATCAAGCGACGGATGCGCCTGCAGGCCCAGCCCGGCGCGAACGGCGAGCCGGCCCCCGACGTGATCATCACAGAGATCGGCGGCACGGTCGGCGACATCGAGAGCCAGCCGTTCATCGAGTCCGCGCGGCAGGTGCGCCACGAGCTCGGCCGAAAGAACGTGTTCTTCGTGCACGTCTCGCTCGTCCCGTTCATGAACGCCTCCGGCGAGCAGAAGACGAAGCCGACGCAGCACTCCGTTGCCGCGCTGCGCTCGATCGGCATCCAGCCCGACGCCCTCGTGCTGCGCAGCGACCGCCCGGTCTCCGAGAGCAACAAGCGCAAGATCGCGCTCATGTGCGACGTGGACGAGGCCGCAGTCGTCAACGCCGTCGACGTTCCCAGCATCTACGACATCCCCACGATGCTTCACGACCAGGGGCTCGACGCGTACATCATCGAGCAGCTGGGGCTCGAGGCATCCGAGGTCAACTGGGACGGCTGGAGCGAGCTGCTCGCCACGGTGCACGACCCCAAGCACACCGTCACGATCGGGCTGGTCGGCAAGTACATCGACCTGCCGGACGCGTACCTCTCGGTGACCGAGGCACTCAAGGCCGGCGGGTTCGCGAACCAGACCAAGGTCGCCATCCGCTGGGTGCCCTCCGACGAGTGCGACACCCCGGAGGGCGCGGCTCGCATGCTCAGCGACCTCGAGGGCATCGTCATCCCGGGCGGGTTCGGCGTGCGCGGCATCGAGGGCAAGCTCGGCGCGCTGCGGTTCGCCCGCGAGAACGGAATCCCGACGCTCGGCCTGTGCCTGGGCCTGCAGTGCATGGTCATCGAATACGCGCGGGATGTCGCGGGCCTCAGCGGGGCGTCCTCCTCCGAGTTCGACCCCGACACGCAGTATCCCGTGATCGCGACCATGGCCGAGCAGGTCGACATCATCGCCGGGGGAGACCTGGGCGGCACGATGCGCCTCGGCCTGTACGAGGCTGCGCTCGAGCCCGGCTCGATCGTCGCGGAGGTGTACGGCAGCGAGCGGATCGCGGAGCGCCACCGGCACCGCTACGAGGTCAACAACGCGTACCGCGAGCAGATCGCGGATGCCGGGCTGGTGTTCTCGGGCATCTCGCCCGACCGCACCCTCGTCGAGTTCGTCGAGCTGCCCCGCGAGGTGCACCCGTACTACGTCGGCACGCAGGCGCACCCCGAGCTGCGCTCGCGCCCCAACAACGCGCACCCGCTGTTCCGCGGCCTGATCGCCGCCGCGCTCGACCGCCAGAACGCGACCCGCCTGTTCGAGGTGCCTGAGCCGACGGAAGTCTGATGCCCGGATTGCAGGACGACGCCGTCACCCCGGAGATCGTCCGGAGCGACGTGGTGTTCGACGGCCGGGTGTGGGACATCCGCCGGGACACCTTCCTGCTCGAGGGCGAGAAGATCACCCGCGAGTACATGGACCACACCGGTGCGGTCGCCATCCTCGCGCTCGACGAGCGGGAGCGCGTGCTGTTGATCAAGCAGTACCGGCACCCGGTCCGGATGCGCGACTGGGAGCTGCCAGCGGGCCTGCTCGACATCCACGGCGAGGCGCCCCTCCTGGCCGCGCAGCGCGAGCTCGCCGAGGAGGCCGACCTCGTCGCCGAGACCTGGGACCTGCTGACCGAGTTCATGACGAGCCCTGGCGGCAGCAACGAGGTGCTCCGCGTCTACCTGGCGCGAGGGGTGAGCGCCGCGCCCGAGGCTTTCGCGCGCACCGAGGAGGAGGCCGGCATCGAGCTGCGCTGGGTGCCGCTGGACGACGTGGTCGACGCGGTCCTCTCCCGCGACCTGCAGAACTCGATCCTCGCGATCGCTGCGCTGAGCGCTGCGGCCGGCCGAAGCAGAGGCTGGTCGACGCTGGGCGACCCGAACGCTCCGTGGCCGCGGCATCCCCTAGAACGGCGATGACCGACCAGGTCTCACTCACTGTCGCGGTCGACAGGTTCCTCCGCCATGTCGCGATCGAGCGCGGGCTCTCCGCCAACACGCTGCAGGCCTACCGCCGCGACCTCGAGTCGTACTCCGAGTCACTCGCGGCACGCGGCATCCAGACGCCCGAAGGCATCGGGCCCGAGGATGTCGCGGCCTTCGCCCACGACCTGCGCACCCGCCCCGACCGGCCGCTCGCGGCCTCGTCGATGGCGCGCATGCTGTCCACAGTCCGGGGCTTCCACAGGTTCCTCGTCGACGAGTCGCTCGTGACGGTCGATGCCGCGGCGGAGACCAAGCCGCCCAAGCTCGCGATGCGGCTACCGAAGGCGATCTCGATCGAGCAGATGGAGTCGGTGCTGAACGCGGTCGGCGGCGACGACCCGCAGTCGCTGCGGGACCGGGCGCTGCTCGAACTGCTCTACGCCACGGGCGCCCGGGTGTCTGAGGCCGTCGCCCTGAACGTCGACGACCTCGTCGACGGCGACATCGTGCGCCTGTTCGGCAAGGGCAGCAAGCAGCGCATCGTGCCGGTCGGCAGCTTCGCCCGCGCGGCGATCGACGCGTACCTGGTCCGGGCGCGGCCGGGGTTCTCGGTGCGCGGCACGGCGACGCCAGCCCTGTTCCTCGGTGCGCGCGGGCAGCGGGTGTCTCGGCAGAACGCCTGGCTGATCATCCGGGCGGCCGCGGAGAAGGCGAAGCTCGGGCTCGAGATATCGCCGCACACGTTCCGCCACTCGTTCGCCACCCACCTGCTCGCGGGCGGTGCCGATGTGCGCGTCGTGCAGGAGCTGCTCGGGCACTCCTCGGTGGCGACCACGCAGATCTACACGATGGTGACGGCCGACACGCTCCGCGACATGTACACGACGGCGCACCCGCGCGCGCGGTAGAGAGTTGAGCCAGCCCGGCTCGGTACCCGGGCGGTGGAGTGCGGCTTACCTTCCGAGGGACTAGCGGAACTAAGGACCTCTATCGCAAAGGGGAAATGTCCTTAGTTCGGCTAGTGGCTAGTGGCGAGTGGCTGGTGGCCTGACTGGGTGGCGGGTCTTGCGCGTGCGCGGGCGATTGCTCGGCCACCGAGGCGCACGGCGCCGGCGTCGGTTCTACTCGCCGACCGTGTTCACGATCGGCAGCGCGACGCCCTTCTCCTGTCTCAGGAAGAGCGCCAGAACGGCGGAGACAGCGGCGATCGCGATGAGGATGCCGCCCACGAGGTGGAAGTTGCCGATCGTCGCGGCGAGGGTGGCGCCGCCCGCCACGATGGACCCGAGGATGCTCACGCCGATCGAGCCGCCGAGGCGCTGGGTGATGTTGAACAGGGTGTTGCCGTCGGCCAGCTCCTCCTCGGGGAGGGGCGCGAGCATCGCGACCAGCAGCGGTGTCGTCACGAAGCCGATCGCGATCGCGCGCACGGAGAGGGCGACCGCCGTGAGCCAGAGCGGGGTGTCCTGCTCGAGGAACAGCAGGTAGACGCTCGAGATGGCGAGGGCGACGAAGCCCGTGACGACGAGCACCCGAAGGGGCACGCGGCTCGAGAGCTTCTGGCCGACGAACGTGCCGAGGCCCATGATGATGCCCTGGGGGAGAAGTGCGATGCCGGTCTCGACCGCCGAGTAGCCCTGCACCGACTGGGTGAACACGGGGATGAGGAACACCGTGCCGAACGCGACGACGGAGCAGAAGATCTGCAGCACGAGCGCGAGCGCCGAGTTGCGGTGCAGGATCATCGTGACGTCGACTGCCGGATGCGGCCGCCGCAGCGCCCAGAACGTGTAGGCGACCAGCAGGAGCAGCCCGCCGCCAAGTGGTGCCCAGGCGAGCGGCGAGTCCCAGCCCTCCGAGGTGCCCTCCGTCGCGCCGAGGAGTGCGGCGGTGAGGCCGAGCGCGAGCAGCACGAAGCCGACGGGATCGAAGCGGGTCGTGGCATCCGGCTGAGCACCGATGTGCTTCGGGACGCGCAGCATGAGCAGAAGCCCGATGATGCCCACGGGGACGTTGACGAGGAAGATCCAGCGCCAGCCGCCGGCACCGATGAGCAGGCCGCCGAGGGTCGGGCCCAGCGCAGGGGCGAGGAACAGGACGAGAGCCGCGGAGATCGGGATCTTGCCGCCGCCGATGCCGTCCTTGCCGAGGAGGATGCTCAGCGCGAGCGGCACGAGGGGAGCCCCCGCGAAACCCTGCAGTGCGCGGAAGGCGATGAGGAACTCGATGTTCGGCGCGAAAGCGCAGGCTGCCGAGACCAGCACGAACAGGATCATGCTCACGGTGTAGACGCGCAGCATGCCGAAGCGCTTCGCGAGGTACGCCGTGAGCGCGAGGGCGACACCGAGGGCCAGCAGGTAGCCGCTGACCACCCACTGGACGTCGTCGAGCTTCGCCTCGAGCTCGGTCGCGATATCCGGCACCGCGACGTTCACGATGCTGGAGTCGATCATGCTCAGGAGCGGGCCGATAAGCAGGCCGTAGCGCGCGATGGCGCCGATGGGAGAGGAGTTCGTGGTGGACATCGAGGCAACGCTACAGCTCCAAACCTTCAACCTCTGGTAGAGGCGAACCGGGCCGCGAAGACGCGTCGGAGGTCAGGGGTTCAAATCTGCCGCCGTACACTCGATTTATGACGGCCCAGAGAGAAGACGCGGCGGTACTGCCCGGTCTCGAGGCCCCCGCGATCGGTCCGACCGGACGCAGGCAGACGATCTTCGCCGACCCGCCGCCCCTCAAGGGCCACGGACCGGCGCGCATCATCTCGCTGAGCAACCAGAAGGGCGGCGTCGGCAAGACGACCAGCACCATCAACCTTGGTGCTGCGCTCGCCGAGTACGGCCGACGCGTTCTGGCCGTCGACTTCGACCCGCAGGGCGCACTCTCTGCCGGCCTCGGGGTGCCCACGCACGACGTTCCGACGATCTACGACCTGCTGCTGGGCACGATCAAGAACCCGGCCGAGGCCATCGTGCACACGGACTACCCGAATCTGGACGTGATCCCGGCCAACATCGACCTCTCCGCCGCCGAGGTGCACCTCGTGAACGAGGTCGCCCGCGAGACGATCCTCGCGCGGGTGCTGCGCAAGGTGAGCGACCAGTACGACGTCATCCTCATCGACTGCCAGCCCTCGCTCGGGCTGCTGACGGTCAACGCGCTCACCGCCGCGCACGGCGTGCTCATCCCGCTCGAGTGCGAGTTCTTCGCGCTGCGCGGTGTCGCACTGCTCGTCGAGACCATCGACAAGGTGCGCGACCGCCTCAATCCCGCGATCGAGCTGGACGGCATCCTCGCCACCATGTACGACGCGCGCACACTGCACTCCCGCGAGGTGCTCGAGCGCGTCGTCGAGACCTTCGGCGACCAGGTGCTCGAGACAGTCATCGGCCGCACCGTCAAGTTCCCCGACGCGAGCGTCGCGGGGGCGCCGATCACGAGCTTCGCCCCCGACCACAGCGCGTCGGACGCCTATCGCCAACTGGCCCGAGAACTGATCCACCGTGGCGCCGTCGCCTAGCGACGTCGGCGAGCTGGAGTCGGAGGCCACAGGCTTCTCCGTTTCGCTGTCCAACTTCGACGGGCCGTTCGACCTGCTCCTCTCGCTCATCACGAAGCACGAGCTCGACATCACCGAGGTGTCGCTCTCCAGGATCACGGACGAGTTCATCACCTACCTGCGCGGCCTCGACTCCGATGAGGAGCTCGACCAGGCGAGCGAGTTCCTCGTCGTCGCGGCGACCCTGCTCGACCTCAAGGTCGCGGGCCTCCTGCCGCAGGGCGAGCTTGTCGATGCCGAGGATGTCGCGCTGCTCGAAGCCCGCGACCTGCTGTTCGCCCGGCTCCTGCAGTACCGCGCGTTCAAGGAGGCGGCGACCTGGTTCTCCGGCCACCTCGAGGCCGAGTCGACCCGGCACTTCCGCGCGGTGCGGCTCGAGGAGAAGTACCGCAAGCAGACGCCCGAGCTGGTGTGGACGCTCACCGCCGAAGACTTCGCGGCGATCGCCGCACTCGCCTTCACCCCGCGCGAGATCCCGTCCGTCGGGCTCGACCACCTGCACGCGCCACTCGTCTCCATCCGCGAGCAGGCCGCACACGTGGTGGCCATGCTGCGACGGGGCGAGCCGATGACCTTCCGCCAGCTCATCGCGGGCGCTGACCAGAAGGGCGTGGTCATCGCGCGCTTCCTGGCGATCCTCGAGCTCTTCCGCGGCGCGTTCGTGGGGTTCGAGCAGGTCGAGCCCCTCGGCGAGCTCACCATCCACTGGTCCGCCGAGCACTGGTCGGACGACAGCCTCGCGAACTTGGGAACTGACTATGGAAACTGATGTCTCGACAGGCCCGACAACTGATGTCTCGACAGGCCCGACAACCGAGGAAGCTCCGGCGCGGGTGATTCCGGACCTGGAGCGCGCACTCGAGGCCGTCTTCATGGTGGCCGACGAGCCGCAGAGCCTCGTCTCGCTCGCGACCGCGGTGAACGCGCCCGTGCCGGCGGTGCGCCAGACGATCGAGCGACTCGTCGCCGACTATGACGGCGTCGGCGGGGGCATCCGTCGGGGCTTCGAACTGCGCGAGGTCGGGGGAGGCTGGCGCATCTACGTGCGCCCCGAGCACGACGATCTCGTGCGCGACTTCGTGCTCACCCAGAACCCGACGCGGCTGAGCCAGGCGGCACTCGAGACGCTCGCCGTCATCGCGTACAAGCAGCCGATCAGCCGCGGTGCGATCGCGTCGATCCGCGCGGTCAACGTCGACTCGGTCGTGCGCACGCTGCTCGGCCGCGGGCTCATCACCGAGGCGTTCACCGACAACGAGACGGGCGCCATCCACTACGAGACCACCGACCTGCTCCTGACGCAGCTCGGCATCAACTCGATCGAGGAGCTGCCGCACATCTCGCCGCTGCTCGAGGACGGCGCGGAGGGCTTCGATGAGCGACGATGACATCTCGACAAGCTCGATGAGCGGTGGGACCAGCTCGACCGGCGGGAGCCCCGAGGGCGAGCGCCTGCAGAAGGTCATGGCGGCCTCCGGTGTCGCGTCCCGCCGCGTCTCGGAAGACCTCATCGCCCAGGGCAGGGTGACGGTCAACGGTGTCGTGGTCGACGAGCCGGGCCGGCGAGTGCTCCCCACCGACCTCATCACGGTCGACGGCACCGCGATCCAGACCGACACGACCAAGCGCTACGTGATGCTCAACAAGCCCGTGGGCGTGGTGAGCTCGATGGCCGACGAGGGCGGCCGGCCCGACCTCCGCGAGTTCACCCGGGAGTACGAGGAGCGCCTGTTCAACGTCGGCCGCCTCGACGCCAACACCTCGGGCCTGCTCGTGCTGACGAACGACGGCGATCTCGCGCACGTGCTCGCGCATCCCTCCTTCGGCGTCTTCAAGACCTATATCGCGAAGGTGTCGGGCTCCGTGAGCGCGCAGACGATCTCGAAGCTCACCAAGGGGTTCGACCTCGACGACGGCTTCATCGTCGCGGACAAGGCCCGCATGCTCGGGCCGGCCTCGGGCGGGGCATCCATGGTCGAGATCACTCTGCACTCGGGGCGCAACCGCATCGTGCGCCGGATGCTCGACGCCGTCGGCCACCCCGTGCTCGAGCTGGTCCGCCGCCAGTTCGGGCCGCTGCACCTCGGCAGCCTGCAGGTCGGCCAGACTCGCGATCTCACTAAGGTTGAACTCGGCGAACTGCTGACCCTGAGTCGCCCTGAACCGCAGGACCGCGACGGAGGCGGCCAGGAAGAGGAGACCGGTGCCTGAGCGACGCCTTGCGGGCCCGGTGCGCATCGTCGGTGCAGGCCTCCTCGGCACGAGCATCGGCCTCGCGCTGCGCGAGCACGGCGTGGACGTCATCCTCGACGACGCCTCGCCCTCGAGCCTCGACCTGGCCATCGACTACGGCGCGGGCCGCCGCGCACAGCCGGACGACCTGCCCGAGCTCGTGGTCGTCTGCGTGCCGCCGGATGTCACGGCGCGGGTGGTGGCGGCAGAGCTGGCCGCGCATCCCGGCGCCCTCGTGACCGACGTCGCGAGCGTCAAGGTCGCCCCGCTCGACGAACTGCGCGCCGCGGGCGCCGACCTCTCGCGCTACATCGGCTCGCACCCCATGGCCGGGCGCGAGCGCAGCGGTGCCATCTCCGCGCGGGCGGACCTCTTCATCGGCCGGCCCTGGGTGATCGCGGGCCACGACCAGATCACCTACCGCCGGGCCGCGGCAGTCGAGCAGCTGGCCCTTGACCTCGGCGCCCAGCCCGTCGAGATGGATGCCGCCGAGCACGACCGCAACGTCGCGCTCGTGTCGCACGCGCCGCAGCTCGTCTCCACACTGCTCGCGCGCCGCCTCGGGGGTGCGACGGACTCCGCCGTCTCGCTCGCGGGACAGGGCCTGCGCGACACCACCCGGATCGCGTCGAGCGACCCGGAGCTGTGGGTGCAGATCCTCGGTGCCAACGCGGCGCCGGTGGCCGAGATCCTGCGCGCGCTGCGCTCCGATCTCGACACCGTGCTGGCGGCCCTCGACGACCCGACGGCACCCGGTGCCCGTCGCGCGATCGCCGAGACCCTCGCCGGCGGCAATGCGGGGGTGGCGCGCATCCCCGGCAAGCACGGCCAGGCCAGCCACTTCAGCCAGATCGTCGTCAAGGTGGACGACACCCCGGGAGAGCTCGCACGACTGCTCACCGAGATCGGCGAAGCGGGAGTCAACATGGAGGACCTGAGGCTCGAGCACTCGCCGGGCGCGCAGATCGGGCTTGCCGAGATCTCGGTACTGCCGGAAGTAGAAGAACGTCTCGCCACCGAGCTCGAGGGCCGTGGCTGGAAGATCGTAGGAGCATTCGCATGACAATCTCGACGGGCTCGACCACCGTGGCCATCGACGGCCCAGCGGGCAGTGGCAAGTCCAGCGTTTCCAAGGCCGCCGCGCGAGTCCTCGGGTTCGGCTACCTCGACACCGGGGCGGCGTACCGCGCTCTGGCATGGCACTGCCTCGAGGCAGGCGTCGACACTCTGGACCCGAGCGACATCGCCGAGGAGCTGCCGCGCTTCGAGTACACGATCGGCACCGACCCCGACAACTACTTCGTGCGAGTGGGTGCGGACGTCATCACGGAGGACATCCGCGAGCCCCGCGTGACCCATATCGTGAGTGCCGTCGCGCGGGTACCCGAGGTGCGCAGCTACCTCGTCGACCTGTTCCGGAGCATCATCGCCGCCTCGGAGCGGCCCGGCATCATCGTCGAGGGGCGGGATATCACCACGGTCGTGGCACCCGATGCGCCGGTGCGGATTCTGCTCACAGCATCCGAGGAAGCTAGAATGGGCAGGCGTTCCGCGGAACTCACCGGAGTCGATGCGTCGGCCACGGCGAAGGCTCTCTCCGATCGGGACGCACAGGATTCGCGCGTCGTGGACTTCATGAATGCCGCAGATGGTGTGACCACCATCGATTCCACCGATCTCGACTTCGACCAGACCGTAGCGGCTGTCGTGAGTCTCGTACGTTCTGCTGGTTGAGTAGCGGAGCGTATCGAAACCATTAAGGAATGACCATGGCCGACGAGGATGACTTCCCCGAGCTCGATACCGCCCTCGCCGACCGCATCCGCGGGCTCGACGACCAGGAGGCCGCGCAGCGCGCGAGCGCCCTGCGCCAGGGCCTCGCCGAGTACGAGCTCGACGACGAAGACCTCGACATCCTCGAGACCGTCACCGACGACCCCGACGCGATCGTCTACCTGCCTGCGCTTCCGGTACTCGCGATCGTCGGCCGGCCCAATGTCGGCAAGTCGGCTCTCGTCAACCGGATCATCGGCCGCCGCGAGGCCGTCGTGCAAGACACCCCGGGTGTCACGCGCGACCGCGTCAACTACAAGGCCGAGTGGGCGGACCGGAAGTTCACCATCGTCGACACCGGCGGCTGGGAGCCGGATGCCAAGGGCATCAACGCCTCCGTTGCCGCCCAGGCCGAGGTCGCGATCGACCTCGCCGACGCCGTGCTCTTCGTCGTGGACGCCACGGTGGGCGCGACCGCGACGGACGAGCACGTGGTCCGGATGCTGCGTGCCACCAAGAAGCCCGTCATGCTCGTCGCCAACAAGGTCGACGACGTGCGCCAAGAGCCAGAGGCCGCCGTGCTGTGGTCCCTCGGCCTCGGCCAGCCCTGGCCGGTATCCGCCGTGCACGGCCGTGGCGTCGCTGATCTCCTCGACCACGTCCTGACCGTCCTCCCGACCGTGTCCGCGGTCGCGAAGGAGGAGGTCGGCGGGCCGCGCCGCGTCGCGATCCTCGGCCGCCCGAACGTCGGCAAGTCGAGCCTGCTCAACAAGACCGCGGGGGAGGAGCGCGTCGTCGTCAACGAGCTCGCCGGCACCACGCGCGATCCCGTCGACGAGCAGATCGAGCTGGGCGGCAAGTTCTGGCGCTTCGTCGACACCGCGGGCATCCGCCGCCGGGTGAACCTCGCCCAGGGCGCCGACTTCTACGCGACCCTGCGCACCTCGGCCGCGCTCGAGAAGGCCGAGGTCGCCGTTGTCGTGCTCGACGTCTCGCAGCCGATCAGCGTGCAGGACCTCAAGATCGTCGACCTCGTGCTCGAGTCGGGCCGCGCGCTCGTGCTCGCGTACAACAAGTGGGACCTCCTCGACGACGAGCGCCGTGTCTACCTGGAGCGCGAGATCGAGCAGGACCTCAGCCACGTCGCGTGGGCTCCGCGCGTGAACATCTCCGCGAAGACCGGCCGCCACCTCGAGAAGCTCGTACCGGCGCTCGAGCTCGCGCTCGAGTCGTGGGACACGCGCATCCCGACCGGCAAGTTCAACGCCCTGCTGGCCGAGCTCACCGCCGAGCATCCGCACCCGGTTCGCGGAGGCAAGCAGCCCCGCTTTCTCTTCGGCACGCAGGCGGCCTCGCGCCCGCCGACGTTCGTGCTGTTCACGACCGGATTCCTCGACCCGCAGTACCGCCGGTTCATCACGCGGCGCCTGCGCGAGATCTTCGGCTTCGAGGGCAGCCCGATCAACGTGAACATGCGGGTGCGCGAGAAGCGCAAGCGCTAGCGATGACCCCGCCCAACGATCTGCCGCGCCGCCCTCACGACAAGGGCGACGCATGGGTGTTCGGCCCTGGCGGGGAGCGGTACTGGGGCACCTACGGTGCCGCGGGGCTCCTCGTGTGGCACCGCACGCTCGGCGTGCTGCTGCAGCACCGCGTTGAGTGGAGCCACTTCGGCGGCACCTGGGGGCTCCCCGGCGGCGCCCGCAAAGAGGGCGAGAGCGCGGTGGATGCCGCGTTCCGCGAGGCCAACGAGGAGGCCGGCGTTCCCGCCGACCTCCTGGAGGTGATGTCCACGAGCGTGTACGACCGCGAGGTCTGGACCTACACGACGGTGGTGGCCGAGGCGCTCGAGGAGTTCACTCCCGTGATCGGTGACGCTGAGAGCGAGGCGCTGGCGTGGGTCGCGGTGGCCGATGTGGACGGGCTGCCGCTGCATCCGGGCTTCGCGGCCAGCTGGCCCGCGCTGCGCTTACTGCTGGTTGAGTAGGCGGGTTGAGTAGGCGGCCCGCGGCCGTATCGAAACCGTGAGGTTTCGATACGAGCGCCAGAGCGCCCTACTCAACCAGCCTGGACGTTAGTGTCCGCCGCCCCAGGCGTTCTCGCCCTCGGCACCCGCGTGGTCGAACTCGACCGGCTTCGGCACGAAGAACGCGGCGACGATGGCGAGCAGCGAGATGAACGCGCCGGCCATGAACGCGTTGTGGACTCCAACCGCCTCAGCCGGAGCGCCGTCGGGGTTGCCGCCGGCCGTCAGCTGGCCGATGGTGAAGAGCGCCACGAAGAGCGCCGTGCCCGCGGCTCCGGCGAGCTGCTGGACTGTCGCGATCGTCGCGCTGCCGTACGAGTACAGACGCGGGTTGAGCGCGGCCATCGACGAGGTGAACAGCGGTGTGAACATGAACGCGAGCCCGACGCTCAGGAACACGTGCAGCCCGAGGACCACGCCCCACGGGGTGCCTTCGCCGAGCAGCATCCAGAAGCCCCAGAGTGCGGCGCTCACGACCACGGCGCCCGGGAGGATGAGCGGTCGTGGCCCGAAGCGGTCGTAGAGGCGGCCGATGAAGGGACCCGCGACACCCATCAGGAGGCTGCCGGGCACGAGTAGGAGGCCGCTCAGGGCGGGCTCGATGCCGAGCACCTTCTGCGTGTAGATCGGGAGGAGGAATACGGTGCCGAAGAGCGCGCCCATCATGACCACCATGAGGACGATCGCGATGGTGAACCCGCGGGACTTGAACGTGCGGAGGTCGAGGAACGCCCGGTCACCGCCCTGCAGCACGAGCTGCCGGACGATGAAGAGGATCAGCGATGCGCCGCCGACGGCGAGCGGGATCCACGGGGCAACCGGCGCCTCGCCCGCGGCCGACTCGCCCAGGCTCGACAGGCCGTAGATCAGGCCGCCGAATGCGAACGCGGAGAGGATGACCGAGAGGGTGTCGAGCGGGACCTTCCGCGGCTCGGTGACGTTCTGCACGCGTAGCGCGCCGAGAACCAGCGCGGCGATCGCGATGGGCAGCACGATGATGAAGATGAAGCGCCAGTGCAGCCCCTGCACGATCGCGCCGCCGATGGCCGGGCCGAGGGCCGGCGCCACCGACATGACGATCGAGATGTTGCCCATGGTCTTGCCGCGCTCGTGCGGCGGAACCAGCGTCATGACGGTCGTCATGAGCAGCGGCATCATGATCGCGGTACCGCTGGCCTGGACGATTCGGCCCGCGAGCAGGATCTCGAACCCGGGAGCGATCGCGGCGATCGCCGTGCCGAGACTGAAGAGGCTCATGGCGAGGATGAACACGGTGCGCGTGTTGAGCCTCTGCATGAGGAATCCGGTCGTGGGGATGACGACGGCCATGGTCAGCATGAACGCCGTCGTGAGCCACTGGGCCGTGCTCGCCGGGATGCTGAGGTCGGCCATGACGGCCGGGATCGCGACGCTGATGATGGTCTCGTTGAGGAACACCACGAAGGTGGCCACGAGCATCAGGTTGATGACGAGGTTGTTGCGCCTGCGGTGGTCGGGGGTGGCCGAATTCACAGCATTCGCGTCGATGGTGAGGGCGCTGTCAGACAAAGAGGTTCCCGTCGGTTGTGCTGGAGAATGTCGCGAGCAACCCGGCCCGCACGGAAAGTAAACGTTGTGAACATCCTGTCCTATTCCACCGACATTGATCCACTCGAAACGGCGACTGATCTTTCGCCCCTCGCGAACACGCTAAGCTATTCGAGTTGTCACGGGCTGTAGCGCAGCTTGGTAGCGCACCTGACTGGGGGTCAGGGGGTCGCAGGTTCAAATCCTGTCAGCCCGACCGAGATGACAGGAACGGCCACCGATATAGGTGGCCGTTTCCGTTTAACCTCTGGGCCGTTGCTGTCACCTCGGTCGGGCTGACCCGGACGCGAAGCTGCTCGTGGGCCCCCGCTGAGCAGTCCAGAAAATCGCGCCTGCCCAAGACTCCTCCGCCGCACCCGAGGCGCAGCCGCCTGCAACCCGCCCTCAACTCAGCCGCAGATTGCACTGTAAGAGGGGAAGCACGAGTCGTAGACCCTTGTCCTCGGTGCCAGGGCCCGCGTGGGGAGTTCTGGCAGATCATCACTGAAGCTTGAGAACGGATGAGGGCGCGAGCACTATGTCGGCGGGCGCTCCAGCTCGGGCATCCACCTCGATCGCACTCATTCGCGCGGCGAGCGAGGTGGGAAACCACGGCCGGCCCGGCCCGACGAGGATCAGCAGCCCGTCGATGTCGCCGACCGGTGCGAAGTCGGGGGCATTCCAGCCATAGGGGGAGACCCCGTGCTCCGCGAGCTCGCGCAGGGCGCGCGGCACGTCGTCGACGGCGATCCCCACCTCGCTCACGTTCAGCAGGTCGGAGCTGGAGAACTCCCCGCTCGTCGAGTTGTCGAGGTCGCGGCGGATGATGAACTCGAGGATCGTGCCATCCGGGCTCATGAAGTAGAGGGAGCGCGCGTTCCACGAGGGCGCGGTCTCGAACTCGTCCGCGCCGTCGGCCGTGAGCAGCTCCACGCGGGCACTGATCCACGCCTTCGACGCCTCGAACTTGTTCGAGGGGATCGTGATCGCGAGGTGGTGCGGCCCGACGTGCGAGGGATCGCTGCGGACCTCGAGGATGCTGGTCCCGATGGTCACACGAGCCCGCTCGCCTTCGCGGACCACCGGCAGCTCGAGCACGTGCTCGTAGAAGTCTGCCGACACGTCGAGGTCGGCCACTGCAAGGGACACCGCGTGTATTCGCATACCTAGCGCAACGTGGGCCACAGTAGATGTATGCCATCCCCGCAGGCGCTCAGCGAAGAGGACCGCCGCAGTGCCGCCCTGTGGGCGGCCGACTGCGCCGAGCGCGTCCTGCCGCTGTTCGAGGCGGAGGCGCCGAGCGACGACCGGGCGCGCGACGGCATCGCCCGCGCGCGGGCCTTCGGAAGAGGCGAGCTCACCGCAGCAGGGGAGATCCGCAGGCGATTCGAGGCGGGCCGTGCGGCGAGCTCGGCGAAGAGTCCGGCAGCAATAGCCGCAGCCCGCGCGGCGGGCCAGGCATCGGGGGTTGCGCACATGGGCGCGCACGCCCTCGGCGCGGCCGCCTACGCGGCGAAAGCCGCAGACCTCGCCGCTCCGGGCACGCGCGCCGACGAGGTCCGGTGGCAGCTCGACCACATGAGCGCGGAGGTTCGCAGTGCCCTCCAAGAGTTGCCGCTGCTCGGCACCGACTCAGCCGGACCCTTGGGCGCCGGCCTGCTCGCCACGGGAGCGTTGGGGGAGGTCATCCGTGAGATTCAGACTGCTCTCCAAAATGAGTTTGCCGACAGTGTCGATATCCGCGTTCGCCAGTCGACGTGTGAGTATGAGGCCGCATCGGGCGGCCCAGGTCAAAGGAGAAACACCATGAAGTACATGCTCATCATGCGCAGCTCGGCCGAAGCCGTTGAGGCTTACGAGCAGCTCGACTTCGAGGCGGTCATCAATGCGATGGGCGCCTACAACGAGTCGATGATCAAGGCCGGTGTGCTGCTCGCCGGCGACGGTCTCACCGACGCCAAGGAGGGCTTCGTCGTCGACTTCTCGGCCGAGAAGCCGATCATCACCGACGGCCCCTACGGCGAGGTCAACGAGCTGTTCAACGGCTTCTGGATCATCGAGGCGTCGTCCAAGGAGGAGGCCGCCGAGTGGGCGAGCCGCGCTCCGCTCGGTGCCGGTAGCAAGCTCGAGGTGCGCCGCGTCACCGACGAGAGCGACTTCGCGGACTACGCCGACAACGAGTTCATCCAGAAGGAGAAGGAGTGGCGCGCTGACGGGTCGCTGGCCTAGTGAGCGACATCCGGCGCACGGTCGACGCCGTCTGGCGCATCGAGGGCGGGCGCATCGTCGCCACGCTCGCGAAGGTGACCGGTGACGTCGGCCTCGCCGAGGACCTCGCCCAGGAGGCCGTCGCCGACGCGCTCGTGCAGTGGCCGGAGTCGGGCGTCCCGCAGAACGCGGGCGCCTGGCTCACGGCCGTCGCGAAGCGCAAGGCCATCGACGGCTGGCGCCGGCGAGAGCGGCTGGATGCCCGCCACGAGGCGATCGCGCACGATCTGGCTTCTCGGCCCGAGGACGAGTGGGAGCCGATAGACGACGACCTCCTGCGGCTCGTCTTCACCGCCTGCCACCCGGTGCTCACGCGCGAGGCGCAGGTCGCGCTCACCCTCCGCATCGTCGGCGGGCTGGGCACCGAGGAGCTGGCACGGATGTTCCTCGTGCCGGTGGCCACCGTCCAGCAGCGCATCGTGCGGGCGAAGAAGACCCTGTCGCTGGCGAAGGTGCCGTTCGAGGTTCCGGATCCGAGTGAGTGGTCGGAGCGGTTGGCCGGAGTGCTCGCGGTCGTCTACCTGATCTTCACGGAGGGGTATGCCGCGACATCCGGCGACCGTCTGATTCGCACCGAGCTCGCGAATGAGGCGCTGCGCCTGGGCCGGGTGCTCGCGGGGCTGCTGCCTCGGGAGCCCGAGGTGCACGGGCTCGTCGCGCTCATGGAGCTGCAGGCGTCCCGGTTCGGTGCGCGGACCCAGCGCGACGGCACGCCGGTACTGCTCGCGGACCAGGACCGCTCACGCTGGGACCGCGCCCAGATCGCCCGCGGCTCGGCTGCCCTGGCCACGGCCGACTCGCTCGGCCGGGGCCGCACCGCGTACGCGCTGCAGGCCGCGATCGCGGAGTGCCACGCGACGGCCGCGAGTGTGGAGGAGACCGACTGGGAGCGGATCGTGCTGCTTTACGAGGCCCTCGGCCAGCTCGCGCCCAACCCCGTTGTCGAGCTCAACCGAGCGGTCGCCGTGTCGATGGTGACCGGCCCGGCCAACGCCCTGCTCATCGTCGACCGGCTGGCGGGGGAGGGCAGCCTCCGCGGCTCGCACCTGCTGCCGAGCGTGCGCGGCGAGCTGCTCGCGCAACTCGGCCGCACCGAGGAGGCCCGCTCCGAGCTCGTCACCGCGGCCCGACTCGCGGGCAACGACCGCCAGCGCGACCTGCTGCTCGCGAAGGCGGCGGCGCTCAACTGAGCATCACGAGTTCCTGCGTCGCCCGCGTCATCGCGACGTACCGGTCGACGGCGCCCTCGATCCCGTCGCCGAACCGCTCCGGATGCACGAGCACGACGAGGTCGAACTCGAGCCCCTTCGACAGCTCCGGCGCGATCGACTGCACCCGCGGCCCCGACGGGAACCCGGGATCGCCGATCACGCACGCGACGCCCTCGTCGTGGGCGGCGAGCCAGGAATCGAGGAGGGAGGGCAGCTCCTCCACAGCTCCGTGCAGCACGGGGATGCCGCTGCTGCGGATCGACGTCGGCACGTTGGCATCCGGCAGCACCGCCCTGATGACGGGCTCCGCCTCGGCCATCACCTCCTCGGGGGTCCGGTAGTTGATGCTGAGGGTGGCGAGCTCGACCTGGCTGAGGCCGACGCGCTCGAGCCGCTCCCGCCACGACTCGGTGAAGCCGTGCCGGGCCTGCGCGCGGTCGCCCACGATCGTGAAGCTGCGGGAGGGGCAGCGGGCGAGCAGCATCTGCCATTCCGCGTCGGTGAGCTCCTGCGCCTCGTCCACGACGACGTGCGCGAACGGACCCGCCAGCACGTCCGGGTCGATGCTCGGCAGCGCGGCCTCGTCGACGAGTGTCGAGCGCAGGTCCTGGCCGCGAAGCATCGACATGACCTTCAGGTCGGAGTCGTCGCTCGCGATGAGGTCGTCCACGACGTCGGACATGCGGCGGCGCTCGGCGGCCGTCGCGGCCTTCTGCTGCTGGCGGCGGCGGGATGCCCCGGGGTCGCCGAGCCGCAGGCGGGCGGCGTCGAGCAGCGGCAGGTCAGACACCGTCCAGGCCCGGGCATCCGTGCGCTGCAGGGCGTCGACCTCGGCGGAGCTCAGCCACGGCGCGCACCGGCGCAGGAAGGCCGCATCCGACCAGAACCTGGCGACGACATCCGCTGCCTCCAGCAGCGGCCACGCGCGGGCGAAGGCGGCGGCGAGCTCGGGGTCGTCGGCGAGTCCCTCGCGGAGCCCGTCCTCCCGGTCGCGCACGAGACCGTAGGCGTCGAAGTCGGTGGCCTCCTCCTCGCGCTCCTCGCCGAGCTGGTCGAGGAGGATGTCGAGCAGCGCCTCCCACACCTCCTCGCGGGCCTCGTTGTGCGGAGTGCCGGCGTCGGCGGCCTCGAAGGCCTCCGCCCAGTCGGCGGGCGTGATCCGGATGTCGGCCCACGCGGTCTCGACGGTCACGGTGCGGGTCGGCGGGAGCTCGGCGATGCGCACGGCGGTCTCGACCGCGCGCACGAGCTCGGCGGACGACTTGAGCCTCGCGGCATCCGGCCCGTCTTCGCCCGCAGCCTGCCCCTCGGGAACCAGGTCGCGCAGGGTGCAGGTGTGCACTCCCTCCTCCCCGAGGCTCGGGAGCACGTCGTCGACGTACGCGAGGTAGCCCTGGCTCGGGCCGACGAAGAGCACGCCGCCGCGGCCCTGGCTGAGGCGCGGGTCGGAGTACAGGAGGTACGCCGTGCGGTGCAGGGCGACGACGGTCTTGCCGGTACCGGGCCCGCCGTCGACGACGAGGGCGCCACGGGCTCCGGCGCGGATGATCGCGTCCTGGTCGGCCTGGATCGTGCCGAGCACGTCGCGCATCCGCGGTGAGCGACTGCTGCCGAGGCTCGCTATGAACGCCGACTGGTCGTCGAGCGCGGCGGCGTGGCCCTCGAAGCCGTCCGCCGTGAACACCTCGTCCCAGTAGTCGTTGATGCGGCCGCGGGTCCAGCGGTAGCGGCGGCGGCTCGCGAGGCCCATCGGGTTGGCGTGGGTGGCGCCGAAGAACGGCTCGGCGGCGGGGGAGCGCCAGTCGAGGAGGAGGCGCCGGCCTTCGCTGTCGGTCAGGCCGAACCGGCCGATGTAGACCGGCTCCGGCTCGTCGACCGCGACCATCTGCCCGAGGCAGAGGTCCAGTCCGTAGCGCCGCAGCGCGCGCAGCCGGGCGGTGAGGCGGTGGACCTCGAGGTCGCGCTCCATCGCGGCCTGGCCGGTGCCGCCGGGGGCCTTGCGCTCGGCATCCAGCCGGTCCGAGAGTTCGGCGATGGAGAGGTCGAGGCTCGCCGATAGGGCGGCGAAGTGCAGTTCGTCGGCGGCGATCAGGGCGGGGTCGGCTTTGGCGGAGAGGCGGGCGGGCAGATCGAAGGCGCTGGTAGTCACGGTCATCGATCTTCCGCCGCGAGGGGGGTCTTGCGGCAAGCCCCCCAGTGAGTTATATCTTGAAAGTGGAGAGAGGTGCGTACTCTCCCGCAATCGCATCCCGTGCAGCGATGAGCCGGGCGCCGACGGCACTCTCGCCCGGTGATCCCGCCGCGACGAAGACCACGGCCAGCGCACTCGGCGGGCTCCCGCGGACCTCCAGCGGCACGGCCACCGAGCTGAGCCCCGAGATCACCTCGTCATGACTGGTCGCCCAGCCCGTCTCGCGCACGCGCAGTGACTCCTCGCGGCGCGCGCCCACGCCGTGCACCGCGAGCTGGTCGTCGGTCAGCAGCGACTGGATGGCGATGCCCGGCGCTCCCACGAGCAGCGAGTGGCGCGTGCCGGGCCGCTGCGCGACGGTCGCCGTCCCCGCGCGCGGCTGGACGCTGAGCAGGGTGACGCACTCGGTGTGGTCGAGCACGACGAGGAAGGCCGTCATCGCGAGCTCGTTGGCGACGGCGGTCAACTCGGGCAGCGCTGACGACTGGAGGTCGCGCTCGACCCCGTGAGCGAGCACGGCCATGCGCGGGGCCAGCGAGACCAGGCCGGCGGCGTCGCGGGAGACGAGCCCGTGGTCCTCGAGGGTGCGGAGGATCCGGTAGACGATCGAGCGGTGCACGTCGAGCGACTGGGCCAAGCCGGCGATGGTCTGGGGTGATTCCGCGAGCACCTCGAGCACGCGGATGCCGCGCGACAGCGTCTGGGAGTGCGGGGCGGTCGTTGCATCCGGCATCGTCTCGTCCTAAGGTTGTCCTGATTGAGAACTACGCGTTCGATAATAGAACACATCACAACGGGGTGACAAGCATGCAGTTCCACGACCACGGCTACGTCTCGGGAGACCCGCGAATCCGGCCCGCAGCAGGCGTCGGTATCGACAGGCCCGACGACCTCCCGGGCCGGGTCGACGTGCTCATCGTGGGCAGCGGGCCCGCCGGCATGATCGCCGCCGCACAGCTGTCGCAGTTCCCGGATGTCACGACCCGCATCATCGAGCGCCGCGACGGCCGTCTCGTGATCGGCCAGGCCGACGGCATTCAGGCCCGCAGCGTCGAGACGTTCCAGGCCTTCGGGTTCGCGGACCGGATCATCGCGGAGGCCTACCGCATCACCGAGATGGCGTTCTGGAAGCCCGACCCGGACGACAAGTCCCGCATCGTCCGCGCGGCCCGCGCCGTCGACGACCCGAGCGGCATCAGCGAGTTCCCGCACCTCATCGTGAACCAGGCCCGCGTGCTCGACTACTTCGCCGAGTACATGGTGAACGGCCCTGCTCGGATCACGCCGGACTACGGCTACGAGTTGCTCGACCTCGAGGTGGGGGAGGGCGAGTACCCCGTGAGCGTGCGCATGGTCAAGGACGGCGCCGAGCGCGTCGTGCGGGCCAAGTACGTCCTCGGCGCGGACGGCGCGCGCAGCCGGGTGCGCGACGCGATCGGCCGCACGCTCGCGGGCGACAGCGCCAACCACGCGTGGGGCGTCATGGACACGCTCGCGGTCACCGACTTCCCCGACATCCGCACCAAGTGCTCGATCCAGTCGGACGCGGGCAACATCCTGCTGATCCCGCGCGAGGGCGGGCACCTGTTCCGCATGTACGTCGACCTCGGCGAGGTGGATCCGGCCGACAACGGCGCCGTGCGCGAGACCACGATCGACCAGATCATCGCGCGCGCCAACGAGATCCTGCACCCGTACCGGCTCGACGTGAAGAACGTGGCGTGGCACAGCGTCTACGAGGTCGGCCACCGGCTGACAGACCGCTTCGACGAGGTGGATGCCGCGGCCGTCGGCATCCGGACCCCGCACGTCTTCATCGCCGGCGACGCCTGCCACACGCACAGCGCCAAGGCCGGGCAGGGGATGAACGTGTCGCTGCAGGACGGCTTCAACCTCGGCTGGAAGCTCGGGCACGTGCTCGAGGGCCGCGCGCCGGAGAGCCTGCTCGACACCTACTCCGCCGAGCGCCAGATCGTGGCGAAGAACCTGATCGACTTCGACAAGCAGTGGTCGACGCTCATGGCGACCAAGCCCGAGGACCTCGCCGACCCCGCGGAGCTCGAGGAGTTCTACGTGCGGACCGCCGAGTTCCCGGCCGGTTTCATGACCGAGTACGCGCCGTCGATGATCGTGGGCGGGGCCGAGCACCAGGCGCTCGCGACGGGTTTCCCGATCGGCAAGCGGTTCCGCTCCGCGCCGGTGGTCCGGGTGAGCGACACCAACCCGCTGCAGCTCGGCCACCACGCCCGCGCCGACGCGCGGTGGCGCGTCTACGTGTTCGCCGACGAGGCTGGCGCGACGCCCGAGCTCGCGGACTGGCTCGCCGGACTGATGCCCGCGGGAGTCGACTTCGACGAGTGGTTCGACGTGAAGGTCGTGTATCAGGGCGCGCACACCGATGTGAACCTTGCCTCGGTGCCGCGGGTGTTCCTGCCCGAGACCGGGCCGTTCCGGCTCCTCGACTACGAGAAGGTCTACGCCGTCGACCCGCGCGAGGACATCTTCGAGCTGCGCGGCGTCGACCGGCGCGGGGCGATCGTCGTCGTGCGGCCCGACCAGTACGTCGCCGCGGTGCTGCCGCTGCACGACACGGACGGGCTCGCCCAGTTCTTCCGCGGGGTCATGGGGCGCTGAGCGCGGCTGTTCGCGCCTCGATCGCCCGAAGCACCGCGATCATGTCGGACGCGCCCTCGCCGAGGCCGAGCGTCTCGGCGTAGAGTGCGTAGCTCTCGTCGAGGAGGGGTGCGGCGATGCCGGCCTCCCGCGCGGACTCCGCCACGAGCCGGCTGTTCTTGAGGACGTCGGCGATCGACGCCTGCGCGGAGAAGTCCTCTGCGGCGAGCTTGGCGAGCTTCAGCCGCGAGATCGGGCTCGCCATGGGGCCCGCGTCGAGCACGGCGGCGACGGTCGCGACATCCAGCCCCTGCCGCTGCGCGAAGTGCACGGCTTCGACGAGGCCCGTGACCATAGTGATCAGGTAGATGTTGACCGCGAGCTTCGTGAGCAGTCCGCCGGGCACGGCGCCGCACGTCACGACCTCGTGGCACATCGGTTCCAGGAGCGGCGCCACTTCGGCCACAGTCTCCGGGTCGCCCGCCAGCATCCCGACGAGCATGCCGTTCTCGGCCGGCACCTTCGACCCGGAGACCGGCGCCTCGGCGTACCGCCCGCCCGCGGCCCGGATGTCGGCCTCGAGCCCGCGCGAGTAGCCCGGCGACATCGTGCCCATCTGCACCACGGTGCGGCCCGCGACACGCCGCGCGAAGTCGGGGGTTCCGCGCGAGAGCACCCCGTCGGTGGCTTCTTCGTCGACAAGCATGAGAATGACCGTGGATGCCTCGGCGAACACCTCGGCCGGCGCCGCCGCAACCTGCGCTCCAGCATCGCGCAGCGGCTCGCACCGGGCGGGGGACCGGTTCCACACCACGAGCTGCTCCCCGGCCCGCGCGAGGTTGAGGGCCATCGGCTGCCCCATGATGCCGAGCCCGATGAATCCTGTTGTCATGCTCCAGTTCTAGCTGGCCCCGGCGCCGCTCGTCTTGAACGGTTGTGCGACGGCGTCCCTCCAGGCAGCTGGGGTGATGCCGTAGGTGCGCTTGAACAGGCGCGAGAGGTGGCTCTGGTCCGCGAAGCCGGCCTCCGCGGCGACGGCTGCCAGCGTCCCGCCGCGGTGGAGGAGCGCACGGGCGCGGTCGAGCTGGCGCATGATGCGGAACTGGGTGGGGCTCGTGCCATACGCGGCGCGGAACTGCCGTGCGACCTCCCAGCGGGTGAGCCCCGAGAGCGCCTCGAACTCGGCTGCGGAGTGCTGCACGGCGGGGTCGTCGGTGATGAGCTCGCGGATGCGCGCGAGCGCCCCGACCGCGAGCGGCTCGCGCCGGCCCGGTCGGTCGGTGGAGTCGCGCCGGAGGCTGTCTGCCAGCGCGGTCACGAGCTCGACGCCCGCGAGCTCGCTCAGCGGCTCGTCGAGGTCGCGGAGGCTCGACACCAGCGCCGGAGTGATCGCGCGCTGCGAGACCACGGGATCGGCGACGAAGGGCAGCGGCCCGCCCCCGAGCGCCTGCAGGATGAGAGCGGGGTCGACGTAGACGATGCGGTAGCGCAGCCCGGCCTCTGTGCCGGGCACACCGTCGTGCAGCTCGTCGGGGTGCAGGATGTGGCCCTCGCCGGGCAGTCCCCAGTGCTGCGACCCCCGGTACTGGAAGCTCTGCACGCCGTGCAGCGTGACGCCGATCGCGTACCGGTCGTGCCGGTGCGGCTCGAAGCCGCCGCCGTGGAAGGTGGCCTCCATGCGCTCGATGCCCCCGGCCCCGGGGCCGAACCGCAGCTGCGCTACGGGCGCGTCAGCCGATAACAGTGTCATCGCGGTGCGCGCCGTAGAACTCGGACTGCCCGGCCATGAGCTGGGCCATGGTGGTCTCGCGGGTGGCGCCGTACACGGTGCCCGGGAAGTCCAGCTCGCGCTGCACCGCCCAGATCTCGTCGTGCCGGTCGGATGAGAAGAGCTGCGCTGGGTCGCCCACGGCGACCCAGCCGATGGGCACGACGGCACCCGCCTCGAGCCGGGTGTTCACCTGCACCACGGCGTTGATGCGCACCTCGGCGCCGTCGCCGACGACCGACCCGGGGAAGAGTGCGGCGCCCGTCGCGATGAACACCCCGGAGCCGATGGTGCTCCCGTTGACGTGCGCGTGCGGCCCGATCATGACGGCGTCGCCGACGACAGCGGGATGCCCCGCCCGCCCCCGCACGAGCGCGTTCTCCATCACCACCACGTTCTCGCCCAGCGCTACAGCGCCGCCCTCGGCGGTCACCACCGCCCCGTGCAGGATGCGCGCCCCGGCGCCCACGGTCACGTCCCCGCTCACGACGGCGGTGGGAGCGACGTACGCGGTGGGGTGGAGCTGCGGGCGAAGCCCACGGTGTTCGACCAGCATCCTCGAATGATAGCTACGCTGAAACCGTGAGCAGGATATTCGCGATGCCCTTCGCCAGGGTCTACCCGCTGTACATCACCAAGGTGGAGCGGAAGGGCCGCACGCGCGCCGAGCTGGACGAGCTCATCGAGTGGCTCACCGGCTTCGACAAGGCCGAGGTGCAGAAGCACCTCGACGCCGGCACCACGTTCACCGACTTCTTCGCGGAGGCGCGGATGAACCCCAACGCCGTGCTCATCACGGGCTTGATCTGCGGCGTGCGCGTGGAGGAGATCGAGGATCCGCTGATGCAGAAGGTCCGCTACCTCGACAAGATCGTCGACGAGCTCGCGCGCGGCAAGAAGATGGAGTCAATCCTCCGCTCGGGCGAGCTCCACACCTAGCCAGTCGGCGAGCGACCGCAGCTCGGCGTCGAGCTCGGCGCGCGAGAACGGCTCGTCCTCGTGGACAGCGTGCACGACGAGGGCCCCGCGTGCGCGGTCGGTCGTGGCATCCACCTTGCCCACCAGGCGGTCGCCGTGCAGGATCGGCAGCGCGTAGTAGCCCCACTGCCGCTTGGCCGCCGGCTTGTACATCTCGAGGGCGTAGTCGAACCCGAACAGCTCCTTCATGCGCTTCCGATCGCGGATGAGACCGTCAAACGGCGAGAGCAGCGCCGTGCGCCCCTCGAAGGGCTGGTCGAGTGCCGCGGGGTCGAGCCGATAGGTGCCCTTCACCCCGTCGATCGTGGCGGGGACGCCCGCCTCGCCGACGCGGGTGGTCTCCACGGGGAGATCCGGTGTCTTCGTCGGCACGAGCCCCTGAGCCGTGAGCCTGCGGGATGCCCGAGTCCGCAGCGCCTCGTCGAGCGGCACCGTCGGCGTGTCTGAGTGGTAGACCCGCTCAGCGAGGTCCCACAGCCGGTCGCGGCCCTCCCGGCGCGCAACGGCGATGTCGCCGCGCATCATCATGCACTCGAGCATCATCATGACGTTGCGGTTGTTGTTCCAACCGCTCGAGGGCCACGACACGATGCTCGTATCGGGGATCTCGCGCGAGGTGAGCGGACCCTCGACCTCGAGGCGGTCGAGGATGTCCTGGCGGAACTCGTCGTTGTCGTCGAGCCAGCGCGCGGTCGACTCGTACTTGGGCGGCCCGGCCATCTCCGCCCGGAACAGGGGTAGGTCGTCCATCGGGCGCACGAGGAGGGCGAGCTCGAAGAGCGAGTTGTCGACCTCGAGCGCCGTGGTCAGGTCGGCGGGCTCGTAGCCGCCGCCGAGACGGCTCCACAGCACGAGGTCCGCGGTGGGGGCGACCGCGGCGGTGGGCTCGAGCTGCACGAAGGTGAGCTGCCGCACGGTGTCGACGAGGTCGACGGGGCGGCGGGCATCCAGCAGCTGGGCGCGCACCGCGATGCGGCGGGCCTCCTCGCGCGACAGCACATGAGTCACGCAGGCGACGCTACCGCGCAAGGAGGTGGGGCCGCACCTCGAAATTCCTGACAGCTAGAGGTACGCCGCGAGGTCGGCCTCGATCGCGCCCTGGGGCTTCGCCCCGACCATGGTCTTGACGACCTCTCCGCCCTCGAACACCTTCATCGTCGGCAGTGAGAGCGCGCGGTACCTCATCGCCGTCGCGGGGTTGTCGTCCGCGTTGATCTTGACGATCGTGATGCCGGGGTGCTCCTCGGCGATCCGCTCGAGGATCGGCGTGAGAACCCGGCACGGCGGGCACCACTCGGCCCAGAAATCGACGAGCACCGGCCCGGATGCCCCGAGCACGGCCCTCTCGAAGGTCTCATCCGTCACGTCCTGCAGGCTCATGAGCTCCTCCTCTCCGCCTCGGCAAGTGCCACGGCAACTGATTCCCGACGGCTGGACAGGTCGGCGATCCGCTCGTCCAGCTCCTCGATCACGGAGCGGTACACGACGAGCGGCGCCGCACAGTCGTCGCCCTTGTCGCGCCCCGACACGAGGCACTCGAGGAACGGCTTCGCCTGCTCGACCTTGATGCCGAGTGTCGCCAGGCTGCGCACCTCGCGCACGAGCCGCACGTCGTACTCGTCGTAGTCGCGGTACCCGTTGGGCAGCCGCTCGGCGTCGAGCAGCCCCACCGACTCGTAGTACCGCACGGCCTTGGTTGTCACGCCCGCGCTGCGCGCGAGCTCTCCGATCCTCATGGACGCAACGCTAAACCCTGACCCGCGGGGCAAGGTCAAGTGGCACGATGGATCGCATGGCCCACGAACTGCACATCACCGGCGATGCCGATGCGGATGCCCTGCTCACCTCCGACCCGCTGGCGCTCCTGGTCGGCATGCTCCTCGACCAGCAGGTGCCCATGGAGACCGCCTTCGCGGGCCCGGCCAAGCTCAGGGCGCGGCTCGGCTCGTTCGACGCCGCGACCGTCGCCGGCTACGAGCCCGACGCCTTCGTCGAGGTCATGAAGCAGTCGCCAGCGGTGCACCGGTTCCCGGGCTCGATGGCGGGGCGCGTGCAGGGCCTGTGCGCTGCCGTCGTGTCGGACTGGGGCGGCAACGCCGAGAACATCTGGACGCAGGGCGACCCCGACGGCGCCGAGATACTCAAGCGCCTCAACGCGCTTCCGGGGTTCGGCGAGCAGAAGGCGAAGATCTTCCTCGCGCTCCTCGGCAAGCGGCAGGGGCTCACCGCCGCGGGCTGGGAGACGGCCGCCGGCGCCTACGGCGAGGCGGGCTCGTACCGGTCCGTCGCCGACATCGTCGACCCCGAGTCGCTGCTCAAAGTGCGCGCGACGAAGCAGGCGGCCAAGGCCGCCGCGAAGAAGGCCTAGCTCAGAAGCCGATCGTCGGCTCGTCGCTCACCGAGAGCGTCAGCACGACTTTCTGGATCAGCTCGTTCTCCTCGATCGCGCGCTCGAGCGTGCGCAGCTGCCGTGCGACGTCCTCCTCGCGCCGGTCGCCCGTGAGGTCGACGGCGGCGACCACGAACAGCTTCGCGGGCCCGACGAACTCGAGGTGCAGGTACGTCACGCGCTCGATCTCGGGATGCTCGGCGAGGGCGTTGCCGACGGTCGCCCGCACGGCGGGGGTCGGCACCTCGCCCACGAGGAACCTCCGGTTGCGCCCGATCAGCACCACCGCGACGACACCGAGCAGCACTCCGATCGCGAGCGACCCGGCGGCGTCGTAGGCCGGGTTGCCGGTGACCTGGTGCAGCAGGATGCCGAGGAACGCGATGACCAGCCCGGCCAGCGCCGCGGCATCCTCGGCAAGGACCGCCCGCAGGGTCGGGTTCGACCCGTTGAGCGCGTAGTCGAGGGCGCCGCGGTTGAACTTCCGCGCGCCGGCCCGCACCTGCACGACGGACTGGAGGAAGGAGACGCCCTCGAGCACCGCCGCGATGGCGAGCACGATGTAGCCGACGAGGTAGTCCCCGGCGGGCTCGGGGTCGAACAGCTCCGAGAGGCCGTGCTGCACCGAGACCACGGCGCCGGCGGTGAAGAGGCCGACCGCGGCGAACAGCGACCACACGTACGCGTCGCGCCCATAGCCGAGGGGATGCCCCGAGTCCGGCTTGCGCGCGCTGGAGCGCTCGGCGATCAGCAGGAACACCTCGTTGCCCGCATCGGCCCAGGAGTGCGCCGCCTCGGCGAGCATCGACGCTGACCCGGTGACCACCGCCGCGACCGTCTTCGCGGAGGCGACCAGCAGGTTCGCAACGAAGGCGATGATGACGGTGCGGAGCTTCGCGGGTTGTTCCGTGGCCTCCGTCATTACTCCACGCTAGACCGCTACTGTCGTGCCATGAGAATCCTTTTCGCGGTCATCCGCGTCGCCGTTGCCGTCGCGATCGTCGCGGCGATCGTCGCCCAGCTGAACCAGAGCGTCTCGAACTGGCTGGCCGGGGGAGTGACCAACCTCGCGATCAGCTTCACGAACTTCTTCAGCTTCTTCACGATCGAGTCGAACGTCGGCACCGTGGTGGTGTGCCTGATCGGGGCGTTCTTCCTCCTGACGCGAAAGGGCGCGGCCGACCCGGCCTGGTTCAACGGCTTCCGGGCCGCGATCGCGACCTACATGATCGTCACGGGAGTCGTCTACAACCTGCTGCTGCGCAACGTCGAGCTGCCGCAGGGCACCACGGTGCCGTGGTCGAACGAGGTCCTGCACGTGATCGCCCCGCTCTGGATGCTCCTCGACTGGCTACTCGTCTCTGGCCGCCTCGCGCTGGCCTGGAAGTCGATCTGGTTCATCGTGATCTTCCCGCTCGTGTGGGGCATCTACACGCTCATCCGCGGCCCGATCACGCCCGACGAGATGCAGGGCAACAGCTACTGGTACCCGTACCCGTTCCTCAACCCGAACCTCTCGCCGAACGGCTACCTCTCGGTCGCGTTCTACATCATCCTCATCGCCGTGGTCATCGGCCTCACGGCCGCGGGAGTCGTCTGGGTGTCGCGGCGGAAGAAGCCCGTCACCGCCGAGTAAAGCTCAACCGATAGGGTCGGGGCATGATCCCCTTCATCCCCGACCCCACCCTCGTGATCGTGATCGTGGGCGTGCTCGTCGTCCTCCTCGTCGTCGTGATCGTCCTGCTCAGCGGCATCAAGGTCGCCAAGCCCGACGAGGCGATCATCGTCACGTCGCGGCAGAAGCCGCTCAAGACCGGCCAGGTCGAGACGGAGAACGCCGGGCAGCGCGTGGTCTTCGGGTCTCGCGTCTTCGTCAAGCCGATCGTCGAGGCCTACTTCAAGCTCAGCCTCCGCAGCCGCCAGCTCAACGTGCAGGCGACCGCGCAGACCAAGGACGCGATCACGATCCGCGTCAACGCGGTAGCGGTCGTGAAGGTCGGCGGCTCGGAGTCCATGGTGCGCGCCGCCGCCCAGCGCTTCCTCAACCAGCAGGACCAGATCGAGACCTCCACGGAGGAGGTGCTGAGCGGCTCGGTCCGCTCGATCGTCGGCCAGCTCACCGTGACCGAGATCATCACCAACCGCTCTGCGCTGCAGGGCCAGGTGCTCGAGGCGGTGCGCGAGTCGCTCGACGTGCAGGGCCTCACCATCGACACCCTCCAGATCAAGGAGATCGACGACGACAACGGCTACATCAAAGACCTCGGTCGCGCCGAGGCCGCGCGCGTGAAGCAGGTCGCCGAGATCGCCGAGTCCGTCTCCCGCCAGGCTTCTGAGGAGGCCCGCATCTCGGCCGACCAGGCGGTCGCCGAATCGCAGCGCAAGCTCGACCTGCGCAACGCCGAGATCCAGAAGGAGACCGACAAGGCCCGTGCCGAGGCTGCAGCGGCTGCTCCGCTGGCCGAGGCCATCGCGCAGCA
Source organism: Rhodoglobus sp. (assembly GCA_025463515.1). Classification (GTDB taxonomy): domain Bacteria; phylum Actinomycetota; class Actinomycetes; order Actinomycetales; family Microbacteriaceae; genus Rhodoglobus. Next base: position 35,570 of record JAODAQ010000004.1, read on the forward strand.
GGAGGTCGTGGCCCAGCAGGAGCTCACGGCAGGCAAGCGCGTCGGTCTGCGCAAGCAGGAGCTCGATGCCGAGATCCGCGCGGTCGCCGACGCCGAGGCCTACGCCATGGAGAAGAAGGCCGAGGCGGATGCCGCGGCAGCCGTCGCCGCGGCCAACGCCGACCGCGACTCGCGCCGGTCGAGCGCAGAAGCCCTCGAGGCGGAGGGCCTCGCTGAGCGCAACCGCCGCCGCAGCGCGGCAGAGGCGCTCGAGGCGGAGGGCATTGCGGAGAAGAACCGCCGCATCGCCGCGGCGGACGCACTCACGGCCGAGGGCGAGGCGGAGGCCGCCTCGATCCGTGCCCGCGGCAACGCCGAGGCCGAGGCCACCCGTTCCAAGGCGGACGCGCTGGCGGCGGGAGCGGGCGACCTGCTGCGCCAGCAGGTGATCGCGCAGCTTCCGGATATCGTGCGCGCGGCATCCGAACCGCTCTCGGCCATCGGCAACATGACCGTCATCTCATCTGACGGCTCGGGCACCGAGCAGGTGGGCCAGAACGTCGCGTCGCAACTGACGACCGTGAACCAGATCCTCAAAGACCTGGTCGGCATCGACATCTCCGAGATCGTGACCGGCCGCGCGACGGGCACTGCCATCGGTGCCGCGGCGGCCGCACCCGCGAAGAAGGCGCAGACGCCGAAGCGGGTTGAGTAGGCCGTCCTCGGCCGCATCGAAACCGGGGCGGATGACGTCCCGGGTTTCGATACACGCGCTTGAGCGCGTTACTCAACCCGCCTGAGCAGCTCAGTCCTTGCGCTTGCTGGCTGCCTTGTCCTTCTTCTCGGCGCGCTTCTCCTTGAGAGATTTGCCCGCCGCGGTCTTTGCGGTGTTCTTCTTGGGCGACTTGTCTGCCATAGGTTCCTCCTCGGAAGTATGCGGATGGTCCTGAGTCGAGGTTAGTCCCGACCGAGCAACTTCTCGATCTCTCGTCGTTCACGCTTCGTCGGCCGGCCAGCGCCGCGGTCTCGGCGGGGGAGCAGCGCGGTCTCCTCCGGAGTGGGCAGCGGCGGGCTGTTGTCCACGAAGGCCTCAGCGGCCACTGCGGCGCCCACCCGCTTCACGAGCGTCTCGCGCACCTCGAGGATGCGGTCGAACCCGGCAACCCGGATGCGGACCTCGTCGCCGACCTTCACCGGCTGCGCGGCCTTCGCCCGCTCGCCGTTGACCTTCACGTGGCCGGAGCGGCAGGCGGCAGTCGCCAGCGACCGCGTCTTGAACGCGCGCACCGACCACAGCCAGCTGTCCACCCGCACGGCCATCGTCAGTACCAGCCCACGTCTTCCGAGTGCGCCCAGGCGCTGCACGGGGTGTCGTACCGGGAGTAGATGTACGCGAGGCCCCAGTTCACCTGGGTCACGTAGTTCGTCCGCCAGTCGGCTCCCATGACAGCCATCTTGCTCCCCGGCAGCGACTGCGGGATGCCGTAGGCCCCGCTCGACGAGTTGTAGGCGTTGGTCCGCCAGCCCGACTCGCGGTTCCACAGCCACAGCAGGCAGTCGGCCTGGCTGCCGCCCATGCCCGCTGCCGCGAGCTGGCCGAACGCGTACGAGCGCGCGGCCGCGACGTCGTTGACCTCGCCGCCGGGCACGACGATCTCGCCGTCGTCATCCCCGCCGCCGCCGTTTCCGCCCGGGTCGTTCGACGCCTGCTGCCCCGCGCGGTACTGCTGCTCGAGCGCTGCGGTCGTGTTCTTGAGGGCCGCGAGCTGGTCGTACAACTGGGTGAGCCCGGCCTGCTGGGTGGCGACGGCGGCGTCCGCTGCCTGCGACGCGGCGAGCGCGGCAGCGGCCGTGGACTGCGCGGTGGCGGATGCCGCGGCGCGCGCCGTACGGGCGACCGCCGCCTGCGCGCTCAGCGCGGACGCCTGGTTGCGGTCGGAGTCAGCGCGCTGCACGGCGAGGTCGAGCCGCGCGCCCAGCCGGTCGAGGCTGCCGAGCCGCTCGAGGAGGTCGTCGGCCCGTTCGCCGGAGGACAGCAGGAGCGTGGTCGTGAGGTCCGTTCCGCCGGAGCGGTAGAGCGCCGCGGCGACCTGTGCCGCCCGGGAGGCGGACTGCGCGGCGAGGGCCTTCGCGCTGTCCGCGCGCGCCGAGAGCGACTGCGCCTCGCTCGTCGCCCGGGCGAGTGCTGCGCGCGCGGCGTCGGCCTCCGCGCCACGGGCGACGGCGGCGTCGCCGAGTCGGGCGGCATCGGCCTCGAGCCCGGCGAGCAGCGCGTCGATCCGCGCGATGGTCGACTCGGTCTTGGCCTGGTTGCCCCTGGCCGCCTCGACCTCGTCCCACGAGGGGTAGTCGTCGCGCGGGGCTGCGGTCGCGGGGGAGAGCACGGCGACCGCCATGACGAGCGCGAGCGCGCTCGACAGAACCCCGCGTAAGACCATTGCTACAGGCTACGGCGTGCTGTGACGAAAGTGAACGGTGTGACTGGTGTGACTAAGCGTCCGCGAGTTCGCGCTTCCAGGTCACGAGGCCGCGCACTGTTGAGCTGCGGTCCTCCGCGAGGAGCTCCATGGCGTCCTGGGGGACGAAGAAGTTGAGGGCCAGGAATCCGCGGACTCGTTCCGACTTGTCGGCCACGAGCGACCGCAGCACATCACAGGGCGCCGACTCGTTGCGCGCGACGCACGCCCGCACGCCCTCGTCGGGGTCCCGCGCGAGCGCCTCGAAGACGTCCTCGGGGGTGTGGTAGCTGCTCGCCACGCTCTCGCGGATCTTCGGGTTGGCGTCGGCCGCGAGCAGCCTCAGCCGCTGGATCTTGCTCTCGGTGACCTCGGGCGCCGGATGCAGCGCCGCAGCCTGCTCGGATGTGAGCATGGCCGGGGCCATCGCCCTCATCTGGGCCCGTTGCGCGGGGGTGTTGAAGCGGATGCACGACATGCACCCACGCTACTTCGGTCAGGCGGTGACGGAGGCCTTACCCGCCCGGCGCGGCGGCCACGGCACGATCGGCGAGGTAGTGGCCTGGTAGTCGGCGTACTCCGGGTACTTCGACTTCGTGATGCTCTCGGTGAAGATCGTGGAGCCGACGAACAGTGCGGTGAGGAGCACGGCGCCGAGCACGGTCCACTGCAGTACGGAGCCTGCGGCGACCGCGCCGAAGAAGAAGAGCGCCCACCACTGCGCCTGCTCGAAGAAGAAGTTGGGGTGGCGCGAGAACTTCCACAGCCCGGACTGCAGGAAGCGCGGGCGGAACTCGGCGCCGCCGGCCTTCTTGGCCTTCTGGAAGTTCCACTGCTGCTGGTCGGAGACGGTCTCGCCCACGAGCAGGCCGAGGAAGATGACGGCGAGCACCGCGTCCAGCACTCCGAACGGCGTCGAGCGGTTCTCGAACGCGGTGAACGCGGGCAGCGCGATGAGCAGCAGGATCACGTTCTGGTACAGGGAGATGAAGAAGAAGTTGAACAGCTCGAACTGCCAGCGGTTCATCCGTGCCCGCAGGATCGGCCAGCGGTAGTCCTCGGTGCCGGTGTACCCGCCCTTGCGCGCGAAGTTGAAGGTCAGTCGCGCGGCCCACAGCGTCACGAGCACGGCCATGACGTTGAGGCGCGGGTCGGCGAGACCCGCGTACCCGGCGAACACCCACACGTACACGGCCGGCACTATCGACCAGATGCGGTCGACCCAGGAGTGGTCGTGGGTGATGAGGGAGGCGATCCACACGCCCAGCACGACGAGGGCGGCGAGGAGGATCACGGTCTGGAGCGCGTTCATAGGGGAATCCTATTCCCGTGGTGCGCTCGCTAGACTCGTCGATCGTGGAGCAACAGGCGGGCGAGGTGAGCAGCCGCATCCTCACGGTGCCCAATGTCCTGAGCTTCATCCGGCTCGCTCTGGTGCCCGTCTTCCTGGTGCTCATCATCGCGGGCAAAGACGGCCTTGCCCTTCTTGTGCTCGTCGTCTCGAGCGTGAGCGACTACCTCGACGGCGTGATCGCGCGGCGCTTCCGGCAGATCTCGCGCCTCGGCCAGCTGCTCGATCCGGCTGCCGACCGGGCGTTCATCTTCGCCGCGCTCATCGGCCTCGCGGTGCGCGGGGTCATCCCGTGGTGGCTGTTCGCGGTCATCGTGGCGCGCGACCTGTTGCTCGTCGTGCTCGGCGTCGTGCTGGCCAATCACGGTTACGGCCCGCTGCCCGTGCACCACCTCGGCAAGGCCGGAACGCTGTGCCTCTTCTACGCGCTGCCGATCCTCATGATCGGACAGGCGTTCCCGGATGCCACGGCGATCGCCAATCCCGTCGGCTGGGCGTTCGCGCTCTGGGGAGTCTTCCTGTACTGGTGGGGCGGAGTGATCTACGCGACGCAAACGGTGCGGATGGTCAGAATTCTCCGGGACGAGGACCCCTCGCTATCGACTACTCTGGAACGCTAGGGAGGGACACGATGACCGAGTACGACGAAGAGGGCCCCGCCGCCGATGGCGCAGCCCCCGAGGCATCCACCAGCGCCGAGGCCCCGCACCGGGACGACGCCACGGTCACCTATGGCGACGAGTTCGCCGCGCAGCTTGCTGCTCTCGACAGCGACGCCTCGCCCGAGGAGCTGGACGCGATCGCCGCTCTTCCCTCCGGCTCCGCCCTCCTGGTCGTCCGCCGCGGGCCCAATGTCGGTGCCCGCTTCCTCCTCGACGCAGACCTCACCACGGTGGGCCGCCACCCCGAGGCCGACATCTTCCTCGACGACGTGACGGTCTCGCGCCGCCACGCGGAGTTCCTCCGCCACGGCACGGCCTTCGAGGTCAAAGACCTCGGCTCGCTCAACGGCACCTACTTCGACGGCGTCCGCATCGACACCGCCCTCCTCAGTGACGGCGCGGAGGTGCAGGTCGGCAAGTTCCGCCTCACGTTCTACGCCTCGCGGCTCGACCTCGCCCACCTGGCCGGACGGTAGTGGCGAGTGCTTCCTCCCAGGCCGGTGCTGCACCGGGGCGCGTGCCTGGGAGTCCCCCCCTACTCAGCATCGGCCAGGTGCTCGCGAAGCTGAACCCCGAGTTCCCCGATCTCACCCCCTCCAAGCTCCGGTTCCTGGAGGAGCGCCAGCTCGTCTCGCCCGCGCGCACCGAGTCCGGCTACCGCAAGTTCTCGTCCACGGACATGGACCGGCTGCGCTTCGTGCTCACCATGCAGCGCGACCACTACCTGCCGCTCAAGGTCATCCGCGGGTACCTGGCGGAGATGGATGCGGGGCGCACGCCTGAGCTGCCCGGTGGCGGGGCTGCCGCGCCATCCATGCTGTCCTCTGAGCGCCGGTTCACCCGTGACGAGCTGATCCGCGAGGCCGGCGCCAACGCGATGCTCCTCGGGGACGCGATCTCCGCCTCGCTCGTCGTGCCCGCCGACCACTTCGGCGAGGACGTGCTGGCGGTGCTCAAGTCGCTGGTAGAGCTGCAGCGCTCGGGCATCGAGCCGCGGCACCTGCGCGGCTTCCGTGCCGCCGCCGAGCGCGAACTGGGGCTCATCGAGAACGCGCTCATGCCGGTCGCGCGCCGCAAGGATTCGTCGAGCCGCGCCCGCGCTGCCGAGATGGCGCGCGAGATCGCCGGCCAGCTCGAAATTGTGCGGAGCAGTCTCATCCGATCCGCCCTCACGCGGCTCGATTCGTAGTACCGTCGAATCCGACACGCCTGAGCGGTGTCGGCGATCATCGCGGTCGGGTGGGTACCGTGGAGTCAACGAACATTAAGTGTCAACTTAAACCTGAAGGTTTGAGTGACGGGGCAAGTAAGTAAAAGGGGAAGAGCATGCGAGATCTCAACCGTAGTGAGGAATCCCGCTACGATCTCGGTCTGCTTTTCACCGACGGGATGCCCGAGCTCGACGACGACGCGGGCTACCGCGGCGCGATCGCAGCGCGAGCGGCGGGCATCAGCTACCGCCAGCTCGACTACTGGGCCCGCACGCAGCTCGTCGAGCCGACGGTGCGCGGCGCGGCAGGCTCCGGCTCGCAGCGCCTCTACGGCTTCCGCGACATCCTGGTCCTGAAGCTCGTCAAGCGGCTCCTCGACACCGGCATCTCGCTGCAGCAGATCCGGGTGGCTGTCAACCAGCTGCGCGAGTCGGGCATCAGCGACCTCGCCCAGACGACGCTCATGAGCGACGGCGCCAGCGTGTACCTCTGCACCTCCAACGACGAGGTCATCGACCTCGTCAGCCGCGGCCAGGGCGTCTTCGGCATCGCCGTGGGCAAGGTCCTCCGCGAGGTCGAGCACGACCTCGTCGAGCTCGACTCCGTCAAGGGCGAAGACCCCATGGACGAGCTCGCCAAGCGCCGCGCGGTCCGCGCCTCCTAGCCGTCGCACCTCGTGCGGGTCGCGCTGGCCCGCGCGGCTGAGCGCGCTGTACATCGTTCGCGCCCCTTCCAACTCAGGAATGGATGTGGCGGCAGTTGCCCCTGAGGGTGGCGTGACTTCGTGCGACGCAGCAGACCCAGTAGTCACACAGGGTCCTGAGTTGAGGCGCCCCCGCGCCGCAGTCTGAGGCCGCCGACGCTGTCTGTACCGTCACCGGCGACAACCCCGTTGGGGACGAGCTGGCCGACTTGCGGCTAGACCGGCTCGTTCGCGAAGTCGCCGATGCGCGCCGTGCGCATCACGCGCTCGAGCAGCTGGTCGAAGTTGCGCGCCATCTCCTGGGCGCTCTCGCCGGGCCACACGTGGAGCGGCTTCGCGGCACCCTGTGCCTGCTGGAGGGACGTGCGCTCCGGTAGCTGGGGCGAGAGCACGAGCGGCCCGAACATGTCGCGCAGCTCCTTGATGCGGAACTGGTGCTCGAGCGACTGCGACCGCAGCCGGTTCACGATGATGCCGAGGGGCTGCAGTCGCGGGGAGAGGCCGCGGCGGATCTCCTCGATCGCCCGGAGCGCGCGGTCGGCGGCGGCGACGGAGAAGAGGCCGGGCTCGGTCACGATGGTGACCCGGTCCGATGCGGCCCAGGCAGTGCGGGTGAGTGCGTTGAGCGACGGCGCGCAGTCGATCAGCACGAGGTCGTAGTCGGCCTCGACGTTGGCCAGCGCCTCCTCGAGCTTCCAGATGTCACGGATGCTCGGGTGCGGCCCGTCGAAGTTGATCGCCGAGGGCGAGCCGATGAGCACGTCGATCTTTCCGGGGCGCCCCTTCGTCCAGCCGCTGGGGGCGATCGCCGCCCGCACGATCTTCTCCTTGGGGGAGGCGAGCACATCGGCGATGTTGAGGTGGCCGCCCACGTCGATATCCATACCTGTGGATACATCCGACTGCGGGTCGAGATCGACAACTAGTGTCCGAAGGCCGCGCGCGAAGGCGGCGGAGGCCAGCCCGAGCGTCACTGTGGTCTTTCCCACGCCCCCTTTGAGGGAGCTGACGCTGAGTACATGCACGAGTAACGACGATACCTTCACTACAGTTAAAGAACCTAAATCTTGGGGCGTGTGTGGCCACCTGCTGAGGAAATTGCCAGCGTACGGCCGCCCTAGGCTTGGGCTAGAAGAAGCATGAGTGTCGAAGGGACCGGATGTTCAGGAAGATTCTCGTAGCCAACCGAGGTGAGATCGCCATCCGCGCGATGCGCGCAGCGTTCGAGCTCGGCGCGAAGACCGTCGCGGTCTTCCCCTACGAGGACCGCAACTCCATGCACCGGTTGAAGGCCGACGAGGCCTACCAGATCGGCGAGAAGGGGCATCCGGTCAAGGCGTACCTCGACGTCGACGAGATCATCCGCGTCGCGAAGGAGTCGGGCGCCGACGCGATCTACCCCGGGTACGGCTTCTTGTCAGAGAATCCGGATCTGGCCCAGGCCGCCGCCGAGGCGGGCATCACCTTCATCGGCCCGCCGACGCGCGTGCTCGAGATGGCCGGCAACAAGGTCACGGCGAAGGAGCACGCGATCGCGGCGGGAGTGCCGGTGCTCAAGTCCACGCCCGCCTCCCGCGACCTCGACGAGCTGCTCGCCGGCGCGGACGCGATCGGCTTCCCCATCTTCGCGAAGGCGGTCGCCGGCGGCGGCGGCCGCGGCATGCGCCGGGTCGAGTCGAAGGAAGACCTCCGCGGTGCCCTCGAAGAGGCGATGCGCGAGGCCGACAGCGCGTTCGGCGACCCCACGATGTTCCTCGAGCAGGCCGTCGTGCGGCCCCGCCACATCGAGGTGCAGATCCTCGCCGACGGCACGGGAGAGACGGTCCACCTGTTCGAGCGCGACTGCTCCGTGCAGCGCCGCCACCAGAAGGTCGTGGAGATCGCGCCGGCGCCGAACCTCGATGAGGGCATCCGGCAGGCCATGTACCGCGACGCGATCGCGTTCGCCAAGTCGATCGACTACGCCAACGCGGGCACTGTCGAGTTCCTGCTCGACACCGTGGGGGAGCGCAAGGGCCAGCACTTCTTCATCGAGATGAACCCGCGCATCCAGGTCGAGCACACCGTGACCGAGGAGGTCACGGACGTCGACCTCGTGCAGTCGCAGATGCGCATCGCGGCGGGGGAGACCCTCGCCGAGCTCGGGCTGCAGCAGGAGAACCTGCACCTGCGCGGCGCGGCGCTCCAGTGCCGCATCACGACCGAGGACCCGGCGGCGGGCTTCCGCCCGGACACCGGCAAGATCACCACCTACCGCTCACCCGGCGGCGCCGGCATCCGGCTCGATGGCGGCACCGTCGCCGCGGGTGCTCAGGTGAGCCCGTACTTCGACTCCATGCTCGTCAAGATGACGTGCCGCGGCCGTGACTTCGCCGCCGCAGTGGTCCGCGCGCGCCGCGGGCTCGCAGAGTTCCGCCTGCGCGGCGTCACCACGAACATCCCGTTCCTGCAGGCCGTCCTCGAGGACCCGGACTTCATCGCCGGCGACCTGAGCACCTCCTTCATCGAGGAGCGCCCGTGGCTCGTGCGCGGCCACCAGTCGAAGGACCGCGGCACCAAGATCCTCAACTGGCTCGCCGATGTCACAGTCAACCAGCCCAACGGCGCGGGTGCGGGCATCATCGATCCGAGCCTCAAGCTCCCGGTCGTCGACCTCGACAAGCCAGCTCCCGCGGGCTCGCGCCAGCGCCTCCTCGAGCTCGGCCCGGTCGGTTTCGCCTCCGCGCTGCGCGCGCAGACCCCGCTCGCCGTCACGGAGACCACCTTCCGCGACGCGCACCAGTCGCTGCTCGCGACCCGCGTGCGCACCCGCGACCTCGCCGCCGTGCTGCCGCACGTGGCGCGCCTCACGCCGGGCCTGCTCTCGGTGGAGGCCTGGGGCGGAGCGACCTACGACGTCGCACTCCGCTTCCTCGGGGAGGACCCGTGGGAGCGCCTCTCGACGATGCGCGAGGCACTGCCGAACATCGCCATCCAGATGCTCCTGCGCGGCCGCAACACGGTCGGCTACACGCCGTACCCGACCGCGGTGACCGACGCCTTCGTGAAGGAGGCCGCTTCGAGCGGTGTGGACATCTTCCGCATCTTCGACGCGCTCAACGACGTCGACCAGATGCGACCGGCGATCGACGCCGTGCTGGCCACGGGCACCGCGGTCGCCGAGGTGGCGCTCTGCTACACGGCCGACCTGCTCGACCCCGACGAGAAGCTCTACACGCTCGACTACTACCTGAGGCTCGCCGACCAGATGGTCGCCGCGGGCGCGCACATCCTGGCCATCAAGGACATGGCAGGGCTGCTTCGCGCGGATGCCGCGTTCCAGCTGGTCACCGCGCTGCGCGACCGCTTCGACCTCCCGGTGCACGTGCACACCCACGACACCGCAGGCGGACAGCTCGCGACCCTCCTCGCCGCGTCCCGTGCGGGAGCCGACGCCGTCGACGTCGCCAGCGCGCCCATGGCCGGAACGACGAGCCAGCCCTCCGCCTCGGCGCTCGTCGCCGCGCTCGCGCACACCGAGCGCGACACCGGCATCTCCCTGCAGGCCGTCTCCGACCTCGAGCCGTACTGGGAGGCCGTGCGCCACGTGTACAAGCCGTTCGAGTCGGGCCTGCCCGGGCCCACCGGCCGCGTGTACAAGCACGAGATCCCGGGCGGCCAGCTGTCGAACCTCCGCCAGCAGGCGATCGCGCTCGGCCTTGCCGACCACTTCGAGAAGATCGAGGACCTCTACGCCGCGGCGAACCGGATCCTCGGCCGTCCGCCCAAGGTCACGCCATCGTCGAAGGTCGTGGGCGATCTTGCCCTTGCCCTCGCGGCGGCGGACGCCGATCCGGACGACTTCGAGCAGAACCCCGACAAGTACGACATCCCCGACTCGGTGATCGGCTTCATGGCGGGCGAGCTGGGTGAGCTGCCCGGCGGCTGGCCCGAGCCGTTCCGCACGAAGGTGCTCAAGGGCCGCACGGTCAAGATCGGCGTCGAGCCCATCTCCGAGGAGGACCAGAAGGCCCTCGACGGCACCTCGGACGAGCGCCGCGGCACGCTCAACCGCCTGCTCTTCGCGGGCCCGACCAAGATCTTCGAGCAGGGCCGCGAAACGTACGGCGACCTCTCCGTGCTCGAGACCGTCGACTACCTCTACGGCCTGCACCAGGGCGTCGAGCACACCGTCGAGATCGAGAAGGGCGTGAGCCTGCTGGTCGGGCTCGAGGCGATCGGCGAGGTCGATGAGAAGGGCATGCGCACCGTCATGGCCACGCTCAACGGCCAGCTGCGGCCGGTCACCGTTCGCGACAACTCCGTCAAGGTCGACATCAAGGCTGCGGAGAAGGCGGATGCCGCGCGCCCCGGGCACGTCGCTGCGCCGTTCTCCGGCGTGGTGACCCTGCAGGTGGTGGAGGGCTCCATCGTCGAGGCCGGGCAGGCCGTGGCATCCATCGAGGCCATGAAGATGGAGGCCGCGATCACGGCCACGATCGGCGGCACCGTGAAGCGCCTCGCCATCCCGAAGACGCAGCAGGTGGACGCGGGCGATCTCCTGCTCGAGATCGACGCCGGGTAGCAACCTCCCGAACGGGGGACAGGTGCTCCGGCTAAACTGGAGTGTTTGCACCGAAGGAGTAGTACTCATTGGCAACTAGACGCAGCACTAAAGAAGACGAGCCCGTCGAGGGCGGCAGCACGCCCACCGACATCGCCGTGCCCACCGAGAGCATGACGTTCACCGTCGCGCTCCCCGTGCAGGTGCACGAGACCCCGGAGGACGAGGCCGCCGTCAGCATTGACGACGTCGCTATCAACCCCGACTACCTGTCAACGGCGGGGCCCGCGACCACGACCATCCAGCTGGTCGCCGAGGATGTCGCGATCATGCCGCCTCCCGAGGAGGAGCCGGTGATCCCCGCCCTCCCCGAGCCCGACGACGTCTACACGCGGCGCGGACGGCAGCGCCCGGAGGTCGCTTCGACGCCGGAGCCCGCCACCATGCTGACGCCGGAGCGCCTCATCCACACGCCGAAGCGCAAGCGCAAGCCGGCGCCCGAGGGCTTCCTGCAGCGCCTGCTGTACGACGCGACGTTCCGTCTCGTCAACGTGGGCGACTCGTACCGGGTGCGCGAGCGCAAGGCGCTGGACGCCCGCATCGGCAAGCCGTTCGAGGGCGGCACGCGGTTCGTCGCGGTGCTCACCCGCAAGGGCGGCGTCGGCAAGACCACGATCTCGACCCTCCTGGGCATGGCGATGGCCGATGTGCGCGAAGACCGCGTGATCGCGATCGACGCCAACCCCGACCGCGGAACTCTCGCCGAGCGCATCATCAAGAGCACGCGGGCGACCGTGCGCGATGTCGTGACGCGCGCCGCGACGCTCGGCACGTTCACGGAGTTCCAGACGCTCGTCTCGCGGGATGTCACGCGCCTCGACGTGCTCGCCTCCGACACCGACCCCACCGTCGCCGAGGCCTTCGACGAGGACGACTACAACGTCGTCGCGGACATGGCCGAGCGCTTCTACTCCGTGGTTGTCACCGACTGCGGCACCGGGATGCTGCACTCCGCCATGAAGGCCACCCTGCAGCGCGCCGACTCCGTGGTCGTCGTGTGCGGCGGCAGCGTCGACGAGTCCCGCCTCGCCTCGGAGACGCTCACCTGGCTCGAGTCCAACGGCTACGAGGGGCTCGTGAAGAACGCGGTGGTCGCGCTCAACACGGCGACCCACGGCACCAACCTCGTCAAGCTCGAGGAGATCGAGGCGCACTTCCAGTCGCGCGTGCGAGACATCGTTCGTATCCCGTACGACCCGGCCCTCGCTACCGGCTCGCTCATCCGCTTCGACGAGGTGCGCCCGCTCACCCGCGCGGCCGCTCGGGAGCTCGCCGCGCAGGTTGTCGACGGGCTGCCGCAGGAGAGGACTGCCTGAGCGTGGCAGAACGCCCCATCCGCCTCTTCGGCGACCCCGTGCTGCGCTCCGCCTGTGACCCGATCCGCGTCGGCGACCCGCGCGCTGTGCAGCTCATCGAGGACCTCCTCGAGACCGTCCGGCTGCCTGGCCGGGCGGGGCTCGCCGCCAACCAGATCGGCGTGAGCATGCGGGCGTTCAGCTACAACGTCGATGACGTGGTCGGCTACGTGATCAACCCCGTGCTCGCCGAGGTGCGCGGCGAGGTCGAGCTCGTGGACGAGGGCTGCCTCTCGGTGCCCGGCTTCTACTTCCCGCGTCTGCGCCACCCGTGGGCGCGCGTGACCGGTGTGGACCTCGACGGCAATCCGGTCGAGCTCGTGGGGGAGGGGCTCATGGCCCAGGCGCTCCAGCACGAGACCGACCACCTCGACGGCCACCTCTACATCGAGGAGCTCGAGCCCGCAACGAAGAAGGAGGCCATGCGGATGATCCGCATGGCCCCCTGGTACTGATTCGCCACTAGTGGTTGAGTGACACGCCCTCGGTCGCGGGGGCGGCGTTGTACATGCCCTCGATCTCGTGGGTGAAGTCCTTCAGGATCACGTTGCGCTTGATGCTCAGCTTCGGCGTGAGGTGTCCGCTCGCCTCCGTGAGCTCGGCATCGAGGATGACGAACTTGCGGATCGACTCGGCGCGCGAGACCGTCGCGTTCGCGGCATCCACGGCCTTCTGGACTTCCGCGAGCACCTTCGGGTCCTTCGCCGCGGCGTCGACGGCCATGCCCGCGTCGAGGCCGTTGTTCTTCAGCCAGGTCGGGAGCATCTCCTCGTCGAGGGTGACGAGCGCGGAGATGAAGGGCTTCTGATCGCCGACGACGATGACCTGGCCGATGATCGGGTTCGCGCGGATCGGGTCCTCGAGCGCGGCGGGGGCGACGTTCTTGCCGCCGGCCGTGACGATGATCTCCTTCTTGCGGCCCGTGATCTCGAGGTAGCCGTCGTCATCGATGACGCCGATGTCACCCGTGCGGAACCAGCCGTCCTCGAAGGCGTCGTCGGTGGCCTCCTTGTTGTTCCAGTAGCCGGCGAAGATGTCGACGCCCTTGGCCTGGATCTCGCCGTCCTCCGCGATGCGCACCGAGACGCCGGGCAGGGGCGGGCCGACCTTGCCGATCTTGAAGTTCGAGGCGAGGTTCACCGAGATCGGCGCCGTGGTCTCGGTGAGGCCGTATCCCTCGAGGATCGTGAGGCCGAGGCTGCGGTAGAAGTGCCCGAGGCGCAGGCCGAGCGGCGCTGAGCCGGAGACCGCGTACTTGACCCGGCCGCCCATGGCCGCGCGGATCTTGCTCAGCACGAGACGATCGAGCACCGCGAACTGCACCTTCAGGCCGAACGGCACGTGACCGGCATCGACGGCCTTCGAGTGCGCGATGGCGACGTCGGCCGCCCTGCGGAAGATCTTGCCCTTGCCGCCGGTCTCGGCCTTCTGCTCGGAGGCGTTGTAGACCTTCTCGAACACGCGGGGGACCGCGAGGAGGAAGGTCGGGCGGAACGACTGCAGCGAGGGCAGCAGCAGCTTGGTGTCGGCCTGGTGGCCGACCTTGACGCCCCCGTGCACGGCCAGCACCGCGATGAAGCGCGCGAAGACGTGCGCCATCGTGATGAAGAGCAGCGTGCTCGACTCCGGGTTGACGACCTCAGGAATGGCCTTCTGCGCGTTGCGCGTCAGCTCCACGAAGTTCGAGTGCGTCAGGATGCAGCCCTTCGGCTTGCCCGTCGTGCCCGAGGTGTAGATCAGCGTCGCGAGGTCAGAGCCCTTGGCGAGGTTGCGGCGGCGCTCGATCTCCTCGTCCGTGACATCCGTGCCGGCCTTCGCCAGCTTGTCGAGATCGCCCAGCTCGATCTTCCAGGTGTGGGCGACGGCCGGGACATCCGCGGCGATCTCGTCGAAGCGCGAGAAGTGCTCGGCGGTCTCCGTGATGATGCCGATCGCGCCGGAGTCGGTGAGGTTCCACAGGATCTGGCTGGGGGCGGAGGTCTCGTAGATCGGCACCAGCACGGCGCCGGCGTACCAGACCGCGAAGTCGATGAGCGACCACTCGAAGCGGGTCTTGCACATCATGCCGATCTTGTCGCCGGGCTGGATGCCCGCAGCGACGAAGCCCTTGGCGAGGGCGATCACCTGCTTCTGGAAGTCGGCCGCAGTGAGATCGGCCCAGCCTCCGTCTGCGGTGGGAAGCGCGAACAGCGCACGGTCGGGCGTGGCCTTGACCCGCTCTACGAGCAGGTCGGTCGCATTGGCCTCTGGGTCGGCTTTCACAAGGGCGGGAACATCGATCTGTTTCACGGCAACTCCTTTGGCACCGGTCGGGGTCATTTCAGCCATCCTACCCGGGCGTTTCCGCCACTCACCGGGTATTCGGAGCACTCACACCCTCGGTAAGCTCGATCCTCGTGCATGCCATCGGAATCGACATCGGCGGAACCAAGATCGCGGGGGCCGTGGTCTCCGAGACCGGCGAGATCATCGCCGAGCAGCGGGTCGCGACCCAGGCGGGCGATTCGGAGGCGATCATCGACGCGGTCGTGGAGATGATCGAGCGCCTCGCGATCGGTCGGGCGATCACTGCCGCGGGGGTCGCTGCCCCCGGGTTCATCGACTCCAAGCAGTCGACCGTCTACTACACGCCCAACATCAACTGGCGCAACGAGCCGCTGCGCGAGCGCCTCCTCAAGCGCCTGAACCTCGACATCACCATCGACAACGACGCGAACGCCGCGGGCTGGGCGGAGTACCGCTTCGGCGCCGGCCGCTCGCTCAGTGACATGACGATGCTCACGATCGGCACCGGGGTCGGCGGCGCGATCGTCAGCCAGGGCAGGCTGTTCCGCGGCGGCTTCGGCACCGGGGCCGAGCTCGGCCACCTCCGCATCGTGCCCGAGGGGCTGCCCTGCGGCTGCGGCGCGCGCGGCTGCATCGAGCAGTACGGCTCGGGCCGCGCCCTCCTGCGCATGGCCAACGAGATCGCGGACGTGGGCGGCATCGGCCTCGCCCTCGCCGACGCGCGGCGCGAGCACGGGGAGCTCGACGGCGTGATCGTGGGCGGCCTGATCGCGGAGCGGGATGCCGGAGCGGTACTCGCGCTCGAGCAGCTCGGCCACTGGCTGGGGCAGGCGTGCGCGTCTCTCAGCGCGGTCCTCGACCCCGAGGTGTTCGTCTTCGGCGGGGGAGTGTCGATCGCGGGCGACCTGCTGCTCGACCCGGTCCGCGAGTCCTACCGGCAGAACGTGCCGGCGCGCGGCTACCACCCGGAGCCCGCGTTCGTCATCGCCGAGCTGGTCAACGACGCCGGTGTGGTGGGCGCCGCCGACCTCGCCCGAATCCACGCGGTAGGGGCTTAAGCTAGATGTTCCCCGGCCGGAGGTAGCGCGATGTTCTACTGGTTCATGAAGAACCTTGTGGCAGGACCGCTGCTCAAGACGGTGTTCCGCCCGTGGGTGACCGGCCTCGACAACATCCCGAAGACCGGCGGCGTGATCCTCGCGAGCAACCACCTGTCGTTCATCGACTCGATCTTCCTGCCGCTGCTCATCGAGCGCCGCATCTACTTCCTCGCCAAGAGCGACTACTTCACGGGCAAGGGCCTCAAGAACTGGGCGGTCAAGCACTTCCTGCTCGGTACCGGGATGCTCCCCATCGACCGTTCGGGCGGCAAGGCTTCCGAGGCATCCCTGAACACCGGGCTCGATGTCATCGCCAAGGGCAACGTCCTCGGGATCTACCCCGAGGGCACCCGGAGCCCCGACGGCAAGATGTACCGCGGCCGCACCGGCGTCGCGCGCATGATCCTGGAGGGCCACGTGCCGGTGGTACCGGTCGCGATGGTCGACACCGAGAAGGTCATGCCGATCGGCAGCAAGCTCCCCAAGGTGCGCCGCATCGGCGTCATCTTCGGCGAGCCGCTCGACTTCTCGCGCTTCGAGGGGCTCGAGGGCGACCGTTTCATCCTGCGGGCGATCACCGACGAGATCATGTACGAGCTCAGCCGCATCAGCGGTCAGGAATACGTGGACGTCTACGCGAGTTCGGTGAAGGACAAGATGGGTTCTCGCAGCCGGTAGGCTCGAAAAGCTGTCTTCTTCCATTCACACCGCACCAAAGGAACTCCCTCGTGGTTGACCCGTCCGAACTCGTAGTCGATGCCGATCCTGAAGTGATCGCGGGCCTCGACTATTGGCGGACCCTTCCGATCAAGCAGCAGCCCGCCTGGCCGGATGCCGATGCAGTCGGTGCCGCATCCGCGAAGATCGCGACCCTCCCGCCGCTCATCTTCGCCGGCGAGGCGGACGTCCTGCGCGACCGCCTGGCGAAGGCGGCCCGCGGTGAGGCGTTCCTGCTCCAGGGCGGCGACTGCGCGGAGACCTTCGCGGGCACGAACGCCCAGAACATCCGCGATCGGGTGAAGACCATCCTGCAGATGGCCGTCGTGCTCACGTACGGCGCGTCCAAGCCCATCATCAAGATGGGGCGCATGGCCGGCCAGTTCGCCAAGCCCCGCTCGAGCGACACCGAGACGCGCGGCGACGTGACCCTTCCGGCGTACCGCGGCGACATCGTGAACGGCTACGACTTCACCCCGGAGTCCCGTGAGGCGGATCCGTCGAGGCTCGTCGAGGGCTACCACGCCGCGGCATCCACCCTCAATCTCGTCCGCGCGTTCACGCAGGGCGGTTTCGCCGACCTCCGCCAGGTGCACTCCTGGAACAAGGGCTTCGCGTCGAACCCCGCGAACCACCGCTACGAGAAGGTCGCCGGCGAGATCGACAAGGCCATCAAGTTCATGGAGGCCGCCGGGGCGGACTTCGACGAGCTCAAGCGCGTCGAGTTCTACTCGAGCCACGAGGGCCTGCTCATGGACTACGAGCGCCCGATGACCCGCATCGACTCGCGCACGGGTACGCCGTACAACACGAGCGCGCACTTCCTCTGGATCGGGGAGCGCACGCGCGACCTCGACGGCGCGCACATGGACTACTTCTCCCGCGTGCGGAACCCGATCGGCATCAAGCTCGGCCCGTCCACGACGCCGGACACGCTCAAGGGCATCATCGACAAGCTCGACCCGAACCGCGAGCCCGGCCGCCTCACGTTCATCACGCGCATGGGCGCGGGCAAGGTGCGCGACGCGCTGCCGCCGCTCCTCGAGGCGATCAAGGGCATGGATGCCACGCCCCTCTGGGTCTCCGACCCGATGCACGGCAACGGGCTCACGACCCCCAACGGCTACAAGACCCGTCGGTTCGACGATGTCGTCGACGAGGTCAAGGGCTTCTTCGAGGCGCACCGTGCCGCGGGGACCTACCCGGGCGGCATCCACATCGAGCTCACGGGCGACGACGTGACGGAGTGCCTCGGCGGCTCGGAGCAGATCGACGAGGCCACTCTGGCGACGCGCTACGAGTCGCTGTGCGACCCGCGCCTGAACCACATGCAGTCGCTGGAGCTCGCGTTCCTGGTGGCTGAGGAGCTGACCGCGTTCTAGGTCGGTGGGCGCCTCTGAACTGGTGTCAACCGATGAGGTAGATCAAGCCCAAACCCTCATCACGCAGCTCGTCCGCGAAGGTCCGGGCGGCACTGAGGTAGTGCTGGATATACGAGCGTTGTTCTTCCGTTTCGCGGAACGTCTGGGACTCCGCCAGTGCGAGCACATCGTCCTCGGTCACTAGGGCCAGACCTTCGGCGATCTCGGGCAGTTCCTCTGGGGCGAGAACCTTCTTATGTGAGATCCAGCCGTCTTGGGTGTGGATGACCTCACCTTCCACCATCGCGAGAGCCGGGTTGTCGGACAGCAACTGCTGAAGCTCCTGCCAGCACTTGTCGAGGTAGAGCATTCGGGGTCTCTGCTCTGGAGGGCCCCAGGCATCGAGCAGTGGGTCGTCCGACAGATAGGCCCACGGGTCGGCTCGCGCATTGTCGATATCGGCAGCATGTACCGGATAGGCGTAGTAGCGGATTCCCATGGGCCCAGTCTTCCGAGGGCGGCGCGCGACGACGCCGGCCCGGGGGAGCTCCCATGAGAATCCCGCTCGTGAGGCGCTGGGGAGGATGAGAATGCACTCTTCCCCAACATTCGGTCGATGGCCGAGCCATCGACAGCGGGGCAATTGCGAAGCGAGAATGTCGGTGGCTCCTGATCTAATACTGGTATGAACTCGTTGTTCGAACCGACTCTGCCGGACACCCGTGCGGTGTTCGGGATGGCGGAGGCAGAGGTCGCGCAGCGCACCATCTGGCGGGCGTCGGCCGAGCTGTTCCGGGCGGCGGATGCGGTGCTCAGGGATGCGGTACGGCACCCCGAGGTCTATGTGGACGAGCAGAACCTGCGCGGGGATGTGACTGAGTTCGCGGTGCGGGCCGCAGTCGCCGACCTGGCGGTCAGGCTGAACCTGGCGGAGTCGACAGTGCGCGACTACGCCCATATCGCTGCCACACTCCGGGAGCGGTTGCCGACCCTCTGGGCGTGGTTCCGCGAGGGCGAGGTGTCAACGCAGAACGCGCGAGCGGCGGCGGAGCTCGCGGTCGAGCTGCCGCTCGAGTGCTGGCCGGCGTTCGACGAGCAGCTGCTCGGCCCCGCGCGCACGTTGGCGCCGGCCCGGTTCCGGGTGAAGGCCCGGGCGCTGCGGGAGAAGCTGCACACGATCCCGCTGGCCGAGCGCAAGGCCGCTGCGGCGCTGCAGCGTCGGGTGTGGTCGGAGCACGACCGGGACGGCATGGGCTGGCTGTACGCATATCTGCCGTCGGAGAGCATCGCGCAGGTCACGACCCAGGTCGACTCCCTGGCGTTCGCCCTGTTCACGGAGCAGGACGAGTCCCGCACCATGGGGCAGCTGCGCGCGGACGTGCTCACGGACCTGCTGCTGGGCGCGACCCCGGAGGCGAAGCCCGGCGTCGCCCTCGCCCTGACGGTGCCGGTGCTCACCCTGTTGGGCCACGGCGACGAGCCGCCCGTGCTGGAGGGGGTGGGGCCGATCGACCTGGACACCGCCCGTCGCCTGGCCGCGAAGTCCCCGTCGTTCACAAGACTGCTGACCCACCCGGTAACCCGGCAGGTGGTTGGGATGGACGCCCGGCAGTACCGTCCGACGGTGGCGATGAAGCGGTGGCTGACGATCAGCCAGCCGACCTGCGACCTGCCCGGGTGCGGGCGTCGCGCCGTAGACTGCGACCTCGACCACACCCACGACTGGGCAGCTGGCGGCCGCACCACGATCGCCAACCTCGCCCCGAGATGTCGGCCGCACCACTCCCTGAAGCACCAGACGAAATGGCGCGTCGACAGGCGCCCCGGCAATCAGCAGCCCGTCTGGACCAGCCCTACCGGCCACCAACGTGAGTCTGACCCACCACCCTTCTAGCGCGAGTAAAAGTCAGTGCCCTCC
The DNA here is from genome assembly GCA_025463515.1 of Rhodoglobus sp. GTDB lineage: Bacteria > Actinomycetota > Actinomycetes > Actinomycetales > Microbacteriaceae > Rhodoglobus. The sequence continues at coordinate 55,272 of JAODAQ010000004.1, forward strand.
GCCATGATCTCTCCATGAGCGATTTCGACTTCCTGTACGGCGAATGGGCAGTGCACAACCGGCGGCTGCGCGAGCTGTTCTCCGGCAGCGACGACTGGTACGAGTTCGAGGCCACGTCATGGGCGCAGCCCCTTCTGGGCGGCGTCGGCAACGTCGACGAGATGGACTGCCCTAGCGAGGGGTTCTCGGGCGCCTCCATCCGGTTCCAAGACCAGGCGACCGGCGAGTGGTCGATCTACTGGGCCGACAGCAAGACCGGACGGCTCTTCCCGCCGGTCGTCGGCACGTTCCAGAACGGCGAGGGGCATTTCTACGGGGACGACACCCACCAGGGCGAGCCGATCCGGGCCCATTTCACCTGGTCGGACATCACGTCGGAGTCGGCCCGCTGGCAGCAGGAGTTCTCTGCCGACGGCGGCGAGACCTGGGAGCCGAACTGGGTGATGGAATTCACCCGCAAGTAGGCGTTACGACGAGAAGCTGACCTTCACGGTGCTGCCCTTATCGGCCGTGGTCCCGCCGTCGGGCGTGAGACTGGTGACCGTGAAGAACTGCGGGCCGGCGTCCGCGAAGATGTTGTAGTCGAGTTTGAAGCCAGCTTCTTCCAGCTGGGGCTTGGCATCGGCCCAGGTCTGCCCGACGACATCCGGGATCTCGACCTGCTCGATGCCCTGCGACGTGATGATGTCGACGGTGTCGCCCACGCGAACCGGACCGCTGCCGTCGCCGATCTGCAGCTTGACCGCGTTCCCCTCGGGGACGTCGTCGTCATAGACCTCTTCCCGGACGGCGCCGGCCACGAGCCCCGCGCCCTCGAGCGCTGTCGTCGCGTCGGCGACGGACATGCCCGTGACATCCGGCAGCGGCCCTGCAGAGACGACGAGGGTGACGGGCTGCAGCTCGCCGTAGGTCGCGACGCCCGTGAGGCTCGAGCCGTCCGCCGCGAGGGCGTCGAGTACCGTGCCCGCCGCGACATCGGTGTTGAACTGCCGGATCGTCGGATCCGCGAGCGTGAAGGGTGCTGAGCTGATCGCGTCCTTGGCCTGGTCCTCGGTCATGCCCGCGAACACCGGGACGGTGATGAGCTTCGGTCCGGTGGAGATCAGCAACTGCACGGTGCCGCCGTGCGCGACGAACGACCCGACCGCGGGGTCGGTGTCGGCGACCAGTCCGACGGCGACCGTGGGGGAGTCCGCCTCGCCGTTGGTCGGGTTCAGCTCGAGCCCCAGCGCCCTGAGGGTGGTCGTGGCATCCTCGATCGACATGCCCGCGATGTCCTTGGGGATCTCGACCTTCGAGCCGGGGCCCACGCCGAAGTACCAGCCGAGGGTCGCGGCGATGGCGACGAGGAGCACGATGACACCGGCGAGGATCCAGCCGCGCCCGCGCTTCTTGCGCGTGCGGGCGGCCAGCGCCGCCGCGTTGTCGGGGACGGCGACGGTGCCCTGCCCGCGCGGCCGCAGCGCGCCGATGACCTGGGTCTCGGCGGTCGCACTCGGGTGCGGCGCCGGCGTCGCGGTGGGCATCACCATGGTGCGCTGCACGGAGGTCGCGCTCGTGGAGGGAAGCGAGGTCATGAGCGCACTGTGCGTCTCGTAGAGCTGGTCGAGCATGGCGCGGGCGTCGCGCGGGCGGTTCTCGGGGTCGCGCTCGGTCGCCCAGGCGACGAGGTCGTCGAGCTCCGCCGGCACCTTCGGGTTCTTGCGGCTCGGTGTGGGCACCGCGTCGTTGGCGTGCTGGTACGCGATCTGCATCGGCTGGTCGCCCTTGAACGGCTGCTCGCCGACGAGCATCTCGTACATCATGATGCCGACCGCGTAGATGTCGCTGCGGGTGTCGGCGACGCCGCGCGTCACGAGCTCCGGAGACAGGTAGGCGATCGTGCCGAGCAGAGCGGCGCCCGTAGCGGTCTGCGAGCTCGCGGCGCGCGCCAGGCCGAAGTCGCCGATCTTGATGCGGCCGTCGTCGGCGAGGAGCACGTTCTCGGGCTTGAGGTCGCGGTGGACGATGCCCGCCTTGTGGGCGGCGGCCAGACCGGCGAGCACCGCCTCCATGATGTCGAGGGTCTGCTCGGTGGTGAGCACCTTGTGCTCCTGGAGCAGGTCGCGCAGGGTGATCCCCGGCAGGTACTCCATGACGAGGTAGGCCATGTCGCTGTCCTGGCCCTGGTCGAAGACGTTGACCACGTTCGGGTGCGCGAGTCGCGCGGCCGAGCGCGCCTCCTGGATGAAGCGCTCCTTGAACTTGCTGTCGTCAGCGAGGTGCCCGTGCATCACCTTGATGGCCACGCGGCGCTCGAGCCTGAGGTCGGTCGCGAGGTAGACGGTGGCCATGCCGCCGCGAGCGATGCGGGAGCGGATCTGGTACCGGCCGTCGAGAAGACGCCCGATCATGGGATCCGTGCTGTTGACGCTCACCCCCAGAGTCTAAAGTTCGAGGCTGTGCGGATGCCGCCGGGACACGGCTCGGCGTCATACCTGCCGTGCGGCTATCCGAGCTCCGCAAGCCAGGCCCGCGCGGAGTCTTCCCACTTCGCGTAGGCGTCCGGGTAGGCCGAGATCTGCACGCGCTGGGCCGCCTCGGTGAGCGGCATGGACTCCCAGCCGGAGATGTCGAGGAGTCCGCGGGTGTACCCGGAGCGGCCCTCGTAGAAGAGGTGGGCCGCGGTGGCGGGGTCGGTCAGCTCTTCGACGGTGCCCCATCCGGAGCTCGGCCGCTGCTGGAAGAGGCCTACCGAGTCGAGGTCGCCCCACGAGAGGTTGCGCATGCTCGACTCCTGCATCGCGGTCGCCAGGGCGATGACGATGCCGTAGTCGGAGATGCCGAGCTCGCCGCCCACCTGCACGATGACCGCCGCGTTCGCCCGCATCTCGTCGTTCATGGTGCTGCCGGAGGTCGAGGCCGGGGCGACCGAGCCGCCCGCGGGGATGGCGAGGGTGTGGCCGGTGTAGATGACGCTCGACCAGTCGAGCCCGTTGGCGTCGAACAGCTCCTGCGTGGTGATGCCGAAGCGCGCCGCGATGCTGCTCACGGTGTCGCCCGAGACGATCGTGTAGGTGGTGGTCGCGGGTGCCGCAGGCGGGGGAGCGGCCGGAGCGGGCGGCGCCTCGACAGCCGGCGCCTCCGCGGCGGGAGCCTCGACGACGGGCTCCTCGATCGGAGCGGTGGACACCACCGGGACCATGGTGCCGGCGTCGTCGGGCGTGCCCGGACCGACGAGCCCCGGGATCGCGATCGTCTGGCCGGGGTAGATGATGCTCGACCAGCCGAGCCCGTTGGCAGTCAGCACCGAGAGGGTGGAGACGCCGAACCGCTCGGCGACGGCGCTGATCGTGTCGCCGGGGACGATGGTGTACCTGCCGCTCGGCGTGGCGTCACCCGCCGGCTCGACGGGGGCGAGGGCGCCCGAGGCCGAGAGCTTGAGCTCCTGCCCGGGGAAGATGATCGACGACCAGCCGAGGCCGTTGAGTGCGAGTACGGATGCCGTCGACAGCCCGTACTGGCCGGCGATGCTGCTCACGGTGTCGCCCGGCGTAACGCGGTACAGCGTCGGCGCGGGAGCCACGGCGGCTCGGGCGGCGGTGGTGATCGCGGAGCTCGCGGCTGTGACCGCCTCGCGCAGCGACTTGCCCAGCTCGAAGTTGTTGCCGCGCGGCTTCGGCAGCGGGCGGGCCTCGGCCGGGCTGATCGGCCCGGTGAGCCCCATCGCGGCCATGGATCCGGCGAGGAGCACGGAGCCCGTCGCGAAGGCGCCCTTGGCCATCCGGCCTCGCGGCGAAAGGCCGCGGACGGGTTCGTCCGACTGCTCGGGCACGCGCGGCGCCAGCCCCGCGAACACCGATCGAGCGACGCCCTGAGCGTCATCCACGTGCTTGTCCATGATCTTTCCGTTCTCTCCCCACCCCGAGAAGGTCGATGCGCCCGCAAGGGACAGCATCGCTACCACCGTGACACACCTGTTATCCAGTGTCAACCAATGTGATTATTGTTGATTGAATTTACCTCCCCGAAACATTCGCCTTCCGGAGGCGTCACCGACCGTTTGCGGGTGCCCGTGGCACGCTTGATGGTGTGACCGACACGCCCGCCATCGACTGGCTCACGATTCCCGACCTCACCGAGATGCTCGGGCTCAAGGTGAGCCAGGTCCGCCGCCTCATCGAGGACCGCTCCCTGCTCGCGAGCCGCATCGACGGGGTGTGGAAGGTTCCGGCGCCGTTCATCGTGGACGGCGAGCCGATGCACGAGCTCCGCGGCACGATCATCCTGCTCGGCGACAGCGGCTTCAACGACGAGGAGGCCATGCACTGGCTCCTCGCGCCGGAGGAGAGCCTCGGCGTGGCCCCGATCGAGGCGCTCCGGGCCGGTCGCAAGGCAGAGGTGCGCCGCGTCGCGCAGTCCCTCGCGTTCTAGCTGATCAGTAGACCCGGCGGGTCACAGTGTCGGCGAGCTCGAGCAGCTGGGCGCGCGCCGAGGCGGCGAGCGGGGCATCCGTCAACGCCTCCTTGGCAACGGCGACGTTGTGGTCGATGATGCGCTCGACCTTGTCGACGGCCCCGCACTCGCGGAGGGTGTTGCGCATGATGTCGACCTGCTGGTCGTCGAGGTCGGGGTCTCCCAGCAGCTCGTCCATGAGGGTGCGCGCCTGGCTGGAGAGCTCCTGGCGCGCGAGTGCGATGAGCACCGTGCGCTTGCCCTCCCGCAGGTCGTCTCCCGCGGGCTTGCCCGTCACTGCGGGGTCGCCGAACACGCCGAGCAGGTCGTCGCGGAGCTGGTACGCGATGCCGAGCGGCAGCCCGAAGGCACGCAGCGCCGTGAGCTGGTCCAGGCTCGCGCCGCCGAGGGCGGCGCCGATCACCAGGGGCGCCTCGACGCTGTACTTCGCCGACTTGTAGACGATGACACGGTGTGCCCGGCTGAGGGCCTCGGCCTCCGGATGCTGCGTCCAGGCGTTCTCCTCGAGGATGTCGAGGTACTGCCCGGCCGTGACCTCCGTGCGCATCCGCGCGAACTCGGCGCGGCCCGATCGGCCGGCGGACCGGTCGGCGAGCCGCGCGGTGCCGGCGTCGAACAGCTCGTCGCTCCAGCCCAGCAGGAGATCGCCGAGCAGGATCCCCGACGACAGGCCGAACTGCGCGGCGTCGCCCGTCCAGCCCTCGTCGACGTGCATGGCCTCGAGGCGCTTGTGGGCAGCGAGTGCGCCGCGGCGCGTGTCCGACTTGTCGATGATGTCGTCGTGCACGAGGGCTGCGGCGTGGAACACCTCGAGGGCGGAGGCGGCCAGGACGATGCCGGGGAGGTCGGCGGAGACCGAGGCATCCGGCAAGGGGTCGAAGCCGTGCGGAACGCCGCTCGCGGACTGCCAGCCCCAGTAGAGAAAGAGCGCCCTGAAGCGCTTGCCGCCCGCGAGGAAGGAGGCGGCCAGGTCGGTGAAGCGGAGGAGCTCGGGAGCGATGGCGCTGAACTCGGTGGCGCGCTCGGCGAGGAATTCGTCGATTCCCAGTTGAACGAGGTCAACTAACCGGTTACTCTCAGCCACTTACCTAGCCTAGCTACCGCAGCGGGGCGTACTATGAAGGTTCAAGCGTCGATCCCGAGGGACGAGGGGAACAGGATGCCACTTTCCGAACAGGAGCAGCGCCTCCTGGAAGAGATGGAGCGCAGCCTCTATCAGAACGATGCTGACTTCGTCGCGACGGTGAACCCTCGCCGGGGCCGGCCCAACTACACCGTGCTGGTGGTGGGTGTTCTGATCGCGCTGCTCGGCATCGCGACCCTCGTGGCCGGTGTGATCATCCGCCAGCCGCTCGTCGGTGTTCTTGGCTTCGCGATCATGTTCGTCGGCGTCCTCCTCGCCGTCGCCCCGCCCCGCTCGAAGGGCCGCAAGGCAGGCTCCTTCCCCGCACAGGACATTCCCCGCGCCTCGGGCAAGCCGCGCTCCAACTCCTTCATGCAGGGTCTCAACGACCGGTGGGACCGCCGCCAGGACGGCCGCGACTAGCCGCAACTCGTACCTCTAACAGGGGCCAGCCTTCGGGCTGGCCCCTTTTTTGGGCTCTGTGGGATGGTTGGCCTCCATTTCCCTCCACCCTCATAATCGGCATAATTCCGGGCCTCTCGGGGTACAAAGCTGCAATTCTGTCGTGATTTTCTAGGAAAGGTGGTGGAAAGTGGAGTAAAGTGGGGGTACCTGATCCGGGCCGGAGAATGAGGGGAGGCATCCGTGTTCCTTGGCACCTATGCCCCCAAGCTCGACGACAAGGGCCGCGTCATCCTTCCGGCGAAGTTCCGGGAGGAGCTCTCGAGCGGCCTCGTCGTCACCCGCGGCCAGGAGCGCTGCCTCTACGTCTTCAGCCAGCGCGGGTTCGAGGAGATCCACGGCACGATTCGCCAGGCCTCGATCACGAGCAAGGTGTCGCGCGACTTCCTGCGCCTCTTCCTCTCCGGTGCGAACCAGGAGGTGCCCGACAACCAGAACCGCGTGACGATCCCCGCGAACCTCCGCGAGTACGCCGGCCTCGGCAAGGACCTCACCGTCATCGGCGCGGGCAACCGCGCGGAGATCTGGGACACCGAGGCGTGGAACGCCTACTACGAGAGCGCCGAGTCCGACTTCGTGAACACCACGGAGGAGGTGATCCCGGGCCTGTTCTGACTCCTCGACGCTGACTCCCAGCCGTACGCCCTGGCTTTCTTCCCCGATGCCAGGTCGCACCGGATGGGGATCAGCACCGAGGATTCCGGCCCCACCGCCATGGCAGACAACGACCAGATCCACACCTCCGTAATGCTCGAGCGCACCATCGAGCTGCTCGCTCCCGCACTCGACCACGACGGGGCGATCCTCGTCGACGGCACCCTCGGAATGGGCGGCCACGCTGAGGCGTTCCTGAGCCGGTTCCCGCAGCTCTCCCTGATCGGCATCGACCGCGATCCGGATGCCCTCGCCATCGCCCGCGAGCGCCTCGCCCCGTTCGGCGACCGGGTCCGATTCGCGCACGCCGTCAACAACGAGATCACCCGCGTGCTCGCGGGCTTCGGAGTGCCCAGGGTCTCCGGCGTGCTCTTCGACCTGGGCGTCTCGTCGCTGCAGCTCGACCGGGTGGAGCGCGGCTTCTCCTACTCGAAGGACGCCCCGCTCGACATGCGCATGGATGCCACGAGCGAGCGAACGGCAGCGCTCATCCTCGCCACCTACAGCGAGCTCGAGTTGCGCCGCATCTTCTACGAGTACGGCGACGAGAAGCTCGCGCCGCGCTATGCGAGCCGCATCGTCCAGCGCCGCGAGGACGAGCCGCTCGTCACCTCCGCGCAGCTCGTCGACCTGATCATCGCCGCGACTCCCGCGGCCGCCCAGCGCGCCGGCCACCCCGCGAAGCGCGTGTTCCAGGCCCTCCGCATCGAGGTGAACCAGGAGCTCGCCGTCATCGAGCGCGCGGTTCCGGACGCCGTCGACGCCCTCGAGGTGCACGGCCGCATGGTCGTGCTCTCGTTCCAGTCCCTCGAGGACCGCATCGTCAAGCGCGTCTTCCAGGCGCGGTCGACGTCGACGGCGCCGCGCGGGCTGCCCGTCGAGCTGCCGGAGCACAGGCCGGAGCTCAAGCTGCTCGTGCGCGGCGCCGAGCAGGCGTCGGACGAGGAGCGCGCGGCCAACCCGCGCGCGACCTCCGTGCGGCTGCGCGCGGTCGAGCGACTGCGGGATGTCGCATGAGCAGCCTCGCGTACGCGCGCCCTCGCCCCGAGCGCCCTGAGCCGCTCGGCGACCCGCGCCAGCACCCCCGCCACATCGAGATCGTGTCGACGCGGGCCCAGCGCCGCGCGCGCCCGAAGCTGGCCTACGCGATCGTGACGATCGCGAGCCTCTTCACGATCTTCGCCGCGCAGCTGCTCCTGAGCATCGTCGTCTCCGACGGCGCGTACCAGGTCTCCGCGCTGCAGGACCAGCAGAAGGACCTGCTGCGCACCGAGGACGCGCTGACGGAGAAGCTCAACGTGCTCGACTCCACGCAGAACCTCAGCGCCCAGGCCGCGCACCTCGGCATGGTGCCCAACGGCTCGCCCTACGCCATCGACCTCGGCACGGGCGCCGTCTACGGGCTCCCGGGCAGCGCGGACCCGGCCGGGTGCGGGGGAACCTGCAACCTGATCACGAACTCCCAGCTCGCCGGCGTGCCGCTCGTCGACCCGAATGCGCCCGCGACCACGACCGGACACGCCGACGGCGCTGCGGCGCCGCCCGCGACGGCCACGCAGACTGAACAAGCGCCCGTGGACTCGATCCCGGCGCCCGTGACCCACTAGACGACAGCAGCGGAGACAGGCATGAGGACGCGACGCAGCCGGGCGCGCATCTCCCTCGCGGTAGTGGGAGTGTTCCTCGTCATCGCGCTCTTCGTCGTGCGCCTGATCGATATCCAGATCGTCCAGGCAGACGAGCTCAACGCGGAGTCGCAGGACAAGCGCGCGCGCACCCTCGTGACCTACGGCACCCGAGGCGACATCGTGGATGCCAACGGCGCGGTGCTCGCAGACAGCGTGCTGCGCTACGACATCATCGCCTCGCCGAAGGTGGCGCTCAGCCGCAAGGACGCCGCGACCTCCGTGCCCGAGGCGCTGGGCCGGATCGCGGCACTCACCGGCCAGGACCCGACGGCGATGTACACAGAGTTCGCCTCCGACCCCACCTCGGACTTCGCCTATATCGTCAAGAGCGTCACCCTCGACATGTACCAGAAGATCGACCAGCTCGGCATCTCGTGGGTGATGGCCACCCGCCACCCCGAGCGCACGTACCCGAACGGCCAGGTCGCGGGCAACCTCGTCGGCTTCACGAACGTGGACGGGCCGCAGGCCGGCCTCGAGCTGAGCGAGGACGAGTGCCTCGCGAGCACCAACGGCACCGCCACCTACGAGAGCGCCGAGGACGGCACGCAGCTCCCGGGCAGCGTCGTGACCACGCAGGAGACCAAGGACGGCGGGACCCTCCGGCTCACGATCGACCGCGACCTCCAGTGGTACGTGCAGCAGCGGATGCAGCAGGCGGCGGGCGACCTGGGTGCTACTTGGGCCACGGCCGTCGTCATCCGGATCAAGGACGGCCACCTGATGGCGGTCGCCGACTGGCCGACGATCGACCCCAACACCGTGCACGACGGCCCGGCCGGGCAGGCGACCGGCTCCCGCGCGTTCAGCACCCCGTACGAGCCGGGCTCGACGATCAAGGCCCTGACCGCGGCATCCCTCGTCGATGCGGGAGTCGCGAACCCCCAGTCGGGCGTCGTGGTGCCCTACAGCCTCGAGCAGCCCGACGGCAGCTCCATCCACGACGCGTTCTACCACGACACCGAGAACCTCACGCTCGCGGGCGCGCTGGTCGAGTCGTCGAACGTCGCGGTCTCCAAGTTCTCCGACCTGCTGCCCGCGCCCCAGCGCCACGACTACATGGCGGCGTTCGGGCTGGGGCAGGAGACCGAGGTCGGATTCCTCGGCGAGTCCGCCGGCGACCTCCCCGACGCCGACCAGTGGTTCGGCCGCAGCAATTACTCGGTGCAGTACGGCCAGGGCATCTCGGCCACGTCCGTGCAGGTCGCGAGCATCTTCCAGACCATCGGCAACGGGGGTCTCCGGATGCCCGTCACCCTGGTCGAGGGCTGCGAGTGGCCTGACGGCACCGTGACCGACAAGCCGTCGACCGAGGGCAGGCAGGTCGTCTCCGAGGCCACGGCCCACACGACAGTGGCGATGATGGAGCAGGTCGCGAACAAGAGCGGTTCCGCACCGAACCTGCAGATCCCCGGCTACCGCACGGCGGTGAAGAGCGGCACGGCCGAGGTCGCCGAGAACGGCGAGTACGGCAACAAGGTCGTCATCTCGTACGCGGGAGTCGCTCCGGCCGACAACCCCCAGTACGCCGTGGTCGTGACGGCGGGCATCCCCGATAGTGTGTACTCGGGCCTCATCGCCCCGGTATGGCGCGATGTCATGGCCCAGACGCTCACCACGTTCCGGGTTCCGCCGTCGACCTCGCCGGCTCCGGACCTGCCCGTCTACTGGTGAGCCGGCGCGACACTCTCACACCCAGGAGCCCGACAGCGTGATCGAACTCAGCATCGCCGAGGTGGCGAGCGCGATCGGCGGACGGCTCGTCGGGGCGCCGGATGCCGCGGCCGCCCTCATCTCGGGCGGCGTGCACACCGACTCCCGCAACGTAAGGCCCGGTGACCTGTTCTTCGCCCTGCCGGGGGAGACCACGGACGGCCACCTGTTCGCCCCCGCCGCCATCGACAACGGCGCCGCCCTTCTCGTCGTCGAGCGCGAGCTCGACACGGCGGTGCCCCAGCTCGTCGTGCCGAGCGGCCTCGTGGCCCTGTCGGACCTGGCGCGCGCCGCCCTCGCCCGCGTCCGCGCCGGCGGCGGCCTCAAGGTGGTCGCGGTGACCGGCTCGAACGGCAAGACCACGACGAAGAACATGCTGCGGGCGATCCTCGGCGCCGAGGGCAAGACCGTGGCGCCGCTCGGCTCGTTCAACAACGAGGTGGGCGCGCCGATCTCGATCCTCGGCATCGAGCACGACACCCGGTTCCTCATCGTCGAGATGGGGGCCGACGGTGTGGGGGACATCGCCAAGCTCGTCGCCGTCGCCATGCCCGACGTGGGCATCGTCCTCACCGTCGGGCTCGCGCACATCGGCAAGTTCGGCTCGCCGGAGGCGATCGAGCAGGCCAAGGGCGAGATGGTCGCAGACCTGCCCGAGACGGCGGTCGCGGTCCTCAACGCGGACGACCCCAGGGTCGTCCGGATGGCCCGGCGCACGAAGGCGCCGGTGCAGTGGTTCGGCCTCTCGGATGCCGCGGATGTGCGTGCCGTGGACATCGAGGCCACGGCATCCGGCACCGCTTTCACGGTCGTCGCCGACGGCGAGCGCACTCCGGTGCAGCTTCGGATCCTCGGGGAGCACCACGCCATGAACGCCCTCGCCGCGATCACCGCGGCGCGGGCCGTGGGCGTGCCCGTGGCGCGCTCGGCCGCCGCGCTGGAGGGCCTGGTACGGGCCGAGCGCTGGCGCATGGAGGTGCTCGAGGGGCCCGACGGCGTCGTGATCATCAACGACGCCTACAACGCGAGCCCGGACTCGATGGCCGCGGCCCTCAAGACGCTCGCCCAGATCACCCGCGGAGACACCCACCGCTCGATCGCGGTGCTCGGCGAGATGGCCGAGCTCGGCGACTACGCCGACGACGAGCACGACCGGATCGGGCGGCTCGTCGTGCGCCTCAACATCCAGCAGCTCATCGTGGTCGGCCACAACGCGCGTCACATCCACAACGCCGCGGGCCTCGAGGGCTCGTGGGACGGGGAGTCGCTGCTCGTGGAGACCGCGGATGAGGCATACGATTTGCTGCGTGACCGAATGCGCGGAGGGGATGTCGTGCTCGTGAAGTCCTCGAAGTCGGCGGGCCTCCGGCTGCTCGGCGACCGTCTGGCTTCGATCGACACACCGGAGGCGTCCCAGTGATCGCCCTCCTCGTCGCCGGCGGATTCTCCCTCGCCTTCACGCTGTTCCTCACGCCGCTCTTCATCAAGCTGTTCAAGCGCCTCAAGTGGGGCCAGTTCATCCGCGATGACGGACCCCAGTCGCACCACACCAAGCGCGGCACGCCCACCATGGGCGGCATCATCTTCATCCTGGGCGCCGCGATCGGCTACGTTGTCGGCCATCTCGTGGGCCAGAGCGACATGACGCTCGTCGGCGTGCTCGTGATCTTCCTGATGGGCGGCATGGGCCTCGTGGGGTTCGTCGACGACTTCCTCAAGACGCGCAAGCAGCGCAGCCTGGGGCTGGGGGGCTGGGCGAAGATCGCGGGGCAGGTCGTCGTCGCGTCGATATTCGCCGTGGTCGCGCTCAACTTCCCCGACGAGCACAACCTCACTCCCGCATCGACGATCGTCGACGGTGTCCGGCACACCTACATCTCCGGTGTTCGCGACATCACCTGGCTCGACTTCGCGACGTTCGGCCTGATCGCGGGCGGGATCATCTTCGCGATCTGGACGACGCTCATCATCGTGAGCGCGTCGAACGGCGTCAACGTCGCCGACGGGCTCGACGGGCTCGCCACCGGTGCTTCGATCTTCGCGATCTCCGCGTACATCTTCATCGGCTTCTGGCAGTCGAACCAGTCCTGCTTCAACGAGAACGTGCTCGCCGTGGACAGGCCCTACTGCTACACGGTGCGCGACCCGCTAGACCTCGCGGTGATCGCCGCCGCCATCGCCGGCGCCCTCATCGGGTTCCTCTGGTACAACACCTCGCCCGCGCAGATCTTCATGGGCGACACCGGCTCGCTCGGCCTCGGCGGCGCGCTTGCCGCTCTCGCGATCCTCTCGCGCACCGAGCTGCTGCTCATCCTCATCGGCGGCCTGTTCCTCATCGTCACCGGCTCGGTGATCCTGCAGCGCGGGTACTTCAAACTCACCAAGTGGCGGTTCGGCCAGGGCAGGCGCATCTTCCTGATGAGCCCGCTGCAGCACCACTTCGAGCTCAAGGGCTGGGCCGAGATCACCATCGTCGTGCGGTTCTGGCTCATCGCCGCGCTGTTCGTCGCGGTCGGGGTGGGCGTGTTCTACCTCGAGTGGGTAACCCGGTAGCTGTGCGCGACCTCGATTCGCTGGTCAGCTGGCACGCCGACTGGCGGGGCCTGCGGGTCGTCGTGCTCGGCCTCGGCGTGACGGGGTTCTCCGTCGCCGACACGCTCGCGGAGCTGGGCGCCGAGGTGCTCGTCGTCGCAGGCAAGGCCACGGACGAGCGCACGGCGATGCTCGAGGTCATCGGGGCATCCCTGAGCCTGCAGCCGGATGCCGCGGTGGTGCCGCCGGCCGTCGGGGCCTTCGACCCCGAGCTCGTCGTCGCCTCCCCGGGCTACCCGCTCGACCACTCCGTGCTGCAGTGGGCGAAGGCCCGGAACGTGCCCGTGTGGGGCGACATCGAGCTCGCCTGGCGCGTCCGGGACAAGCTCGGCGATCCGGCCGACTGGATCGCGGTCACCGGCACCAACGGCAAGACCACGACGGTGCAGCTCGTCACCCACCTGCTCGAGTCGAGCGGCCTGCGGGCGGCCGCGGTCGGCAACATCGGCATCCCCGTGCTCGACGCGATCCGCTACCCGGCGGGCTTCGACGTCTTCGTGGTCGAGCTCTCGAGCTTCCAACTGCACTGGATGCCCCGTACCGGGCCGGGCGCGATCGCCCCTGCCGCGAGCGCCGTGCTCAACATCGCCGATGACCACCTCGACTTCCACGGCTCGCGCGAGGCCTACGCGGAGGCCAAGGGCACCGTCTACTGGAACACCCGGCTCGCGTGCGTGTACAACCGCGCGGACGAGGCGACCATGCACCTCGTCGAGGACGCGGAAGTGCAGGAGGGCTGCCGGGCGGTGAGCTTCGGGCTCGACACCCCCGGCCCGAGCGACCTCGGGATGGTGGGCGACATCGTCGTCGACCGCGCTTTCCTGCCCGATCGGCACAAGGCCGCACTCGAGCTCACGACGCACGGCGAGCTCGCCGAGGCGGGCCTCGCGAGCCCGCACATGGTGGCGAACGTCCTCGCGGCTGCGGCGCTCGTGCGCGCCGTCGGGATGACGGCCGAGAGCGTGCGCTCGGGTCTCGCGACCTTCCGGGTCGACCACCACCGCACGGAGACGATCGCGACGGCCGGGGGAGTCGTGTGGGTCGACGACTCGAAGGCGACGAACCCGCACGCCGCCGATGCGGCGCTCAAGTCGTTCCCGTCCGTGGTGTGGATCGTGGGCGGCCTGCTCAAGGGCGTCGACATCGCCCCGCTCGTGCAGCAGCACGCGAAGCGCCTGAAGGGCGCTGTGGTCATCGGAGTCAACCGTCAACCTGTGGTTGAAGCATTTGGGCGACACGCCCCGGAAGTCCCGCTCATCGAAGTCGACGCGACGGACACTGGCGAGGTGATGCCGCACGCGGTGCGGGTCGCCGGGGGGATGGCGTCTCAGGGGGACACCGTGCTCATGGCGCCGGCCGCGGCATCCATGGACCAATTCGTTGACTACGCGGACCGGGGCGAGCGATTCGCCAAGGCCGTGGAAGAGTACCTGGGAGGGGCAGGCGATGACCGCGACGCGCACCCCTCCGCCCCGGACGCAGGCCCGGACAGCTCCGCAGGCTAGAGGTCCTCGGCCCGCGGTGGCCGTGATCCCGGTCCGCAAGCTGTTCTCCGCCGCGCAGACCAACTACTTCCTGCTGCTGGGCGTGACGCTCTTCCTCGTGATCTTCGGCCTCGTGATGGTCCTCTCCTCGTCCACCATCGAGTCGTTCAACGACGACGAGGGCTTCTTCGGCAGGTTCGTGCGCCAGGGGCTGTTCGCGGTCGTCGGCATCCCGCTCATGCTCCTCGCCTCGCGGATGCCGCCGACGTTCTGGAAGCGCTGGGCCTGGCCCGCGCTGCTGTTCGGCGGCGCCCTGCAGATGCTCGTGTTCGTCCCCGGTATCGGCCTGGGCTACGGCGGAAACAACAACTGGATCCGGGTGGGCAGCTTCACCGCGCAGCCCTCCGAGTTCGTGAAGATCGCCCTCATCGTCTGGGTCGCCTGGGTGCTCACCACCAAGCAGGACCTCCTGGCCGACTGGAAGCACGTCGCACTGCCGATCGCCCCGGTCGGCGGGCTCGCGATCATGCTCGTCCTGGTCGGCAACGACCTCGGCACAGCCTCGGTGATGCTGCTGATCGTGCTCGGCTGCATGTACTTCGCGGGCGTGCGGCTGAAGTTCCTCCTCACCGGCGTGGCCGCGATCGCGCTGGTCGCCTTCATCTTCGTCGTCTCCAGCAGCTCCCGGATGGAGCGCATCAACGCGTGGCGCAGCGGCTGCGGCCCCGAGGACTACTCCGGCTACTGCTGGCAGCCCGAGCACGCCAACTGGGCCCTCGCCGCGGGCGGGCTGTTCGGCAAGGGGCTCGGCAACTCGGTGGCGAAGTGGAACTGGCTGCCCGAGGCATCCAGCGACTACATCTTCGCGATCATCGGCGAGGAGCTCGGGCTGATCGGCGCCGTCGTCGTGCTCGCGCTGTTCGTCGTGCTCACTATCGCGTTCGTGCGCATCATCCGCACCACGCGCGACACCTTCGCCCGCATCACCACCGCGGGCGTGATGGTCTGGGTAGTCGGCCAGGCCTTCGTGAACATCGCGGTGGTGCTGGGCGTGCTGCCGGTGCTCGGCGTACCGCTCCCGCTCATCTCCGCGGGCGGCTCGGCGCTCATCGCGACCCTGCTGGGCATCGGCGTCGTGCTGTCGTTCGCGCGCACGAGCTCGGCCGAGCCCGAGGAGGAGGTCGTGCAGACCCCCGCCGACCGATCGCGCCTTCTCGCCGAACAGCGGGTACGCTCGCGCGCATGACCACGTACCTCCTGGCGGGCGGCGGCACCGCCGGCCATGTCAACCCGCTGCTCGCCGTGGCCGACCGCCTGCGCGAGCGCCACCCGGACGCCACGGTGCTCGTCCTCGGCACGAAGGAGGGCCTCGAGGCGCGCCTCGTCCCCGAGCGCGGCTACGAGCTGCTCACCATCGACCGCGTGCCCCTGCCGCGCCGGCCCGACCGCGCCGCGCTGCAGTTCCCGGCGCGGCTGCGCGGCACGATCGACGCGGTGCGGGCGATCATCCGCGACCGGCACGTCGACGTGGTCGTGGGCTTCGGCGGCTACGTCTCCGCTCCCGCGTACCTCGCGGCGCGCGCCGAGCACGTGCCGTACGCGATCCACGAGGCGAACGCGCGGCCGGGCATCGCCAACCGGCTCGGCGCCCGGTTCACGCCCTTCGTCGGCACCGCCTTCCCCGGCACGCGGATCCGCGGCGGCCAGGCCGTCGGCATGCCGCTGCGCCGCGAGATCGAGGCCCTTGACCGGTTCGAGGGCCGCCGTGAGGGCGTGCGATACTTCGGCCTCGACGCGGCCAGGCCCACACTGCTCGTGACCGGCGGCTCGTCCGGAGCCAAGCGCATCAACGACACGATCTCGCAGTCGGTCACCCTCATCCTCGGCGCGGGCTGGCAGGTCATCCACGTCACGGGCGAGTACCGCGACGCCGTTGAGGACCCCAAGCTGCCCGGATACCTCGTCCTCAAGTACGCGGACCGGATGGACCTCGCCCTCGCCGTGGCCGACCTCTCGCTCTCGCGCGCGGGAACGGCCACCGTCGCCGAGCTGTCGGCCCTGGGCATCCCGGCGGTCTTCGTGCCGTACGCGGTGGGCAACGGCGAGCAGCGCTTCAACGCGCGCGGCGCGGTCGAGGCCGGGGGAGCGGTCCTGGTCGGCGACGCGGCGTTCACTCCCGAGTGGGTGGCGTCGGAGCTCGTGCCCCTCCTGCGCAACCGCGCGCGCATCGCCGACATGGCCGCGCGCATCGCGACCGTCGGCACGATCGACGGCACCGACCGCATGGTCGACCTGGTCGAGCGCGCCGCTCACGTAAAATCGATCCAATGATCAAGCCCGACCTCACCATGCCCCTGCCCGCCGAGCTCGGCGCCGTGCACTTCGTCGGGATCGGCGGATCCGGCATGAGCGGCATAGCGCGGCTCTTCCTCGCGTCCGGGCACCGCGTGACGGGCTCAGACCGCTCGGAGAACCACAACACGGAGGACCTGCGCGCCCTCGGCGCTGCCGTGTCCATCGGCCATGACGCGGGAAACGTGGGGGATGCCGACGCGCTCGTCTACACCGGAGCCCTCTGGCCGGACAACCCCGAGTACCTCGAGGCCGTGCGCCGGGGCATCCCCGTCCTGCACCGCTCGCAGGCGCTCGCCTGGCTGATCAACCGCAAGAGGCTCGTCGCGGTCGCCGGGGCGCACGGCAAGACCACCTCGACCGGGATGATCGTGACCGGCCTCCTTGAGCTCGGCGCAGACCCGAGCTTCGTCAACGGCGGAATCATCCAGTCCCTCGGTGTGAGCTCCGGCTTCGGCAAGGACGACCTGTTCGTGGTGGAGGCGGATGAGTCCGACGGCTCGTTCCTGCTCTACGACACCGCCGTCGCGCTCGTGACCAATGTCGACGCCGACCACCTCGACCACTACGGCGACCACGACGCCTTCGACGCGGCCTTCGTGGCGTTCGCGAACCGCGCCTCCGAGCTCGTCGTGATCTCGAGCGACGACCCCGGCGCCGTGCGCGTCGCGGCAGCGCTCGACCACCGGAACGTGATCACCTTCGGCGAGGATGCCGCGGCCGATGTCCGCGTCCACTCCGTCGTCACCGACGGCCCGGTCTCCTTCGCCCTGACTTGGCGGGGCACCGACTACGCGGCCGCCCTTCGCGTGCCCGGACACCACAACGCGCTCAACGCGGCCGGCGCGTTCGCCGTCCTGGTCGGTCTCGGGCTCGACCCGCAGGCAGCCCTCGACGGCATCGCGGCCTTCGGCGGCACGGAGCGCCGATTCGAGCTGCACGGGGTCGTGCGCGGGGTGAGCGTCTACGACGACTACGCGCACCACCCCACCGAGGTCGCCGCCGCCCTGAGCGCCGCGCGCAGCGTCGTGGGCAGCGGGCGCATCATCGCGATCCACCAGCCCCACCTGTACAGCCGCACGCAGGCGATGGCGGGGGAGTTCGCCCACACCTACGAGGAGCTCGCCGACCACACCATCGTGCTCGACGTCTTCGGCGCTCGGGAGGACCCGGTGCCCGGGGTCACGGGAGCCCTGGTCTCCGGGCGCTTCGAGGACGCCTCGCACGTCGACTACCTGCCCGACTGGCAGCAGGCCGCCGACCGCGCGGCCGAGATCGCGCGCGAGGGCGACATCATCATGACGCTCAGCTGCGGCGACGTGTACCGGATCGTCCCGCAGGTGCTCGCGTCACTCGGCGCGAGCCAGGGCGACTAGCCGCCGATGAAGCGTCCAGAGGGGTTCGACCCGCCGGGCGCCGCCCCGCCGCCCCGCCGCCCCGCGAAGGCGGCGCCGCAGCCGCCCCGGGCGCAGCCGCCCCGCGCGCAACCCGCGGCCAAGCCGCAGCGCGCCCAGCCGCCGCAGCCCCCGCAGCGTGCCCAGCCGCCGAAGGCCGCGCAGCCC
>JAODAQ010000061.1 GCA_025463515.1 Rhodoglobus sp.
AGGATGGTCATCGGGCCTAATTCAGGTGCCTTCACCGTGTGGTGCCGCTACTCTCCCCAGTGCATCGGGGCCTGTGCGGTCATCCTGCGTATGTAGTTGTGTTGCGTGCTTGCCGCCCGGACTGTGAGGGGTCGACAAGCCGATTGATCAGGGCGATACAGTGACGAGATGACGGTGGAGGCAGCAGCAGTGTTCGCCCAGGTAATTCCGGCGCTGATGATCGCTGCATTCCTCAGTGGCATCCGCATCAACCACCGGGACCGGACCACGACCGTCTTCGCGTCCGTCTGCATCGTTCTGGCAACCGGAGCTGAGCTCGTCGTTCTGGTCGCCGTCTTCGCCGGCGGCACCATCCCGACCCCGCTGGGCTTCGCTGTCACCGTTGCTGCTGGCCTTCTGGCCTTCTCGGTTGCGGCGACGGCGATACTGAAGCTCAGCCGGGATGAACACGGAGAGGGTGATGGTCAAGGGGATGGCGATCGCTAGCACGGCCCACAGTGTCGCGCTCATGCGGCATCACTCATTGACTCGGCGTCAGCACGCTCCTGCGCAATGCGAGAGAGCACGATGTGGGCGATGTCTCCGAAGCGGCGGTATGCGGCTTCGGAGGGCTGGGAGTTCACACTGCCGCCCTTAGGCGTGTGGCGATTGCCGCGGTGACTTGGGCGACATAGCCACGCGTGGGGGTGAGCCTTCCGGTCTCGACCTTGGATAGATACGCAATGGACGTGTCTGCGCTGACAGCAAGTTCTTCGAGGGTTAGACCGGCGAACTTGCGGAGCATCCTGATCGACTCACCGGCTGATGTTTCATGGTGTGTCATGTCAAAGACGTTACGCTTTCTTTGACACGGATACAAGGATCAATGTCAAAGAAAAGATCTGACAAGCAGGCTCTATGTCAAATTATTTGTACCCTTGTGCGCGGAATGTCGGCCCCATTAGGGTGGTCGCATGTCAAAAAAGATCTCTGGGGGCCTGACTAAAGCTGACCGTGCCGAGTTGTCGGCAAGAGTGAAAACGCTTCGACAGAGTGCCGGATGGACCCAAGCAGAACTCGCTGACCTCGCCAGCACCAGTCGTCAGACGATCAACAACATGGAGGGCGGCACAATGGTGCCGCAAGAAGAGGTCCTTGTTCGTGTGCTTCGCGTCCTCGGATTGGACGTGGACGAACAGCGATTCAACCCTCAAACCGAATTGTGGCTCTCGATGATGGGGACGCTCATCGAGGCGATCCCCGACGAACGCCGAGCGCCCGCGGTAGATGGCGCGTTGCGCGTGCTGGGCGACGGCCTGAAGGCCTCGAATGTCGTACCCGCCAACGACACTGACGTCCTAGCCGAATTGCCGGTCCTATCGCGAGAAGAGTCCAAGAAGGTGAATCTCGCGTTGGCCGCTCAAGAACGGCAGCGGAAGAGAGATGCGAAACTAAATGACGACCATGCGTGACCTCATGGACGAGGCCAAGCGACTAGGCGTGAGCGTGCAGCTTGCACACGTCGAAAGCGACACGATCCAAGCCCACTATGACGAGGACGCGCGGCTTATCACCCTCGATCTGGAACTCACAATGTGCGAAGTAAAGGACGCCTTGGCGCACGAGCTGGGGCATGCACTCTACGGTCATCGATGCTCGACCGACCCGAACGAACGCCGAGCAGATCGGCGGGCTGCGAGCCTTCTCATTGACCCGATCAGCTACCGGACGGCGGAGCTGATTGATGCCGATCCGCAATTCATCGCGGATGAACTTGGCGTGACGCGCCGGATCGTTCGCGTGTGGCAGAAAGAGTGGATGCCCAGCGTGTCCCTGATGAAACGCTATGCCCGCGTCTAGGCCTCAATCGGCCGTCATTCGGTCGCGGGCGGTTCTCTACCTTCGGCAGTCCACACACCGCGAGGACTCGATCAGCCTCGAGTTGCAAGAGCATGAGGGCCGCGCATATGCCGAACGCAAGGGCTATCAAGTCGTCGCGGTCGAGGCCGACCCTGGTATTTCTGGACGTACGTGGAACCGGCCCGCCGTCCAACGAGTTATGACCATGGTCGAAGCCCATGAAGCAGATGTGATCGTTCTTTGGAAGTGGTCCCGGCTGTCTCGCTCCCGTCTCGACTGGGCTGTTGCCGCTGACAAGATTGCTGCCGCGGGTGGACGGATCGAATCCGCCACCGAGCCGCTGGACACGACAACATCTACAGGGCGACTTGCGCGGGGCATGCTGACGGAGTTTGCGGCGTTCGAGTCCGAACGAATCGGCGATGTGTGGAAGGAATCCCACTCTCGACGAATCCGAAACGGCCTGCCCGCCAACGGCAAACCGCGCTTCGGATACACCTACAACCGCGACAGGGGCTTCCTGCCGGACCCCGTGACTGGACTGGTGCTTTCGAACCTCTACAAGCGATACATATCAGGAGTCTCGGTCTACGCCCTCGTGCGCGAACTAAACGCTGGAACCATCCGTCCGGTACGTGGCTACGGGGTCTCGATCGACGGACTGTGGAGTGACCGGACGCTTCGACGAGTGCTCGACTCAGGCTTTGGCGCCGGGCTGATTCGAGTCGCCGGGCAGACTGTGCCAGGAGCGCACCCCCCGCTCATCACTACAGACGAGTGGCAGGCATACCTCGAAGCGCGCGGACGTCGGCGGGTGCTTCGAAGGACCGAACGGTCTGAATACGTGCTGTCCGGTCTCATCCGATGCTCGTGCGGCTCCACTATGACAGCGGGCCAATTCGGGGCCGGCCACGTCGCGAAGTACCGGTGCAAGGCCGCACGAGACAAGGGAACGCATGACGGCGGGTACGTCACGGCCGCCTTTGTCGAGGAACACGTCAAAGGCTGGCTGGTTGACCGCACCGCTCGACTTAATTCGGAGACGGCCGCAGCAGCGAAGCGGGCGCCGCAGATTCGCGCTGTCGCCGACCCCACGGCCCGGCTACGAATCGAGCTCGCTGCAGTTCTCGGAAGGATCGATCGGCTCGGTGAACGAGCGGACGAGTTAGGAATGCCGAGAGATTCCTACCAACGGCAGCTCGCGCCGCTCGTAGCGAGGCAGGCCGAGTTGAACACGGCGCTACTTCGCGTGGAAGTCCGGTCGCGGAGCGCTGCCGTAGTGCACCTTCCCCAGATCATGGACGAGTGGGATTCTCTCGCGGTTCCCGTGCAACGCGAACTTATTCGAAGCCTTATCGAGTTTGTAGAGGTCTTCCCGGGCCGACCGAGAGCAACGTTCAACGTGCACGCGCGTCAATAGGTGACAACAGACACCACTCACGCTCATGACCGCGGGCCTCGTCATCATCATCTGGGGCCTCGCCGGCCCGGCACTGAGCGCCGTGTTCCAGCAGGCCATCGAGCGGGTGACCGGGTTCTAGGTGCGGTTCCATAGCGACACCGGGTCGGCGGTTGCGGAGTTCGTCATGGTCGGCGCCCTCCTCACGGTGCTGACCCTCGGCGTCATCCAGCTCGGCCTCGCCCTGCTCGTGCGCAACACGGTCATCGACGCGGCAGCGGAGGGCGCGCGATTCGGCGCTCTCGCCGACAACTCGCCCCAGGACGGCGTCGCACGCACGGCCGACCTGATCACGACAGCGCTAGGCGGGCGGTATGCGCAGGATGTCACGGCCGCCACCGGCTCGTACCTCGGCCAGCCCGCGCTCATCGTGACCGTCCGAGCGCCGCTCCCACTCGTCGGGCTGCTCGGGCCCACCGCGCTGGAGGTGTCGGGCCATGCCGCGGTCGAGACGCTTCGCTGATGACGGGGGCTCGGCATCGCTCGAGTTCCTGACTGTCGGGCTCATCCTGCTCGTGCCGACCGTGTACCTCGTGCTCGCGGTCTCGACGATCCAGGCGGCGGCCTTCGCGGTCGAGGGGGCGGCACGGCAGGCCGCGCGGGTGTTCGTGCAGGCGCCAGACCTGGCCTCGGCGGAGGCGAGCGCCGAGCGGGCGCTGGCCTTCGCGCTCGCCGACCATGGGATCGAGGAATCCGCGCAGCTCACCGTTTCGTGCCAGCCTGCCGCGTGCCTCACCCGACAGGCCTTCGTCACGGTCTCGGTGGACCTCGATGTTCCCCTCCCGCTCGTGCCGCCCGTGCTCGTCGGCGACTTCCCACTCGCGGTTCCGCTGCATGCCACCGCTACCGCGCAGGTCTCGCGGTTCTGGGGCGCGGGGTGAGAGGCGACGAGGGCTCGACCCTGCCGCTCACGATCTTCTACGGGTTCCTCGCCATCGTGCTCGCGCTGCTCGTCGTGGCGGCAACGTCCCTGTACCTCGAGCGGAAGCGCCTCTTCACCCTCGCCGACGGCGCCGCCCTGGTCGGCTCGGAAGCCTTCGCCATCGACGACGTTCACGAGACCGCAGCGGGCTACCGCCCGACACTCGAGAGCCCGGATGTCTCGGCCGCCGTCTCCGCGTACCTGAGCACCACGCCCACCGCCGACTTCACCGGCCTGCACCTCGAGCGGGCGGAGTCGGAGGACGGCCGCAGCGCGACCGTGCAGCTCTCGGCCTACTGGAAGCCGCCCGTGCTGACGCTGCTCGTGCCCGAGGGGCTCCGCATCGAGGTCACGGCGGTCGCCCGGTCCGTGTTCAGCTGAGCCGAGAGAAGCCGAGCCAATAGAAGCCGAGCCGATAGCATCGGAGCATGCTGCGCAGCCTCGGGGGGATCGGGCGGATCCTCGCCGCCAACTGGGCTCCGCTGCTGGCTTGGTTCCTCGCTGGGCAGCTCGTCCGGGCATCCGTCATCATCATCGCCGCGCCGCTCGGAGCGCAGAGTCCGCTCGCGGCCCTGTTGCTCATGCCGGTCGCGGCGCTAGCGCGGCTCGTCTCGTACATCGGGATGTTCCTGGTCGTGCGGCACAGCCTCCCGGGCTACCGGGCGCTGGCCGGCCCGGACGTGCGGTTCACGTCGGTGCGCGACACCGTCGGCGAGTTCCTGCGCGTGCTGCTCGTGAGCATCGGGCCGTTCTTCACCCTGTACGCGCTCATCGGGCTGCTGAACGAGGACCTCTCGGCCTATGCCGGGCTGGCGTTCCGCTACGCGGCCTTCGGCGAGAACTCGCACGTGCTCGACGTGGGCGACGGCCCGATCGTGGTCGCCGTCGTGGTGATCGCGTTCGCGGCGCGCATGGTGCTCAAGTTCTTCGGGCCGCGGCTGCCGGGCTGGACGGCGATCCCGGGTATCTACCTCGAGGCGACGTGGGTGTTCGTGGCCCTGACCGGGATCAGCTCGGTGTTCGGCCCGGTCGTCGAGTGGATCGGCAACCGGCAGGTCGTGCACTGGTGGAACGACGCCCGCGAGTTCCTCGTGAACCTCGCAGCTCCCATCCGGTTCGTGATCGAGGGCGTGGACTGGATCACGCCGGTCGCACTCCAGCTCGTGCTGCTGCCGCTGGCGTGGCTGTTCATCGCGAGCATCATCTACCTGCGAGCGCTCGGCAACGTCGTCGAGGACGCACTGCCGGTACCGCGGGCCATCGGCGAGCGGCTGAAGGCCGGTGCGAGCCGGATTCCGAAGCTGCTGCGCCAGTACGGCTACCTGTTCACCGGCACCTGGGACGAGGTGGGGCGCCCCGCCGTGTTCTCGGGCCGCCTGATCCTGCGCTCGGGACTCGCGAGCCTCGGCATCTTCTTCGTCGCCTACGCGGTGCTCTTCGCCCTCACCCAGTGGGTGAACCGCTGGCTCTACCTCGCGGTGGGCGCGCACGACATGACGTTCTGGCTGGTGGCGAACGACGTGCTGAGCCTCGTGACGTCCTCGGTTACCGAGCCGCTGCGGGTCGCCCTGCTCGCTGCGGCGTTCGGCTACTGCCTCGAGCGCTGGGCGGTGGGCCGGATGCCGCGGCTCGACGGCCCCGGAGCAAGTGCTGCGCCAGCTACTCCCGAGGTAGCTCGAAACGGTACGTCGTAGCGCCGACGACCATGTCGAGCGTCGCGCCCTCGTAGGCGCTGGCCGGCACGAGGAACACCTGCTCGAGCTCGAACTTCTCGGCGTCGTCGAGGAGGCAGATCGTGGTGCGGTCGTCCCCGACCTCGTACGCGAAGTCGCTCGGGGAGGAGATGGGGCGCCAGGTGCGGTCTGTGCCGCCAGCGCGGCTCGTGAGCTCGACGTCGCAGTAGTTGTCGTCCGGCACGGGACCTACGATCGGCTCGGCGTCGACCAGCACGCCGATCAGGGAGCTGCCCGTGGGGATGCTGTTCGTTCCGGGGCCGGTCCCCGTCCCCGGGAACTCCTGGCTCGCGGTGACCGTGAAGCTGTAGCCGCCGGCCTTGATCGTCTCGCCCTCCTTGACGGACACGATCGTCGGCGCGGGACGGTCGATGAGCGGCACCCCGACGAGCACGAACGCGAGGGCCGGGATCGCGAGCACGATCACGAGAATGGCCGCGAGGTTGCGGCGGAGCCACTTCACTGGTCCACCACCGCCCGCTCGTCGATGCGCACGCGCGGCTTCACGTCGAGCCCGGTGAGGTCGACGACCACCACCGGCACGGAGTCGAGGCGGGCATCCACCTTGTCGAAGAGCACGATCGAGGCCTGGGCGGCGCCCGGGTCCTGCAGAGCGGCGAGAGGGATCTCGAACACGAGCGAACCGCGCTGCGGGACATCCGGGCCGTAGGACAACTGGAGCGAGGTCGGGGCGGGCAGGATGTCGGAGACGCCGTAGCGCACGTCGCCGATCCAGAGCTGGGCATCGCCGACGCCCACAGTGTCGCGCCGCGCGGTGAGGACGGTGTCGACGACGACCCACACCCCGTCGGTGCTCGTGTCGCCCGCGTCGTTGTACTTGATGTCCAGGTAGTCGGCGAGCTCGACCGAGTTCACGACGGCGGTGAGGTTGCGGCCCGACACCGTCTCGCCCAGGCCGCCGCGGAGGAAGAACGGCGCCGTGATGCCGTCGTTGTCCGGGGCGGAGGCCACGAGCACCGCAGACCCGGCCAGTGCGGCGACGATCGCGATGCCGGAGATCCAGCGCCGGGCGCTCATCGGCCGGCTCCGATCGGGGTCAGGATGCGGGCGGTGGGCGTGGGCGTCGAATAGGCGGTGTCGCTGAAGCGCGGGTCATCCATCGCGAAGTGGTCGAACAGGCCGACGATGATGGCGTCGCCGTCTTTGACCGTGTCGTCGACCTCCCACACGAAGACCCCGTCGACGGGGATGCCCGGCTGGAGGAAGGTCACCTGGCTGCCGGTGCGCGGGTCGACGAGGCCGCGGTCTGGACCGTCGTTCGCGCTGACCTTGCCCTCGAGCAGCACGCGCACGAGTTCGTCGGTGAGAGTGCTGGTGCCGTCGGTCGTGTTGAGCATGGTCGCCGCGACCACGAGGTACTGCGTGCCCTCGTCTGCGTCATAGGCCTGGCCGGGGATCCGGGTCGTGAGGTACACCGAGGTGACGACGGTGTCGACCTCGTTGCCGTGGTGGGTGTCGCCGAGCTGCAGCTTCGGCAGCGAGGTCACCGGGACGTCGTTGAATCCGCCCAGTGCGGCGATGCCGCCGACGACCACGACCACCGCGGTCCCGAGGATCGCCCAGACCCGCCAGCGCCCGCGCGCGCGAGCGGGGGTGGCTGGGGCATCCGTCACGAAGCCCAGTCAATCAGAAAGCTAGTCCTTGCCGTGCCCGATGAAGAGCGATGCCGTGCCGAGGCCGATCATCATCACGCCGCCGGTCGCGCCGAGGGTCGAGATGCGGCGCGGCGACTTCGCGAACCAGTCGCGCGCGAAGCCGGCCGCGAGCGCCCACGCGCTGTCGGTGAGGAGCGCGATCGCGACGAAGAGAAAGCCCAGCAGCAGCATCTGGGAGGGGATGGCGCCTGCGCCGTAGTCCACGAACTGGGGGAGCACGGCGATGAAGAAGACGATCGTCTTGGGGTTGGAGACGCCGACCAGGAAGCCCTGTACCAGGAGACGGGCCTTGCTGGTCGGGCGCACGGGCGCTGTCGCGGCATCCGCACGGTCACGGCGATGGCGGATCGCCTGCACGCCGAGGTAGATGAGGTAGCCCGCCCCCACGATCTTGATCGCGGTGAACAGGATCGCCGACTCGGCGATGATGATGCCCACGCCGAATGCCACCGCGACCACGACCACGAGCGCGCCCGCGGCATTGCCCGAGACGCTCAGCAGACCGCCGATGCGCCCCAGGGAGAGCGAGCGGCCGATGACGAACAGCACACTCGGGCCGGGCAGCAGGATGATCGGGATCGCCACGAGGGCGAAGGCGACGAGGTTGGCGAGGGGGACCATCCCGCACATGCTACTCGCGGCGCGGTCGGGGGATGTAGCGCGGCAGGTAGCGCACGAGCACCCCCGCGCCGAGGAGCCCGAGCACCCCGATGACTCCCGCCGCGACCGCGATGGACGCGACCGCGGTGACCCCCGCGATCAGCAGGGGGGCTATCGCGCCGCCCGAGTTGCCGGTGAACCGCCACGCGCCGAGGAAGGGCGCGGGGTTCGACTTGTCCGCCAGGTCGGCGCCGATGGTCATGAGGATGCCGCTGCCGAGGCCGTTCGCGACCGAGAGGAGCATCGCCGCCCCGATGAACCAGGCGGCGTTCGCCGAGAGGTCGTGGGTGAACGCGAGGACGAGGTGGCCGATGCCCAGGCCGACCATCGACGGCAGGGCGCTCGCCAGCCTTCCGTAGCGGTCCATGATCTGGCCGCCCGTGTAGAACAGCGCGAAGTCGACCGCGCCCGCAATGCCGATGATGATCGCGGTGTTGGTGTCGGCCAGCCCGATGCTCACCGCCCACAGCGGCAGGATCACCTGCCGGCTCGCGCGCAGCGCGCCGATGAGGGCGGCGCCGAGCCCGAGCTGCGACAGCACCTTCCGGTTGGCGTGGATGGTGCGGAACAGGCCGGCCGACTCCTGCTCGACCAGCGCCTCGCCCTCGCGCATGTCCTTGCCGGCCAAGCGCACGGTGGTGACCTTGCCGAACGTGGTCGTGGGGTCGGGGAGCGTGATGAGCACGATGGCGCAGCCGAGGCACGCGATGATGTGGATCCAGAACGCACTCGAGGCCGTGCCCGTGAAGTGGATGACGGCGGCGGTGATGAAGGGGCCGATGAAGTAGCCCAGCCGGAACGTGCCGCCGAGTGTGGACAGCGCGCGGGCGCGGTAGGCGGGCGGGACGAAGCTCGTCATGAAGGCGTGGCGTGCGAGGGCGAAGACCGCGGTGGAGAGCCCGACGAACAGGATGCCGAACGACAGGGCTACCGGGTTGGGCGCGATCACGCAGATTACGAGGCCCACCACCGACAGCCCGGCCGCCCCGATCATCGCCGGGCGCTCGCCGACCCTGGCGATCAGCCATCCGCTCGGGATATTGCCGAACAGCTCGCCGAGGGTCAGCACCGCGGCGACGAGGCCCGCGATCGCGAGCGTCGCGCCGAGGTTGTCGGCCGCGATCGGGATGATCGGGATGATCGCGCCTTCGCCGATCGAGAAGAGGAGAGTGGGCAGCAGCGCGGGGAGTGCTATCGAGCCCCAGCGGAAGGGTTGCTCTGCGGTGGACATCACTTCGAGGCTACTCCCGTCGAAGGTAGGGTTGACTCCGATATGGACGAGCTCGATTTCACTGACGACATCTCCGCGCTTCGCTCGACCTTCGCGGACATCCGCGCCGTCGTGGGGGTGGAGAAGCTCCAGGCCGAGATCGCCGACCTGAGCGAGCAGGCGGGCGTTCCCGACCTCTGGGATGACACGGAGAAGGCCCAGAAGGTCACGAGCGCCCTGAGCCACAGGCAGGCGGAGCTCGCGAAGATCGTGTCGATCGAGTCGCGCCTCGACGACCTCGAGATCATGGTGCAGCTCGCGAACGAGGAGTCCGATGCGAGTGCGGCGGCGGATGCCCGCGCCGAGCTCACGAGCATCCAGAAGCTCCTCGGCGAGCTCGAGGTGCAGACGTTGCTGAACGGCGAGTGGGACGCGCATCCGGCCGTCATCACCATTCGCGCGGGTGCCGGCGGCGTCGACGCCGCCGACTTCGCCGAGATGCTGCAGCGCATGTACCTGCGCTGGGCGGAGAAGCACAAGTACCCCGTGACGATCATGGACACGAGCTACGCCGAAGAGGCGGGCATCAAGTCGTCGACGTTCGAGATCGACGCCCCCTACGCCTTCGGCACGCTCAGCGTCGAGGCGGGCACGCACCGCCTGGTGCGCATGAGCCCCTTCGGCGCCGCGGGCAAGCGGCAGACGAGTTTCGCCGCGGTCGAGGTCATCCCGCTCATCGAGGAGGCAGGCGCGATCGAGGTGCCGGAGTCCGACATCCGGGTGGACGTGTTCCGCTCGAGCGGGCCGGGCGGCCAGTCGGTCAACACGACCGACTCCGCGGTGCGCCTCACCCATCTCCCGACCGGCCTCGTCGTCTCGATGCAGAACGAGAAGAGCCAGATCCAGAACCGCGCCGCCGCGATGCGCGTGCTGCAGTCCCGACTGCTCATCCTGCAGCGCGAGCAGGAGGCAGCGGCCAAGAAGGAGCTCGCCGGGGTCATCACCGCGAGCTGGGGCGACCAGATGCGCTCCTACGTGCTCGCGCCGTACCAGATGGTGAAAGACCTCCGGACCGAGTACGAGGAGGGCAACCCCTCCAAGGTCTTCGACGGCGACCTCGACGGCTTCATCAACGCCGGCATCAAGTGGCGCAAGCGCGACACGGGGCAGTAGCGCGCAACCTGTGAGTCTCGGCGCGGGGCGAGTCGCTCCGCGCCCCCGCGACGGGGCTACCTAGGCTTTCCCCGTGATCCGCTTCGACTCCGTCTCCAAGGCGTACCCAGGGACGACTCGGCCCGCCCTCAACTCGGTGAGCCTCGAGATCCTCAAGGGTGAGTTCGTGTTCCTCGTGGGTGCTTCGGGCTCGGGCAAGTCGAGCTTCCTGCGCCTCATCCTGCGCGAGGAGACGCCCACCAAGGGCGCCATCCACGTACTCGGCCAGCACCTCAACTCGCTGCCCAACCGCAAGGTGCCCTACTTCCGCCGCAACCTCGGCGTGGTCTTCCAGGACTTCCGGCTGCTGCCGAACAAGACGGTCTTCGACAACGTCGCGTTCACGCTGCAGGTGATCGGCAAGAGCCGTGGCTTCATCCAAGAGGCGGTGCCGGATGCCCTCAAGATGGTGGGGCTCGCGGGCAAGTCCAACCGCTATCCCCATGAGCTCTCCGGTGGCGAGCAGCAGCGCGTCGCGATCGCGCGGGCCGTCGTCAACAAGCCCGCGATCCTCCTCGCGGACGAGCCGACGGGAAACCTCGACCCCGCGACCTCCGCCGGGATCATGACCCTGCTCGAGCGCATCAACCTGAGCGGAACGACCGTGCTCATGGCCACGCACGACGCGGGCATCGTCGACCAGATGAAGCGCCGCGTCATCGAGCTCATCACCGGCCAGATCGTGCGCGATGAACGTCAGGGCGGGTATCAGACGCAGGCGGTTCCCGTGCAGCAGGGCTTCGGGTCCTTCACCTCGGAGGTTGCACCGTGAGGCTCGGCCTGATCCTGGGCGAGGCCGGCAACGGACTGCGCCGCAACGTCTCGATGGTGATCTCGGTCATCCTCGTCACCTTCATCTCCCTCACCTTCGTGGGCGCTGCGATCCTGCTGCAGATGCAGATCGGCCAGATGAAGGGCTACTGGTACGACCGGGCCCAGGTCGCCGTGTACATGTGCACCGATGTTGACGACACCGGCAACTGCTCGCAGGCCGAAGCCACCAAGACGCAGATCGACGCCGTCGAGGCCCTGCTCAACTCGCCGACGCTCAAGCCGTACATCGACAAGTACGAGTACGAGACGCACGAGCAGGCGTACCAGAACTTCCAGGACCAGCTCTCGGGGAGCCCGATCGCAAGCCTCGTCACGCCCGACGTGCTCAACGAGAGCTTCCGCGTGAACCTCAAGAACCCCGACGACGCGGACGTGCTGATCGAGAGCCTCTCCGGCCAGGCGGGGGTGCAGGACGTGCAGGACCAGCGCGGATACCTCGACCAGATCTTCTCCGTGCTGAACGCCGCGAGCGCCACTGCCATCGGGATCGCGGCGCTCATGCTCATCGCCGCAGTGCTGCTGATCGCCACCACCATCCGGCTCAGTGCGTTCTCTCGACGGCGCGAGCTGGGCATCATGCGCCTGGTGGGAGCATCGAACCGGTTCATCCAGACGCCGTTCGTGCTCGAGGGGGTGTTCGCCTCCGTCATCGGCTCCGTTCTCGCGGGTGTCGCGATCGTGGGCATCGTGCAGTTCTTCGTGCAGGGCGTTCTCGTCCAGACGCTCGGGACCACGACGACGCTCGTGGGGCTGGGTGATGCGCTGACCGTCGTGCCGATCCTCATCGTCGTCGGCGCGCTGCTCGCGGCCGCCTCGGCCAGCGTCGCCATCAGTAGGTATCTGAAGGTCTGACCCGTTGTAGACTGGCAGGCTCCCGAAACCGGGACCCAACGACCAGAGAGACTGCAATGCCCAGGGAACGCGGCGAGAAGAAGGTTGTCGCCAGCAACCGCAAAGCGCGCCACGACTACACGATCGAAGACACCTATGAGGCCGGCTTGGTCCTCACCGGTACCGAGGTGAAGTCGCTGCGCGCCGGTCGAGCGAGCCTCGTCGACGGCTACGGCTTCATCGAGGGCGGGGAGGCGTGGCTCGACGCCGTGCACATCCCCGAGTTCAACCAGGGCTCGTGGAACAACCACCCGGTGCGGCGCAAGCGCAAGATGCTGCTGCACAAGGCGCAGATCCTCAAGATCCACAACAAGATCAAAGAGGGCGGCTACACGCTCGTCCCGTTGAGCATCTACTTCAACGACGGCAACGCGAAGGTCGAGCTCGCGGTCGCGAAGGGCAAGCGCGAGTACGACAAGCGCCAGACCCTGCGCGAGCGCACCGACAAGCGCGAGGCGGATCGCGCCATGTCGGCCCGCAAGAACATGGGCGACTAGGCCTACTTCGCGGTGAACCTGGCGTCGACGACGGATGCCACGGCGATCTCCTCGGGCTTGAGCGCGAGCTGCGCCCCGCCCTGGCTGTCGAACTGGGCCTTCATCGCGCCACGGGCGAAGACGGGCTGCGGGCTCACGCCCCCGCTCGACGGATCGCCGAGCATCCCCGGGTCGGCCAGCGCGATCGCGGTCACCGAGCCGAGCCCGATGCTCTGGGCGTAGACGCTCGCCTTGGCGACGGCGTCCTTGACGGCACGCGAGCGGACCTCCACCGTGGCGCTCGTGCGCGTGGCATCCGTGAGGTCCCAGGTGATGGAGCCCACGGTCACGGCGTCGATGCCGGCGGCCGATTCGACCCAGCGGGCGAGCGCCTCGAAGTCCTTGAACTTGGCGCTGAAGTCGACGGCCGCGTGGAACACGGGGGCGAGCTGCTTGCCGTCGTTGTTCCAGGGTCGCTCCGACCACACGCGCACGCTGTCTGACGACCACCAGGTGATGGGGCCCTTGTCCTTGTCGTAGATGCTGTCGATGAGGTTGCGCACGGTGTCGGAGGCTTCGACCGCGCGGGCGAAGACGGCGTCGCGCTTGGGGCCGTCGGCGTGGACGGAAGCGCTCGCGGTGGCGCGCTCGGCGGGGTACCAGGCGGAGTACTCGCCCTGGACGGTGATGATCGTGTCGCTCATTCCCACAGTCTTTCAGAACCGCCGCCCCGCCCCCAGACCAATGGCTATCCACTTGGCAACCAAAGGAGTACGTTAACCCGGAAAGCTCTTTCCCATGAAAGGAACCCTCTTGTCAGAGTCGACATCCCCGGTCCGTTTGAAGCGGGCGCTGGGCACCCCAGCCCTCACCCTCTTCGGGCTCGCGTACATGCTCCCGCTCGCCGTCTTCACCACCTACGGCCTCGTCACGCAGATCACCGGCGGCCACCTCGCCGGGGCCTACTTCGTGACGACCATCGCGATGCTGTTCACCGCGTACAGCTACTCCAACATGGTCAAGGCGTATCCGGTGGCCGGCTCCGCGTACACGTACACGCAGAAGACCTTCGGCGCGCACCTCGGGTTCCTGACCGGGTGGACGCTGCTGCTCGACTACCTCGCGCTGCCGCTGCTGAACTACCTCATCATCGGGCTCTACCTCAACGAGGCGTTCCCGGGCATTCCCGCGTGGGTGTTCATCGTGGTGTCGGTGATCGTCGTGACGCTGCTCAATGTCATCGGCGTGCGCCTGGTGTCCGGCGCGAACCTCGCGCTGGTGGGCGTGCAGATCATCTTCATCGTCGTGTTCGTCGCCGTGGCGCTCGGCTATGTCGCCACGAGCGGCCAGATGCCGGGCATCCTCGACCCGTTCTTCTCGGGCAGCAGCTCGATCTCGAGCCTCGCCTCGGGCGCTGCGGTTCTCGCGCTCGCGTTCCTCGGCTTCGACGCGGTCTCGACCCTCTCCGAGGAGGCGAAGGATGCCAAGCGCACCATCCCGCGGGCGATCCTGCTCGCGACGCTCATCGGCGGTGTGCTGTTCATCATCATGGCGTGGGTGGCGGGGCTCGCATTCCCCGACTTCCAGAACTTCGCCGACCCGAACACGGCGTCGCTCGAGCTCATGACGCGCATCGGCGGGGGAGCGCTCACGGCGTTCTTCACCGCGGCGTACATCGCGGGCAGCTTCGCCTCGGCGATCACCTCGCAGGCGAGCGTCTCGCGCATCCTGTTCGCCATGGGCCGTGACGGCCAGCTGCCCAAGCGGGTGTTCGCTCAGCTGCACCCGCGCTTCCGCACGCCGTGGATCGCGGTGCTCATCGTCGGCATCGTCGGCCTGCTCGGCGCGATCTTCATCCCGCTCGACATCGCGGCGTCGGTCATCAGCTTCGGCGCCCTCGTCGCGTTCAGCTTCGTGAACCTCGCGGTGATCAAGCACTACGTGATCGACGGCAAGCAGCGCTCCGGCGTCGCGATCCTCAAGTACATCGTGGCTCCGGCGATCGGCTTCGCGCTCTCGGTGTGGCTGTGGACGTCGCTCGTGCAGCCCACGTTCACCTACGGCCTGATCTGGCTCGGGGTGGGCGTCGTCATCCTGCTCGTCATCACGCGGTTCTTCACCCGCAAGCCCCCGGTGATGGACCTCGCGGAGAGCGACCAGCTGGTCGTCGACGAGGCGTAGCCACGAGGGTGCCCGGCTCGCGCGTGTGGCGTGAGCCGGGCATCCGGCGTATACTCGAAGGCTGCCCAGCAGTGGGCATTTGGAAACTCAACAGCGCGATAGTGACCCGTTCCTCTTTCGGAACGCCATGGGGATGATCGGTTTCGACATTGCCTGCAAAACCGCGAGAAGCGGGTCGAGGATGCACGGTTATCTCGTAAACGATCCGTGCAAAATATAAGTGCCAATTCAAACAGCACTGTCTCTGCCAAGTCTGACCTCGCCCTCGCGGCGTAGTCTTCTTCGCACTATATAGAGACCGTCAGCCCGGACTAGATCCCGATCCGGTTCCTGGCGTTATCAAGGGAACTAGCTGCACGCCTGTGTTTCAGGGGCGCGCGGGACTCTAACTGATACTGGGCTTGTTGACCTGGATGCTCGTGGCAAAGGTCAGAGCCGAGTAGAACGCTTGCACGAGCTACACCCGTAGAAGGCGTGGAATTACAGCAGTGGACCGGGGTTCAATTCCCCGCATCTCCACCATGGGGTCACTATCGCGTTGTTCGAGCAGGATCGAAGAAGGGCTTGAAGGCCCGCGACCCTACGATTGGCCCATGATCGTCGATTTCGTCACAGTCTCGACCGAGGGCCTGAACTCCAGCCCCGTCGCCGATGCGCTCGCCGGCCTCCGCGCCAACGAGGCCCGCTACTTCACCAACAAGTACCAGCACACGTTCGAGGTCGCCGCCGCCGAGGAGGACCCCGAGACGCTGGACTACATCACCCGGGTGCTCGCCCTGGAGCGGGACATCCACATCGCGTCCCGTCCGCTCGAGGTGACCTCGTTCGAGGTCGAGGGCATCCGCATGGCGTACGTGTTCTACGAGTCGGGGCTCTCCATCAACGTGATGTACGAGCTCGCCGAGGGCGGCAAGCGCGCGGTGGGCTTCAAGCTCTCCGACGGGATGGAGGTGCCGAGCGAACTCGCGGCGTTCAAGTTCGCCCGGCAGAAGTCCAAGCTCGCGGGGACGATCCGCGGCTCCTACTTCGTCATCAAGGGGCAGTACTAGCTACTCCACGAGCTTCCCGGCCACCGAGACCTCGCGGATGAGCGCCGCGATCTCCTCGGGGATCTCCGGGATGCGCTCCCGGGTGATCGAGCCGTCGGCAGACCACACCATGTTCACCTGCAGGGCCGGATCGAGCTCGGGGTAGTCGCTGCGGTTGTGCGCCCCGCGCGTCTCGCGCCGCTCGAGCGCCGCCTGGAGGGTGGCCCGCGCCGCGAGCGCCGCCGACGTGAGGTCGAAGGCGTGCGCGAGGTTCTGGTAGCCCGCGATGTCGGGATGCACGCCGATGTCCGCGATGCGCGCCTCGATGGCGTCCAGCTCGGCAAGCCCGGCGAGGAGCCCGGCCTCGTCGCGCACGACGCCCGCGTGCTCGGTCATCGTGTCGCGGATCGCCCGCTGCAGTGCCCGCACGTTCTCCTGGCCGTCGGCGGCGAGCAGCGCGTCGACCTCGGCGCGGGCGGCCTCGACCGCCGCGGCCGAGCGGTTCTGCGACTCGAGTCCCGCTGAGTACGCGGCAGCCGCCTGACCGACGATGCGGCCGAACACGAGCAGCTCGATGAGGGAGTTGCCCCCGAGCCGGTTGGCGCCGTGCAGCCCGCTCGAGGCCTCGCCGATGGCGTAGAGGCCGTCGACATCCGTGCCGTGGTCCTCGGGGCGCACCCACACGCCGCCCATCGAGTAGTGCGCGGTGGGCGCGATCTCGATCGGGTCCTTGGTGATGTCGAGCATCTGCAGCTCGAGCATGGTCTGGTAGACGCGGGGGAGTCGCTGCATGATGACCTCGCGGGAGAGGTGCGAGACATCCAGCCAGACACCGCCGTTGGGCGTGCCGCGGCCCTCCTTGATCTCCGTGTAGCAGGCGAGGGCGACCCGGTCGCGCGTGGAGAGCTCCATGCGCTCGGGGTCGTACTTGCCCATGAAGCGCTCGCCGAGGCCGTTGCGCAGGATGCCGCCCTCGCCCCGCGCGGCCTCGCTGATGAGCGTGCCGGCCGCACTCTCGGGCTCGATGATCCCCGAGGGGTGGAACTGGACGAGCTCCGGGTCGCGCAGCCGTGCGCCCGCCTCGACCGCCAGGCGGAACGAGTCGCCGGTGTTCTCATCACGGCGGCTCGAGGTGCGGCGCCAGATGCGGTTGTGCCCGCCCGCGGCGAGGATCACGGCATCGGCGTGGATGACGTAGCGGGTGCCATCCTCGAGGTCGAAGCCGTAGGCCCCGAACACCGCGTTGTCGCGCACCAGGAGCTTGGTGATGTACAGCGTGTCGATGATCGGGATCTCGAGCTGCGCGGCGCGGTTGATGAGGGTGCGCTGGATCTCGAGGCCCGTGTAGTCGCCCGCGAAGGCGGTACGGCGGAAGGTGTGCGCGCCGAAGAACCGCTGGCTGATGACGCCGCTCTCCTCACGGGCGAAGGGCATGCCGTAGCGCTCGAGGTCCTCGATGCCGCGAGCCGCGCCCTCCGTGACGATCTGCACGGTGTGCGGGTTGGCGAGGTAGTAGCTCTCCTTGAGGGTGTCGGCGGCGTGCTGCTGCCAGCTGTCCTCCGGGTCCATGGTGCCGAGCGCGGCGTTGATGCCGCCGGCGGCGAGGGAGGTGTGGGCGTCGGCTTTGGGGCGCTTGCCGACGGCGAGCACGTCGACGCCGTTCTCCGCGAGTTCGATCGCGGCCCGCAGGCCAGAGCCTCCCGTCCCGATCACGAGTACGGAGGTGCTGAGGCGTCGTTCTGTCGCGGTCATGTCGCGCGCTTCCTTCCACGGGCAGGTCTTGCCCTCTACCTAGTGAGACCGGATGCGCTCGGGGTTCGTGACAGCGGGCATCCATAGGTAAGGCTAACCTAACCGCAGGGGAAGCGTTCTATTGAGTTGGGCGTCTACTTTCTGCGCTCTGCTAGACCGGGTGCCAGAGTCCTGCTCGGGTGAAAAGTATTCACGTGACGGTAAGCCTTGTACCCCGGTTCCGTCAACCCCCTGCCGTGGTGATTGCTCAAATAGGAAGAATAGGCGTATACCTAAGAGGGTCAGTCTGGGTGTCTGAACACGTCTCGAAGGAGAGATGATGAGCTACGCCCTGGGCATCGACATCGGATCCGCCAGTCTCGCCGCGGCCGTCAACGACGGTATCTCGCCCTCCCGAATGCTGGAGCTGGGCACGGGCTCCGCGTCGTGCCCCTCCGCCGTGTACCTCGGCGACGAGGGCATGGTCGTGGGCGAGCAGGCGCTCGTGCTGGGCGGCGCGCATCCCGAGCTCCTGGTGCGCGGCTACCTCTCCCGGGTGGGCGACGATGTCCCCATCGTCGCGGGCGACTATGTCATCGCAGCGGAGGACCTCCTGGCCCTCGTCGCCCGCTGGGCCGTGGACCGCGCGGAGGAGCTCGTGGCGTCCCCGCCCGCCACGATCACCGTCGCGTACCCGACGACCTGGGGCTCGTACCGCACCACCGTGCTCGAGCACGCGCTGGCCGGCGTGGGGCTCGGGCAGGCCCGGCTCGTCCCGGCCGCGGTCGCGGCAGTGGCGGACCATGATGACGTCGTAGGCCCAGTCGTTGCCGTGTACGACCTGGGCGAGGAGTTCGAGCTCGCCCTGCTGGAGCGCGGTCCGACCGGCTCGTTCGTACCCCGGGACGGAGGGTGCGCGGAGTCTGCTGGCGGCGGGGGAGACTTCGACGACGCCGTGTTCGCCCACGTCCGAACCACCCTGCAGCTCGACGATGCTGCGGATGCGGCCGGCGAGGCGGCGCTCTCGCGGGTGTGGCAGGAGTGCGTCGACGCGAAAGAGGCCCTGTCGTTCGACTCCGAAGTGACGATCCCCGTCGAGGTGGGCGACCGGCCCACCCGGGTGCGGATGGTCAGGGCCGAGTTCGAGGGGCTCATCGACGACCTCGTGCACGAGACGATCGACACGGCGCACCGGACGATCCGGTGCGCAGGGCTCGAGGACGAAGACGTCTCGGCCATCGTGCTCGTGGGCGGCTCCTCGCGCGTGCCCCTGGTCGCCGAACTGCTGTCCGCGGAGTTCCGTCGGCCCATCCTCATCGGAACCGACCCCGGTGAGACGGTCGCCCTCGGGGCGGCGACCCTCGGCGCGGTACAACTGCCGGACGCCCCGCTCGTCGTGCCCGCCGCGCTCACGGGCCTGCGCCGGCAGCCGTACTTCCTCGCCCTTGCGGCGGCGGCCGCCGCCGCCATCGTGGTGAGCGTCACGGCCACGCAGGCTGCGGAGAGCCCGCGGGCCGTCACACCTCCGACCGTCGACGCGCGCGGCCTGTTCTGGCCCGAGGAGCGCACGATCACGACCGCGGTAGTGGCGGACGCGGGGACCCCGCCCCCCGCCGCAGACCCCGCGCCCTCCGACGACACCGACTACACGCCGCACGGTGCGCCCACCGAGCCCCGCGAGGCGGCCGCCACCCCGGTCGGCACCCACACCGGTCAGACTCCGGCGGCCCCCGCCGCCGACCCGCAGCCGGACCCGCAGCCGGAGCCGACCACGCCCGCCGAGCCCGACCCTGAGCCGACCCCCGACCCTGAGCCCACCCCCGACCCGGAGCCGGTACCCGATCCCGAGCCGGAGCCCGACCCGGAACCCGCGCCCGACCCCACCCCCGACCCGCTGCCCGAACCCGCTGAGGCGACAGGGCTCGAACTCGCGGCGGGGTGAGGGGCGTGGCATCCGTGCGCCCGGGCTCGCCGCCGACCGTGCGCGAGTCCCTCCCGCTCTCGCTGCTCACCGACGCCGCGGGCCCGGAAGGGCGGCTGCTCGCCGCCGTCTCCGGGGCGCGCGGCGTCGGCAAGACGACCCTGCTCGACGAGCTGGAGCGGCAGTTCCGGGCCGCGGGGACCCCGGTGCGCCGGGACGACTCCCCGTCTGAGCGGCTGGACAGCGGCTCGGTGCTCCTCGTCGACGATGCCCACCGGCTGGGCGACACCCTGCTCCAGGAGTTCAGCGAGCTCGCGGAGAGCGGCGACGTGCACATGGTCGTCGCCTACCGCCCGTGGCCGCACTCCTCGGGTCTCGCGCAGCTCGTCGAGACCATCGAGCGGCGCCGGCCGCCCGTGCTCCTGGGCGCCTTCACCCGCGAAGAGGTCGCGGCCCATCTCTCGCTCGTGATGCCCGGTGGCGCCCCGGCGGCCTTCGCGTCCCGGGTCTTCGAGGCGACGGGCGGGATGCCCTGGCTCGTCGACCGCGTCGGCACCACGGTCGCTGCACAGGTGGGCGGGCAGCTCGTCCAGCAGATCCCCCTCTCGGTCGTCGAGATGGTCGGTGCCGAGCTCGACACCGTCTCGCCGGAGCTGCACGAGCTGCTCATCGCGCTCGCCGTGGGCTTCGACCTCGGCGAGGTCAGCCCGCCCGGCTTCACCGATCGCGACATCGACCGGCTGGTCGACGAGGCTCGCGCCGCGGCGCTCGTGATGCCGGACGGGCGCCTCGTGCCGCTCGTGCGCCAGGCCCTCCTCGAGATGACGCCGACGCACAAGGTGCGGGCGAGCCAGCGGCAGCTCGTGGACGCCGTAGCGACGACCGGCCGGGTGCTCGACGACGTGGCGCGGGGCCTCGCCCAAGAAGGGCTGCACGACGAGCGCGTGGCCAGCGCCCTCGAGCGCAACGCCGACGCCGTGCTGCTCACGGAGCCCGCGCTCGCCGTCGTGCTCTACGACGAGGCGATCGCGGCGGGCGCCGATGACGTGGCGCTGGCCGCCCGCCGGGCGCAGGCCCTGGTGGCGATCGGCGACCTCGATGCCGCTGGGCGCGTGCTCGACGACCTGCTCACCCACGAGGACGCCCCGGATGCCGCGCGCGCGGTCAACGCGTCCGCCGCGATCTGGGCGCAGCGCGGGATGCTCGACCGCAGCGCCGAGATGTACCGGTGGCTCGGTGACAGGCTCGAGGGCGGAGCCGCCTCCCTCGCCGTCGTGGCGATGGTCGGGTCGGGCGACCTCGAGGGCGCCGACGCGATCGGGGAGGCCTCGGCGCAGCACGAGTCGCCCACCCTCGTCTCCGTCGCGGCGAGCCTGATGGGCAGGGGCATCCGCGAGTCCGTCGGGCCGAGGGCCGGGCAGGCGCTGACCGCGCTCGTCCGCGCGTCCGACATCATGACGGCCTCGGGGGCGAAGGTGCCGCTCCCCGATTCGCCCGCCGCCCTCGCCGCCCTCGTGGCAATGCACAGCGGGGAGCTCGAGCTCTCGAACTCGGTGATCGACGAGGCGATCCGGGGCGGGCAGGGGGGCGTCACTGCGGCCCCCCGACTGCTGCTCCTGCAGGCCTGGACGGCCATGCTCGCCGACCGGCCGGCCCGTGCCCGTGCGGCGATCGCCGAGGTGACCGAGGGGGAGGGGCAGCTCTGCCCGCGCGACGAGCTGCTGTTCCGCTCCCTCGAGGTCGGGCTCGCGCGGCGCTCCGACCAGAGCGCGGAGCTGCTGCTCGCCTGGCAGCGGGCGAGGCAGAGCATCCTGCACATCCCGGTCGACCTGTACGGGCTGCTGCCGCTCGGCGAGCTCGTCGTTGCCGCAGCGCGGGTGCGCGACTCCGCCTGGCTCGAACTGCACCTGCGCGATGCCTGGAGCCTGCTCGAGCGCCTCGGGAACCCGCCCCTGTGGTCGGTTCCGCTGCACTGGAGTGCGATCCAGGCGGGCATCCTCACCGATCGCCCCACCGACCTCGGACCGCATGCCGCCGCCCTCGTCTCCGCGGCGGAGGGGCACCGCATGGCCGCCGTGCTCGCCGAGGCCGGGGGCCGCTGGGTCTCGGTGCTCGGCGGCGCGTTCGATCCGGCAGCCGTCGAGGCTGCTGCGCGCGGGCTCGCGTCTGTCGGCCTCACCTGGGACGGCTCGCGGCTTGCGGGCCACGCGGCCGCGCGCACGAGCGACCGGCGCGAGATGGCGCGCCTGCTGGCCTGCGCGCGAGACCTGCACTCCGGAGCGGGCGCCGCGGGCGATGACACCTCGGGCGTGACGCCCGGCACGCCCGACCCGGGCGCCGGCTCCGCCCTGAGCGAGCGCGAGCGCGAGGTCGCGCAGCTCGTCCTGCAGGGCAAGACCTACCGCGAGATAGGGGACGCGATCTTCGTGTCGCCCCGCACCGCCGAGCACCACATCGCCCAGATCCGCCGCAAGCTCGGGGCCACGAACCGCCCTGAGCTGCTCACGCGGCTGCGGATGGTCTTCGCCCAGGACGGCGTGAGCGAGCTCGTCCCCCCGGTACCCCCACCCGGCTGAGCGCCGAAACCCCTAGTGGCCGTCGCGCACTGGGGGGACCGTCCCGGATGCCCCCCGCAGGGCCCCGAACGTACCGTCGAGGAAGACGGGCGAACTCGCTCGATCAATACCACTCGAAGAGGAGCCCATCATGGTTACGAATGTTCTACTCGATTTCCTGCTCAGCCTGTTCAACGACGCGGATGCCGCGGACGCGTTCCGCGCCGATCCGGAACAGGCACTGCAGCAGGCCGGACTCGAGGGACTGTGCGGTGACGACGTCGATGCCGTCATGCCGGTCATCCTCGACCACTCGCCCATCTCGTTCGACCGCGACTACAACACCGGCGGCAACACCGCGAACGGCGGCAACGCCGGTGGTGGCGGCGGCGGGGGTGGCGGCGGTGGCGGCGGCTGGGGC
>JAODAQ010000074.1 GCA_025463515.1 Rhodoglobus sp.
GGCGGGGCAGGCGCCAGGCGGGGCAGGCGCTCGGCGGGGCGGCGGGGCGTACCGGCTACTGCTCGTGCACGTCGCCGTCGCGGAGGTCGGCGAGGAGCGCGATCACGCGCGCGACCTGGGTGGGGCCGGGCACGCGGAAGTTGGCGAGCGTGGGCCCCTCACCGCTCTTGAGGCCGAAGTCGTCGGGGGTGAGGGCGGCGAAGGCATCCTCGTCGGTCACGTCGTCGCCGGCGTAGAAGACGGCGTCCGCCTGCGTGTAGCGGCGCAGGTGCTCGAGCGCCTCGCCCTTCGTCGTCGAGCGCACCGAGAACTCGAGGACGTTCTTGCCCTCGCGGATAGTGAGGCCGGAGACCTCCGCCGACGCCTCGCTGCGGGCGACGAGGTGGGCGATGCGGCTGTTGAACTCCGTCGCGAGCCGGGTGTGCAGGGCGAAGCCGGCGGGCTTCGGCTCGAGCCAGACCTGGTCCACCGCGTCGGCAACCTCGCCGAGCACCGTGTTGAGCATGTCGACCTGGCGCAGCTCGGCGGTGTCGAGGGAGACGTAGTCCTCCGGGGAGTCGAGGCGGATCTCGATCCCGTGCGAGCCCACGAGCAGGGCAGTATCGGGAAGATCGGCTACGGCTTCCAGGCTTCGGAGGGCGCGGCCCGAGACGAGCGCGACACGGGTGTTCGGCATCCCGAGCAGTCGGAGCACGGCGGCACGCGACTCGGGCAGAGCGCGCGCCATCTCGGGATCGTCGACCTCGGGGGCGAGCGTGCCGTCGAAGTCGAGCGCGACGAGCAGCCGCCTGGTGCGCGCGAGCTCCCTCAGGGCGCCGATGAGCGGCTCGGGAAGCTTGGACCAGGGAGGAGCGGTGTCGACGTCGACCATGTCAGTTGGACCACCGGCGGTCGACTGTCCACTCGAGCTCGTCCGGCAGCTCCATGGGCGCGATGCGGTCGTAGCGGCCCTTGCGCGCCTGCTCGAGCGTCTGGAGGAAATTGCTCGACCAGCGCTGAACGTCGTTCTCGAGGACGCGCCGGCGCATGGTACGCATCCGAGCGGACCGCTCCTTGGCGGGCATGTTGATGGCCTGCACAATCGCATCCTTCAGGCCGTCGATGTCGTGCGGGTTAATGAGAAGTGCACGTTTGAGCTCGTCGGATGCCCCGGTGAACTCGCTCAGTACGAGAACCCCGTCATCGTCGAACCGGCTGGCGACGTACTCCTTCGCCACGAGGTTCATGCCGTCGCGCAGCGCGGTGACGAGCAGCACGTCGGCGGCCAAGTACAGCGCGACCATCTCGTCCCGCGGGTACCCGTGGTGGTGGTAGCTCACTGCCTGGTGGCTCATGGTCCCGAAGTCGCCGTTGATGCGGCCGACGGTGAGCTCGATCTCGTCGCGCAACTGCATGTAGGCGGCGACGCGCTCACGGCTCGGGTTCGCGACCTGCACGAGCGTGACATCCTCGACGTCCAGCCGGTTCTCGGCGAGCAGCTCGCCGAACGCCTTGAGGCGGTGGCCGATGCCCTTCGTGTAGTCGAGGCGGTCGACGCCGAGCATGACGGTCTTCGGGTTGCCGAGCCCCTCGCGGATCTCCCGCGCGCGCTCCTGGATGCGCGGCTCGCGCGCGAGCTCCTCGAAGCTCGCGGCGTCGATCGAGATCGGGAACGGCCGCGCGATCACCCTCCGGGTCGGCTGGCCCTCCACTGCCACTTCGATTGCCGGGTTCTTCGTCGTGTAGTTGGTGAGCCTGCGCACGGCGCGCGAGAAGTTGCTCGCATCGGCGACGCGCTGGAAGCCGATCACGTCGGCGCCGAGCAGGCCCTCGATGATCTGCGTGCGCCAGGGCAGCTGCGAGTAGATGCCGTACGGCGGGAACGGGATGTGGTTGAAGAACCCGATGGTCAGGTCGGGCCTGGCGTCGCGCAGCATCCGCGGGACGAGCTGCAGCTGGTAGTCCTGCACCCAGACCACGGCGCCCTGCGCGGAGACTGCCGCCGTGGCATCCGCGAACCGCTGGTTCACCAGGACGTAGTTCTCCCACCAGTCGCGGTGGTATCCGGGGCTCGCGATGACGTCGTGGTAGAGCGGCCAGAGCGTGTCGTTGCTGAAGCCCTCGTAGAAGTTGGCGATGTCGTACTCGCTGAGCGGCACCGGGATGATGTGCACGCCCTCGTTCTCGAAGGGCTCGATCTCGAGGTCGGCCTGACCGGCCCACCCGACCCAGGCGCCGTCGGCGGAGCGCATGACCGGCTCGAGCGCGGTGACGAGGCCGCCGGGCGAGCGGGTCCAGCTGGAGGTGCCGTCCGCGGCGTCCACCCGGTCAACGGGCAGGCGGTTGGACACGACGACGAAGTCGTATTCCGCGTGCGTCGGAGAGGCCATTGCGTTTCCACGTTACCAGCGCGATCTTCACGGGGCGTTCACCCGCTGCACCCGAGACGTACAACCCGCCCCGCGACACTGGCCGTGATGATCCAGATAGGGATGAGCACGTCCTGCGTCTACCCGCTGTCCCTCGAGTCCGCGTTCCGGCTCGCGGCGCAGGCTGGCTTCGACGGCATCGAGGTGATGATCACCGAGGATCCGGCCACCCGCAGCGCCACGGAGCTCGCCGCCCTCTCCCGCCGCTACGACCTGCCGATCCTCTCCGTGCACGCGCCCGTGCTTCCCTTCACCCAGTTCGTGTGGGGAACGGACCCCG
Organism: Rhodoglobus sp.; assembly: GCA_025463515.1. Classification (GTDB taxonomy): domain Bacteria; phylum Actinomycetota; class Actinomycetes; order Actinomycetales; family Microbacteriaceae; genus Rhodoglobus. The sequence continues at coordinate 2,689 of JAODAQ010000074.1, forward strand.
CGCTGAAGCTCGAGCGCTCCGCCGAGCTCGCGATCGAGCTCGGCGCGACCACCGTGGTGGTGCATCCGCCGTACCGCTGGCAGCCGCGCTACGCCCGCAGGTTCATGAGCCACGTCGACGAGGTGTCCGGCGACTACCGCGTGGAAGTCGCCGTGGAGAACATGTTCCCGATCTCCCTCGGCCCGGTCAGCGTCGGCGCCTTCTCCCCCGGCTGGGACCCGATCTCCTCGGGCGCCCGCGCGATCACGCTCGACTTCTCGCACGCGGCACTCGCCGGCCGCGACAGCCTCGAGCTCGCGATGGCGGCCGGTGGCCGGCTGCGCCACGTGCACCTGTGCGACTCCACCGGGACCGGGCACGCCGACGAGCACCTCGTGCCCGGCCGCGGCACACAGCCCGTCGCCGAGGTGCTGCAGTACCTGGGCCAGCGCGGCTGGAACGGCTCGCTCATCGCCGAGGTCGCGACGCGCGGCGCGGGCAGCGAGTCGGAGCGGATCGCCATGCTGAAGGAGACCGTGGCCTTCGGCCGCACCCACGTCTCCATCGGGCGCTCGAGGCGCCAGAGCACCGCCGTATAAGGACTAGCCTGTCGCAATGCCCATCGTTGACAACGCGATCTACCGCGAGGGCGTGCGCTCGACGCAGCCGGTCACGCTCGACCAGACCTTCGAGCAGCTGCGCGACCACGGCGGCTTCGCGTGGATCGGCATGTACCGGCCCACGGAGGAGGAGCTGCGCACCGTCGCGCAGGAGTTCAGCCTGCATCCGCTCGCCGTCGAGGATGCCCTGACCGGCCACCAGCGCCCCAAGATCGAGCACTACGGCGATGTGCTGTTCATCGTGCTGCGCTCGGCCCGCTACTTGGATGCCCCGGAGGAGGTGGAGTTCGGCGAGGTGCACCTGTTCATCGGCCCGAACTTCGCCATCAGCATCCGGCATGCCGAATCACCTGACCTCGGCCGCGTGCGCAAGCGGCTTGAGCAGAACCCGGAGCTGCTGGCCCTCGGCCCGCACGCGGTGCTGTACGCGGTGTTCGACGAGGTTGTGGACGAGTTCCAGCCGGTGATCAGCGGCCTCGAGAACGACATCGACGAGATCGAGGGGCAGCTCTTCGAGGGCGACCCGGCGGTGTCGAAGCGCATCTACAAACTCGCGAGCGAGGTGATGGCGTTCCAGCGGGCCACCCATCCGCTCGCCGACATCCTGCAGATCCTCGAAGACGGCTACGAGAAGAAAGACGTCAACCTCGAGCTACGGCGCAACCTGCACGACGTGCTCGACCACAGCCTCAAGGCCGTGGAGCGGGCCGACTCGTTCCGCGCGCTGCTGCAGAACGCGCTCACCGTGCAGTCGACCCTCGTCACCCAGAACCAGAACGAGGAGATGCGCAGCCTCTCGAGGGCCAGCATCGCCCAGGGCGACCAGGTGAAGAAGATCTCCGGATGGGCCGCAATCCTGTTCGCCCCGACACTCATCGCCGCCATCTACGGAATGAACTTCAGGTTCATGCCCGAACTGGACTGGCCACTGGGCTACCCCTTCGCGCTGGGACTCATGGCGGTCTCCGCGGTGGTGCTGTACATCGTGTTCAAGAAGCGCGACTGGCTGTAGTTCCGGCGTGTTGTCGGCGCCGCTCCTGAGGCGTCCTCCACACTGGGGACTATGTCGGAGCGCCACACCACCAGCAGTGAAGCGGAGCAGCAGCTCGTCTTCGACCTCATGCGCGAGCGCCTCTTCGAGATGTTCGGCCCCGGTGGCAGTTTCCGCATCACCCTCGGCCGCGCCACGGCGGAAGACGCCGTCTTCGTCTCGACCGTCGCCGACACGATCGCGCACCACGTCGCGACGGCGTTCAACCCGACTCAGGCCGCCGGTCGCCGAGTCGCGGCACCGACAACCATCGCCGAGCACGAAGAGCTCTGGCACGAGATCGAGGAGACCCTCCTCGTGCGCCGCACCGGGCCCGACTCTGTCGACGTGGACGTCGAGCGCGAGGTCACTGCGGCCCGCGAGGGCGGTTCACTCGCGGAGCGACTGGGGTCGAAGGCGGCGTAGATCCACCTGCGGGTTGAGTAGGCCGCCCGCGGCCGTATCGAAACCGCAGGCAGACGGTTTTCGACGCGAGCGCCAGAGCGCGCCACTCAGCCGACCTGCGGCACCAGCCCCAGCGCCCCCGCCCGCCGCGTCCGCCGGATGGCGAACAGCGAGATCACAATGCTGCCGGCGCCGAACGCGAGCAGCGTGAGCGCCGAGACGATCACCGAGCCCGGGTCTCCGCCCGACAGGATGCCCTGCATCCCGCTGACCGCGTAGGTCAGGGGCAGGAACGGGCTCACGACCTGGAACGGCGTGGAGAGCAGCTGGATCGGGTAGATGCCGCCCGTCGACGTCACCTGCACGGCGAGCAGGAACAGCGAGACCACGAGCCCCGCACGGCCGAGGCCGATCGTGAGCAGGTAGTGGAACGCCGTGAACGCGAGCGCGGTCAGCAGGGAGAAGCCCAGGGTGGCGGGCAGAAGGTCCCAGCCGACGCCGAGCGCGCCGTGCAGCAGCGCGGTAAGCAGCACCGCTTGGGCACCGGTCACGAGGCTGGCGCGGGCGATGGCGGATGCCACGAGCCGCCCGTTGCGCGCCGTGGAGGTCAGGGCGCGGCGGGTGATCGGCCGAAGCACGAGGAACACCGCGAGTGCGCCGATCCAGAGGCCGAGCGGGATGAAGAACGTCGCCACGACCTGCCCGACCTTGGAGACCGGGTTGTCGGTGGAGACGGAGAGCTGCACCGGGTCGGCGGCGATCTCCGCTGAGGATGCCGCGGCATCCGCGTTCGTCGCGGGGATCTGGTCTGCGCCCGACTGCAGGCCCGTCGAGAGGCTGGTCGCGCCGGAGGCGAGGCCGTTGGCGCCGTCGACGAGGGCCGGACCGTTCTGCGAGAGCTGGTACGCGCCGTAGGCACTCTGCGCGATCCCGTCCTGCACGCCCGAGATCGCCGTGGACGTCGAGTCGGCTAGCGTCCCGCCCTGGCCGGCGGCTTTCGCGAGCCCGGAGACGAGAGCGTTGAACTGGGCCGTGAGGGCCGGGTCTGCCGACGACATGGCGGGGGCAAGCGCCGTGAGACCGGCGGAGATCTGCGAGACCGAGCCCGTGTAGGTGCCGATCCCGGAGCTCAGGTCTGTGAGGCCTGCCGCACCGTCGCTGAGCTGGTAGAGCCCGTCCGAGAGGGACCGGACGCCGTCCGTGTACTGGGTGAGCCCGGACGAGAGCTGGGTCGCCCCTGTCGAGAGCTGAGCGGCGCCATCCGCGGCGGTGCCGAGCGACGTGCCCAGCTCGCCGAGCGAGGAGTAGATGCCGCCGATGTACTGCGCCGTGATCGCGTTGCCGAAGGTGTCGGCCATCGTCTGGCCGACCACCTGAGCCACGGAACCGGTCAGGTAGCTGTGCGCGTCGTCGGTGCGGATCGAGATGTCGGCCTTCTGGGGGTTGTCGCCCGAGAGCGACAGGATCGAGGAGGAGAAGTTCGACGGCACGGTCAGGATGGCGTACACGTCGCCGGACTTGAGGGCCGCCGCGGCATCCTTCTTATTGGTGATCGTCCAGTCGAAGCCCTTGGAGCCGGTGAGCTCCGTGACCAACTGGCGGCCGGCGAAGACGTTCTGCTCCGTGCCGTCGGGCGCGGTCGTCGTCTGCAGGGTGTCGTCGTTCACGATCGCGACCGGGATCGAGTCGAGAGCGGTGTCGCCCTGGCCGACGGCCCCGACGAAGAGGCCGGCGAAGGCGAGCGGGATGAGGACCACAGCCGCCAGGCCGGTCCAGCGGAGCCAAGTTGAGCGTTTCATCGCACGAGTCCTTCCGACGAGAGCGAGTAGAGGTCGATGGTGACGACCGTCCGGTCTGCGACCGTGCCGCACCGGGAGGGCACGGGAGTGCCGATCACGAGGGTCGTCGACGCGGGAGCGAGCCGGGCGACGGCGGTCACGAAGGCCGTCTCCTCCTCGTCGCTCGCGAACGAGTCGAGCTGGTCGAGCATGACGATCGGCGTGCGCTCCGCGAGAGCGACGGAGGCGAGGGCCACCGCGCGCTCGAGCTGGGGCAGCTCGACGAGCGTGCTCGACGTGCGCACGGGCATCCGGCCGTCTCCGAGCACGGAGTTGACCCGGTCGAGCCAGCGGCGCGCACTACGGGCGGTCGTGAAGAAGCGGTACCAGGGCTGCGTCATCTCGAGGCGCTCCGCGAGCAGCTCCCCGATCGTGACGCTCGTCTCGGTGCGGGTCGCTCCCCCGACATCGGCGAGCGCGACGAGCGAGCGCACCTCAGAGGCCTCAGACGGCAGCGGATGCCCGGCCACCTGCCCGCGTCCGGAGACCGGGTCGAGCCGGCCCGAGAGCGTCGCCGCCACGAGCCTGCGGTCGACCGGATCGCCGCTCGCCATTACGATGGAGCCCCGCTCGACGCTGATCGACAGCGGCCCGACCGAGTGCTCGCGCGACCCCGCCACGAGGTACTCGGTGCTCAGGGCGATGTCGCCCTCCGCCTTCGCCCACTCGACGGCGTGCCGGTGCTCGCGCAGCTGCTCCCCCTCGATGTCGACGTTGGGCAGGATGCGTCCGAGCCACTTCGGCATCCACCACGCGGCACGGCCGAACAGGGTCATGAGCGCGGGCACGAGCGTCATGCGCACGAGGAACGCGTCGAACGCGATGCCCACCGCGAGGCCCAGGGCGATCGGCTTGATCATCCCGCTGCCCTCGGGCACGAACGCGAAGAAGACGAAGAACATGATGAGCGCCGCGGCCGTCACAACCCTCGAGCCGTTGGCGAAGCCGTGCGCGACCGCGTACTTCGCGTCCCCGGTTTTGACGAACTCCTCCCTCATGCCCGAGACGAGGAACACCTCGTAGTCCATGGCGAGCCCGAACAGCACCGCCATGAGGATGATCGGCATGAAGCTCAGGATGGGCCCGGGGTTCTCGACGCCCAGCAGGTCGCTGAGCCATCCCCACTGGAAGATCGCGACCACGACGCCGAACGAGGCGACCACCGACAGCAGGAACCCGACCGCGGCCTTGATCGGCACGAGGACCGAGCGGAACACTGCCATGAGCAGCACGATCGACAGGCCGACGACGATGAGGCCGAACGGGATCAGGGCGTTGGTGAGGCGGTTCGAAATGTCGATGCCGACCGCGGTGGCGCCCGTGACCGAGATCGGGGTGTCGTACTTCTGCTCGATCGAGGGTGCCAGGTCGCGAATCGTCTGTACGAGCTCCTTGGTCGCCACGGAGTCGGGCGCGCTCTCGGGCGTGACCTGGATGATCGCGGTGTCGAGCCCGTCATCGGGGAAGCCCTGCGAGACGTAGGCGACGTCGTCGAGGCCGCGCAGCTGGTCGCCGATGGCGTCGAGGTCGTCGAGGATGTCGACGGTCTGCGTGATGTCGATCGCGACGACGAGCGGGCCGTTGTAGCCGGGGCCGAAGCCCTCCGTGACGAGGTCGTAGGCCTCGCGCTGGGTGGAGCCCTCCGGCTGCGATCCGCCGTCGGGCAGGTTGAGGTCGAGGCTCAGTGCCGGGATCGCGAGCGTGCCGAGAATCGCCACAACACCGAGGGTCGCGAGCACGGGGCGCTTCATGACGCCCTTGACCCAGCGATAGCCCATTGTCTTCAGCTCCCCCTGCCCTGCTTGTTCAGAAGCTTGTGCAGCCATAGCCCGCTTCCAGGCGCGCGAGCCCTCCTTGGGTGCGAGCCGCCCCTTCGCGAGGCCGAGCAGCGCGGGCAGCAGGGTGGTCGCGACACCGATCGCGATGAGCACGGCGACAGCGGCCCCGACCCCCATAACAGAGAGGAACGGGATGCCGACCACGAGGAGCCCGAGCAGGGCGATGATCACGGTCAGCCCGGCGAACACGACGGCACTGCCGGCGGTGCCGACGGCCATGGCGGCGGACTCCTCGGGATCGTCGCCGCGAGCGAGCTGGGTGCGGTGCCTCGACAGGATGAACAGCGCGTAGTCGATGCCGACCGCGAGGCCGATCATGAGCGCGAGAAGCGGCGCAGAGCTCGACACGGTCGTGAAGGCGGAGGTGGCCATGATGGCGCCCATGACGATGCCGACTCCGAGAAGTGCGCTCAGCAGTGGCATCCCGGCGGCCAGCAGTGAGCCGAAGGTGATGAACAGCACGACACCGGCGAACACGACGCCGAAGACCTCGGTGATCGTGATGGGGACGGAGGTCTCCTGGAAGACCTGCCCGCCGAACTCGACCTGAACCCCGGCGGCGTCGCCGATGGCGGCGGTGTCTTTGAGGTCCGCGATGGTCTTGTCGGTGACATCCGTCGACGGGCCGTCGAACTGGATCTGGATGATCGCCATCGACTTGTCGTCGCTGATCGCATTTCCGGCGTACTGGTCGAACGGGCTGACGACCGACTCGACGCCGGGCACGTCTTCGATAGCGGTGACGAGCTTCTCGATGGTGGCCTTCTCATCGTCGACGGATGCCCCGTCCGGTGCTACCACGACGCCCGTGGCACTGGCTCCCGCAACCGAGGGGAACACGGCCTCCAGCCTGTCGAGCGCTGCCTGCGACTCGGTGCCGGGGATTGCGAAGGAGTCCTGCGTCTGGCCGCCGAGGGCGATGCCGCCGCCGAGGGTCGCGACGAGCAGCAGGAGCCACACGCCGATGACACGCCAGGAGTGGCGGAAGGAGAAGCGGCCGAGACGGTAGAGGAGCGTTGCCATTGGTTACCCCAGGAGGTCGGTGAGGATGGTGATGAGAGCGGCCCTGGTCTCATCGATGGTCTCGACCTGCGTGAGGTCGAAGGTCTGCGCGCTGCACAGCATGTAGGCGGCGCCGCCGAGGGCGATGCCGAAGCGCATCTTCTCCTCGAGCGAGCCGGAGTTCACCTCGAAGAACGCCGCGAGCCGGCGGACGAGCTCGTTCGCGCGCTCGATCACGGGCACGTCGACGAGCGACGGCCCCTGGTTGATGAACATGTTGACCTCGAGGCGGTACTCCAGCAGGAAGTCGACGAAGGCCTCGAGGAACGCCCGGCGGTCGCCGATGCCCGCGACCTGCAGTGGCGCGAGCACGATGTTCATCCGGTCGATGGCCGGGCCGATCGCCGCTTCGAGGAGGCGCTCCTTCGACTCGAAGTGGTACAGCACGCTCGACTTGGACACGCCGGCGAGTTCGGCGATGCGCTGCAGGGAGGTCGCGCCATAGCCGGCGGCCGCGAATTCGGCGAGCGCGATGGTGCGAAGTTCTTCCCTCGTGGTCATGGATGCCACGGTAGTTGACCGATCGGTCAGAAACTGTCCGATCGGTCAGTTTGGCAGGGAACACTCAGCGAACTCGCGGCTTGAGTAGGCCGCCCGCGGCCGTATCGAAACCTCACCGTCCAACAACCGGTTTCGATACAGGCGCCAGAGCGCCTTACTCAACCAGCGACAGGGCCAGGGTTGCGAGGCCGACGGTCAGGGGGGCGACGACGAGTCCGAGGAGGATGTACTTCTTCCACGGGACCTCGACGTCGAGCGCCTTCAGCCGGTCGTGCCAGAGCAGGGTGGCGAGCGAGGCCCACGGGGTGATGAGGCATCCGGCGTTCACGCCGATGAGGACGGCGGCGATGCGGACCGGGCTGTCGGCGATCGACTCGAATGCGAGGTACGCCGGGAGGTTGTTGACCACGTTGGATCCGGCGGCGGCGGAGCCCGCGAGGCGCAGCAGGCTCAGCGGGTCGTCGCCGTGGCCGGCGAGTGCCGACAGCAGGGCGGGCAGCCCCAGGGAGTGCGCCGCCTCGATGACGAGGAACAGGCCGGAGGCGAGAAGCACGAGCTGCCACGGGACGAGGCCGAGGCGCAGCACCGAGCGGCGGCGTACCGCGAAGAAGACGAGCAGTACGAGGGCGGCGGCAAGGGCCGGGATCCACACCGGGAGTCCTGAGACGAGAGCCGGCAGGAGGAGTACGACGACTGCTGCGCTCGCCACCAGGAGTACGCGGTCCGCGGCGGGGGCTGGGGCATCCGGCTCGTACCTGGTGAAGAGCGCGCGGCGCGAGATCACGAGGAGCACGAGCACCGGGACCAGGATCGCGACGACCGCCGGCACCGCCATGAGTGCGGCGAAGGCGAACGGCGAGATGCCGCCGAGCGCGTGCTGGGCGAGCAGGTTGGTCAGGTTCGAGACCGGGAGGAGGAGGGATGCCGTGTTCGCGAGCCACACGGTCGTAAGAGCGAACGGCAGGGGCGGCAGGCCGACGTGGCGCGCAAGGATCACCACCACCGGGGTCAGCAGTACCGCCGTCGTGTCGAGGGAGAGGAACACGGTGCTCACCACCGCGATGAGCACCACGAACAGCCAGAGCAGCCAGGAGCGGCCGAGGCCCCACCGGGCTGCGCGCTCCGCGACGATGCGGAAGAGCTCGGCCTCGGCGGCCAGCTCGGTTACTACCGTGATCGCCACGACGAAGAGCAGGATCGGCCATACCCGCTCGGCGACGGCGAGGGCATCCGTAACGGGCAGTACGCCCGTGGCAACGAGCACCGCGCCGGCGACGAGAAGGGCTGCGCCGAGGACCGCGGATTTCACAGTCAACTGTACGACGCAAGGGGTGGGGCCGAATCACGCGGCGAGGTAGCCTCAGATCATGCGGAAGTTCATCTTCAACACCACCCTGCTCAGCGCTCTCTTCGGCGGATGGGGTACCGTGCAGGCGACGCGCAAAGGCCCCCGCGACTGGCGGCTCATCCTGATGTGGGTGAGCTGGGGGCTCACGGTCGCGATCGCTGTCGGAACCGTGGTCAAGGAAGCGCAGACGCAGAACGAACTGGAGGACTGAACCATGGTGAACCCCTACGGACCCTTCGATCTCCTGCACGGCCTCGGCCTGCTCGTGATCGGATTCTTCTGGCTGCTGGCGATCGCCGTGATCGTCTTCGTCCTGGTCCTGCTCGTGCGCTTCCTGCTGGTCGCGACGAGCGCCGCGCGGATCTACGTGGCGAAGAACTCGCCGGCGAAGCCCGTGGCTGCTGCCTCGACGACTCCGACCACGGTCGCTCCGACCACCGCGGCACCGACCACTGCCCCCACGAAGCCGGCGACCAAGCCGCGCACGCCCAAGGCTCCCCCGGCGGTCTAGGTGGGCATCAGCTTCCGCACCACGCTCAAGGGCGAGGGCTATACGGCCGCGGGCATCGAGGTGCCCGAAGGCCTCATGGCGCAGCTCGGGCCGGCCAAGCGCTACCCCGTGGTCGTGACGATCAACGGCGGCCACACGTACCGCAACAGTGTCTCCTGGTACAAGGGCGCGTTCATGATCAGCGTGAGCTCCGAGAACCAGAGGGCCGCGGGCGTGAAGGGCGGCGACGAGGTCGACGTGGCCGTCGAGATCGACGAGGCCCCGCGCGTGCTCGAGCTGCCGGAAGTTTTCGCCCTCGCCCTGAAGGACGCGGGCGTGCTCGAGAAGTTCCAGGCGCTGTCGTACTCGAAGCAGAGCAGCTTCGTGCTGCCGTGGTCGGCCGCGAAAACGGATGCCACGCGCGACAAGAATCTCGAGAAGGCGATCGCCGCCGTGGGTTGAGTAGGCCGCCCGCGGCCGTATCGAAACCCGTGGGTTGAGTAGGCCGCCCGCGGCCGTATCGAAACCTCAGGCCCGCAACCGGTTTCGATACGCGCGCCAGAGCGCGCTACTCAACCCGCCTAAGAGAGGAAGCCGCGCAGCAGCGCCGCCGAACCCGCGAGGTGCTCCATCATGGCGTCGGCCGCCCGCTCCGGGTTGCCCGTCAGGATCGCCACCACGATCGCCTCGTGCTGCTCGTTGGAGTGCTCGATGTTGCGGGCGAGCAGCGGGATGCCGTCGAGCAGCTGGTTCACCCGCGTGCGGTTGTCCGCGAGCAGGGAGACGAGCGAGGGCGTGCCGACGAGCTCGCCGATCGTGAGGTGCAGCCGGGAGTCCAGACGGCGGTAGTCGGCGACGGATGCCGCGGCCGTCTCCTTCAGGCGGGTCCACAGCAGATCGCGCTCGACGGCGGTGAGCTCCCGTGCGGCGGCGGCGCGCGCGGCACCGACCTCGAGGATGTCACGGAGGCCGAGCACGTCCTCGATCTCCGCGGGCGTGGGGGCCGCGGCATCCGGCCCGATCGCCGTCGTGGGAATGGTGTCGCTCACGAACGTGCCGCCGTAGCGCCCGCGCCGCGCGACGAGGTACCCGGCGTCGCTGAGGGAGCGGATCGCTTCGCGGACGGTGTCGCGGCTCACCGAGAAGCGCGCGGCGAGGTCGCGCTCGGGCGGCAGCGCCTCCCCCGGCGCGACGATCCCGAGGCGGATGGTCTGCAGCAGGCGCGCGACGGTGTCCTCGAACGCGTTGCCGTTGCGCACCGGGCGGAACAGGACCTCGTCCGCGAGGCCCTCGTACGTCGCATCCCCCGAATCGGTCATTACAGCGGCGTCACGTACGCCGACGAGATGCCCCCGTCGACCAGGAACGTCGACGCGGTGATGAAGCTCGCGTCGTCGCTCGCGAGGAACGCGACGGCGGCCGCGAGCTCCTCGGGCTCGGCGAACCGGCCCTTCGGGATGTGCACGAGGCGGCGCTGGGCGCGCTCCGGATCCTTCGCGAACAGCTCCTGCAGCAGGGGTGTGTTGACCGGGCCGGGGCACAGTGCGTTGACCCGGATGCCCTGGCGCGCGAACTGGACGCCGAGCTCCTTCGTCATCGCGAGCACGCCGCCCTTCGATGCCGTGTAGGAGATCTGGCTGGTCGCGCTGCCCATCACCGCGACGAACGACGCCGTGTTGATGATGGACCCCGACTGCTGCTTGACCATGTGGCGCAGTGCAGCGCGCGAGCAGAGGTAGACGCTCTTGAGGTTGACGTCCTGCACGCGGTCCCAGGCCGGAAGCTCCGTGGTCTCGATCGAGTCGTCGTCGGGCGGGGAGATGCCCGCGTTGTTGAACGCGATGTCGACGGAGCCGTAGGTCGACTGCGCGGTGTCGAACAGGTTGTTCACCTGTGCCTCGTCGGTCACGTCGACGGGGATGAAGAGCCCGCCGACCGCCTCCGCCGCGGCCGCCCCCGGTGAACCGGGAAGGTCGCCGATCACGACCGTCGCTCCCTCGGCCGCGAACCGCTGGGCTGTCGCGAACCCGATGCCGCCCGCGCCGCCGGTGATGACGGCGACCTTGCCCGCGAGCCGCTGCGTGAGGTCGATCTTGGTGAGTGCCATGTGTGCCTTTCGTGAATCGAGTAGGCCCGCCAGGGCCGTATCGAGATTGGTTTCGATACGCGCTAGCGCGCTACTCAACCCGCTATCTCTTAATCAGTGGATATGAAGACGTTCTTGGTCTCGGTGAATGCTGCTGCGGCGTCCGGTCCGAGCTCGCGGCCGAGGCCGCTCTGCTTGAACCCGCCGAATGGCGTGGAGTACCGCACCGACGAGTGCGAGTTCACCGAGAGGTTGCCGCTCTCCACACCGCGGGCGACCCGGATGGCCCGGCCGACGTCGCGCGTCCAGATCGAGCCGCTCAGCCCGTAGATGCTGTCGTTGGCCAGGGCTATCGCGTCCGCCTCGTCCTCGAACGGGAGCACGGTCACCACCGGGCCGAAGATCTCCTCCGTGACGCGGCGGTCGGTCCGCGATGAGGGCGTGATCACCGTCGGTGCGAACCAGTAGCCCGGGCCGGTGGGGGCCGACCCGCGGAACGCGACATCCGTGTCATCCGGCTGGTACGCCGTCACCGAGTCGAAGTGCGCCTTCGAGACCAGCGGGCCCATCTCGGTCTTCTCGTCGTTCGGGTCGCCCACGACGACGCCCTTCACCGCGGGCTCGAGCAGCTCGAGGAACCTGTCCAACACGCTGCGCTCGACGAGGATGCGCGAGCGCGCGCAGCAGTCCTGCCCGGCGTTCTCGAACACCGCGTACGGCGCGGTGGCCGCGGCCTTCTCGAGGTCGGAGTCGGCGAACACCACGTTGGCGCTCTTGCCGCCGAGCTCCAGCGTGACGGCTTTGACCTGGTCCGCGCATCCCGCCATGACCTTCTTGCCGACCGCGGTCGACCCGGTGAAGACGATCTTGCGCACGCCCTCGTGGGTGACGAAGCGCTCGCCCACCACCGAGCCGCGGCCGGGCAGCACCTGGAAGAGGCCGTCGGGAAGTCCCGCCTCGAGGGCGAGCTCACCGAGGCGGATCGCCGTGAGCGGGGTCCACTCGGCGGGCTTCAGCACGACGGCGTTGCCCGCCGCGAGCGCCGGCGCGAAGCCCCAGCTGGCGATCGTCATCGGGAAGTTCCACGGCACGATGATGCCCACGACGCCGAGCGGCTCGAGGAACGTCACATCCAGCCCGCCCGCCACCGGGATCTGCTTGCCGAGCATCCGCTCGGGCGCCGCCGCGTAGTAGTTGAGCACGTCGCGCACGTGGCCGGCCTCCCAGCGCGCCTGCCCGAGGGGATGCCCGGAGTTGACGACCTCGAGAAGCGCAAGCTCCTCGATCGCCCCGCCAACGGCAGTCGCGAAGTCGCGCAGCGCACCGGCCCGTGCCGAGGGGGCCAGCGCCGCCCACCGCTTCTGTGCGACGACGGCTCGGGCCACCGCGTCGTCGACGCCCTCGAGCGTGGTGTGCTCGATCGTACGGATCTCGGCCTCGGTCGCCGGGTTGATCAGGAGGGTGCTAGCCACGGTATGTCCTTGCCGCTTCTACTAAGCCTTCGAACAAGCGGATGTCTTCGTCGTCCTGCTCGGGGTGCCACTGCACAGCGACGCCGAACGGCACGCTCGGCAGCTCGATGGCCTGGATCACGCCGTCGTCGGATCGGGCCGTCACGACCAGCCCCGCCGCGACCTCATCGATGGCCTGGTGGTGGTAGGACTTGCCGACCACCGACTCGCCGATGAGCGACGCGAGCTTCGAGCCCTCCACGGTGACCTCGTTCTGCGCGAACTCGCCGCGGCCGAGGTTGTACCGCGTCGAGCCGACGATCTCGGGGAGGTGCTGGTGCAGGGTCCCGCCGAGCGCCACGTTGAGCAGCTGCGCTCCCCGGCAGATGCCGAGGAAGGGCAGCTCGCGCTCGATCGCGGCGGTGAGCAGTGCGTCCTCCCACGCGTCGCGGTCGGGGCGGGGCTCGTCGGTCTCCGGATGCGCGGACTGCCCGTACCGCGCGGGGTCCACGTCCTTGCCGCCGGTGATGATGAGGCCGTCGAGTCCGTCGAGCACTGCGGACGCGATCTCGGCGTCGACCGGCTGCGGCGGCAGGAGCACGGCGATGCCGCCCGCCTTGTTGACCGCCTCGAAGTAGACCTTCGGGAGGAAGGAGGCCTGCACGTCCCACACCCCCGTCTGCGCCTGCTCGAGATACGTGGTCAAGCCGATGATCGGCCTAGAACCTTTCAAAACCACGGACCCTCTCCCAGTCGGTGATCGCCGCGTCGTAGGCCTTCTGCTCGACGCGCGCGTTGTTGAGGTAGTGCGCGACGACGTCCTCGCCGAACGCCTCGACCGCGATCTCGGAGCCGGCGAACAAGGCGGTGGCCTCGCGCAGGGTCGACGGCACCCGCGGTGCATCCGAGGTGTAGGCGTTGCCCTCGAAGATCGGCTCCAGCTCGAGCTCGTGCTCGATGCCGTACAGGCCGCCGGCGATGAGTGCCGCGACCGCGAGGTACTGGTTCACGTCGCCACCGGGGACGCGGTTCTCCACGCGCAGGGAGCGGCCGTGGCCGACCACGCGCAGCGCGCAGGTGCGGTTGTCGAGGCCCCACGCGACGGCGGTCGGAGCAAAGCTCCCCTCGACGTAGCGCTTGTAGGAGTTGATGTTCGGCGCGAAGAACAGCGTCAGTTCACGGAGGGTCGCCAACTGGCCGGCGATCCAGTGCTCCATGAGCTTCGAGAATCCGTACGTGCCGTTCTTGTCGGCCATGACCGGCTCGCCGCCCTCGCCGACGACCGAGAGGTGGATGTGGCAGCTGTTGCCCTCGCGCTCGTTGAACTTGGCCATGAACGTGAGGGACTTGCCGTGGGCATCCGCGATCTCCTTGGCGCCGTTCTTGTAGATCGAGTGGTTTTCGCAGGTCGCGAGCGCGTCGGTGTAGCGGAACGCGATCTCCTGCTGGCCGAGGTTGCACTCGCCCTTGACGCCCTCGCAGTACATGCCCGCGCCGTCCATGGAGTTGCGGATGTCGCGCAGCAGCGGCTCCATGCGGGTGGACGCCATGAGCGCGTAGTCGATGTTGTAGTCGCTCGCGGGGGTGAGCTCCTCGTACTTCTTCTTCCAGGCCGACCGGTAGCTGTCCTCGAAGACGATGAACTCGAGCTCGGTGCCGACGAAGGGCGTGAGGCCCTTCTCCGCGAGGCGCGCGATCTGGCGCTTGAGCACCTGGCGCGGGTCGGGGTTCACCGGAGTCTCGTCGAGCCAGGTGAGGTCGGCGGTCACGATCGCGGTGCCGGGCAGCCAGGGCGCGAGGCGGAGGGTGTCCAGATCCGGGATCATCGCCATGTCGCCGTAGCCGCGCTCCCAGCTCGAGATGGCGTAGCCGTCGACGGTGTTGTTCTCGACGTCGACCGCGAGCAGGTAGTTGCAGCACTCGGCGCCGTGCTCGGCGAGCTCCTCGAGGAAGAGCCGGGCCGACGCCCGCTTGCCCACGAGGCGCCCCTGCATGTCGGTGAACGCGATGATGACGGTGTCGATCTCCTTGGCCGCCACGAGCTCCGAGAGTGCCTCAACCGTGAGATTGCCTGTTGCCACGTGTGCTCCGCTTCGAGATTCGTCTGGGGCTTTCCGACCATTACACCACAACGGATGCCCGCCGCTGAGGCCCAACGTAACGTGCTATTTACATCCAAAGGTAGACATCGGGTACCAATAGCCGCCAAGCTCTCCGGTAAAGCGTGGACGCTGCGGTCTGCCGTGGAATCCCGCACCCGATTCAGTTTTGGAAAGGACCGGACATGGCAGAGACCCGCAAGGTCTCCGGCGTCAAGTACACGACCGCCGGAGCCGACTACTTCGAGAAGCGCAAGCTGAAGCGCAGTGCGGGGGTGTGGGGCCTCTGGGGCCTCGCTGTCGCCGCGGTCATCTCGGGCGACTTCTCGGGCTGGAACTTCGGCATCGCGTCTGCCGGCTTCGGCGGAATGGCCATCGCCTTCGTCATCCTGGTGGCGATGTACTACGGCCTCATCTTCTCGATCGGCGAGATGGCCGCGGCGATGCCGCACACCGGCGGCGCCTACTCCTTCGCCCGCTCGGCGATGGGGCCCTGGGCCGGTCTCGTCACGGGTCTCGCCGAGACGATCGAGTACGTCGCGACGACAGCGGTCATCGTGTTCTTCTCAGCGCAGTACGCCAACGGAATCACGAGCGAGCTGCTGAACTTCGACCTCAGCGCGAACATGTGGATCTGGTGGGTAGTCCTGTACGCGATCTTCATCCTGCTGAACGCTGCCGGTGCGAACATCTCCTTCAAGTTCGCGATCGTCGTCTCGATCATCTCCATCGCGATCCTCCTGGTCTTCTCGGTGATGGCCCTCGCGTCCGGCAAGTTCGACGGTGCGAGCCTGTTCAACATCGCTCCCGACCCGGCCGCGTTCGCATCCTCGGAGTTCCTGCCGGGCGGTCTGCTGCCGATCCTCTTCGTGCTGCCGTTCGCGATGTGGTTCTTCCTCGGCATCGAGGAGCTGCCGCTCGCGGCAGAGGAGTCCCACAACCCGACGAAGGACATCCCGCGCGCCGGATTCATCGCTCGCGGCACCCTCATCGTCACCGGCGTCCTCGTCCTCGTCCTCAACACCGGCGTGCTGGGCGCTGAGGCCACGGGCGCATCGGGCGAGCCGCTACTCGACGGGTTCCGCGCGATCGTCGGCGACCAGGTGGCCGCGCTCCTCGCGCTCGCCGCACTCGTCGGGCTCCTGGCATCCCTTCAGGGCATCATGTTCGCCTACGGCCGCAACATGTACTCGCTCTCGCGGGCCGGCTACTACCCGAAGTTCTTCTCGCTCACGGGCAAGCGCCAGACGCCATGGGTCGCCCTGGTCGTGGGCGCGGTCATCGGGTTCGTCGCCCTGCTGCTGGTCGACATCCTCGCGAAGGCCAACGAGGGCGCGGGCGGTGTCGCGGGTGCGATCGTGCTCAACATCGCCGTCTGGGGCGCCGTGTTCGCCTACCTCATGCAGATGATCGCCTTCATTGTGCTGCGCCGCCGGTTCCCGAACGCGAGCCGTCCGTACAAGAGCCCGTGGGGCGTGCCCGGGGCCGCGATCGCCGCGGTCATCGCTGCGGCGATCTTCGTGGGCCTCCTCGTGCAGGAGCCTTACCGCATCGCGATCATCGCCATCGTCGTGGTCTACGTCGTCATCGTGATCGGTTTCGCGATCTACGGCCGGCACCGCCTCGTGCTCTCGCCCGAGGAGGAGTACGCGCTCAGCGGCGGGCTGCACGGCGACCCGCAGAAGGAGGGCTACGACGCCATGGAGGCCGAGGTCTTCGACAAGAAGTAGGTGTTGGGCCTCCGTCGGGCAGTTTCATTTCTAACCGACGGAGGCCTTTTCCATGCCCACAGACAGCGAACGAATCGACGAGCTCGAGCGGCAGGTGCGCAGGCAGGGCGAGCTGATCGACGTCCTGTACAAGCGACTGGGCGTCGGGCAGCTGGATGCCGCGGGCATGCCCTCAGTCGACGGCCTCTACCCCGACGTGGTCGACGCCCTCAACTCCGGCCAGCTCATCGTCGCGATCAAGCTGTACCGCGAGCACACGGGCGTCGGGCTCAAGGAGGCGAAGGACGCCGTCGAGGCGCTCGCCCGCGGGCTGTAGCCGCTGAACCGGGGCTCGGTCCCGCCGCCCGCGCCGCCGCGCCGCCGGGCCGGGCCCGATGACCATGCGGAGGTTTCGACACCATGCGCCCGCCGAAACCTCCGCATAGAGTCAAAGAGTCCGCCTGGGCATGGGCACACCTCCTCCCGAGCGCCCCGGGTCTCAGCTATGCACCCGATAGCGAAAACAGTCCCCAGGTGCGACCGCGCTCGGCGACCATCACGGGATGCTCGAAATCCTGTACAGCCGCGAACTCGCCGCCCTCGGCATGGACCGTCAACTTCGCCACTGGTTCGCGCGCGGGACCGTTACCCGAATCGCGCCCGGAGCCTATGCGCGAACCGCGGAACTCGCCGCTCTTGACGGGGACGCCACGTTCCGGCTCCGCATGATCGCCCTCGCTCAGATGTATCCCCACGTCCAGTTCTCGCACGATTCCGCCGCCGCGATGTGGCGGCTTCCGAGCCTCGGGCCGTGGCCGAAGCTTGCGCATGTGTCCGCTTCGAGAGAGTCCGGCGGTCGATCGACCGCCCTCTTCACACGCCACGGCGTGGGACTGGACCCGCGCGCCACCTCGATCGAGGGCGTCCAGGTCTCCTCACTGGCGCGCACTCTTGCCGAGATGGCAACGCACCGGAGGTTCGCGCGCGCAGTCGCGATGCTCGACGACGGACTGCGGGCGCACGATGAGACGGAGTACCGGCACGGGCTCGCGGTTCCCGGGAAGTACGAGGTCTTGGAGGAACTCGATCAGCTCGGCAGGGTCCCGGGTTTCGCGAGAGCAGTGCACGCTGTGCACTTCGCCGACGCCCGATCCGGATCTGCCGGCGAATCGTTGGGCCGCGTGCAGATGCTCGCTCTCGGCGTGGACATTCCGGAGTTGCAGGTGTCGTTCTACGATGCCGCGGGCCACATCGGGGATGCGGATTATTTCTGGCGCGAACGCGGGATCGTGGGCGAGTTCGACGGCGACTCGAAGTACGGCGACGCTCGGCGCTATGCGAAGGGGCTCACAGCACAAGAAGTGCTCATCGCGGAGAAACGGCGAGAGGACAGACTTCGCCGTGTCGTCAACGGAGTCGTGCGGTGGGACTGGTCGGTCGCGCGTGATCGACGCGCCCTCGCCGCGCGGCTCGCCGAGCACGGGATTGTGCCGCGCCGATCGACGCGGAGGGCTTGACGCCATGCGGAGGTTTCGGCGCGCGCATGGTGTCGAAACCTCCGCATGGGC
>JAODAQ010000010.1 GCA_025463515.1 Rhodoglobus sp.
GGGGCGGCGGCGGTGGCGGCGGCGGCTGGGGCGGCGGCGGCGACCACGCAGCCGCTGTGCAGCAGCTCACGCACGTGCTCAACAACTACTCGTACACGTCGGTCGACGACAGGGACACCATCCTCGACCAGTCCGTCAACCAGAACATCTGGGCCAACGGCGACGTGCACCAGCTGTTCGACAACGAGGCGAACGTGGTCTCGGGCGACCACTCGATCCTCGCCGGCGACGACGTCAAGGACTCGGGCAACGACTCGCACGACTCGTTCTACACCGACGACCACTCGGTGAACGACTCGTACAACACCAAGGTCGACGACTCGTTCAACACGAAGATCGAGGACTCGGGCAACACCGACAACTCGATCAACACGAAGATCGAGGACTCCGGGAACACCGACAACTCGATCAACACGAAGCTCGAGGACTCGTTCAACACCAAGGTCGAGGACTCGGGCAACACCAAGATCGAGGACTCGGGCAACACGAAGATCGACGACTCCGGCAACACCAAGATCGAGGACTCGGGCAACGACAACTCGGTCGACGACTCCGGCAACCTCGAGATCGAGGACTCGTTCACCTACGAGGACGAGTCGTCCACGCAGAACAACACGGACTCGGTCGTCGTGCAGGACAACGAGACCGAAGTCGACGACTCGCTCGTCGTCGTCGTCCCGTAATCGCTTCACCCCCACAACTGAAAACACACCCAGCAGAGACCGCACCGGTCCGGCAACCCGCTCATCGCGATGCCGGGCCGGTGCCTCTCAGATGAACCGCAGAAGAATGGACAGGTCTCATGTCGGAGCTTGTTTCCCTGGTCGAGCGAAGCATAGAACTCACATCCGGATCGGATCGCACCGACCTCCGGCAGCGCCTCCAGCAGACCCGCGCCCGCCTGCTCGATCCCGACATCCGCGTGATGGTCGTCGGCGAGTTCAAGCAGGGCAAGAGCAAACTCATCAACGCCCTCGTGGGGGCGCCGGTCTGTCCCGTCGGAGATGACGTCGCGACATCCGTGCCCACCGTCGTGCGGTACGGCGAGGAGCCGTCCGCCACCCTGATCTTCCCCGCCGAGGGGGCCGTCGACCCGTCACCGCTGACCGGTGCGGATCGCGTCGACCGGCGCTCGATACCGCTCGACGAGCTCGCCGCGCACGTCTCGGAGAAGGGCAACCCGCACAACTCCCGCCACCTCGTCGCCGCCGAGGCGTACCTCCCGCGGCGGATCCTCGCCGGCGGGCTGTGCCTGATCGACTCGCCCGGCGTGGGCGGGCTCGGCTCCTCGCACTCCCTCTCGACGCTCACCGCGCTCGCGACCGCCGATGCCGTGCTGCTCGTCTCGGACGCGTCGCAGGAGTACACCGAGCCCGAGATGCAGTTCCTCGACCACGCGCGCCGCATGACGCCGCACCTCGCCTGCATCGTCACCAAGACCGACCTCTACCCCGAGTGGCGGCGCATCGCCGAGCTGGACCGGGAGCACCTCGACCGGGTGTCCCGCGCCATCCCCCTGTTCGCGGTCTCGTCCGATCTCCGCCTCCACGCCGGGAGGGAGAACGACGACGAGCTCAACGCCGAGTCCGGATTCCCCGCGCTCGTGCACCACCTGCGCGCGAACATCCTCGGCCGCTCGGAGGCCATCCACCGGCGCGCGGCCTGCCAGGACGTCGCCTTCGTCATGGACCACCTCGCCCTCGCCCTCGACGCCGAGCTCTCCGCGCTCGAGGACCCGACGGGCGCGCAGCGGGTGGTCGCGGAGATGGAGGCGGCGAAGCAGCGCGCCAACGACCTGCGGCAGAAGTCCGCGCGCTGGCAGATCACGCTCAACGACGGCATCGGCGACCTCATCTCCGACATGGAGTACGACCTCCGCGACCGCCTGCGCAGCGTGCAGCGGGACGCCGAGCTCGCGATCGACGAGGGCGACCCGGGCAAGGAGTGGGACGCCTTCGTCGACTGGATCGAGCAGCGGATCTCGGCAGCGATCTCCGACACGTTCGTGTGGACCAACGAGCGCACGCAGTGGCTCTCCGGCGAGGTCGCGGCACACTTCGCCGAGCAGGATGTCTCGCTGCCCGTCCTGCGGGTCGACAGCACCGACGACCTGCTCGACGCCGTCGACTTCATGCCGGAGCTCGAGCCTGGGCACATCGGGCCGGTCGAGAAGCTGCTGATCGGCATGCGAGGCTCCTACGGCGGAGTGCTCATGGTGGGCCTCATCACCGGGATCATGGGACTCGCGCTCATCAACCCGCTCTCGATCGCGGCGGGCGTGCTCATCGGGGCGAAGGTCTACCGCGACGACAAGGATGCCCGCCTCAAGCGCCGCCGCGCGGATGCCAAGGCCCTCGTGCGCCGGCAGGTCGACGAGGTAATCTTCCAGGTCGGGAAGCAGCTCAAGGACCGCCTGCGCCTCGTGCAGCGGGGCACGCGCGACCACTTCACGAAGATCGCCGACGAGTACCACCGCTCCCTCGCGGAGTCGGCGGCGGCGGTGCAGGTCGCGGCGACCACCCGGTCCGCCGAGGGCCAGACCCGGATCCCCGAGCTCAAGTCGCGGTTGGCAGAGGTCCGCGGGGTGCAGTCGGAGGCGAGGCGGCTCGCGCGCGGCGAGGCACCGGCAACCCGCCCGACGCCCCTTGCCGTGATCCCGGAGCCGAAGTCCGCGGCGCGACCGGCAGGGGTCGGCGCATGACCGGCGTGACGACCGACGCCGTCCGCGACCTCATCGACCGGGCGCTCGAGGTGTACCGCGACGACCCCGCGGCGCTGGCCGTCCTCGACGCCTGCTACGCGCGGGTGAGCGACCCGCTCCGCGTCGCGATGGTGGGCATGGTCAAGGCCGGCAAGTCGACCCTGCTCAACGCGATCCTGGGCGAGGAGATCGCCGCCACGGACGCGGGAGAGTGCACGCGCATCGTCACCTGGTACCGCTACGGGGACACGCCCCGCGTGGTCATCCGCCGGCCGGACGGGGCGAGCAAGGAGCTCCCGGTCGTGCGGGTGAAAGGGCGGCTGACCTTCGACCTCGGGGACGAGACCGCCGACGACGTCGGACGCCTCGAGGTCGAGTGGCCCTCGAGCACGCTCCGGGACATCACGCTCATCGACACCCCGGGCGTCGCCTCCCTCTCAGCCGCCGTTTCAGAGCGCTCGCTGGGCTTCCTGCTGCCCGAGGGCGCCCCCTCGGAGACGGATGCCGTGATCTACCTCATGCGCCATCTGCACGACGCGGACATCTCACTGCTGCAGTCGCTGCACGAGGGCGCGGCGGGCCTCGCCGGCGCGACGAACTCCGTGGTGGTGCTCTCCCGGGCGGACGAGGCCGGCTCGGGCCGGATCGACGCGATGCTCTCCGCGAGCGCGATCGCCGACCGCTTCCGCCACGACGAATCGCTCGCCGACCTCGTCTCGGCGGTAGTCCCTGTCGCGGGGCTCCTCGCCCAGAGCGCGAGGAGCCTGCGCCAGTCGGACTTCACCGCCCTCGCGAAGCTCGCCGCCCTCGACCGCCCTCAGCGCGAGAAGCTGCTCGTCTCCGCAGACCGCTTCGTCGCCGATTCCGCGCGCCCCGGATCGAAGGACGCCGCGCGCGCCGCCCTCCTCGAGCGCTTCGGCACCTTCGGCATCCGCCTCGCCTGCTCGCTCATCAAGGGCGGAGTCTCCGACGCGACGTCCCTCTCCCGCGAGCTCGCGCGGCGCAGCGGGCTGGACGAGCTTCTCGAGCTGGTCGCGGGGCGGTTCCAGGCCCGGGCGGCCTTCCTCAAGGCCGACGCCGCCCTGGCCTCGGTGGAGCGGGTGATGAAGGACCACCCGCACGAGGGCACAGTCGAGCTCGAGGCATCCATCGAGCGCCTTCGCGCCACCGCGCACGAGCTGCGCGAGCTCACGTGCCTCGCCACGCTGCGCACAAGTCCACCGGTTGTCGAGCCTGCGCTTGTTGATGAAGCGGAGAGGCTGCTCGGCGGCAAGGGGGTGTCCGAGGCCGACCGGCTGGGACTCGGCCCGGACGCCCCCGCGTCGGAGGTGGAGGCAGCCGCCCGTGCTGCCCTGGCCACGTGGCGCGGCCTCGCGGGCGGTGCAGCGGCCGACCGCGCGACGGTCGCGCTGTGTCAGGCCGTGGTGCGCAGCTGCGAGGCGATCCTCGCTGCATCAGGCCCCGGCGTCAGCGCCGCGCCGAGACTTGTGCTCGCGCCCGAGCCAAGCCGACGCGGATGGCAGGAAACCGGCCACGAGCGCCGCGCAAGCTAGGAGGAGCTGGGCGACGAGGAGCCCCGCTGAGACCGCGCCGTACTGTCCGACGGCGACGAACGCCGACACGACCACGCAGACGAGGGCGTTCACGATCACCAGCACGAGCAGGCCCCACCGCGCTGCTCCCCGGGCGAGCACGACCAGGTTGCGGACGAGGATGGCCTCCGCGAGGGCCACGATGGCGAGAGCCGAGAGGCTGCCGACGATCACGGTCGCGGCGACGGCGTCGCGCTCTGCGGCATCGAGGTCGGGCTGGAGCCCCGCGATGATGTCGGCGAGCGGCGCGAGCTGCTCCGCGCGCGAGAGGAAGGCGAAGACGACGGCTGCCACGGCGCCCACGATGCTCGCGACCCAGAGCGAGCGCGCCGCGAGCACGGTCAGCGCCGGGGGCGGCGCCTTGCGGAGGGGGGCCGGGGTCGAGTCGGACATCGCGGGGCGGGGAGGCATCGCGGCGGAGCGGCCCACGACTTCCCCCGGTTCGCCCATGGAGGTAATGTACGCCCGGCCGGGGCGCGCGAAAAGGGGTTGCCTACCTCGCGGCTCCCGCCAGAGACCCCGTGACGGTCGCCGACGCCGGGTCGATGGCGAGGCAGAGGATCTCCCGGTCGCCCGACTTCCAGCTCGTCGGCGTGGGGAAGTAGTAGGCGAAGTCGAGGGTCGACGTCGCGTAGTCGAGGCCGACGAACGCCGTGAACTTCGCCGTGCACTCGGTGACAGCGCGGTCTGTCACGGCCTCCGCGCCCGGGAAGTCGTCGCCTGAGAGCTCGATCACGGCGTAGGCCTCGCTGTCGTGCGGCTCGGCGCAGTCGACCACCGGCACGGTCTTCGTCACGCGCCTGGCGTCCCCGGTCTGGAGGCAGTCGCCCACGGCAAGGTCGAGCACGTCGACCCCTGCGGAGGCGGTGGGGGTGGGGGTGGGTCCACCGCCCGCGCCGCCGAGGACCGAGCAGCCGGCGAGCAGGATGCTCGCGGCCGCCAGAACCACGGCGGCGGGGCGGTGCACGGTCACTACTTGTTGGCGCCCTTGACGCTGCCCGTGATCTGGCTCAAGTCGTCGGAGTACGCGACGCACAGGATCTCGCGGTCGCCGGCCTCCCAGCTCTCCTGGGTCGGGTAGTAGTAGCTGTAGGTGTAGGCCGAGTCGGCGTCAGCCAGGCCGACGAAAGTTGTGAACTGCGGCTCGCAGATCGACTCGGCGGAGGAGACGATCGAGTCCTGGCCGGGGAAGTCGCCGTCGGTGAGGTCCTCCGCGTAGTACGCCTCGCTGTCGTGCGCCTCAGCGCAGTCGACGATCGGGACGGTGCTGACCTCTTCGCTCACGTCGGCGTCGTTGAGGCAGTCGCCGACCTCGATGCTGAAGACGTCGTCGCCCTCCTCGGTGCCCGTGTCCGTGCCCGTGCCGCCGTTGCCGCCGGGCAGGAGGCTACAGCCGGCGAGAACGAGGCTTGCCGCTCCGACCGCGAGAAGTGCGACGAAACGAGCTGCTGTGGTGCTTGTGGTTGCCATTGCCAGATTTTCCTCTCTCAAGGTCCCCGATTCGGTTCAGGTCCAAGGCTGAGCCTAGCGAATTCGCGTACCCCCATTGGGGGTACAACTCGCCCAAAACCGATATATGGTCATTCGTGCGGTCAAGCGCTTTTCTTGGGGGAGAGGGCGTCCAGCGCGGCGTCGTGGAGCAGTCCGTTCGTGGCGAGTCCGCTACCGCTCCAAGGCCCTGCCTCGCCGTCGACGGAGGTGAAACGGCCGCCGGCCTCCTCGATGATCGGGATGAGCGCGGCCATGTCGTAGGGCTTGAGGTCGAACTCGCCCACGACGTCGAGCGAGCCCTCCGCGAGGAGCATGTACGCCCACATGTCGCCGATCGCCCGGGAGCGCCACACCCGCCGGGTGAGCGCGAGGACCTCGTCCAGCCGGCCGGCCTCGTCCCAGCCGCTGATGCTGTTGTAGCTCAGGGATGCGTCGGCGATCTCGCTCACGCTGCTCACCCGCAGCGGGCGCTCCTCGTGGCCGGTGGCCTGGCCCCAGGCGCCGTGGCCCTTCGCCGCCCACCAGCGCTTGCCGAGGGCGGGAGCGCTCACGACCCCGACGATCGGAACGCCGTCGATGGCAAGCGCGATGAGCGTGCCCCAGATCGGCACCCCGCGGAGGAAGTTCGCGGTGCCGTCGATCGGGTCGATGATCCACTGGCGGCTGCCCGAGCCCTGGGTGCCGTACTCCTCGCCCAGGATCGAGTCGGCGGGGCGGGCGGCCTCGATGCCCGACCTGATGCTGCGCTCGACGGCCTGGTCGGCATCCGTCACCGGTGTGCGGTCGGGCTTCGTCGTCACGACGAGGTCGAGCGCCTGGAAGCGGTCGAGCGAGATGTGGTCGGCGTTCGCCGCGAGGGCTAGGGCAAGGGCGAGATCGTCGCTCGGGGTGTACTCAGTCACGATCCCAGAGTAGTGATCAGGCGCTGGAACGATTCGAGGCGCTGGGGCCCGAGGTCGCCGAGCCTGCCCGCCGCGACGCCCTCGATGATCGCGCAGTCCGGGGCGTCCGGGAGGTGGGTGCAGCCGCGGGGGCAGTCCTCGGCGAGCTCCGCGAGGTCGGTGAACGAACGGAGGATGTTCGAGGGGTCCACGTGGCCGAGCCCGAACGAGCGCACGCCGGGCGTATCGACGATCCAGCCCGTGCCGATGCGGTAGGAGATCGTGGATGACGACGTGTGCCGGCCGCGCCCGGTGACATCGTTGACCCGCCCGACGGCGCGGTTCGCATCGGGCACGAGGGCGTTCACGAGCGTCGACTTGCCCACGCCGGAATGCCCGACCGCCACCGTGGTGTGCCCCTCGAGCAGTTCCCGGAGCTCGTTGACCGGCGGCTCGTCCGAGCGGCTCTGGATCACCCGGAACCCGAGGCCCGCGAAGTTCGCGAGGAACTCGGCCGGGTCGGCCAGGTCGGTCTTGGTGATGACGAGGATCGGCGTGATGCCGGCGTCGTAGGCGGCGACCAGGTAGCGGTCCACGAGGCGCGGCCTCGGCTCCGGATTGGCTGCCGCGACGACGATGAGCATCTGGTCGGCATTCGCGACGATGATGCGCTCGACGGCATCCGTGTCATCCGCACTCCGGCGCAGGAGGGTGCTGCGCGGCTGCACGCGCACGATGCGGGCGAGGCTGCCCTCGTCGCCGGTCGTGTCGCCGACCAGGTCGACGTAGTCGCCCGCGACCACCGAGATGCGGCCCTCCTGGGTGCGCAGCTCGCGGGCCTTCGTCGCGATGAGCTGGCGCTCCTGCGGGGTGTTCTCGTCGACCCACACGCCGTAGCGGCCGCGGTCGACGCTGAAGACGCGACCGGTGATGGCGTCGGCATGCTCCGGGCGGTTCTTGCTGCGCGGCTTGTTGCCCTTCGGGTTGGGCCTGACCTTGGCGGCGGACTCGTCGTACTCCGAGTACTCCTCGTCCTCGTCCGGGGGCAGCCAGCTCACGCGAGCATCGTCTTCCACAGCTCGACGAACTGGGGGAGGGTCTTCGAGGTCGAGTCGATGTCGTCGACGTCGACTCCGGGCGTCGCGAGGCCGATGATCGCGCCGGCGGTCGCCATGCGGTGGTCCTCGTAGGCGTGCCACAGCCCGCCGGTGAGCTGTGCGGGCCGGATGACGAGCCCGTCGTCGGTCTCGGTGGCATCCCCGCCCAGGGCGTTGATCTCGGCGACGAGGGCCGCGAGCCGGTCGGTCTCGTGGCCGCGCAGGTGCGCGATCCCGGTGAGAACGGTTTCGGAGTCCGCGAGCGCGGCGACCGCGGCGACGGTGGGCGCGAGCTCGCTCGACTCGTCGAGGGTGATGCCGTGGATGCCCTGGCCGCCCTCCACGGTGAGGGAGTCCGGCGTCTGGGTGATGCGGCCCCCCATGTCGCGCAGGATGTCGGCCATGCGCGCCCCGACCTGCGTCGTGTGCTCCGGCCAGCCCTGCACGGTGACGGTGCCGCCCGCGACGAGCGCGGCGGCGAGGAACGGCCCGGCGTTGGAGAGGTCGGGCTCGATATCGACATCGAGGGCCTGGATCTCCGACGGCGGCACGATCCACAGGCCGGGCTCCGGATTCTCGACGATCACGCCGCGCGCGGCGAGGCACGTGACCGTCATCTCGATGTGCGGAAGGCTCGGGAGCGTCGCACCGGTGTGCCGCAGTCGCAGCCCCTGCTCGAAGCGGGGGGCGGCGAGCAGCAGCCCCGAGACGAACTGGCTCGACGCCGAGGCGTCGATCGACAGCTCGCCGCCCTGCACGGCCCCCGTGCCGTACAGGCTGAACGGGAGCGCGCCGCGGCCGTCGTCGCTCACGTCCACCCCGAGGGCGCGCAGCGAGTCGATGGTGGTGCGCATGGGCCGCTTGCGCGCGGCCTCGTCGCCGTCGAAGGCGACCGGCCCGAGGGCGAGCGCCGCGACGGGCGGGAGGAAGCGCATGACCGTGCCGGCGAGGCCCGTGTCGATCGAGCCGCCGAACAGCTCGCCGGGAGTGACGAGCAGGTCGGCGCCGAAGCCGCCCTGGCCCGGCACCTCCTCGATGGTCGTGCCGAGGGTGCGCAGCGCCTCGATCATGAGGGCCGTGTCGCGCGAGTGGAGGGGGGCACGCAGCAGCGACGGCCCGTTGGCAAGGGCGGCGAGCACCAGTTCGCGGTTGGTGAGGCTCTTGGAGCCCGGGAGGCGCAGCACCGCGCTGAGCGGACCGGCGGCGACTGGCGCCGCCCACGGGCCGCCGTCGGGCTCGGGCACGGGGTCGTCGTCGCCGTAGGGGTTGAACTGGGGCTGGGCAGCCTTCGAAATCGCCATCGCACACCAGAGTACCGGCGGCCTCGCGGAATAGCGGGGCCGTTGCCGTGGTTCACCCCACCATGACGATGGTTCTCGAGGCACGGCCCGTGGAGGTGGCATCCGGCGACCTAGAATTGGCGCTGATGACTATCGACACGGTTCCCGAGGATGCAGCGGCCGCCAAGCGGGCGCTCTTCGAGGAGCAGGCACTACCGTTCGCAGACCAGCTCTATGCCGCAGCGATGCGGATGACGCGCAATCCGGCCGACGCGGCCGACCTCGTGCAGGAGACGTTCGTCAAGGCGTTCCAGGCGTTCGCGCAGTTCCAGCAGGGCACGAACCTCAAGGCCTGGCTGTACCGCATCCAGACGAACACCTTCATCAACAACTACCGCAAGAACCAGCGCAACCCCTACCAGGGCACCATCGACGACCTCGAGGACTGGCAGCTCGGCGGCGCGGAGTCGGTGACCCAGTCGACGTCGACGCGGTCTGCCGAGGCCGAGGCCATCGACCACCTGCCGGACAGCGCGGTGAAGGATGCCCTGCAGGCGATCCCGGAGGACTTCCGCCTCGCCGTCTATTTCGCCGATGTCGAGGGCTTCTCCTACCAGGAGATCGCCGACATCATGAAGACCCCCGTCGGTACCGTCATGAGCCGCCTCCACCGCGGCCGCCGGATGCTGCGGGAATCACTTGCCGACTACGCGCGCGACCGTGGGATCGTCGCGCCTTCCCCCACAGGAGCCCCGAAATGACCGATTGCGGATGCGACAAGGCCAAGGCCGAACTCGAGGAGTACCTCCACAACGAGCTGGCCAAGCAGGACGCCGCTGACGTCGCCGAGCACATGGCCAACTGCGAGGACTGCACCACCGAGCACCTCGTGGGCCTCACCCTCACGCTGAAGGTGCGCCAGGCCTGCCGCGAGACGGCTCCCGAGGAGCTCGTCGAGGCGATCCGGGCGCGGCTGGCGAACGCGTAGCGGGTTGAGCAGGCCGTCCACGGCCGTATCGAAACCGCTGAGTCGCGCCTACTTCAAGCGCCGCCCCTCCGCGAGCATCGTCTGCATCTTGTCCACCCGCGCCTGACGCGTCTCAGGCTTCTTCGCACCGGAGACCCACAGCCAGTACTCCTTCTGGTGCGAGTACGCGAGCGCCCTGAACTGCTCCAGGCGGCCGGATGCCGCGAGCGCGCCCTCCACGTCTGCATCCAGCTCCACGACCCGCTCAGCGGTGTCGAGGCGCACGGCCACGTGCACGGAGTCGCCCGGGCCCTTGGCCGTAGCCCGCTGGACCTCCGCCACCACGAGGATGCGGTGCCCGGGGCCGCCGAAGGTCACGAGGGAGCCGCGGTACGGGGTGCCGTCGAACTCCGCCGCCACCGGGACCCGGCCTTTCGTGCCGAAGGCGGCCGGGACGTCGAAGGGCACGTCGACGAACGACGACGCGCCCGTGACATCCGGGCGGTAGATCACGGCATCGAACTCGATGGTGCCGGGATCCGCGTAGGCGACCATGGCTAGAGCGCGAGCGCCCTCTCGATGAGGTCGGCCTGCTCGAGTGCGCTGCGCTTCGACGAGCCCGTAGCGGGCGCTGCCGAGGCGGGGCGCGAGGCGACCCGGATCGTGCGGCCCTTGAGGTGCTTGGCGAGCTCGAGGCAGATGAACGGCCACGCGCCCTGGTTCTCGGGCTCGTCCTGCGTCCAGACCAGGTCGGCGTTCGGGTACTGCTCGAGCGCCGCGTTCATCTCCTGGATGGGCAGCGGGTAGAACTGCTCCATGCGCACGACCGCGATGTCCTTCGACTCGCGCTTGTCGAGCTCGGCGATGATGTCGTAGTAGATCTTGCCCGCGGTGAGCACCACGCGCTTCACGGCCGACTTGTCGACGCTCAGCTGTGCAAGGCGGACGTCGTCGAGCACCGGCTCGAAGCGGCCGTGCGTGAAGTCGGAGATCTCGCTCGTGGCGCCGCGGAGGCGCAGCATCGACTTCGGGGTGAAGACGATGAGCGGCCGGCGCGGACGGGCGTAGGCCTGGCGGCGCAGCAGGTGGAAGTACGACGCCGGGGTCGACGGGCGCGCGACTGTCATGTTGTTCTCCGCACACATCTGCAGGAACCGCTCGATGCGGGCCGACGAGTGGTCGGGGCCCTGGCCCTCGTAGCCGTGCGGCAGCAGGAGGACGACGCTCGAGCGCTGGCCCCACTTCTGCTCGCCGCTCGAGATGAACGTGTCGATGACCGTCTGGGCGCCGTCGGCGAAGTCGCCGAACTGGGCCTCCCACAGCACGAGGGCGTCCGCGCGCTCGACCGAGTAGCCGTACTCGAAGCCCATCGCCGCGTACTCGCTGAGCAGGGAGTCGTAGATCCACAGCCTCGCCTGGCCCTCCGCGAGGTTCGCGAGCGGCAGCCACTCCTGGCCGTTCTCGCGGTCATGGAGCACCGCGTGGCGCTGCACGAAGGTGCCGCGCCGCGTGTCCTGGCCGACCATGCGGACGGGGGTGCCCTCGAGGAGCACGGAGCCGAGGGCGAACAGCTCGCCCATCGCCCAGTCGACCGAGCCGGAGCGGCTCATCTCGACGCGCTTCTTGAGCAGCTGCTGGAGCTTCGGGTGCACGGTGAACCCGGCGGGCGGGTTGTCGTGCGCGTCGCCGATGAGGTGGATGACAGCCTCGTCGACGCCCGTGGTGGCGGGCTCGCCGACCGAGGAGTCCTGCTGCGAGTCGGGCTTCTCGAGGTCGGCGATGCTGTCGCCCGTGACGATCGGCATCGAGCCGGTCTGGGCGGCGTGGGTCTCGGCGAAGGCGCGCTCCAGGCTGTCCTGGAAGTCGCGGTGGCTGGCCTCGTACTCCTCCTGCGTGATGTCGCCGCGGCCGACGAGGGCCTCGGTGTACAGCGTGCGGACGGAGCGCTTGGCCTCGATGAGGTTGTACATGAGCGGCTGCGTCATCGAGGGGTCGTCGCCCTCGTTGTGGCCGCGCCGGCGGTAGCAGACCAGGTCGATCATGACGTCGCGGTGGAACTCCTGGCGGTACGCGAAGGCGAGCTCCGCGACGCGCACGACGGCCTCGGGGTCATCCCCGTTGACGTGGAAGATCGGTGCCTGGATCGTTTTCATGACGTCGGTCGAGTAGGTCGAGGTGTGGGCCTCGGCCGGCGGCGTCGTGAAGCCGACCTGGTTGTTGATGTTCACGTGCACGGTGCCGCCGGTGCGGTAGGCGCGCAGCTGCGACATCTGGATGATCTCCATCACGATGCCCTGGCCGCTCATGGCGGCGTCGCCGTGCACCATGATCGGCAGCACGGTGAAGGAGCCGATCGGGCGGCGGTCCTGCTTCGCGCGCACGATTCCCTCGAGCACGCCGTCGACGGTCTCGAGGTGCGAGGGGTTCGCCGCGAGGTACACGGGGATGGTGCGGCCGTTGGCCCCGGTGAAGGTGCCCTCGGTGCCGAGGTGGTACTTCACGTCGCCCGACCCCTGCACGGTCTTCGGGTCTTGCGTCCCCTCGAACTCGCGGAAGATCTGGCCGTAGGTCTTGCCGGCGATGTTGGTGAGCACGCTCAGGCGGCCGCGGTGGGCCATGCCGATCGCGACCTCCTCGAGGTTCGCCTCCGCGGCCTTCTGGATGACGGCGTCGAGCGCCGCGATCGTGGACTCGCCGCCCTCGAGGCTGAAGCGCTTCTGGCCGACGTACTTGGTCTGCAGGAAGGTCTCGAAGGCCTCTGCCTCGTTGAGCTTGCCGAGGATGCGCATCTGCTCGTCGTGCATCGGCTTGGCGTACTTCTGCTCGACGTGCTCCTGGATCCAGCGGCGCTGGGCGGGATCGGCGATGTGCATGTACTCGATGCCGATCGTGCGGCAGTACGAGTCGCGCAGGACTCCGAGGATGTCGCGCAGCAGGGCCGTGCGCTTGCCCGCGAAGCCGCCCGTGACGAACTCGCGGTCGAGGTCCCAGAAGGTGAGGCCGTGGCTCGAGATGTCGAGATCGGGGTGGGAGCGCTGGCGGTACTCGAGCGGGTCGGTGTCGGCCATGAGGTGGCCGCGCACGCGGAACGAGTTGATGAGCTCCTGCACGCGCGCGGTCTTGTCGACGTTGTCCGCGAGGTCGACCGAGATGTCGGAGGCCCAGTGGATCGGGTCGTACGGGATGCGCAGCGCCGCGAAGATGTCCTCGTAGAAGTGGTGCTCGCCGATGAGGCGCTCGTGGATCTTCTTGAGGAACTCGCCGGAGCCCGCGCCCTGGATGACGCGGTGGTCGTAGGTGCTCGTGAGGGTGATCGTCTTGCCGATGGCGAGCTCGGCGAGGGTCTTGGGGCTCGCGCCCTGGTACTCGGCCGGGTACTCGAGCGCTCCGGCGCCGACGATCGTGCCCGCGCCGCGCATGAGGCGGGGCACGGAGTGCTCGGTGCCGATACCGCCCGGGTTGGTGAGCGAGATCGTGTTGCCGGCGTAGTCGGCGGCGGTGAGCTTGTTGGCGCGGCCGCGCGCGACCACGTCCTCGTAGGCGACGAGGAACTCGGCGAAGCCCATGGTGTCGGCGCGCTTGATGCCGGGCACCACGAGGGCGCGCGAGCCGTCGGGCTTGGGGATGTCGATCGCGATGCCGAGGTTGATGTGCGCAGGCGTGACGACGGAGGGCTTGCCGTCGACCTCGTCGTAGAACACATTCTGGCTCGGGAACTCCTTGAGCGTGCCGACGATGGCCCACGCGATGAGGTGCGTGAACGAGACCTTTCCGCCGCGCGCGCGCTTGAGGTGGTTGTTGATCACGATGCGGTTGTCGATCAGGAGCTTGGCCGGGATGGTGCGCACGCTCGTCGCCGTCGGGACCGTGAGTGAGGCATCCATGTTCGCCGCGAGGCTCTTGGCGGCACCCTTCAGGGAGGCCACCTCGTCCTGCGCGTCGGCGGCGGGCTCGGTCGCGACCGGGAGGGTTGCGGGGGCGTCGGCGGGGATGGGCTGCGGCTTCGCCTGCACAGAGGTGGTGCGCGCGACGGGCTGGCTGCCGGTCGTGGGTGCCGGCGCCTCGGCCGCGGGGGCCGCCGGTGCGGCTGGGGCTGCGGGTACCGGTGCGGCTGCGGCGGGCTCCGGCGCGGATGCCACGGCCTCGGGGATCTGCGCCTCGCCGCCGACCTGCGACTCGGGCGCCGTCTCGGCCGGCGCCTCCGCGGGGATCGTGTCGATCACGCCCGTGGGGGTGGGGTCGGCGCGGTGGTAGCTCTCGAGCGTGGGCCACCAGGACTGGTCGACCAGGTTCTTGTCCTTGAGGTAGAGCTCGTACATCTCGTCAACGAGCCACTCGTTGGCTCCGAATTCGCCCGAGGAATCCCCGTCGGGTGCGATTCCGGTCACTTGGCTTGACACAGCCGACCGCCCACTTTCAGTTCTCTTGGTCACGCGTTCCTGTGGTGCGCCCGCCTCTGGACACGCCTTGACAATCTTAAGGGTTCTTGCTGGACAAGCGCTGGCGCGACCGAGGAACGCTAGCGTTAATTTCATGCGCTTTTATGAAACGTCGCCCGTGCACGACCTCACCTACTCCGATGTGTTCCTCGTCCCGTCCCGCTCCGCGGTGGGCAGCCGGCTGGATGTCTCGCTCGCGCCGCACGACGGCACCGCCGCGACCATCCCGATCGTCTCCGCGAACATGAACTCCGTGACCGGCCCGCGCCTCGCCGCGACCCTCGCCCGCCGCGGCGGACTGGGCGTGCTGCCACAGGACCTGCACGCGCAGGACCTCGATGCGGCCATCCGCTGGGTCAAGCAGCAGCCGGTCGCCTTCGACGCACCGCTCGACCTGCGCCCCGAGGAGACCGTCGCCTCCGCGCTCACCCAGCTGCCCGCCGTCGAGGGGCACGGCATCGTGCTCCACGACGAGCACGGGGCCTTCCTCGGGGTGATCCCGGCGGAGCGACTCGCGACCGCACTCCCGGGCGCGCGGCTCGGCGACCTGCTCGGCGGGGCGCTCACGTCGATCGACGTCGACGAGCTGGACGGGCCGCGAGCGGCGTTCGACCTCATGGTCGAGGCGGGCATCCAGTTCGCGCCGGTCCTGCACGACGGCAAGGTCGTCGGCACGCTGAGCCGCAAGGGCGCGCTGCGCTCCACCCTCTACCAGCCCGCGCTCGACGCTCAGGGCCGCCTCTCGGTGGCGGCGGCGGTCGGTATCAACGGCGACCCCGCGGCGAAGGCGAGGGCGCTCGTGGATGCCGGTGCCGACGTGATCGTGATCGACACCGCCCACGGCCACCAGGACGGCATGGTGCGAGCCATCGCCGCCGTCGCCGCTCTCGGCCTGGGTGTGCCCATCGTCGCGGGGAACGTGGTCACCACCGAGGCTGTCAACGACCTCGTGGGCGCCGGTGCCACGATCATCAAGGTCGGCGTCGGCCCCGGCGCCATGTGCACGACGCGCATGATGACCGCCGTCGGCAGGCCCCAGTTCTCGGCGGTGCTCGAGACCGCGGAGGCCGCGCGGTCCCTTGGGGCCCATGTCTGGGCGGACGGCGGCGTTCGGTACCCGCGGGATGTGGCGCTCGCGCTGGCTGCGGGCGCGGCATCCGTCATGATCGGCTCCTGGTTCGCCGGGACGATCGAGGCACCCGGGACCCTGGCCCTCGACGAGAGCGGCCGCGCGTACAAGGAGAGCTGGGGGATGGCCTCCACCAAGGCCGTGCGCGAGCGCTTCGACAGGCTCGACGCCTACGAGCTCGCCCGCAAGACGCTCTTCGCGGAGGGCATCTCCTCGTCGCGCATCTACTTGGACCCGCTGCGGCCCTCCCTGGAGGACCTGCTCGACATGATCACGTCGGGCGTGCGCAGCTCCCTGAGCTACGCGGGGGCGACCACCCTCGACGAGTTCCACGACCGGGCCCTCGTGGGCATCCAGTCGGCCGCCGGCTACGAGGAGGGCAAAGCGCTGCCGGTGTCTTGGTGACGCGTCCGCCGGGCTTGTCGCGCGACAGTTTTTGCGTCGCGCTACAGAAACTTCAGGCGCGCAATGAAGAACATGTAGCGCACTACGGGCGCGGGCGGGCGGAAGGCAGCCCATCCCGTGTGAGACGGTCGTAGAGGCGGCGCGGGGTGTAGAGCTCCACGGGCTCCCACCGAGAGAGTCTGCCAACCACCCGTCGTAGCTCGTTCTCGCGATTCTTCTCCTGGATGACCACATCCTCCGGCGATCGACCCCTGAGGTATTTCGGATCGCGGTACTTGCTGCGGCCGTCGCACTCGCCCGCGTGGTCGTGGTCACTCCAGTAGAAGTCTGTCTCCGCGTGGCCGCCCGTCGGCAAGGGGAAGGAGACCTGCAACTCCGGTGCAGGGAAGCCCAGATCCCGGATGACTACGCGGCTGTGGGACTCCTCGACGGAATCCGACCTGTCCGTTGCGAATTCAGCGGCCGTCGCCAGTCGGCGTGCGTGTGGGCCTCGGGCAGCGCGTGCGAGCTCGAGCACTTCGTCCTTGAGCGCTAGCGGGCCCGGCCGTCTCTTGCGATGGAGGGCTGAGTCGATCGCCGCCACTGCGTGGGCGAACGGCGCGACTCGTGCCAAGTCGACGGCAGTCTGTGCTGGCGTGGTCACGTGGACTCCCTCGAGCTGCGTGACTTCCACACCTCTCAGCCCGGTCGCGTGGCGGTGGACCTGGCCGGTCGAGCGGCCTCCCGAGGCCCGCTCGGTCGTCACGTCGACCGTCGTGGGCCAGACCCCCAGGATGCGGATGCCCCAGAGCGCCGCCGCGGCGTGGTGCGAGAACACCGTGCCGGCATCCATCTTGCGCGCGGCCGACAGCACTCTGGCCCGATGTTGGTCAATCGGTTCGAGCGCGCTCCAGTCTTCGCCTCTGGCATCGGCACCCGCCACCACCCGCACGATCTCCTTCCTCCGGAGTGCGCGCGTGAGTTCGAGATCGGTTCGGCCAAGCAGCAGCTGTTCGTTGCGGTAGATGAGGTTTATCGCCATCGGGACATGCTCGGCGGGGCGAGCAGGCAACGGGAGGCGGTGGTGCCGACCTCGTGGAGTATGGACCCGTCGTACGGGCGTGGAGGACCTGCTCGGGCATCCGGCGCTACAGTTTTTTCGTCGCGCGCCGGCTATTTCTGTAGCGCAACGCAAAAACTGTAGCGCGACAGACGGCGAGACTCTCAGGCAGAGGTTCGGTAGAGTTACTCGGATAATGGACGACCCTCCCAGTAAGACCCGCCCGTGTACGAGCTGATCATGCTGGGCGTGGGCCTGCTGCTCACGATCGGCACCGGCTTCTTCGTGGCGTCGGAGTTCGCGCTCGTCAACCTCGACCGGTCGGACCTCGAGGTACGGCAGGAGCGCGGCGAGCGCGGTCTCGGGATGGTCATCTCGGCGCTGCGCCACACCTCCACCCACCTCTCGAGCGCGCAGCTCGGCATCACGATCACCACCCTGCTCACCGGCTACACCCTCGAGCCCGCGTTCAGCGCCCTGCTGTCGCCCCTGCTCTCGGCGTTCCTGCCGAAGTCGGCGGTCTCCATCGTCGCGACCATCATCGCGATCGTCGTCGCCACGCTGCTGTCGATGATCATCGGCGAGCTGGTGCCGAAGAACCTCGCACTGTCACTGCCTCGGGCGATCGGCAAGGTGGTGATCCCGTTCCAGGTGGTGTTCACCTCCGTGTTCCGGCCGGCCGTGACCCTGCTCAACAGCAGCGCCAACGGCATCCTGCGACTCGTCGGCATCGAGCCGAAGGAGGAGCTCTCGGGCGCCCGCACCGCCGAGGAGCTCACCTCGCTCGTCCGCCGCTCCGCCAGTGAGGGCAGCCTCGACCGCGACACCGCGACCCTCCTCGCCCGCACCCTCGCCTTCGCCGACCACACCGCACAGGACGTCATGACCCCGAGGCCCCGGGTCGCGAGCATCGACCGCACCGACTCCGCGCAGGAGGTCATCGACCTCGCGCGCCGCACCGGCTTCTCCCGGTTCCCGGTCATCGACGACAGCATCGACGACGTCGTCGGGATCGTGCACGTCAAGCAGGCGGTCGCGGTCCCGCGCGAGAAGCGGGCGGATGTGCCGGTCTCCGCCCTGCAGTCCGACGCCCTGCGCGTGCCCGAGACCATGAAGCTGGACGGGCTGCTCGCCGAGCTCCGCGGGCGGGGCTACCAGATGGCCGTCGTCCTGGACGAGTACGGCGGCACGGCCGGCGTCGCGACCCTCGAAGACCTCGTGGAGGAGCTCGTCGGCGAGGTCTCCGACGAGCACGACCGCAGCAAGCCCGACGTGGTGCGGTCGCGCCTGTGGTTCACGTTCCCGGGCATCCTGCGCCCCGACGAGCTGCTCGAGCGCACCGGAGTCTCGGTGCCCGAGGAGGGCCCGTACGAGACCGTGGCCGGCTGGCTCATGAGCGAGCTCGGCAGGCTGCCCGCCGTGGGCGACACTGTGGAGATCGCGGGCGGCATGTTCCGCATCGAGCGGCTCGACGGCCGCCGGATCGACCGCGTGCGGTTCACACCGACGCCCGTCGAGGGCGAGGCCGGCTGATGGACGTCTGGGGAATCGTCTGGCTGTTCGTGCTGCTGCTGGTCAACGCCTTCTTCGTCGCGAGCGAGTTCGCGGTCATCTCCGCGCGGCGCTCGCAGATCGAGCCCAAGGCGGAGGCCGGCTCCCGGGCGGCCAAGACCGCGCTCTGGGCCATGGAGCATGCCACGCTCATGCTCGCCGCGTGCCAGTTGGGCATCACCGTGGCATCCCTGCTGATCCTGAATGTCTCGGAGCCGGCGATCCACCACCTGCTCGAGATTCCGCTGCACCTCACCGGCCTGCCGGAGGAGGTGATCGGCACGATCGCGTTCGTGATCACGCTGCTGCTCGTGTCGTTCCTGCACGTGGTCCTGGGCGAGATGGTGCCCAAGAACATCTCGTTCTCGGTGCCCGACCGAGCGGTGCTGATGCTCGCGCCGCCGCTCGTCTTCATCGCGCGCGTGTTCAACCCGATCATCTGGGCGCTCAACGCGATAGCGAACGGCGTGCTGAGGCTGTTCCGGGTCACGCCGAAGAACGAGGCGAACAGCGTGTTCACGCTCGACGAGGTCGCGACCATCGTGGCGCAGTCAACGCGGGAGGGCGTCCTCACCGACGCGGGCGGCACCCTGAGCGCCGCGTTCGAGTTCACGTCGAAGAAGGTGCGCGACGTCGCGGTCGGCATGGCCTCGCTCGTGACCCTGCCCGAGGATGCCACACCCGCAGACGTCGAACGTGCGGTGGCCCAGCGAGGCTTCTCGCGCTACATCCTGGTCGACGACGAGGGGGAGCCCACCGGCTACCTTCACCTCAAGGACGTCATCGACCTCGACGACGAGAACGAGTTCGACGAGCCCGTGCCGCCCAAGCGCATACGGCAGCTCATCTCGATCTTCCGCGGCACCGACCTCGAGGACGCCCTCGCGACGATGCGCCGCTCCGGCGTGCACGTCGCGCGCGCGTTCGACGAGAACGGGGCGACCCGGGGCGTGCTGTTCCTCGAGGACATCATCGAGGAGCTGGTCGGAGAGGTGCAGGACGCTACGCGAAGGCGGCCCTAGCCCAAGTACTTCGGCCCGCTGCGGTTGTCGCGGTCAAGGTTGAGCACCTCGTCGGCGATCGCGCCGTCCTCGTTCCGGTAGGGGTTCAGGTAGTCGAGGTCGTCAACGCTGATGCCGAACCGGTCGGCGATCGCGGAATAGACGTCGCCCGATGCCACCGTGTACTCGACCGGGGCGCCGTCGGCGTCCGTGACGACGGCGCCGTGAGCGCCGCTGGCCGTGCCTGAGTCGATGACAGTGAGGCCGGGCCGCATATCCGGGATACTCCAGGCGAACGGTGCCCGGGCGAGGATGGTGCGCACGCAGCCGAGTCCGTCACGAAGGCCCATGCTGATCACCGCCCCGTCGAGGAAGCTGGGGTCGTCGCCGCCGAACTTGGTCAGGTCCAAGTCCAGTTTGTCGTTGTCGTAGGGTGGCAGACCGAGGTCGAAGGCGAATCCGTCGATGCAGCGCCGCTCCGCGGTGAGCGGGTAGGGGCTGAGCTGCAGCGATGCCTCCGCCGGAAGCGTGGAGGTGAAGCCGATGATGCTCACGCGGGTGCGGCCGCCCGGCGCCACGGTGAGCTCAACGGTGCCCGTGACGCCGTCGGCAGGGTCGAACTCGCCGACCGCCAAGACTGTCCCGACCGGCCCGAGACTGACTGCTGTCGGCGTTGGCTCGGGGTCGATCGGGGGCGGGGGAGCCGTGCATCCGGCCAGCAGCACGACGACGACCAACGACCCGATTCCCCAACGCATCGACCCAGACTAAGCCGAGGCAGCCTCAGCTGTCACGGGGCGCGCGCGAACCCGCGCCCGCACCGCGATACCCGCGAACAGGATCACGACGAGCGCGCCGACCCACACGGTCCACTCGAGGGCCTCGCCGAGCAGCAGTGCCGACCACACGATCGTGAGCACGGGCTGTACGAGCTGGATCTGGCTGACCCGGGCGATCGGGCCGATCGCGAGGCCGCGGTACCACGCGAAGAATCCGAGGAACATGCTGAACAGCGCCATATAGCCGAAGGCGAGCCACGCGGGCGCACCGGCCCGCGGCCAGCCGGGCGCCACGGTTACGGCAGTGATCACGAGCGTCACGGGAAGCGCGAGCACGAGGGCCCAGCAGATGGTCTGCCACGAGCCGATCTCGCGGGAGAGCAGCGCGCCCTCGGCGTAGCCGATCGCGGCGGTCACGACCGCGCCGAGCAGCAGGAGGTCGCCGGGACGCAGCTCCTGGAGGCCGCCGCCCGCGAGGGCGACGAAGACGACCACGGCGAGCACACCGGCACCGCTCGCCAGCCAGAACGCGAGCGACGGCCGCTCCTTGCCCCGGATGACGGCGGCCACCGCGGTCGCCGCGGGCAGCAGCCCGATCACGACGGCGCCGTGGGACGACGGCACGGTCTGCAGCGCGAAGGAGGTGAACAGGGGGAAGCCGAAGATCACGCCTCCCGCAACCACGGCGAGGCGCAGCCACTGCCTGCCCTTCGGGAAGCGCTGCCGCGTGATCGCCAGGACTGCGATGGCGAGAGCTCCAGCGACCACCGCCCGCCCGTTGCTGATGAACAGGGGAGCAAGATCGGCGACCGCGATGTGGGTCATGGGCAGCGTGAACGAGAAGATCAGCACCCCGAGAAAGCCGAAGGCGAGTCCGCGTGCGGGGCTACTTGAGGGCATATTTGGAGCGTAGGTACTGCGGCGGGTAGTAGTCGAGGTCGACGCCCAGCTCGGCGGCTGCGCGCCACGCGAAGTGCGGGTCGCGCATCATCTCGCGGCCCATCATGACGGCGTCGGCCCGGCCGGATGCCACGACCTCCTCGGCCTGCTGGGCCTCCGTGATGAGCCCGACGGCGCTCACCGGGGCTTCCGCGGTCTCGTGGACGAACTCCGCGAAAGGCACCTGGTAGCCGGGCTCGAGCGGGATGCGGATGCCGCTCACGAGCCCGCCCGTCGAGATGTCGAACAGGTCGGCGCCCGCCTCCTGCGCCCAGCCCGCGACGACTGCCGTCTGCTCCCGGTCCCACCCGCCCTCGGCCCAGTCGGTCGCGGAGAAGCGCACGAGCACGGGGATGTCGGGGCCGGCAGCCTCGCGGACGGCGCGCACGACCGCCAGTAGCAGCCGGGCGCGGTTCTCGAGGGAGCCGCCGTACTCGTCGGTGCGCTCGTTGGAGAGCGGCGAGAGGAACTGGTGCAGCAGGTAGCCGTGCGCGGCGTGCACCTCGAGCAGCCCGAACCCGGCCGCCAGTGCCCGGGTGGTCGCGGCGGCGAAGTCGTCGACGACGGCCCCGATCTCCTCGACCGAGAGCGCGCGGGGCGTCGAATAGCCCGAGAACGCAAGGGCAGAGGGGGCCACCGGCTCCCACCCGCCCTCGGCCTCCGGCACTGTCGCGCCGAAGCGGGGGTCGAAGTGCCGCCAGGTCGAGCCCTTCCGGCCGGCGTGGGCGAGCTGGATGCCCGGCACGGCGCCCTGCGAGCGGATGAAGGCGGTGATGCGGGCCCAGGCATCCCGCTGCTCGCTGTTCCAGAGCCCGGTGTCCTCGGGGCTGATGCGCCCCTCGGGGCTCACCGCCGTCGCCTCGGTCATGACGAGGCCCGCGCCACCGAGGGCGAACGAGCCGAGGTGCACGAGGTGCCAGTCGGTCGGCACCCCGTCGCGTAGCTCGACGGAGTACTGGCACAGGGGAGCGACCCAGAGGCGGTTGCGGAAGGTCGTGCCGCGCAGGGCCAGGGGCGTGAACAAGGCGCTCATGCTTGAAGGGAACGCAGGAAGGCGCCCAGGCCTTCCACGCCGGTGAAGTGGTGCGCGGTCACGCCGAGTGCTGTCGCGGCATCCGTGTTCACCGACTTGTTGTCGACGAAGACCATGTGGTCGAGGGGGATGCCCAGCTCGGCGGCCACCTCGGAGTAGATCGCCGGATCGGGCTTGATGGCGTCCATCTCCGCACTGACGAAGACGCGCTCGAAGAACTGGGCCATCGGGGATCGCCGGAACGGGCTCGAGAAGTCGAAGCCCGCGTTGGAGAGGATCGCCAGGCGCGTGCCGCCCTCGTGCAGCTCCTCGATGAGGTCGAGAGTGCCGGGCTCGATGCTCCACCAGCTGCGGAAGTCGGCGATCCAGAGCGCGTGCACGGTGGAGGCCCTCCACGTCACGCCGAGGTCGGCGGCGACGAGCCGCCAGTACTCCGGGATGCTCGTGGTGCCCTGGTCCAGGCCGTCGCGGTGCGCCCAGTAGGCGTCCCAGAACTCGGTGTCGTGGCATCCGGAGATCGCGACCAGCGCCGCGCGGTCCGGATCGTTCGGCGACCGCGAGATCACCTCGCCGTAGTCGAAGACGACAACACGATCGGGGATGCTGATAGCCACCCGCCCAAACTATCGTGAGACAGGTGACCCCCTTCACCGCGTGGACCCCGGATGACGCAGCCTCCCGTATCGCGGTGCCCGGCGAGCACGACGACAAGTACTCGCGCGGCGTCCTCGGGGTGATCACGGGCTCGGCGATGTACCCGGGTGCGGCCGTGCTCGGAGTGCAGGCTGCGGCGCACACCGGCATCGGGATGATCCGGTACCTGGGTGAGGCGGCGGAGCTCGTGCTCCAGCGCCGCCCCGAGGTCGTCACCGCCGACGGGCGCGTGCAGGCGTGGCTGCTCGGCTCCGGGATGGACCACGTCGACCGCCAGCTCGAGCCGCTGCTTCGCGCGGTGTCGCAGGAGGTTCCCGTGGTGCTCGACGGCGGTGCGCTCGACCTCCACGACCGCGCGGCCGGGCCCGTGGTGATCACGCCGCACTACGGCGAGCTCGCGCGACTGCTCGGCGTCGACCGCGCCGAGGTCGCCGGCGATCCCGAGGGATACGCGCGCCGGACTGCCGATTCCCTCGGGGTGACCGTGCTGCTCAAAGGGCACACCACGTATGTCGCGGGGCCGGGGATCTCGCTCTCCGCCGCCAGCGCGCCGACCTGGCTCGCGACGCGGGCGCGGGGGATGCGCTCGCCGGGATCCTCGGCGCCCTCGTGGCGACCCACGCCGCGGCGATCGCGGACGACCCCGCCGAGCTCGCGCGCCTCGCCGCCACCGCGGCCGTGTTGCACGGGCTCGCGGCGAAGCGGGCCTCGGGTGGCGGGCCGCTCACGGTGCTCGGGCTCGCGGCGGCGCTGCCGGCCACGATCGCGAGGCTGCTCGCTGGTTGAGTAGGGCGCTCTGGCGCACATATCGAAACCGGTGGGTTGAGTAGGGCGTTCTGGCGCTCGTATCGAAACCGGTGAGTTTCGATACGCGCCCCAGAGGGCGCTACTCAACCCGCGGCTAGCCCAGGAACCGCGACAGGAACTCGCGCGTCCGCGCCTCGCGCGGGGCGCCGAAGACCTCCGCGGGGGTGCCCTGCTCCGCGATCAGACCCTGGTCGAGGAACACGACGCGGTCGGCGACGTCGCGGGCGAAGGCCATCTCGTGCGTCGCCATGACGATCGTCGTGCCCTCCGCCTTGAGCTCGCGCACGAGGTCGAGCACCTCGGTGACGAGCTCCGGATCGAGGGCGCTCGTGATCTCGTCGAGCAGGAGGAGCTCGGGGTTGGTGGCGACAGCGCGGACGATCGCGGCGCGCTGCTGCTGGCCGCCCGAGAGGCGGTCCGGGAAGGCGCGGGCATGGTCGGCGAGCCCGATGCGGTCGAGCAGCTCGAGCCCGCGCGCCTCGGCCTGCGCCCGCGGCATCCGGAGCACCCGGCGGGAGGCCAGCGTGACGTTGTCGAGCACGGAGAGGTGCGGGAAGAGGTTGTAGTGCTGGAAGACGACGCCGATTCGCGCGCGCACCGTGTCGGGCTTGGTGCTCGGCGTGGAGATGTCGGTGCCCGCGAGCCAGATCTGCCCGTCGTCGAGGCG
Source organism: Rhodoglobus sp. (assembly GCA_025463515.1). Taxonomy (GTDB): domain Bacteria; phylum Actinomycetota; class Actinomycetes; order Actinomycetales; family Microbacteriaceae; genus Rhodoglobus. The sequence continues at coordinate 24,453 of JAODAQ010000010.1, forward strand.
CTCGAGGAGGTTCACGGTGCGCAGGAGCGTCGACTTGCCCGAGCCGCTCGCGCCGATCAGGGCGACGACCTCGTGCGAGTCGACCGCGAGGTCGATGCCGCGCAGCACGTCGGTCTCGCCGTAGGACTTCCAGATGTTCTCGAGCCGCAGCACCTCGGTCATGAGACGATGCCGCCGATCTGCTCCCGCGAGCGCAGCCGCGCCGTGTACCAGTCGGTGAAGCGGATCATGGGGATGGCCAGGAGCACGAAGAACAGCCCGGCGACGACGTACGGCGTGTAGTTGAAGAAGTGGCTGGTCTCGATCTGCGCCGCCCGCACGGCGTCGACCGCCCCGAGGACCGAGATGAGCCCGACGTCCTTCTGCATCGCGATGAAGTCGTTCATGAGCGCGGGCGTGACCTTGCGGACGGCCTGCGGCAGCACAATGAGCCGCATCGACTGCCCGTGCGTGAGCCCGAGCGAGCGGGCGGCGACGACCTGCGACGGATGCACGGCCTCGATGCCCGCCCGGAACACCTCGCTCACGTACGCCGAGTAGGTGAGCACGAGTGCGATCGTGCCGAGCACCTCGGAGGGGATGCGAGGCCCGCCGGACCCGATGAGCCCGGGCACCCCGAACCCCACGAGGTACAGCGTGATGATGAGCGGCATGCCGCGGAACAGGTCGGTGTAGCCCGAGGCGAGAGCGCGAAGCGGGAAGAACACCGGGCCGCGCAGAGTGCGGATCGCGGCGATGATGAGGCTCAGCACCAGCACGCCCACCACGGCGAACAGCAGCACGCGGAGGTTGAGCAGGAACCCCTCGGCGATGCGGGGGAGTGCGGCGACCGCGACCTCCGGGTTGAAGAAGCCCTGCTGGACACGGGCCCAGCCCGGGGTGTTGATGATGGTGAGCCAGGCCACCACTGCGAGCGCGACGGTGCTCACGAGGCTGATGATCACCGACCGCGCGCCCTGCCGACGGCGGAAGGCCCGACGCTCGAGCTCGATAGCGCTCGGCCGCCGGGCCTCCTCTGAAGTCACTAGCGAATGCTACTTGAGCACGGGAGCCGAGCCCGCGTCAGCCAGCCACTTCGTCGCGATGTCGGCGAGGGTGCCGTTGTCGCGCAGGGCGTCCACGGCCGCGGTGACCGTGGCGGTCAGGGGGCTGTCCTTGGGCAGGACGAGGCCGAACTCGTCACCGCTCTTGCCGTCGGGCTGCGGCAGCTGGCCGATGATGAGGCCGCCGTCGAGCTGGACGCCCGTCGCGAAGAACGCGGACGGGAGGTCGAGCACGATCGCGTCGACGGTGCCGTTCTGGAGGGCGAGCACCGCGTCGTCGTTGGTGTTGAACACCTGCGCACCCGCGGTCGGCTTGATCTGCTGCTCGATCGCGTCGAAGCTCGTCGTGCCGGTCTGGGCCCCGATCAGGAAGTCCTTGAGGTCCGCGATGCTCGTAGCCCCGGCCGCCTTGGAGGCTGACGTGGTGATGACGACCTGCGTTGTCTCGTAGTACGGCGAGCTGAAGTCGACGTTCTGCTTGCGCTCGTCGGTGATCGAGAACTGCTGCAGGTTGAAGTCGAAGTCCTTGGCGCCGGGCGCGATGGCCTCGTCGAAGGTGGTGCGGACCCACACCACGTCCTCCTTGGCGAAGCCCAGCTCGTCGGCGACGGCGTACGCGATGGCCGACTCGAAGCCCTCACCGGACTCGGGGGCGTCGTCGATGACCCACGGGTAGTAGGCCGGCTCGCCGGTGCCGATGGTGAGCTTGCCGTCGGTGACGTAGCCGCCCGCGTCACCGGAGGTGCCGGTGGTCGGCGCGCACGCGGCGAGCGAGAGGGCGAGGGCGGCGGCGCCGACGGCGGCGATGGCGCGAAGGGTGCGGGTCATGGCTGTCTCCTAGGGGATGCTGTGTCCGACAATCATCCCGCAGCGCGGCGGCGCGGGGCGAAACGGGGACGAATTGTTACCGGGTTACGCTGTGCTGTGCCCAAGACCCGGACCGCGCTCGGCGTCCTCCTCGCCGTTGTGCGAAGCCCCGCCACCGTGTGGGCGGCTTTCGTGCTCGTGCACCTCTGGCTGGGCCTGCTGAACCTCTACGCGCCCGGCCTGCCGCTCGGCGACGTCACGATCGTCTACAAATTCTGGATGGACCAGGCGACGGGCGCCGACTTCTGGGTGGGTATCGACAGTGTCTGGGTCTACCCGGTGGTCGCTCTCGTCCCGATGTTCGCCGCGACCCTGTTCGGCCCGGACCAGTACGGCAGCACGTGGCTCACCATGGTCATGCTGCTGGATGCCGTGGCCTTCGGCTTCGTGACCGGCTGGGGCCGCGCCCGCGAGCGCACGGCGGTGGCCTGGTGGTGGGTGGGGTTCCTGCTCCTCCTCGGGCCCATCGCCCTCGGCCGGATCGACTCGGTGACCGTGCCCCTCGCCCTCGTCGGAGTGACGCTGCTCGCGACCCGGCCCCGGGCGGCGGCGGTCATCCTCGCGATCGCGACCTGGGTGAAGGTGTGGCCCGCCGCGCTGGTGGGCGCCGCCCTGATCGCGCTCAAGGACCGCTGGCGCATCCTCGCCGCCGTGCTCGTCGTCTCGGCCGTGATCGTCGTCGCCGCGGTCGCACTGGGCAGCGGCCTCAACGTGTTCAGCTTCGTGACCCAGCAGACGGGCAGGGGAGTGCAGGTGGAGTCTCCCGTCGCGACACTGTGGCTCTGGCAGGCCCTTGCGGGCGTGCCGGGGGCGCGGGTGTACTACGACAACGAGATCCTCACCTACCAGGTGCAGGGGCCAGGGATCGAGGTCGCGGCGGCCCTCATGACGCCGCTGCTCGGGCTCGTGGTGGTCGTGGTCGCGCTGCTCGGCATCCGTGCGAACCGCGCCGGCGCCTCGGCGGGCGACCTGCTGCCGCCGCTCGCGCTCGCGCTCGTGACTACCCTGATCGCGGTCAACAAGGTGGGCTCTCCGCAGTTCATCGGCTGGCTCGCGGTGCCCGTGGTGCTGGGCCTGGCGACAAGCGCGGCGGGGCACGGCCGCTCCTTCCGCTTCCCGGCGACCCTCGCGCTCGTGATCGCCGCGCTCACCCAGCTGCTCTACCCGTACCTGTACCTCGAGCTGCTGTACCTCAACCCGCTGCTGCTCGCAGTGCTCACGGTGCGCAACATCCTCGAGTTCGTTCTGCTCGGCTGGGCGGTCCTGGCGGTCGTCCGTGCGCCGCTGCAGCCCGGCGCGGACGACGAGCCCGGCGAGAACTGGCTGCCCTCGGTGTGGCCGCTCGCCGATCGCAGCGAGCCGCCCCGGTCGTAGACTGGTCACCGGCTCGACGGTGAGCGTTTCCGTCTCCCTCACGATCGGCCAGCATGTCTCTTTCTCCCGCACGCGTCAGGCTTGCGATTCTCGCCCTCGCCCTCGGCGGCTTCGGCATCGGCCTCACCGAGTTCGTCGCGATGGGCCTCCTGCCCAATCTCGCGGCCGACCTCCTGCCCCACGTCTGGGCCGTGTCCCACGAGAAGGCGAACGCGCAAGCCGGATGGCTCGTCTCCGCCTACGCGCTGGGAGTGGTCGTGGGCGCCCCCACGATCGCCGCCCTCGCTGCGCGCTTCCCCCGCAAGCAGCTCCTGCTCGCGTGCGTGGGAGTGTTCGTCCTCGGCACCGTCGCCTCCGCGATCCTGCCCACCTTCGAACTCGTGCTCGTCGCGCGGTTCGTCGCGGCACTCCCGCACGGTGCCTACTTCGGCATCGCTGCGCTGGTCGCCGCGTCGCTCATGGGGCCGGGCAAGCGCGGGCAGGGCGTCGCCCTCGTGCTCGCGGGCCTCACCATCGCGAACGTCGTGGGCGTGCCCGCGATCACCTTCCTCGGCCAGAACACGAGCTGGCGCGTCGCCTACCTCGCGGTCGCCCTCGTCTTCGCTCTGACGTTCGTCGCCGTGGCGTTCCTCGTCCCGCTGCAGGCCGGCGACCCGGCGGCCACCATGCGGCGCGAGCTCGGCGTCTTCACCCGGCCGCAGGTGTGGCTCACGCTCCTGCTCGGCTCGCTCGGCTTCGGAGGGTTCTTCGCGGTCTACACGTTCATCTCGCCGGTGGCGACCAACGTGGCGCACCTCGATGTCGGCGCGATCCCGTTCGTCCTCGTCGCGGCGGGCCTCGGCATGACGATCGGCAACCTGCTGGGCGGCCGCGGCGCCGACCACCACGTCATGCGCACGCTGTTCATCTGCTTCGGCGTCTTCGCGGTCGCGCTCGCCGGGTTCGCGCTCACGGCGCAGCACGCGGTGGGCCTGTTCGCCTTCGTGTTCCTCGTGAGCGGCGCCGCCTCGGCCCTCTCGCCCGCGATTCAGACCCGCCTCATGGATGTCGCGGGCGACAGCCAGTCGATCGCAGCGGCGATCAACCACTCGGCGCTCAACATCGGCAACAGCCTCGGCGCCTACCTCGGCGGCATCACGATCGCCGCCGGGCTCGGCTACCTCTCACCGACGTGGGTCGGCCTGCTGCTGTGCGTCCCCGGCGTCGGCCTGGCGCTCGTGAGTGTCGCTCTCGAGCGCCGGAACCGAAAGTCAGGCGGTGCCGACTCAGAACTGGCGGGGAAGGTCGCTCTCGACGAGGATTCCGTCCTCGATCGCACGCTTGCGTAGCGCCACCTTGGTGCCGACGTCGAAGCCCGCGACGCGGTACTTCTCGCGGATGCGCTTGAGGTAGCTCTTGGCGGTCTCCTCGGAGATGCTCAGTTGGAAGGCCACGGCCTTCACGGGCTCGCCGCCGCCGTACAGCGCCATGACGCGGCGCTCCTGGGCGCTGAGCTTGGGGGAGCCGCCGATCTCGCCGGCGTTCAGCGCGAGGTCCAGCTCGGCAGAGATGAACGACTCGCCCTTGGCCGCGGCGCGGATCGCCTCGACGATCATCCCCGCGTCCTCGCTCTTGACGAGATAGCCCAGCGCGCCCGAGGCGAGCGCCTCGCGCACCACGTTGGGCTCGGAGTACGTGCTCATCAGCACGACCTTCACGCCCGTGGTCTTCAGGGTGTTGATCTTGAGCGAGACCGGGATGTTGTCCTTGAGGTCGAGGTCGAGCAGGACGACATCCACCGGGAACTCCGGGTGAGTGATGAGCTCGGGCCAGGTCGGAACGGCCGCGACCATCGCGATGTCGTCAGCGGCGTTGCTGATCCACTCCGTGAGGGCGCCGAGGAGCATCCTGTGGTCGTCGACGAGGGCGACGCGGATGCGGTCAGTCGAGTCAGTCACGATTTTGTCCTTCTGTAGGGGTACTGCTTAGGGGTCTACTGGTCAGCAGGGTTGTCGACGAGGCACGCGATGTCGACGCGAAGGCTGGAATTCTGGGTCGAGTCGTTGTACTGCCCGACTTTGCGGATAGCCTCCCACGTCGCGGGGTCCACCCGATTGCGCGCCACACCCGTGGTCTCGATGACGATCGGAACCGTGATCTTGCGCCCCTCCCGGGTTTCGAGGGAGTCGGTGGCCGGTCCGACGGTGATCTGCACGGTGCGGCTGACGTTCTTCTTGGCGTCGCTCACGAGCAGCCAGGCTGTCGAGAGCAGACCGTCGCGCTGCTGCGGGTCGAGTAGGCCGGCGAGGCTCGACTTGTCGTTGAGGGTCACCGCCTTGCCCAGGTGGTCGGACTCGGTGATCGCGTGGTACAGCCAGGTCTCCCGGCGGCCCTCGATGAGGTGCAGTCGGAGCTCCGTGGCGAGGGATGCCGCCACTGAGGCGGTCTTCGGGTCGAGGGGCAGTTTGACCTTGCCGGTGGCGACCGTGTCGAGGAGCTCCTCCGCGGCGAGGTCGAGGCGGGCGAGCTCTTCGGAGGCCATCATCCCGACCGCGAACCGCGGCGCCGACACCGTGCTCTGCACGAGGACGCGGTCGAGCTCGACCTGCACGAGGCGGCGGAAGCCGCCGATCACGACGATTCCGATGACGGCGGGCAGCACCGCGAAGGCGAGGGTGGTGACCTGGGGCGCGAAGTAGTCGGGGTCGAACGGCGTGTTGACGATCATCGCGGCCAGGAGGGCCGCGCCCAGCACGATCACGGAGATCAGGATGTCGCGCGTGCGGCGCAGCGTGATGACGACGATGAGCCCCATGCCCGCCGTGACGGCCGCGGTCGCGTGGCGGCCGATGTCGTGCAGGGGCCAGATCGCGTAGAGGTCGAGGGCCACCGCGGCTGCCAGGCCTGCGAGGAAGATCGCGAACATCCAGTCGGGCAGGTGGCCGAGTACGCGCGAGACGACGAACGTCGCGATGAGCACGGCGAGCAGCACTCCCCAAGCGGCAGCGGCAGGCCAGAGCTCGCGGTAGACGTCGCCCTCCGCGACCTGACCCGCGAACCACGCGAGCCCGTAGATGGCGCGCAGGCCGCACACGATCGCGGCGCCGATGCCGATGAACCCCGTCCCGAGGCTCGAGCGGTGCGGGGTCGCTGCCCGGATGACACGGCGCGTGGCATCCGCCTCACGCCGTTTTCCGCGCCCCAGGATGACGCCGAGCGTGTTCTCCTCGGGCGGTGCGTAGCTCATCGGGGCACCTCCAGCACGACTGTCGTGCCCGAGCCCGGGGCGGAGAACAGACGGGCCTTGCCGCCGACGTCCTTGAGGCGCGCCACGACTGACTCTTTGAAGCCGAGGCGGGCCGAGTCGACGTCGTCGAGGGTGAAGCCCACTCCCGAGTCGGTGACCATCGCGCGGACCATCAGCTCGTCCTCGGTGATCGTGACGTGCGCCTCGGTCACGCCCGAGTGGCGACGGACGTTCTCGAGGCACTCCGCAAGGGCCAGCAGGAAGGCGTCGAGCACGTCGCTCGGCAGTAGCACCTGGCCCGTGCCGTGCCAGCTGACCTCGAGGCCCATGCGCCCGAAGCGCTGCTTGACCGACTCGAGGGTGGTGCCGAGCACGGTCTCCTCGTTGTTCTCGAGGTTGTACACGCCGGACGACTGCGGGGTGGGCGTCGCGCCGAGGCGCAACTGGCGCAGCAGGCGGGCGTCGTCCGCGGCCTGCTGGCGCAGGGCGTCCGGTGCGACCCCGACGCCGGAGTGCGCGAGCAGGGTGAGGGTGGCGAGCACGGTGTCGTGCAGCAGGCGCGCGCCCTGGCGGCGCTGGGCCTCGGTCTCACTCGCCTGGCGCTCGGCGCGGTGCGCGCGGCCAATGCTGGCGATGCGCCGCGCGGCCTGGGGGACCCCCGCGCTGATCCAGAACCCGATGATCGTCGCGAGCACCCAGCCGAGCACGATCAGGGCCACGGTGCGGCCGGGCGCCTGGAACGGCAGCATGAGGAAGGTGGTGAGCCCGAGCGTGAGGGCGAACGCCAGGCCGAGGAAGATCCGGCGCAGCAGCTCGGTGGTCAGCACGATCGCGGTCGAGGCCATGGATGCCGCGCTCAACTGCGCGACCGCGGAGACGCCGGCCTGGCCGGTCGCCTCCGGCGCGAGCAGCGCCACGACCCCGATGACCGCGAGCCCCGCGACCAATATGGGTATCGCCCACAGCATCGAGCGGCTCGAGCCGATGCGGTACTGGCAGAACGCGATGATCAGGTAGAGCGGCAGGCACACGAAGAAGCTCGCCAGATCGACGGCCCCGGGTATGGCGAGGCAGACGAGCGAGACAATGGTGAAGCTCAGGCCGTAGACGCGGGCTGTGCGTTGGAGCAGCCGATCGCGCTCCTTGGCTATGAGATCCATTGGCGTCATGGTGACACAGGGTGCCCCACAAGTGGGGGTGCCGCACCGTCGTGTCCCCCAGTTAGCCCGGAAGCCCGCAATAGTCGGCGTAGAACTCGTAGAGGCTGCGGCGCACCTCGTCGCTCACCGCGATGTAGACGGTGCCCGACCGGCCGTCTCCGGTTTCCACGTCGAGCGGGAAGAAGGTGCCCCGCTTGTCCTCCTCGACGGCGTGCGGGTCGCAGCGGTTCGGCACGAGCGACAGCCGGATGGCGCTGTCCGCCGTCGAGGCGTCGACCTCGAGCTCCACGGGCAGGACCGTGATCGCCGCACCCGTCTCGTCGGCGAGCCCGAGCAGCACGGTGCCCTTCGCGTCGTGGATCGTGACCGTCCCGTCTCCGCCCGTCGCCCGCACCGCGAGCTCGAGCACCGCCGGCGCGCGGGCTCCCGGGCTCCAGTCGAGCGCGGCGGGCGGCGTGATCGTGGCCACCTCCGCCACCGACACCCCGAGGCAGTCCTCCGCGTTGATCGTGTCGACGCGGCCCTGCTCGTCGGAGGGGGTGACCGTGACCGTGCCGCTCGTGCCGTCGCCGAGCGTGACCTCGAGGGTCACGGAGTCCACGGGGTCCGCGCCGTCGCACACCGGGTCGGGCAGCTGCACCTTGAGGTCGCGGGCGGCGCCGGCCGGGACCTCCTGCGGGCGGTCCCACACCGCGGGCTCCGTGAAGCGGGTGGACTCGAACGCCGCGCGCGTCACGGTGATCGCGGCATCCGTGCCGTTGGCCACCTTGATCTCGAGCTGGCGCAGGCTGTAGTCGAAGCGGTTCTGGAACACGCTCGCCGTGATCGTGGCCGGCAGCTCCGCGGCGGGCGCCGCGCACCCCGTCAGCACGAGTGCCGTGAGGGCGAGGGAGAGCGTGAGGGCGCGCCGCATGCCTCGATGGTAGTGCGGGGCTAGTCGGGGACTGTCCAGCCCTGGGCGCGGGCGTAGCGCCGAAGCTGGTCGCGCGTGCCGATATCGACGCCGAGGTCGCGGTACTTGCGCCGCGCGCGCTTGATGTACGACTTCACAGTCTCCTCGGTGGTGTCCATGACGTCGGCGACCTCGCGGAGGGAGCGCCCGGCCGAGTAGAGGACGAGCGCGCGCTCCTCCTGCCGCCCGAGGCCCGCGTCCAGTCCGGTGCGCGCGGACCGCACGGCATCGGCGCGGTGGTCCGCGAGGTGGTGGCCCCCCTTCGCCGCCGTGCGGACGGCGGCCACGAGGTCGCGCGCGGAGTCGGTAGTGGCCACGAAGGCGCGGGCGCCGGCTCGCATGGCCGTGGCGACGGAGGAGGCATCCGTTCGCCTGCTCACGATGACCGTGCTGGCGCCGAGCGCCGTCAGCTCGCGCACCCGCGTGCCGATGAGGAGCCCGTCGTGCAGGTGCAGGTCGAGCACCACGACATCGGCGGGCATGGCCGGATGCTCGAGCAGCTGCGCCCAGGTCGACACCGTGCACACCACCTCGAGCTCCGCCCGCGCGAGCAGGGCGGCGAGCCCCTCGGCCACGAGCGCGTGGGAGTCCACCACGGCGACGCGCACCGTTTCGAGTGTCTTCATCAGGTTCCCCCCGGCGACCGGGGGCACGGACCCCCGGGAATGCTGAGGGCCAGTGTAGCTCTATGGGAGCTTTACTCAAGTGTTGTGGGGCTACGTGTCGAGGAGTCTCTGGATCTGTGCGCCGACCAGCCTGTCCTCGATGAGGAAGCCGTCGTGGCCGAAGGGCGAAGAGATGATGTGCGGCACCGAGCCGTCGATATTGCCGGGCAGGTGGGCGGCCACGTGCTCCTGCTCGACGACCGGGTAGAGCCGGTCGCTGTCGATGCCGAGCACGAGCGCCTTGGGCGTCGCGCCGGCGAGGGCCTTCGCCGTGCCGCCGCGGCCACGGCCCACGTCGTGCGAGCTCATGGCGCTCACGAGCGTGAGGTAGCTGTTGGCGTCGAAGCGGCGGGTGAACTTGTTGCCGTGGTAGTCGAGGTAGCTCTCGACCGCGTACTTGCCGCCGCCGCCGAGGGGGCTCAGGCCGCTCTGCCAGCTGCGCTCGAAGCGGTCGTTGAGCTCGTCGGGGGAGCGGTAGCTGTGCAGCGCCATCCGGCGCGCGAGGGCCAGGCCGCGGTGCGGGCCCTCGCCCTCGGCGGTCTCGTAGTAGTCGCCGTCCGCGAAGGCCGGGTCGAGGTGCACGGCCTCCGCCTGCAGGAAGTTGAGCGCGATCGCGTCGGCGTTGGAGAACGCGGGCGCCGCGAGCACGGCGACGCGCTCGAGCCGGTCGGGGTAGCTGACCGCCCACTCCAGGGACTGCATCCCGCCCATGGAGCCGCCGATGACAGCGGCCCAGCGGTCGATGCCGAGGGCGTCGGTGAGCGCGAGCTGCACTGCGACCTGGTCGCGGATCGTCACGAACGGGAACCGCTGCCCCCACTCGGTGCCGTCGGGCGCGTGCGAGGCGGGACCGGTCGTGCCCTGGCATCCGCCCAGCATGTTGGGGGCGACCACGAACCACTTCTCGGTATCGATGGCCTTGCCGGGGCCGACCATGCCGCTCCACCAGCCCCCGGTGGGATGCCCGGGGCCCGGGCTGCCCACGACGTGGCTGTCGCCGGTGAGCGCGTGGACGACGAGGATCGCGTTCGACCGGTCGGCGTTGAGCGTGCCGGCGGTCTCGTAGGCGACGCGGACCGAGGGCAGCTCGCCGCCGCGCTCGAGCGCCATCGCGCCGAGGGAGAAGAACTGGCGGTTGCCGACGGGGTCGCCCTCGCGCCACGCTCCCGTGGCCGGCGGCTTGCCGAGCACGGAGCGCGCGTTGGCCTCGGTGATGAAGGCCGATGGGACCGTGTCCTCGGGTGTCTGCCAATCCATGTCTGTCCCAGTATCGGGGAAAAGCGAACGGCCCGGCGCACTGTTACGTGCGCCGGGCCGTTCGGTGGTCGAGCGGGGTCGAGACCTACGCCGAGGCGCTCGAGGCTGCCGCGACGGCGCGCGCGGCGTCGAAGCCGGTCTGCAGGTCGGCCTTGAGGTCGTCCACGTTCTCGATGCCGACAGAGAGGCGCACGAGGCCCGGCGTGACGCCGGTCGTGAGCTGCTGCTCGGGGGTCAGCTGCGAGTGCGTGGTCGAGGCCGGGTGGATGATCAGGCTGCGCACGTCGCCGATGTTGGCGAGGTGGCTGAACAGCTCGACGCTCTCGACGAGGGCGCGGCCCGCGTCGACGCCGCCCTTGAGCTCGAACGACACGACGGCGCCGACGCCCTTCGGGGCGTACTTGTTGGCCGCCGCGTACCACGGGCTGCTGGGGAGTCCGGAGTAGTTCACGCTCGCGACATCCGGGTGGTTCTCGAGCCACTCGGCAATCTCCTGCGTGTTCTGCACGTGGCGCTCGATGCGCAGGCTGAGCGTCTCGATGCCCTGGATGAGCGCGAAGGCGCTGTCGGGCGAGAGGGCCGCACCCGTGTCGCGCAGGATCGTGACGCGGATCTTGATCACGTACGCGATCGCGTCGCCCAGCACACCGGTGTAGCTCGCGCCGTGGTAGCTCGGGTCGGGCTCGGTGAGGCCGGGGAACTTGTCGGCGTTCGCAGCCCACGGGAACTTGCCGCCGTCGACGATGACACCGGCGATGACCGTGCCGTGGCCGCCGAGGAACTTCGTGGCGGAGTGCACGACGATGTCGGCGCCGAACTCGAACGGGCGGATCAGGTACGGGGTCGCGATCGTGTTATCGACGATGAGCGGGAGGTTGTTCTCGTGGGCGATGCCCGCGACCTTCTCGATGTCGAGGATGTTGATCTTCGGGTTGCCGATGGTCTCCGCGAAGAACAGCTTCGTGTTGGGGCGCACGGCGGCCGCCCACTCGGCGGCGTCGTCCTGGTCCTCGACGAAGGTGACCTCGATGCCGAGGTTCGCGAGCGTGTACTTGAACAGGTTGTACGTGCCGCCGTAGATCGACGAGCTCGAGACGATGTGGTCGCCCGAGCGCGCGATGTTCAGCACCGCGTAGGTGATCGCGGACGAGCCGGATGCCACGGCGAGCGCCGCGGTGCCACCCTCGAGCGCGGCGACCCGCTGCTCGACGACATCGGTCGTCGGGTTCATCAGGCGGGTGTAGATGTTGCCGAACTCGGCGAGCGCGAACAGGTTCTGCGCGTGCTGGGTGCTGTTGAACACGTACGAGGTCGTCTTGTAGATCGGCGTCGCGCGGGCGTTCGTGGTGGGGTCGGGCTGCGCACCCGAGTGGACCTGCTTGGTTTCGAACTTCCAGTCGCTCATGGTGGCTCTCCTATGGAATCCCCGGGGGCGGTCGCCCACTCGGGAGTGAGCCTAGGCACGGCACCTGTGGGCGGCAATGGAGGTTCGACACCGGGCGTAATACTGCTTGCTTTGAACCAACTAGTCGTGCAAGAGTAGTCGCGTGTCGTCCATCCGATTGTTCATCCTGAGCTCCCTCGCGGAGCGCGGCCCCATGCACGGCCACGCCCTCCGGCTCCTTGCCGATGAGGAGCACATCGCCGAGTGGGCGGATGTCACCCCTGGGGCGATCTATGGTGCCATCAAGCGCCTTGCGGCCGAGGAGTTGATCGACGCACTGCGCATCGAACGGGAGGGCAACTATCCCGAGCGGCAGGTGTACGAGATCACCGATGCCGGGCGGGAGTCGCTGTCCGCGATCCGCCAGGACGCGCTGGAGAGCATCCTCTACCGGCCCGACCCGTTCGACCTCGCGCTCGCGCGGCTCGGCCCCGAGAATCTCGGTGGCCTGCGCGACACTCTCGAAGAGCGGCTCGCGGAGTTCCGGGCACGGATCGCCGCGGAAGAACTGCACCAGGCGAAGATCGCCAAGTACCTCACCATCACCGAACGGAAAGTATCGCGCCACGATTGGCACCGCCTCCAGGCGGAGATCGCCTTCCACGAAGAACTCATCGCGAACCTCCCCGCGATCCTCGAAGACGAAACGTCCCGGAAAGGACACCACCCCTCATGACAAGCCCCACCGTCGGCCCAGATACGGCCGCGTTCAACGCCTCCACGGAGGTACCCCGAAAGGCCTGGCTCGCCCTCATCGTGCTCCTCGCGGGCATGTTCATGGCCCTGCTCGACACGACGATCGTCAACGTCGCGCTGCCCACCATCCGCACCTCGCTGGATGCCTCGGAGGCGACCCTCTCGTGGATCATCTCCGGCTACGCCCTGGCGTTCGGGCTGGTGCTGATACCCGCGGGGCGCATCGGCGACCGATTCGGGCACAAGTGGGTGTTCTTCACCGGGCTCGCGATCTTCACCGGCGCCTCGCTCGCCTGCGGCCTCGCCCTCGACAGCACGGGTCTCATCATCGCGCGCGTCGTGCAGGGGCTCGGCGGCGGCATCTTCCTGCCGGCCGTCACCGCGTTCATCCAGCTGCTGTTCCCGCCGCGCACGCGCGGCAAGGCATTCGGCATCATGGGCGCCGTCATCGGCGTCTCGTCCGCGCTCGGCCCGATCGTCGGCGGCCTGCTCATCGAGGCCCTCGGCACCGAGAACGGCTGGCGCTGGATCTTCGCAGTGAACCTGCCGATCGGCATCCTCGCGCTCATCGCTGCCGCCGTGCTGCTGCCCAAGGGCGCCGAGGGAAAGAAGACCTCCACCGACCTCATCGGGCTGCTCCTCGTGAGTGCATCGCTCGTGGCTATCCTCGTGCCGCTCATCCAGGGCCAGGACGCCGGCTGGCCGTTGTGGACGTACCTCTCGATCGCCGGGGGAGTGGTGCTGCTCGTGCTGTTCGCCCTGTGGGAGCGCCGCGTCGCCGCGAGCGGCGTCGAGCCCCTCGTGCCGCCGCACCTGTTCTCGCACCCGGCCTTCACGGGCGGCACGATTCTCGCCCTGGTGTTCTTCGCCGGCTTCACGAGCATCTTCTTCACGATCTCGATCCTCTGGCAGGCGGGCCTCGGCCACACCGCGCTCGAGTCGGGCCTCGTGTCGATCCCGTTCGCGATCGGCAACATCATCGGCGCGTCCCAGAGCGACCGCCTCGCGCAGCGCCTGGGCCGCACGGTGCTCGTGATCGGCAACGCGCTGCTCTCGATCGGCCTGATCGCGCTGTTCCTGATCCTGCTGCTCGTGCCCACCGCCGACCTCACCAACTGGGACCTCCTGGGCCCGCTCCTGGTCGCCGGCTTCGGCGCGGGCCTCTTCATCGCCCCGAACGCGCGGTTCATCGTCGCGACGGTCGACCGCTCGGAGGCGGGTGCTGCGAGCGGCGTGATCGGCGTGATGCAGCGCATCGGCGCGGCGATCGGCATCGCGATCATCGGCAGCGTGCTGTTTGGCAACATCGGCCCGATCGCCGGCCCGGCAGACCTGCCTGCCGCGTTCGGCCAGGCGGCGACGCCGGCTCTCGCGGTGAGCGCGGCGTTCGCGGTGGCCGCGTTCCTGCTCGTGTTCACCCTCCCGAAGCGGGTCGAGCTGCACTAGCGCGTCGCGCACACGAAGGGCCGCTCTCCTCCGGGGGAGCGGCCCTTCCGTGTGCGCGGCGGCCGGGTGGGCGCGAGGTGCGACCAGATTCCCGACCTGCGCGCACGTTTGCTCGCATCGTGCCACTCTGCCCGCAGATTGCAAACCGACAGTATCTATAAAGAAAGTTTACTGATACATTCCTCGACAAGCGTCGCGCAGTGGCGGCGGCACGAGGAAGCGGGGTTGCGTTGTCGGAGACAGTTCGAGGCACCCCCGCGTGGCTGCGCACGACCAACGACCGCACCGCGCTCGGCCTGCTGCTGCAGCACGGCCCGCTCACGCGCAACCGGCTCGGCGAGCTCTCCGGCCTGTCGAAGCCCACCGCCGCGCAGATGGTCGCGCGCCTCGAGGAGGCCGGGCTCATCCGGGTCCACGGCGAGATCTCGAACGGCCGCGGTCCCAACGCGGTGAGCTACGCGGTGCGCGCCGACCGGGTGCTGGGCGTGGCCGTCGACGTGAGCTCCTCGCGGATCACCACGACGGTGGTGGATGCCACGGGCGCAGAGCACCCCGTAGCCGAACTGCCTCTCGCGCCCGACACGGAGCGAACCGCTGTCTCCGACGTGCGCGGAGCGATCGCGGCGGCCTGCGATGCCGCCGGGATCCGCCACGACGCGGTGCGGCTCGTGTGCATCGGAGTGCAGGCGGCCGTTGCCCAGCGCACGGACGAGCTGTCGTTCACGGACACCCTGCCGGGCTGGCCGACCACGGGCATCCGGGCGCACCTCGAGCGCGAGCTGGGCGTCTCGGTCACGCTCGACAACGACGCCAACCTGGCCGCGGTCGCCGAGCGCGCTGCCGGCTCCGCCGACGCGGTGGACGGGTTCGCCCTGCTCTGGATGGGCGAGGGCCTGGGGCTCGCGATCGACGTCTCCGGTCGGATCTACCGCGGCGCCGCCGGGGGATCGGGCGAGATCGGCTACCTCCCGGTGCCCGAGGAGGGCAAGGCGCTCGACCCCGAGGCCCCGACCCTCACGGAGTTCTTCGGCGCTGCGGCGTGGGCGCGCCTCCGGGGCACCCCGGATGCCGTCGCCGCCCTTGCCGAGCGGGTGGCCCTCGGCCTCGTCCCCGTGCTGGCAGTGCTCGACCCTGAGCGCATCGTGCTCGGCGGGCCCACCGGCCGCGAAGGCGGAGAGCGGCTCGCGGCCCTCGTGGCGCAGCGGCTCGCGGCATCCACCCAGTGGCGCCCCGATGTGGTGGCGACCGCGGTCGCCGACCACCCCGTGCTGCGCGGCGCGCGCGAAGTGCTCATCGCCGACGTGCACAGCCGCCTGTTCGAGGACGTAGCCCGCATCACCGTATGACCCCCATCCACAACCGACAGTGAGGTAACAACGAAGTGACATCTCCCACCACCTGGCGCCGCGCCCTCGCGGGCGCCGCCGCCATCACCACGGCAGCCCTCGTGCTCGCGGGCTGCACCGGGACCGCCGGCGACCAGACCATCGCGGACAAGGCGCCCACCGAGCTCGAGGGCACCGTGTCGTTCTGGCACTTCTTCGCCGACCGCGAGGCCGACGTCATCCAGTCGGTCATCGACGACTTCGAGGCGGCCAACCCCAAGGTCACCGTCGACGTCCACTCCGGCCAGGACGACGAGAAGCTGCAGAAGGCCATCTCGGCCGGCACCACGGTCGACCTCGGCATGTCCTACTCGACGGACATCGTCGGCAGCTTCTGCAACAGCGGCGCGTTCCGCGACCTCGGCCCGTACATCGACCGCGACAAGGTCGACCTCGGCCAGTTCACCGACACGGTCAAGAGCTACACCGAGTTCGACGGCGTGCGCTGCTCGATGCCGGTGCTCACCGACGTGTACGCGCTCTACTACAACGAGGACCTCCTCAATGCGGCGGGCTTCACCGAGCCGCCGAAGACGCTGAGCGAGCTCGAGGAGATGGGCCTCGCGCTCACCACCTACAACGACGACGGCTCGATCAAGACCCTGGGCTTCAACCCGCTCATGGGCTACTACGAGAACTCGGCGGCGCACCTCGGCCCGCTCGCCTCCGCCCAGTGGCTCAACGACGACGGCACCTCGGCGGTGGGCTCGTCCGACGGCTGGAACGAGCTCATGGAGTGGCAGAAGGCCTACGTCGACGAGATCGGCCTCGACAAGCTCCAGGCGTTCACCGCCGGCCTCGGCCAGGAGTTCTCGGCAGACAACGCCTTCCAGACCGGCCAGGTCGCGCTGAACCTCGACGGCGAGTACCGCACCGCGTTCATCGACGACCAGACCCCCGACCTGAAGTACGGCACCGCGCCGTTCCCCGTTGTCGACTCGCAGCCCGACCTGTACGGCGCCGGCTACATCACGGGCAACATCGCCGGAATCTCGAAGGGCTCCAAGAACCCGGAGCTCGCGTGGGCCCTGCTCAAGTACCTCACCACCGACACGGACGCGGTAGTGAAGCTCGCCAACGGCCTCAAGAACGTGCCGAGCACCCACGACGCGCTCGCCAGCCCCGATCTCGAGGTGACCCCGCAGTTCCAGGTGTTCCTCGACATCGCGGCCAACGCCAACACGGAGACCACGCCGCCGAGCCCCAGCGGCGCCGGCTACCAGCAGTCGTTCGGCGACTACTGGGACAAGTACCAGCAGGGCCAGGGCGGCGACCTCGCCGACGGCCTGAAGGGCGTGGACAAGGAGATCAACGACGCACTCGAGCTGGTCAGCGGTCCGTGACCACCGCGGCAGCTGGGCTCGGGCGGGTTGCTCCGGCAGCCCGCCCGGGCCGGCGGCGGGCATCCCGTCGCCGTAATCTGATCATCTTCGGGATGCTCGCACCGGCGCTCCTCGGGCTGGCGATCTTCTTCGTCTACCCGCTGATCGCCTCCGTGTACTACAGCTTCACGCGGTTCGACCTCGTGTCGGACCCGGAGTTCATCGGGTTCCGCAACTACGAGTACCTGTTCACGAAAGACCCGAAGGTCGCCACCGCCGCCCTCAACACGCTCTGGTTCGTGCTGATCATGGTGCCGGTCAAGCTGCTGTTCGCGTTCTTCGTGGCGAACCTGCTCGTGCGGTCGCGCCGGGGCAACGGGGTGTGGCGCACGCTGTACTACTTGCCCGCGCTCGTGCCGCCCGTGGCATCCGTGGTCGCGTTCGTGTTCCTGTTCAACCCCGGCACGGGGCCCGTCAACACGATCCTCAAGGCGCTCGGCATCCACGGCCCGCTGTGGTTCAACGACCCCAACCTGTCGAAGCCCACGCTGCTGCTGCTGAGCATCTGGGTGATGGGCGACGTGATGATCATCCTGCTCGCCGGCCTCCTCGACGTGCCCCGCGAGCTCTACGAGGCGGCGGGGCTCGACGGCGCCAACGCCGCGCAGAAGCTGCGCTACGTGACGCTGCCGACCATCACCCCGGTGCTGGTGTTCTCCCTCGTGACCGGCATTATCGCCGCGCTGCAGTTCTTCACGGAGGCCGCGGTCGCCTCGACCGTCGCCTCGGGCAAGGCCGTGGTCGGCGAGGGCACGGGCTCTCAGCTCGGCTACCCCAACAACTCCCTGCTCACCTACACCCAGTGGCTCTACGTGCGCGGCTTCGGCAACTACCAGCTCGGCTATGCCTCGGCGCTCGCCGTGATCCTGTTCATCGTGGCGGCGGCGTTCCTGGTCGTCCTGCTGCGGCGGGTCAAGGCATTCACGCCCGAGGAGGCGACAGCATGACCGCGATAGCCCTCACGCGAAAGCGGCCGTTCTCGGGCGGGAGGTTCCTGGTCTGGGTGGGCGAGCACGTCGTACTGGTCACCGTCGCGGTGCTGTTCATCGCCCCGATCGTGTTCGTGGTGCTCACGAGCTTCATGACGAGCGACCAGACCCTCACGGCGACCGTGTGGCCGAACCCGTGGACCTTCGAGAACTACCTGAAGGCGTTCAGCGAGGTGCCGCTGCTGCAGTGGTTCGGCAACTCCGCGCTGTACGCGGTGCTCGCGACAGCGTTCATGCTCGTGTCCTCGGTGCCCGCGGCGTACGTGCTCGCGCGCATCAAGTTCCGCTTCGCCAACGTGATCTTCATCGCGATCATCGTGGCGATGCTGCTCCCGCCCCAGGTGACCGCGGTGCCCATCTACGTGATGTGGGCCAAGCTCGGGCTCACCGGGTCTCTCGCGCCGCTCATCCTGCCGAACCTGCTCGGGGACGCGTTCTCGATCTTCCTGCTGCGCCAGTTCTTCCTCACCATTCCGAAGGAGTACGCGGACGCCGCGCGCATCGACGGCAACGGCGAGTTCGGCGTGCTCTGGCGGGTCATCATCCCGATGGCGAAGCCCGGCATCGCGGCGACGGCGATCTTCCTGTTCTTCCACTCGTGGAACGACTACTACGGCCCCCTGCTGTACACCTCCGAGAACCCGGCCTGGTGGCCCGTCGCCTACGGCCTCGCGACCTTCCGCGGCTCGCACAGCACCGACTGGGGGCTCACGACGGCGATCACGATGCTCGTCATGATCCCCGTGGTGGTCATCTTCTTCTTCGCCCAACGCACTTTCGTCGAGGGCATCGCACTGACCGGAGTAAAAGGCTAGACATGAAACTCACCATCGTCGGGGGCGGTTCCACCTACACCCCCGAGCTCATCGACGGCTTCTCGCGGCTGCGGGCTCTCCTGCCCATCGAGGAGGTCTGGCTCGTCGACACCGATCCCGGGCGCCTCGAGCTGGTCGGCGGGATGTCGCGGCGCATGTTCGCGGCGGCCGGGCACCCCGGCCGCGTCATCCCGACCACCGACCTTGTCGCGGGAGTCTCGGACGCCGATGTCGTCCTGCTCCAGCTCCGCGTGGGCGGGCAGGCCGCCCGGCACGGGGACGAGACCTGGCCGCACGAGGTTGGCTGCATCGGCCAGGAGACCACCGGCCCCGGCGGGCTCGCCAAGGCCCTGCGGACCGTGCCCGTCGTGCTCGGCATCGCGGAGACCGTGCGCAAGCACGCCAGGCCGGACGCCTGGATCGTGGACTTCACCAACCCCGTGGGCATCGTCACCCGAGCCCTGCTGCAGGCCGGGCACCGGGCCGTGGGGCTGTGCAACGTCGCGATCGGCTTCCAGCGCCGCTTCGCCGCGATGCTCGACGTGGATGCCTCGCGCGTGCAGCTCGACCACGTCGGGCTCAACCACCTCACCTGGGAGCGCTCCGTCTACGTGGACGGCGCCGACGTGCTGCCTGGCATGATCGGCGACCGCATCGAGCGCCTCGCGGAGGAGGTCGACCTCCCGGCGTCGCTCATCGAGAAGCTGCGCGTCGTGCCGAGTTACTACCTGCGGTACTTCTACGCCCACGACGAGGTGCTCGCCGAGCAGCTGCACGAGCCCTCGCGCGCGCAGGCGGTGCTCGCGGTCGAGAAGGAGCTGCTCGAGCTCTACGCCGACCCGAACGAGAACCAGAAGCCCGCGGCCCTCGAGCGGCGCGGCGGCGCGTTCTACTCCGACGCGGCGGTCGAGCTCATCGCGTCGCTGACCGCGGACCGCGGCGACGTGCAGGTCGTGAACCTGCTGAACAACGGCTCGATGCCGTTCCTGCCGGACGACCACGTCATCGAGGTGCCGGCCCGAGTGGGGGCATCCGGCCTCGAGGCACTGCCGATCGCGCCGCTCGCCGACGACTACGCGGGGCTGATCTCGCACGTCGCGGCCTACGAGCGACTGGCGCTGGATGCCGCGATCGACGGGAGCCGCGACAAGGTCAGCCGCGCCCTGCTCGCGCACCCGCTCGTCGGCCAGTACGACCGCGCCGAGAAGCTCACCGACCTGCTCATCGCGCACAACCGCGATCACCTGGCCTGGGCGCAGTGAGCTACGTCATCGCCGTCGACGGCGGCGGGTCGAAGACGGATGCCGTCGCCCTCGCCCTCGACGGCACCCTGCTGGGCCGGGCCTCCGCCGGCACCTCGAGCCCGCACTTCATCGGTGTCGGACCCTCCGTCGCGGTCGTGGACTCCCTCGTGCGCGAGCTCGCCGGCGATGAGCAGCCCTCGCACGTCGGCATCTACCTCTCCGGCCTCGACCTCGAGCGCGAGGTCGAGGACTACCGTGCCGCGCTCGCCGGATTCGCTTGGGCCGCCTCGCTCACAGTCGAGAACGACCTGTTCGCGCTCCTGCGCGCGGGGACCTCGGCGCCCGACGCCGCGGCAGTCATCTGCGGCACCGGCCTGAACGCGCTCGCGATCCGCGCCGACGGCGAGGTCGCGCGCTTCCTCGCCCTCGGCCCGATCTCGGGCGACTGGGGCGGCGGCGGCGGCATCGGCGAGCTCGCGCTGTGGTTCGCCGCGCGCGAGTCCGACGGACGCGGTGAGCGCACGAGTCTCACTACGGCGATCCCGGCGGAGTTCGGCCTGGCCACAGTCGGGGAGCTCACCGAGGCGCTGCACAGTGGCAGCATCGGGATGCCGGAACTCGCCCGCCTCAGCCCGATCGTCCTCGAGCACTCCCGCGCGGGCGACCCGATCGCCCAGCACATCGTCGACCGGCAGTCGGAGGAGATCGCGGTCATGGCCTCGGCTGCCCTCAAGCGCCTCGGCCTGGGCGGCGCGGACGTCCCAGTCGTCCTCGGCGGGGGCGTCGTGCAGTCCGGGGATGCCCGGCTCCTCACCGGCGTCGACGCCGCCCTCGCGCGGCTAGTGCCGAGGGCCCACGCCGTGGTCGTGCACGCGCCGCCGATCCTCGGCGCTGGGCTGCTCGCGCTGGAGTCCACCGCCGCCGAGTCCGAGGCGGTGGACCGTGCGCGCGCGGCACTGGCCTAGCGGGGCGCTGGCCGCGCTGCTGCTCGCCGGGTGTGCGCCGGTCGTGGCATCCGGACCCGGTCTTGACGACCCGGCCCTGAAAGACGTGGCCATGCAGCTCGTGTCGAGCGCGGAGAACTCGTCGCTCGACTGGAAGGCGCAGTACTCCTACATCGAGGACATCGGCGACGGCCGCGGCTATACCGCGGGCATCATCGGCTTCTGCTCGGGGACGAGCGACATGCTCGAGCTCGTGCGCGCGTACACCGCGACCGAGCCCGACAATCCGCTCGCGCCGTACCTTCCCGCCCTCGAGGCCGTCGACGGCACCGACTCCCACGAGGGGCTCGACCCCGGGTTCCCGGATGCCTGGGCCGAGGCCGCGCTCGACCCGGAGTTCCAGGCGGCACAGGACCACGAGCGCGACGCCGTCTACTTCGACCCGTCCGTCGCGCAGGCGAAGGCCGACGGGCTGCAGGCGCTCGGCCAGTTCGCCTACTACGACGCCGCGGTGATGCACGGTTTCGACGGCTTCCTGGGCATCCGCGCGACAGCGCTCGAGTCTGCGAAGCCGCCGTCGGAGGGCGGAGTCGAGACCGCGTACCTCGATGCGTTCCTCGACGCCCGGGCGGCCGAGATGGAGACCGAGGAGGCGCACTCCGACACGAGCCGCGTCGACACCGCGCAGCGGGTGTTCCTGCGCGCGGGAAACCTGACGCTGTCGCTCCCGCTCGAGTGGGCGGTCTACGGCGACGAGTTCTCGATCGGGCGCTAGGTCTTCTGCCGGCGCGACCCCGTCGGGTCGGTGCGCGACGGCCCCGGCTTCTCGTCGGGCAGCTCGATGAACAGCCACTTCGGCTTCGGCTCGATCAGCGGCCGGAAGACCTTCCGGATGAGGGGGCTCGCGAGAGCGATCGAGATCGCGATGCACGCGAGGATCATGCTCAGCAGCCAGCTCGCGGAGGCGTGCTCGTCCTTGAGCACGCCCGTCTCGCGGATCGGGTAGAGCACGAAGCTGTGCAACAGGTAGATGTACATGGTCGCCTGGCCGAAGCCGGTCATCCAGGTCGTGGAGCGCGGGATGAGCACGAAGAACGCCGCGCTCAGCAGCACCGCGAGCAGGATGAACCCGAGCCGCACGGCGCCGTCCCACCACGCGCCATCCGCGATGCCGGCGTAGGAGTCGTCGTAGAAGAACCAGTGCTGCAGCTTGATCTCGCGGAACGGCCGGATCAGCAGCACCACGGCGACCAGCCACCCGCCCAGGACCACGATCGCGGCGCCCCGCACCCACCACGTCACACGCTCGGCGACCCGCCAGCGCTCGACGAGGCCCCACTGCCGCACCTTCCAGCCGAGGACGAAGAACGGCATGATGCCGATTGCGCGAGAGAGCGAGAACGTGCTGTCGACGTTGCTGAAGTAGCCGACCCCCACCGAGAACACCACAGCCCAGAACAGCGGCCAGCGCACGAGCGTCAAGTACGGCAGGATCAGGCGGAAGATGCCGAGTGCGAGCAGGAACCACAGCGTCCAGCTCGGGGTCGTCGGGTTGAACTCCTTCTTGCCCTCGACGAGGAACTGCACGAGGGTCCAGATCGTCTCCATGATGAAGTACGGCAAGAGGATGTCGGTCAGGACCTTCTTCATCTGGCGCGAGCCGGGCGGGCTCGCCTTCGAGAAATAGCCGCTGATCATCGCGAACGCGGGCATGTGGAACGCGTAGATGAACAGGTAGACGATGAGCGCGTTGTCGGAGTCGCTCGTGAGCCGCTGGATGCCGTGGCCGATGACCACGAGGGTGACGGCGACGAACCGGGCGTTGTCCCAGAACGGGACGCGCTTCTTCGCCGCGGGCTGCACTGTCGTCATTTCTCCCACCCTAGCGGCGCTACTTTTAGACCATGACGGGTCGACGCGCGGTAGTGACAGGTGCTAGTTCGGGCATGGGCGAGGCCACAGTGCGCCTCCTCCGAGAGCACGGCTGGGAGGTAGTGGGGGTCGCCCGCCGCGCCGACCGGCTCGAGGCGCTCGCCGCCTCGACGGGGTGCGATGTGTTCGTCGCCGATATCACCCAGCAGGGGGACGTGGATGCCCTTGCCGCGTACCTCCGCGACCTCGGCCCCGTGCACGCGCTGGTGAACAACGCGGGCGGTGCGCGCGGCATGGGATCGGTCGAGGAGAGCAGCGTCGACGACTGGCAGTGGATGTTCGACGTGAACGTGCTCGGCACCAAGCGCGTGACCTCGGCGCTGCTGCCGCTGCTGCGGGCGAGCTGGACGCCCGGCACGAGCGTCGACATCCTGACTATTACGTCTGTCGCCGGGTACGTGACGTACGAGGGCGGCGGCGGGTACAACGCCGCGAAGTTCGCCGAGCGGGCCCTCGTCGGAGTGCTGCGGCTCGAGCTCGCGGGGGAGCCGATCCGCGTTATCGATGTCGCGCCCGGCATGGTGCAGACGGAGGAGTTCTCGCTCAATCGCTTCGGCGGCGACAAGGCCGCGGCCGACAAGGTCTACGAGAACGTGCAGGAGCCGCTCACCGCCGAGGACATGGCGCTCGCGATCGTCGGCGCGCTTGAACTGCCGCACAACGTCTCGGTGGAGCAGCTCACGGTGCGCCCGGTCGCGCAGGCGGCGCAGCACAAGGTGATCAGGGGCGAGCTCAAGCCGCGCTGAGCACCTCTCGCCTCAACGATGTATGCCTGTGAGGCATACGTTGCCGGAATGAATGCCCGGGGCGAGAGCCGAATGGTCAGGATCGCCCTCCGCTGCCGTCCTCTCCTCCACAGCTTTCCCCGGAACGGATTGCTGCGGGGCGGCACCTCTCGCCTCAACGAGGTATGCCTGTGAGGCATACGTTGCCGGAATGAAAACCCCCGGTGAGAGCCGAATGGTCAGAATCAGCCTGTTCATGCCCTCGGACTTGCTAAAGAGGCTGCGACAGGTGTCGGTGACAAGGCGCGTGCCGGTGGCGCAGCTGATCCGGATGGCCGTCGAGCACTCGCTCGGAGGGCACCGGCCTGAGCCGCAGGGCGGTTTTCTCCGGGAGAGGCGCCAGGACTAGCGCGGATCGAGCTCCGGGGCCTCGGCGGGGGCCGCGTCCGGGAGGAGGATCTCCTCGTGGGCGACGTCGGCGAAGGCGAGCTTCGGCACGAGGAACAGGAGCACCGCCGCCACGAGCGCGCCCACGCCGCAGATCGTGAACACCGTCATGTAGCCGAACAGGGTCGAGGCCGTGCCGATCGCGCCCGCCGCCAGCACGATCGCGAAGATCGCCGAGGCGAACGAGCCGCCGATGGTCTTCGTGGTGTTGGTGAGGGCGGTCGCGATGCCGGTCTGGCCGCGCGGGGCCGCGGCAGCTGCTGCGGAGGGGAGAGCGCCGACGAGGGCGCCCGAGCCGATGCCGGCGATCGCCATGTTCACGAAGGTGCCCGCGATCGTCGTGTGGTTCACGAGGAACAGCAGGTAGCCGCCCGCGACGAAGAAGGTCGCGACGATGAGGGCGACCCGGGGGCTCGTCCACTTCGAGAGGCGCGGGAACAGCAGGGCGCCGATGATCATCGAGACCAGGTAGGCGCCGATGATGTACGAGATCGAGTCGGCGTCCATGCCGAGCTTGCTCGAGGCGAATGTCGAGAGCGGCGCCTGGGCGCCGAGCAGGCTGATGCCCACGAGTCCCGCGGTGAGCTGGATCGGCCACATCGTGGGCTCGCGCAGCACCCGCAGGTCGATGGCCGGATCCTTTTGCCTGAGCTCGAACCGGCTCCACGGCACGAAGACCGCGAGGCCCACGAGCATGATGGGGATCGCGATCCACCACAGCCCGGTCTCCGCCTCGATGTTGATCTTGAGGAAGGTGAGCCCCGAGGTGATCAGGAGCAGCCCGAGCGAGAGGATCGTGAATCCCGTCAGGTCGAGCGTTCGGCCGGGGAGCGGCTTCGACTCCGGCACGCCGAACAGGATCGCGAAGAAGACGAGGGTGACGGCGATAGCGGGCACGATGAGGGTCGGCGCGACCTCTCCGCCCAGCGCCTTGAACACCCGGGCGCCGCCGAGCGCGCCGATGATGGCGCCGGCCTCGAGGGCGACCACGAGATATCCGGCTGCCCGTCGGGTCTGGGACGCACCGCGGCCCGTCACGCGGCCGCGGTCGAAGATGAGCGCGACCTCGAGGGGCAGCCAGACCACGTAGAAGCCCTGCAGCGCCCACGCGATGAGGAAGGTCGTGAAGTCGCCGGTGAAGGCGAGCCACCAGGTAGCACCGGCGGTGAGCACGGTCGAGACCAGCAGGATGCGCTTGTGCCCGTACATGTCGCCGAGCTTCGCGAGGATCGGCACCACGATGGCCGAGAGCAGGAGCTGCGCGGCCTCGAACCAGTTGAAGTCGGCGTCCCGGATTCCGAGGTGGTCGACGAGGTCTGGGATGAGCGGAACGTAGAACCCCTGGAGGACTCCGCTCACGAGCTCAACGAGGAAGAGGTAGCCGACGAGGCCGAACGTGATAGCGCCGGCCTTCCCGCGCACGAGTGACATGAACGGATGCTACAGCCCGGTAGCGTGGTCGCATGAGCGTGAATGATGCCGAAACCGTCGCCGACCGCGAGACACTCACCTACGAGACCTTCGGCGAGGCGTCGCGCGAGCTCGCGCTCGAGGTGCTGAAGAGCGGTTTCGAGCCGGAAATCGTTGTGGCGATCGCGCGCGGCGGCCTGCTGCTCGCGGGAAGCATCGCCTACGCACTCGGCATCAAGAGCTGCGGCGCGGTGAACGCCGAGTTCTACACCGGCGTCGGCACGCGACTGCCCGAGCCGATCATGCTGCCGCCGCTGCTCGACGCCGAGTCGATCGTCGGCAAGCGCGTGCTGCTCGTCGACGACGTCTCCGACTCCGGCCGCACGCTCGCGATGGTCGCGCAGCTGCTCCAGCTGGGCGGCGCCGATCTGCGCACCGTCGTGCTCTACACGAAGCCCGGCACGGTCTACGAGCCGACCTACACGTGGAAGCGCACCGACAAGTGGATCAACTTCCCCTGGTCGGTGCAGCCGGTCGTGACACTGTGAGTATCCACCTGATCGGCGGCGGGCGCGCTGAGGACGCTGAAGGCTACTCCAGCGCCGGCGAGGTGTACGAGGTGTTCCTCGCCGAGGCGGCAGCTCGGGCATCCGTGAGCGGCCGTGCGCTGGCCCGGGTCGCCGTGCTCCTCGTGGGCGGCGGTGAGGATGCCCCCTTCTACGCCCAGGCGTACCGCGAGCAGCTGCTGCGCACGGCGCCCTGCGAGCCCATCGTCATGCACGTCGCGGAGGGCGAGTCGTTCGCCTCCGCCGTGCTCACCGACATCGACGGCCTGCTCATCGGCGGCGGGCACACGCCCTCGTACCTCGAGGCGGTCATGCCGCTGTTCGACGAGATCCGCCTGCTCGTGGCCGACGGGCTGCCCTACGCGGGCTTCTCCGCCGGCTCGATGATCGCCTCCGACCGCGCGATCATCGGCGGCTGGCAGATCGGCGGGGTGCCGGTGTGCCCCGAGGAGACCGGCGAGGATCTCGACGAGCTCACCGTCGTGGAGGGGCTCGGCCTGGTCGACCTCGCGATCGACGTGCATGCCGCCCAGTGGGGCACGCTCTCGCGGCTCATCGCGGCGACGGAGGCCGGCCTCGTGGACGGCGGCGTCGCGATCGACGAGTTCACCGTGCTGATCGTGGGAGACGGCGAGCTGCGGGTCGAGGGCTCGGGAAGCGTGTGGAAGGTCACCGCCGAGGAGAACGGCGTGCTGGTGGGAACCCTCGGCGCGTGAAGACGTTGAACGAGCTCGTCGACCCCGGGTGGGCGGCGGCGCTCGCGCCCGAGGAGGAGCGGATCCATGCCCTCGGGGATTTCCTGCGCGCCGAGACTGCTGCCGGGCGCAGATACCTGCCCGCGGGCGATCGGGTGCTGCGGGCCTTCGAGTACCCGCTCGCCGACGTGCGGGTGCTGATCGTCGGGCAGGACCCGTACCCGACCCCCGGGCATCCGGTCGGCCTGTCGTTCTCGGTGGACCCGGCGGTGCGCCCCGTGCCGCGCAGCCTGCAGAACATCTACAAGGAGCTGCACGACGACCTCGGCCTGCCGGTGCCCGCGCACGGCGACCTCACCCGCTGGTCGGAGCACGGCGTCATGCTGCTCAACCGCGTGCTCACGGTGCAGGCCGGCGTCTCCGGCTCGCACCGCGGCAAGGGGTGGGAGGCCGTCACGGAGGCGGCGATCCGGGCGCTCGTGGCGCGCGGCGGTCCGCTGGTCGCGATCCTCTGGGGGCGGGATGCCGCGAGCCTCAGCCCGCTGCTGGGCAGTACCCCGATCATCCGGAGCGCGCACCCGAGCCCGCTCTCCGCGCACAGCGGATTCTTCGGCTCCACGCCGTTCAGCCGCGCCAACGAGCTGCTCGCGGCGCAGGGTGCGCCCCCGGTGGACTGGTCGCTCGAGCCTCAGCACTAGCGCCGGCGGCCTCTCAACGATTACAGTTGTTCTATGCGAACTAGAACAACAATCGAGTTCCGGAACGTCAGCAAGGACTTCGGCGCTGTGCACGCCGTGTCCGATCTCAGCTTCACCGTCGAACCCGGGGTGGTCACGGGGTTCCTGGGCCCCAACGGCGCGGGGAAGACGACCTCCCTGCGCATGCTTCTCGGGCTCGTGCGGCCGACGAGCGGCTCCGCGACGTTCGGCGGCACCGCCTACCGCGACCTTCCCCGCCCGCTCGCGACGGTGGGCACGGCACTCGAGGCCTCGAGCTTCAGCCCGGGGCGCACTGCGCGCAACCACCTCTCGGTGTACGCCGTGGCGGCGGGGATTCCCCGCACCCGCGTTGCCGAGGTGCTCGAGCTCACCGGCATCGCCGAGGCCGCAGATCGCCGGGTCGGCGGGTTCTCACTCGGCATGCGCCAGCGTCTCGGCCTCGCGTTCGCACTGCTGGGCGACCCCGAGGTGCTGGTGCTCGACGAGCCGATCAACGGGCTCGACCCGGAGGGCATCCGCTGGATTCGCGGACTGCTCCGGCACCTCGCCGCCGAGGGCCGCACGGTGCTGGTCTCGTCGCACCTCCTGAGCGAGGTGCAGCAGACCGTCGACCGCGTCGTGATCCTCTCCAGAGGACGCATTGTGCATCAAGGCTCACTCGACGATCTCGAGACCGCGGCAACGGTGCTCGTCGACGCACCCGACCGCGACGCGCTGCGCTCGGCGCTTCGGGCGGCGGGGCTCGCGGTCAGTGACACGGATGCCGGACTCGCCGTGAGCGCCGCCTCGGCCGATGTCGGGGCGATAGCCCACCGGGCAGGAGTGCCGCTGAGCCTCCTCCAGCCGGAGCGGGCGGGCCTCGAAGAGGTATTCCTCGAACTTGTGAGCGCGCCGGACGGGGGACGGGCATGATCGCCGCACTCCGCTCCGAGACGCTCAAGCTCACGTCCACGCGGCTGTGGTGGGTTCTCGTCCTCATCATGGTCGGCTACGTCGGGTTCACCGCAGCGCTGCTCGCCGGGCTCTTCGGCGCGCTGGGCGACCAGCTCGCCGCCCAGCCGGATGCTCCGCAACTGCCGCCCGAGATGATCCCTCCCGTGGTCTATTCGGCTGTCACCGCCGTCGGATACGTGTTTCCGCTGATCCTCGGCACGCTCGCGATCACGTCGGAAGTGCGGTACCAGACCCTCACCCCGACCTTCCTCGCCCAGCCCCGGCGGGGGCGGGTGCTGGCTGCCAAGCTCGTCGTGCTGGCCGGCGCCGGCGCCGTCTTCGGGGTCTTCGGCCTCATCGTCACCCTGGGTCTCGGGGCGCCGATCCTGACGGCCACGGGCAACGACGCCGCCTTGGGCGAGTCCGCCACGTGGGCTCTCGCGGGCCGTGTCGTGCTCGCCATGGCCCTGTGGGCGGTCATCGGGGTGGGGGTCGGGTCGCTCATCCAGAACCAAGTGGCGGCGATCATCACCGTGCTCGCGTTCACCCAGTTCGTCGAGCCCATCCTGCGGCTCGGAACCTCGATCTGGGACTGGACCGCCGCCGTGGGCCGCTTTCTGCCGGGAGCGGCGAGTGATGCCCTCGTGGGCTCGAGCATCTTCACCTCCTTCGCGGGCGGCGGCAGTGCCGACCCGCTCGAGTGGTGGCAGGGCGGCCTCGTGCTGCTCGGGGTTGCTGCCGCCGTCTCGATAGTCGGCTACCTCACCGCGTGGCGCCGGGACATCACCTAGCCCGTCGTATGCTCGGTGCATGATGAGGGCGGAGGCGAAGCCGTGCTAGAGGAGGAGTACCAGCCCCGCCGGCAGCTGCCCCCGCACCTCCGCCCGCCGGAGCCGGAGGAGGCCCCGTTCTCGTTCGAGATCCGCCTTGCGGAGCCGGGCGATGTGCCGAGCATCCGGGAGATCTACAACCACTACGTGCTCAACTCCTCGATCACGCTGACCGATACGCCGTGGACCCTTGCGGAGGCGCGCAAGAAGTTCGACAACGTGCGCCAGCGCGGCTACCCGTTCATCATCGCGGTGAGCCCGGCGGGCCAGGTGCTCGGGTTCGCGTACGTCTACCCGTGGAAGCTGAAGGCGGCGTTCCGGTTCTCCGTGGAGAACCACATCTACCTGGGGCCGGCCTCCACCGGAAAGGGCCTCGGCAAACGGCTCCTGGGGGAGCTCATCGAGCGCTCGCGCACGGCCGGGGTGCGCGAGATGATCGCGGTCATCGCCGACAAGAACGCCGACGCCTCGATCCGGCTGCACGAGAGCTTCGGCTTCAAGGACGTCGGCCACATGGGCAAGGTCGGCTTCAAGTACGACCGCTGGCTCGGCACCGTGATGATGGAGCTGAATCTTCGCAAGCGCTAGGCCGGATGCCTGCCGCCGGCCTCCAGCAGGACGACACCGCCCGCGACCAGCACCATCCCGAGGATCTGCTGCCACGTCAGCGTCTCGTGGAACACGAGCCAGCTGATGATCGCGACCGCGACGACACCGACGCCCGCCCAGATCGCGTACGCGATGCCGAGCGGCACGCCCTTCTGCAGCGTCAGCGAGAGCATCACGAAGGCGAAGATGTAGCCGACGCCCACGATCGGGTAGGCCCACCACACCGACTTCTCGCCCGAGGTGAACTTGAGGAACGAGGTCGCGACGACCTCGCCGATGATCGCTAGCGCGAGGAAGACGTAGCCCATAGTTCATAGGCTAGGGCCATGACCACCTCTGCCAAGCAGCTCCGCCTCGTCCTCGAGACCGAGGACCTCGACGCCGCCCTCGCCTTCTACCGCGACGCCCTCGGCCTCACCGAGCTCGAGTCGTACGACGGGCCGGACGGCGCGCGCGTCATCATCCTGTCCGTGCCCTCGGTGACCCTCGAGCTCGCCAACCCCGCGCAGGTGCGCTACATCGACGACGTCGAGGTGGGCAGGCCCACGAGCCGGCGCTTCGAGGGGGCGGTGCGGGTGGCCTTCGAGGTCGAGGATGCCGCGGCCGCGACATCCGTGCTCGAAGCCGCCGGGGCGACCGTGCTGGCGCCGCCGACGGTCACGCCGTGGAACTCCCTCAACGCCAGGCTCGAGGCGCCGGGCGGAATGCAGATCACGGCCTTCCAGGAGCTCGCGTGACGATCGTGCCCGGCGCGCCCCTCGTGCGCCCCGCTCACGGGACCGTGCTGCGCGAGTTCGGCGACCTCGTGCCCGGCGACCCCGACAGCGTGTTCGCCGCCGTGCTCGACCGCGTGCGGCCGACGAGCCCCGAGGGCGGCAACCTGTCGACCGACCCGGCGCAGCGGCTCATCGTCGTGCAGGGCGGCTGGTGGTACCGCGCCGAGTACCGCGTGACTCCCGATCCCGTGGGATCCCGCCTCGGGATGACCATCGTCAACGTGGCGAAGCCCGCGCACTGGGCCGGCCCGATCACGGGCCGGTCAGTGCTGCGGGCTTCTGGCCGAGCGTTCCAGCAGCTGATCGACGAGCTCTCGGCCGGCCGCGACTGAACCCACGGTGCAGGACAGTGAAAGTGCAGATTCACACAGTGCAGCACCATGAGACTGTGCAATCGTGCACTCTCGCTGCGAGTGCAGACGCGAAAGGGCCGCCCCTGGCGGGGGCGGTCCGGTTCGATACGCGCGCCTAGCTCTTCGGGGTGGCCCTCCGCAGGACGAAGAAGCCGCCGATCCCCGCGATCGCGCTGACCACGAGGCTCCAGGCGAACGAGCCGACGAGGCCCGCGTTCGCGAAGAACGCCCCGAACGAGCCCCACGTTCCCGTGAAGGTGAGCAGCGCCGCACCGCCGATGACGATGACGCCCAGGCCCACGAAGAACGCGATGAGCCCGTTCGCCTTCCAGCGCACCCAGATCGACGCCGCGGCCAGTCCCACCGAGAAGAAGAACAGGAACGCCGCGAAGTAGATGAAGAGCCTCTGGGTCCAGCCGTCTCCGTAGTACACCGGTGTGAACATCCGGCCGCCGAGCCCCCAGCCGTCGGTCGCCTCCTCGATCGCAGCGAGGATCGTCAGACCCACGCTGAACATCGCCGAGAGGCCGATGAAGGTGAGCGCGGTGCCCAGGTAGTAGTCGCGGCGAGTGACGCCGTACCCGAGGGCGAACGGGAACGTCACGGCGATCGCCTGAACAGCCACGACCATGATGTACACGAAGATGTACGTGCTCGCTCCGCTGTAGCCGAGCCCCTCGCGTACGTCGGCGATGTCTGCGGTCGGGGTGTTCGCGAGGATGATCGCCCAGATCGCGATGTTCGCGACGAGGATGACGCCCAGGATCATCCAGGGCAGGATGATCGTGGTCCACGGGTTCGTCAGGTGCAGTTTGACGACATTCCCGATGCGGCCGAGCGCGCTCGCGGGCGGCCGGACTGTTGACGTGATGGTGGTCATGCTGACACCTCGAATTCCTTCTCGCTCGTGTTGGTCCTGCGGATGATCAGCTGCTGCAGGGAGACCGGCGCCAGCTCGAGGCCGGCGGCCGAGGCATCCGTGCGCTCCTGGGCGGTGAGGCCCATGACGGTCACGGAGGCGAGGCCGCCGATCGCGTCGCGGTGCAGCACCTCGCGCGAGCCGACGAAGCCGTCGACCGCGGCCTTGGTGCCGACCAGGGTGGTCGCGCTGCCGCGGAGGGTCTCCGCGTCCTCGTCGATGATGATGCGGCCCTCGTCGATCACGAGGACGTGCTCGAGCAGGTTGCTCACCTCGTCGATCAGGTGGGTGGAGAGGACGACCGTGCGGGGGTGCTCCGCGTAGTCGGCGAGCAGGCGGTCGTAGAACGTCTGCCGCGCGACTGCGTCGAGGCCCAGGTACGGCTCGTCGAAGAACGTGAGCGGAGCGCGCGAGGCGAGCCCCACGATCACGCCGATCGCCGAGACCTGGCCGCGCGACATCTTCTTGATCCGGCGGTTGAGAGGGAGGCGGAAGTCGGCGATGAGCTGATCTGCGAAGTCCTGGTCCCAGTTGGAGAAGAACCAGGGCGCGCTCTTGAACACGTGCTTCGCGCGGAAGTCGTCGGGGTAGCGCTGGCTCTCCTTGATGAAGGAGACGCGCTGGAGCACCGAGGCGTTCTCGACGGGGGACTGGCCGAAGACCTTGATATCGCCGGAGGTCGCGAAGTCCTGGCCCGTGAGCAGCTGCATGAGCGTGGTCTTCCCAGCGCCGTTGCGGCCGAGGAGGCCGTAGATCTTGTTCTCCGAGACGCTGAAGGTCGCGTCGTCCACGGCCCGCACGCTGCCGAAGCGCTTCGTGAGGCCGCGCACTTCGATAACGCCGCCCTCGATGACTGCGGTCATTTGCTGCCTTCCTTTCTGATCATGTCTGCGAGTTGTTCCGAGGTGATGCCGAGTTTTGCTGCCTCCGTGAGCAGCGGGGTGACGAACTCGGCCGCGAACTTGTCGCGGCGCTTCGTCTTCAGTTGCGCCTGGGCGCCTTCGGCCACGAACATGCCGATCCCTCTCTTCTTGTAGAGGGCCCCCTCGTCGACGAGCATCGTCACGCCCTTGAGCGCGGTTGCCGGGTTGATCCGGTAGAACGCGGCGAACTCGTTGATCGAGGGAACCTGGGTCTCCTCGGCGAGCGTGCCGGAGATGATGTCGTTCTCGATCTGCTCGGCGAGCTGAACGAAGATGGGACGGGATTCATCCATGGAGACCTCCTTTCCTGATTCCGGTTAGTGGGTTAGTTGGTCATGTAACTAACCAATCAGGCTTAACTCGTTCTGTCAAGTCTGAAGTTCCGCGGCCTGTTGTTCTTAGGTAAGGCATGCCTATACTGAAAGCGCAATGACACCCGAAACCTCCGCCCCCGTCTCGTGGAACCCGCCAGCAGGGGCCGACCGCCTTCTGCTCGCCGGCAACGAGGCGTGCGTTGAGACGATCCGGATGATCCTCGCCACACTTCCCGCCTCCGCACGCGGCCAGGTCTTCGTCGAGGTGCAGTCGGAGAGCGACATCGAGCCGCTCGCCGCCCCTGGCCGGTTCTCGGTCAGCTGGCTGGTGCGCGACCGCGGCCAGGCGCTGCGCCGCTCGCTCGACGCGTGGCTCGCCGAGATGCTCCCCGTGAGCGCCTTCGGCTCGAGCAGCGTCTACTCATGGGTGGCCGCCGACGGCCCCGCGCGCCTGCTCACGAGCGACTAGCGCGCCCTCGGGTTCGCGACCGCTCAGCGCGAGTCGTGAGTCGTCAAAAGTTGCTCGCGTGCTCCTCATCTGGCGCACCTTTTGACGACTCGTCGTGGAGGAGTCGTGGGCGTGCGCTACGAGTCGTGGAAATGTGCTCCAGAAGCGCGCGGGCAGAGCATTTTGTGACGACTCGGTGGTCAGGCGAGCCCGACGAGCCTCGCGCTCACGTCCCACAGCGCCTCGGCAGCCCCCGGCTCGCGCGCGCTGCGGTCGATGCGCCCGTTCGGCTTGAGGCCGCTGAAGTAGGTGCCGCTCGGCACGCCCGTGTCGGCGGCCGTGGCGAGGTGCACGAGCGGGCTCGCGCCCTGCTCTGGCGAGATGGCCAGCCCGCTGCGCGTCATGACGTTCGCGAGCCGCTTCTGCGACCCGCTCCCGAAGCTGGTCGCCACCCAGCCGGGATGGAAGGAGTAGGCCTCGATCCCGCGCGCGGCGAGGGACTGCGCGAACAGGATCGTCGCGATCTTCGAGGTGCCGTACGCCCGCCAGCCGCCCAGCCACGGCCGCTTCGTCCACTCGAGGTCGTCGAGCCGCAGCCTCCCCGCCACGTTCGAGGAGCTCGCCGTGCCGATCACCCGGCCGCCGGCGACCTTCGGCAGCAGCAGGTTGGTGAGCAGGAACGGCGCGAGGTGGTTGTGCTGCAGCGTGCGCTCGTGGCCGTCGGCGGAGAGGCCGCGCGCGTGGATGAGCCCGCCGGCGTTGTTCGCGAGCACGTCGATCCGCTCGTAGCGCCCCGCCAGGGATGCCGCGAGCGCGCGCACCTCGTCGAGCCGGTCGTAGTCCGCCAGGAACGGGGTGCCGCCGACCTTCTCGGCGACGGCCCTCGTACGGTCGGGGTTGCGGCCCACGACGGCCACGTCCCAGCCTGCGGCGGCGAGGCGGCCGGCCGCGTTCTCCCCGATGCCCGAGCTCGCGCCCGTGATCACGATCGTGTGGCTCATCGGCCGTACCCGCCCTTGGCGAGACCGGCTTCGACCTCGAAGCGGTTGGCGCGGGCATCCTGCCCCGCATCGACGTACAGCGGGAGGAAGGCCAGCCCGTAGCGCTTCCACTGGGCACGGTGCACGGCCTCGTGCTCGAGGATCGTGGGAGAGATGTTGTCCGTGGTCAGGTACACGGCGCCGACCGTCGTGCCGCCCCGGCCGTACGCCCACGTCGGCAGGTGCGGGGCCACGATGAGGCCGCCCTCGCGGCGCAGGCGGAAGCGGCTCAGGATGCCGCCGTAGACCACGGCGCACACGGTCGTGAACCAGTAGCCGGGCCGCGCGATCACCGGCGAGAGCACTACTGCCCTCAGCCAGCGGACCGACCGCAGCCTCCTGACGATTCCGGGCCGTGCGGGGATCTCATTCGCCATACTTCGCAGAATACAGTGGCAGCATGCCGGTATCCGTCGAGCGGGTCGCGATGATCGCGATGCACACCTCGCCCGCCGCGCAGCCCGCGACCGCGGATGCCGGCGGCCTCAACGTCGTCGTACTGGGAGTGGCCGCCGAGCTCGCGCTGCGGGGCGTGGAGGTCGACCTCGTCACGCGCGCCACGGGACTGCCGCTGCAGCGCGAGCTGCTGCCCGGCGTGACGCTGCACGAGGTGCCCGCCGGGGAGCCCGGGCCCCTGCCCAAGGAGCGGCTGCCCGAGGTGGCCGACGAGTTCGGCGAGGAGATCGCGCGGCTCGCCAGAACGCGCAACTACGACCTGCTGCACGCCCACTACTGGCTGAGCGGCATTGCGGCGCTGCCGGTCGCGATCGAGCTTGACCGGCCGCTCGTTCAGAGCTTCCACACCCTCGGCGTCATGAAGAACGCGCTCGCGGGGGAGGGCCAGGCGCCCGAGCCCGTGCAGCGGCTGCGCAGTGAGACATTCCTCGCCACCCAGGCGGAGGCCGTGATCGCGGCCTCGTCGGCGGAGGCGACCGTGCTGATCGACGACGTGGGTGCGACGCCCGACCGCACCTGGATCATCCCGCCCGGTGTCGACCTCGGCCTCTTCGCACCGCGCCCGTTCGCGGCCCACGCTGCCACGCGCCTGTCGCTGGGCCTCGAGCCCGACCGCCCGATCGTCGTGATCGCGGGCCGCGTGCAGCCGCTCAAGGGCCACGAGCTGGCCGTGCGTGCGCTCGCCGAGCTGCACGCGCTGCGAGGCTGGGCGCCGCTGCTGGTGGTCGCGGGCGACGTGACGCCGGGCGACGAGGGCTTCGCGGCGCAACTCCGCGGCCTCGCTGCCGAGCTCGGGGTCGCCGCCGACGTGCGCTTCGTCGGGGCACTGCACCGGGATGCCCTGGCCGACCTGTTCGCGGCGGCCGACCTCACGATCGTGCCGTCGTTCTCCGAGACCTTCGGCCTCGTCGGGCTGGAGTCCGCCGCGAGCGGCACCCCCGTGCTCGCGTACCGCGCGGGCGGGCTCTCCGAGTCCGTGGTCGAAGGGGTCTCCGGCCTGCTGCTCGGCACCCGCGAGCCGCGCTACTGGGCCACCGAGATGGCGCTGCTCATCGAGGATGACGACCGCCGCGCAGCCCTCGGCGTGACCGCGCGAGCGCACGCCGAGCGGTTCACCTGGGCGGCAGCCGCAGCCAGCCTGCTCGGGGTCTATGCCGTGGTCGGCCGCCCGTAGGTCTCGAGCAGCCGCAGCCAGATCTCGTTCATCGTCGGGTACGCCGGCACCGCGTGCCACAGCCGCTCGATGGGCACCTCGCCCACGATCGCGACCGTCGCCGCGTGGATCAGCTCGGCCACGTCCTGCCCGATGAACGTCACGCCCAGGATCACGTGGCGCTTCTCGTCCACGACCATCCGCGCGGTGCCCTCGTAGTCGTCGGCCTGCAGCGACGCCCCGGCGACCCAGCCGATGTTGTAGTCGACGACCCGGATGTCGTAGCCGGCCTTGCGCGCCGCGTCCGAGGTGAGGCCCGCCGAGGCGACCTCAGGCTCGGCGAACGTCACTTGCGGGACGGCCTGGTGGTCGGCGGTAGCGACGTGGGTGCCCCAGGGCGCGTCGTCCACGGTCTTGCCGGTGGCGCGCGCCGCGATCACGTCGCCCGCGGCCCGGGCCTGGTACTTGCCCTGGTGGGTGAGCAGCACGCGGTGGTTGACGTCGCCGGTCGCGTACAGCCAGTCGTAGCCCTTGACGCGGAGGGTGTCGTCGACGTCGAGCCAGTCGCCGGGCTTCAGGCCGATCGTCTCGAGGCCGATGTCGGAGCTGCGCGGGACGCGGCCCGTGGCGACGAGCACCTCCTCGGCGACGACCGCCTCGTCGCCCAGATACACAGCGACGCCGTCCTCCGAGCGCTCGACCCTGGTGGGAGAGCCGTGCCGGATGTCGACGCCGAGGCCGCGCAGCCCCGTCGTGACCGCCTCCACGGCGATGTCCTCCTGGCCCTGCAGCAGCCCGCTGCGGGCGATGATCGTGACCGTCGTGCCGAAGGACGCGTAGGCGGTGGCCATCTCGGCCGCGACCACTCCGCCGCCGATGATCGCGAGGCTCGCGGGCGCGGTCTGCGCGCTCGTGGCATCCCGCGGGGTCCAGGGGCTGGAGTCGAGCAGGCCCGGGATGTCGGGCATGAGCGGGTCGGATCCGGTGCTCACGACCACGGCGTGGGTCGCGGTGAGCACGGTGGTGGAGCCGTCCTCCGCCGTGACCGTGACCTCCTTGACGCCCGTGAGCCGCCCGTGGCCGCGGAGGAGGGCGATCCCCGCGCCCGCCACCCAGTCGACCTGGCTC
This sequence comes from Rhodoglobus sp., assembly GCA_025463515.1. GTDB lineage: Bacteria > Actinomycetota > Actinomycetes > Actinomycetales > Microbacteriaceae > Rhodoglobus. The sequence continues at coordinate 61,718 of JAODAQ010000010.1, forward strand.
TGGTCGTTCCAGTCGTGGGTGAACCCGTTGCGGCGCTTGAACACGGCCGCAACGTCGAGGTCGCCCGTGACGGCCTCGCGCGCCCCGCCGACGCGCTGCGCCGCACGCAGGGCGATCCCGCTGCGGATGAGCGCCTTCGAGGGCATGCACGCCCAGTACGAGCACTCGCCCCCGACCAGCTCGCTCTCGATGAGGATGGCCGTGAGGCCGCCCTGCACTGCGCGGTCCGCGACGTTCTCCGCGACCGCTCCGCCTCCGATGATGACTACGTCATAGGTGGGCATGACTTCCTGCTTCCGTTGAGGGCTACCGTCCGATGAAGGCTGCCGGCTGGCGGGTCACGAAGGCCTCCATGCCGATCCGGGCGTCTTCGCTCTGGGCGAGCCGCACCAGGTTGGGCTGAAGGGAGCGTTCTGCCGCGGCATCCCCGTCGCGCACTGCCAGGCGGGCGTTCGCCAGCGCAGCCTGCACCGCGAGGGGGGGCCTGGGCGGCGATGCGCTGGGCGAGCTCGAGCCCGCGCGCGTACTGCTCGCCGTGCGGCACGACCTCCTGCACGAGGCCGATGCGGTACGCCTCCGTGACGGGGAACGAGTCGCCGGTCAGGATCCAGCGGATCGCGTTGCCCCACCCGACCGCGCGCGGGAAGCGGATGGTCGCGCCACCGAACGGCAGGATGCCGCGGGCGACCTCGATCTGGCCGAACACGGTGGAGTCGGCAGCGACGACGATGTCGCTCGCGAGCATGAGCTCGATGCCGAGCGTGAGGCAGGTGCCCTGCACGGCCATCACGACGGGCTTGGTGATGTGCTCGCCGCTGACCTGCCAGGGGTTGATGCCGCCCTCGGGCACCATGTCGAGGCCGTCCGGCCCGATCCGCGGGCCGACGTCGGCGAGGTCGAGGCCTCCGGTGAAGTGGTCTCCGTGGGCGAAGACGAAGCCCGCGCGCAGCTCCGGGTCCCTCTCGAGCTCGCCGTACGCGAGGGAGAGCTCCTGCAGCAGCTGCAGGTCGGCGGCGTTGCGCTTCTCGGGGCGGTTGAAGCCGATGAGAAGCACATGGCCATCCCGTTCGACGGTTACTCGGGGAGCGTCGGTCATGTTTCCACGCTAGCTGTTGAGCGCGCCGATCAGTCGAAGAATGGTGGGCAGATCCTCCACCGCGTCCTCCGGGGAGGCCGGGGCGAACTCGGTGATGCCGGCGCCCGCGAGCGGGAACCGCGCGAGGAGCGCTCTGATCGTCTCCACGAGCACCGTGGCGCGCACCCCGAACGGCTCGGGCGCGCCGAGGCCGGTGATGTCGGCCGGGTCGAGCACGTCGAGGTCGATGTGCACGTACACGGTCGAGGCGCCGGTGGCCTCGACGGCGGCGATCACCGACTCGGGGGAGACCTGGTCGGCCGTGATTGCCCGGATGCCGCGTTCCGCCACGAACGCGTCCTCTCCGGGATCGAACGACCGCGCCCCCGCGAGCACGACCCGCGCGGGGTCGACGGTTTCGGCGGGCACGAGCGAGGCCGGTCCCTCTCCGAGCAGCGTGCGCAAGATCATCCCGGTGAACGCGTGCGACGGGCTGGACTCTGGCGTGTTCAGGTCGGGATGCGCGTCGAACCAGACGATCGCGGCATCCCGGTCGGCGACTCGGGGGATGGCGCCGAGCTCGACGCTGCAGTCCCCGCCGATCGTGATCGCGACGCCGTCGACGAGCGCGAGCTCGGCGATCAGCCGGTCACGGACGATGGCGATCGAGCTCAGGCGCTGCACGCCGCTGCCCTCGGCGTCGCCCGCCTCGAGCGGGACGACGACAGACCGGGTGGACGCGGTCGGCAGGTCGCCGCGGATCGCTTCCGCCCCGTCGACAAGGCGCATCGCACGGGATGAGCCCGAGCCCTGCCATTGCGGGACGACGACGAACGTGGCGGCCATTCCAGAACCCTAGCGCGTGGCCGCGGCCAGCTTCTCCCGGAGTTCGGCGGCGGTCGTGCGCACCCCGTAGGCGGGCATGTCGCGCTGGAAGCGCCAGCTGTCGGCGAGCGTGCCGGCATCGACCGCGTCGAAGCCGAAGGAGTCGAGAAGGGCGGCCACCGTGGCCTTGGCAGCTGCATCGTCGCCCGCGATCGGCAGCGCGCGGCGGTTCGGGTCCCCGGTCGGAAGGCCGTCGGTGGTGATGTCTGCCGAGTAGATGGCGTTGAAGACCTTGACGACGTGGCTCGCGGGCAGGTGCGCCTGCAGCAGCCCCGACGAGGTCTGGGTGCCGTCGTCGAGCACCTCGTAGTGCCCGTCGCGCTCGAAGTAGTAGTTGTTCGTGTCGATGACGACCTTGCCCTCGAGGGGCTCCACGGGCACCTCGGTAAAGGCCTTGAACGGGATGGTCACGACCACCAGGCCACCGGCCTCCGCGGCCTCGAGGGCAGTCGCTGCGCGCGCCTTGGGGCCGAGATCTGCCACGAGCGCGGCGAGCGTCTCCGGCCCGCGCGAGTTGCTGAGCACGACGTCGTGCCCGGTCTCGATCGCCTTGCGCGCGACCTGGCTGCCGATCTTGCCCGAACCGATGAATCCGATTGTTGTCATAGAAGGGTGCAACCCCCTCTGGGGCTGCACCCTTCCCGACAAACGGCTACTGGCTGATGGCCTGCGTCGTGCCGCCCGCCTTGAGGGCGGCGAGGCGGGCATCCACCTCGGCCTGCTCGCTCAGGTCGTCGAGGCTCTCGAACTGCGCGTCGAGGCTGGATGCCGCGAGCTCCTGCTGCCCGGCGACCTTCGCCTCCTCGCGGCGGATCTTGTCCTCGAAGCGCCCCAGCTCGCTGGTCGGGTCCATGAGGTCGATCGACTTGATCGCGTCGAGGACCTGGCCCTGCGCATCGGCGGTCTTGGAGCGCGCCACGAGCTCGTCGCGCTTCGACGTGAGCTGCGAGAGCTTCGCGTGCATGCCGTCGAGGCCCTTCTTGAGCGCGTCGACGGTGACGGTCTGCGAGGCGATCGTGGGCTCCGCCTGCTTCGCCTCGTTCTCGGCGGAGACCTGCTTGCCGATCGCGATCTTGGCGAGGTTGTCGAACTTGTCGGCGTCGCCGGCGTTGCCCGCGGCGCGCAGCTCGTCGGCCTTGCCGCTCGCGGCAAGCGCCTTGCGGCCCCAGTCGGCGGCGGCCTCGATGTCCTCGGCGTGGTCCTGCTCCATGAGGCGCAGGTTGCCGATGGTCTGAGCGACGGCGCTCTCGGCCTCCGCGATGCTGTTGGTGAAGTCGCGGACCAGCTGGTCGAGCATCAACTGCGGGTCTTCCGCCTGGTCGATGAGCGAGTTGATGTTCGCTTTGAGGAGCTGGGTGATACGCCCGAGGATCGTCTGCTTAGCCATGCCTAGAACCTACCGCCCCGGCTGCGCCGCCCACCACTGCTTCCGCCACTGCTTCGGCTCGAGCTGCGGGAGCTGCCGCCGAAGGATCCGCTGCGCGAACTGCGGCTCGACGAGCCTCCACCGGACCAGCCTCCGCCGCTCCGACCGCTGCTCCAGCCGCCTCCGCCGCCTCCGCCGCCCCCGCCGCCGAGGAGCCAGTCTCCGAGGATGCCCCCCAGATCGGCCCCGTCGGAGCCGCTCGGGTAGCCCTGTCCGATGACGGACTCGCTCGACTCGTACCCGGACACGTCCGACCGCGCGAGCTGCAGCGCGCTCGAGGCGAGCGCAGCGGCCTGCTGCGCCTCCGCGAGCGCGGCGACCGGATCGGAGACGGCCAGCCCGGTGGCGTCGGCCAGGTGCCGCTCGGCCTCGCTCACGCGCGTGCGGGCGGTGCTGCCGATCCCGCCGCGCCGCGTCGAGATGTACTCCGTCGCGGACTGCACCTGTGCCCGCGCACTGCTGAGCGCGGCGTCGAGCTGGGTGCGCGCTCGCGCGACCTGCTCCTGCTTGTCCCGCACGCCCGTGAACGCCTGCTCGAGTGCCGCGTTCGCCTTGGCCACCTGGGTCAGGCCCGCGACGGGGTCGTCCGCGGGCGCCGCGGCGAGGGCCTCGGTCGCGGCAGCGATCATCGGGGTGAGGGCGGGATCCGCGTCGAGCGCCTTGGCGGCCGCCAGGTCCTGCTCGGTGTCGGCGACGGCGGCGGCGAGATTCGCCGACGCATCGGCGAGGTTCGCGCCGAGGTCCTCGATCGCGTCGAACAACTGCGCGGCCTGGGCGACTCCCGCCTGGGCGGTCCGAACGGCGATGGCCGCCTCGCTCGGCTTGGCCGCGTCGATCGCCTGCTGCGCGGTCGTGGCCGCACTGCCCGCGAAGTCGAGGACCTTCGCCGCCTGGGTGATGTTGTCAGCGACGGGCTTCACCGCCGTGCCGGAATAGGTGGAGGAGAGGGTCGCGAGGGCGGCGGCCGCGGCATCCTTGCGGGCCACTGCGGCCTCGGTCGCAGCGCGGACCTCGACGAGCTCCTGCGGCGCGTTCTTCTCGAGCTGGCGCAGCTCGTCGAACGCGTCCGCCTGCGCGTCGAGCTCCGCGTCAGCGGCCTCGCACAGCTGGATGATCTGGATGGTCCAGGCCCGCTGGTCGGCGGGGGTGTCCGGCTGCGCGTCGTCGAGCTGCTGCTTGAGCGTGAACGCCTGCGCGACCTTGGCCTTGGCGGAGGCGAGGGCAGCGGTGAAGTCGGCGGTCGCGGGGTCGCCGAACTGGGCGACCGCGAAGCCGAGCTCCTGCTCCGAGGTCTTGAGCGAGTCGTCGAGCTGCACGAGCAGGCTGCCCGCGCGGCGGTCGAGCTCCTGCTGGGTCATCTGCTCGGGCGCGGAGGTGACTGCGCCCTCCTTGTTGCGACGGCGGATCCGCGAGAACACGAACACCCCGACGCCCACTACCGCGACCCCGCCGACGATGGGCAGTACAGGGGAGATGCCCCCGCCAGAGGCCGCGGGCTCCTCCGTCGTCGGACCGGGCCCCACGATCCCCGTCGCCTCGGCCTCGAGCGACTTCGCCCCGGCGATCGCGGCACCGGACCAGTCGTCGTCGCGAAGCCGCTCCTCGATCGCGGCGTCGACGGTGTCGAGCTGCGCGTCGGTGAGCGAGAAGTCGGACGCGGCCGAGAGCGCGTAGTTCCGCTCGCCGATGGCCACCGCCAGAAGCACGTCGTTGGAGCCGAAGTTGTTCTGCACGGCCGTGCGGTCGGCCCAGTCGAACGCGTAAGACGGGTTGGTGAACGAGTCGACGTAGACCACGAACAGTTGGATCCGCGCCCGGTCGTAGAGGGAGTCAAGTGCCTCGGTCACCGCGGCCTCGTCGCCCGAGATCGCTCCGACCGTGTCGAGGACGTAGGCGCCCCCGAGGTCCACCGGATCGTCGGCGTGCACGGCCGGGGCCGAGAGCACGAGCATCCCGGCAGATAGCGCGAGCACCGCGCCCAGTCTTGACAGCATCGGCAGCTCCTCGTTTCGCGAAGGTACTTTCGGAGTCTATCGAGCGGTATTCCCGCGAGGGTCTGCCCCGGGCGGGCGGGAGCCGCGGTAAATGACACCCATTCGGGTGGGATACACTCGACCTCGCGAAAAGGAATCGCCGCCACAACGACGTGGCGGCGATTCCTGTTTTTAAGTCAGTCGAGGGTGATCGGCGAGAGCGGACCGCTGACCAGGTCCAGCTCCGGTGCCTCCTGGCCCATCGACGGGTCTGCCGTGAAGTCGATGAGCGCCGACAGCTGGTAGCTGCCGGGTTCGAGGGCAGGGAGGTTGAGCCGGAATGCCTCACCCTCGTCATCGACGACGTCGCACCGCACCGGGGTGAACGTGGTGGTGTAGTCGACCGACGCGCCAGGGGCCAGGTTGATAAAGACGAATGACGTGCCGGGGGTGCCGTTGGTGTGCCACGTCACGATGCCGCCCTGCGACAGCGTGACCGCTGGAAGGGATCCCGTCGAGCCCACGACACGGTCGTCGGACGTGTTGGTGAGCCGCACGGTGACGGCGATGGGCGCGGTGCCCGCAGTCGCCTCGCCGGGCGTGAGGACATCCAGCTGAAGCCCGTACTGGCTCGGTGCGAGCTCGGTCAGGGGCGCCGTGCAGAGGTTGATCTTGTCGGCCGGGGCGCGCTTGACCATGGTGTCGGCCTCAGGGGCGGGCGCCGACTCGCTCGAGTCGTAGGCGGCACCGCCTCCGGCCGTGGAGACGGAGGGCGACGAGAGCTGCGTGACCTGCACGCCGAGCACCACGACGCCGGCGAGGGCGAGCGCGCCCACGGAGCCGGCGGCCAGCTGCCTCGGGAGGCGGCGGGCGCGGCTGCGGGCGACGATGCGGCGGGCATCCAGCGTGTTGGGCGCGTCTGCCGTCGCGAACGCGTCGCGCAGGTCGTTCTCGGTGGGCATCAGTCCTCCTCCCCAGCGGTGGTCAGCGAGACGGCCATCTTGGCGAGGCCGTCGCTCAGGTAGCGCTTGACCGCGCCGGGGCTGATCTCGAGCCACTCGGCGATGTCGTCGACCTTGAGATCCTCGTAGTACCGCAGCACGATGCACGCCCGCTCGCGCGGGCTGAGCCGGGCGAGCTGGCCCTGCAGGTCGAGCCGCGCCTCGGTCTCGGTGCTCGTCGACTCCTCCAGCTCGGGCGCGGCCTGCAGGTGCGCGATCTTGCGCCAGCGGCTGACCCGGCGGCCGGAGTCGAGGTAGGTGTTCAGGATGGCGCGGCGCACGTACGCCTCGGCGCTCGCGATCGTGAACCCGTTCCGGAGTCGGCCGAAGGTCTTGACGAGCGCGTCCTGGACCAGGTCCGACGCGTCGTCCCGATTGCCGGAGACGAGGTAGGCGTACCGCGTGAGGGCGTCGCCGCGCTCCGCGACGAGGCGCGTGACGATCTGCTCCCAGCCGGGATCACTCGCGCCCTGTGCCACGCCGTTCCTCCTCGGGCGAGCCGCATCGAACACGGCCGCCGTCTCAAAAGTAGTGGTGGTCACACTTACTGAGACGCCCGACCCGCACGGAACGTTGTGGCTAGGCCAGCTTCTCCCGCAGCAGCGCGAGCTGCTTCGTCACGGGCGCGGGCACGCGGCCGTCGAAGGTCGCGAAGAACTCCTCGGTCGAGTCGGCCTCGTCGAGCCAGGACGCACGGTCGATCGCGAACAGCTCGGCGAGGTCCTCCTCCGGGAGGTCGAGGCCGTCGACGTTGAGCGCGCCGTCGTGGGGGAGCAGGCCGATCGGGCTGTCCTTCGCGGCGACCTGGCCGTCGACGCGCTCGAGCATCCACTCGAGCACGCGCGAGTTCTCGCCGAACCCGGGCCACAGGAAGCGGCCGTCGGCGCCCTTGCGGAACCAGTTGACCTGGAAGATCCGCGGTACCGTGCCGGTCTTGCGCAACTCGGCCCCCACGCGCAGCCAGTGCGCCCAGTGATCGGCCATGTTGTACCCGACGAACGGCATCATGGCGAACGGATCGCGCCTCATCTCGCCTATGGTGCCTTCGGCGGCCGCCGTCCGCTCGGATGAGATTGTGGCGCCCAGGTAGACGCCATGCTCCCAATCCCGTGCCTCCACCACTAGCGGCACGTTGGTCGCGCGGCGACCGCCGAAGATTATCGCGTCGATGACGACGCCCTGGGGGTCTTCCCAGTCATCCG